>NZ_JBICSP010000019.1:0-163644 GCF_043197135.1 Actinoplanes sp. NPDC049265 | reverse complement strand
TGACGGGCGCTCAACGGCGCAGTAGCCCTGTCGCCAGTCGGGATGCCCCGGACCGCCAAGCCTCGCTAACACTCCCGCAAGCCCTCAAACCAAAAAAGGGGGCAGCAACGGTGGGCGATGACCCGACGGATCCAGATGCCTCCGGCCCTAACGGGCCGGACAACATCAAGGGTCCACCAATGAGCAGCGGTCCGCACCACCCACCCAGCTACGACATCCTGCTCTTGATCTTGAAATTGCGCCGCCACCGCCTCCTCCCCCACCCTCTGGGTGGGCGGCCGACCATAGCCGGGAAAAGGGGCGAGCGGCCGCGGTTGTCCACAGGTCAGGGGGTTCGCCGGACGACTGTGCGTTGCAGCAGGACGAAGACGAACAGCAAGCCACCGATCACGATGCGCGTCCACCAGCTGCTCAGGTTGCCCTGAAAGGTGATGATGGTCTGGATCAGGCCGAGGACCGTGATTCCCAGGACCGTGCCCAGCACATAGCCGGAACCGCCGGTCAGCAGGGTGCCGCCGATGACGACGGCGGCTATCGCGTCGAGTTCCATGCCGATGGCGTGCAGCGGGTCGCCCGAGCTCATGTAGAAGCTGAGCAGCAGGCCTCCGATGGCCGAGCACAGCCCGCTGATCGTGTAGACCGCGATCCGGGTGCGCCCGACGCCCAGGCCCATCAGCATCGCCGAGGTCGGGTTGCCGCCGATGGCGTAGACGGTGCGGCCGAGGCGGGTCCAGGCCAGTGTCACCGCGGCGATCACCACCACCAGTGCGGCGATGAGCACGCTGGGCGTGATGGTGAAGGTGCCGAGGGCTATGCGGTGCTGGGCGGTGGTCTTCCAGAACGGCGCGTTGATCGAGATGGAGGATGTGCTGATCACGTAGCAGAGGCCGCGGGCCAGGAACATGCCGGCCAGGGTGACGATGAACGGCTGGATCTCGAAGAAGTGGATTACGCAGCCCATCAGGAAGCCGAGGGTGGCCCCCATGAGCAGGACGGCGAGCATGGACAGCGGGGTCGGCCAGCCGTGGTTGAGCAGGGTGGCGCAGACCATTGTGGTCAGCGCGACGACCGAGCCCACCGACAGGTCGATGCCGCCGGTCAGGATGACGAAGGTCATGCCGACCGCGACGACCAGGAGGAACGAGTTGTCGATGAAGATGTTGAGCAGGATCTGAGTGTTGTAGAAGTTCTCGTAGTTGGCGATGCCGATGGCGTACATGATGATCAACAGCGCGAGGGTCCCGGCGACGGGCAGATACCGGCGGCTCATGCGGGCACCGTCCGGAGGACGCGGCGGCGGAAGACGGGCGACTGGACCAGGCAGATGACGATCACCACGACCGCCTTGAACAGCTGGGTGGTCTGCGCGGGTACGCCGGTCGTGTAGATGGTCGTGTCGAGGGCCTGGATGAGCAGGGCGCCGATGACCGTGCCGGCGATGGAGAAGCGCCCGCCGGCCAGGGATGTGCCGCCGATGACGACGGCGAGGATGGCGTTCAGCTCGATCAGGCTGCCGACCGCGTTGCCGTCGGCGCTGGACACGTTGGCCGTGGCCATCAGGCCCGCGATGCCGGCGACGAGGCCGGTGAAGGCGTACACACCCCAGATCAGGCGGCGGGAGTGGATGCCGGAGAGGCGACTGGCCCGCGGGTTGCCGCCGACCGATTCGATCAGCAGGCCGAGGGCGGTGCGCCGGGTGATCAGGGCGGCGACGGCGACGACGGCGGCCGCGATGATCACGGCGAAGGGAAAGGTGAGCAGGTAACCGGCGCCGATGAAACGGTACGGCGGGGAGTTCACGGTGATGATCTGGCCCTCGGTGATCAGCTGGGCCAGCCCGCGCCCGGCCACCATCAGGATCAGCGTGGCGATGATCGGTTGCAGCCCGATCACCGAGACCAGGAAGCCGTTCCAGGCGCCGAGCACAAGAGCCAGACCCAAGGCGATCGAACAGCCGATGAGTACGCCCGGCAGCCCCGAATTATCCGATACGTACAGGCAGGCCAACGCCCCCGCGACTGCCATCACCGACCCGACGGACAGGTCGATCCCGCCCGTGGCGATCACCAGTGTCATGCCCAGCGACACCAGGATCAGCGGGGCCGACAGCCGCAGGATGTCGATCAGGCTGCCGTAGAGCTGCCCGTTGCGGAGCTCGATGGAGAAGAAGTGCGGCGTGAAGATCAGGTTGCCCAGGAGCAGGACGATCAGGGCGGCGGAGGCCCAGAACAATCGATGCTTCACGAGCTCTCCCCGCCGGCGATCGTGTTCATGATGGTGTTGGCGTCGACCGACTCGGTGTTCTCGACCTGGGCGACGACCACCCGGTCGCGCAGCACGACGATCTTGTGGCTGAGCCGGAGCACCTCCTCCAGTTCGGCGCTGATGAACAGCACGGCCAGCCCGTCCCCGGCCAGGCTGACGACCAGCCGCTGGATGTCGGCCTTGGCGCCGACGTCGATGCCGCGGGTCGGCTCGTCCAGGATCAGCAGCCGCGGCGCGGTGATCAGCCAGCGGGCCAGGAGCACCTTCTGCTGGTTCCCGCCGGACAGGTTGCGCACCACGGTCTGCGGGTCGGCGGGGCGGATGCTGAGCGCCTGGACGTACTTGCCGACCAGCTCGTCCTGCTGCCGGCGGGGCACCGGACGGGCCCAGCCGCGGCGGGCCTGCAGGGCCAGGATGATGTTCTCCCGTACGGTCAGCTCCTCGATCAGGCCTTCCGCGCGACGGTTCTCCGACAGGTAGGCGATGGAGTGGGACATGGCCGCGCGGGGGCCGCGTAACGCCACCGGCTGACCTTCGACGCGCAGCTCGCCCGAGTCGGCCTTGTCCGCGCCGAACAGCAGCCGGGCCAGTTCGCTGCGGCCGGAGCCGAGCAGCCCGGCCAGTCCGACCACCTCGCCGGCGTGGATGGTCAGGCGGAACGGCGCGATCGCACCGGTCCGGCCCATGCCGTCGGCCTCGACCAGCGCCGACGCGGCCGGCAGGACTGGTTTGGCCTGCTCCTCGAGGCTCTCCAGGGCCGACAGCTCCTTGCCGATCATCTTCTCGACCAGGTTGCGCTGGGACAGCTCGGCCGTCTTGAACTCACCGACCAGCCGCCCGTTGCGCAACACCGTGATCCGGTCCGAGATCTCGTAGACCTGGTCGAGGAAGTGCGTCACGAAGACGATCGCGAGACCCTGCTCGCGCAGGCCGCGGATCACCCGGAACAGTTGGGCCACCTCGCCGGCGTCGAGGCTGGACGTCGGCTCGTCGAGGATGAGGACCCGGGCCGAGATGTCCACGGCGCGGGCGATGGCCACCATCTGCTGCACGGCGATCGAGTGTCCGGCCAGGATCGAGCCGGGGTCGATGTCGAGGCCGAGCGAGCCCAGCAGCTCGGCCGCCTTCGCCCGCATGGCGCGGAACGAGATGAGGCCGAGCCGCCGGGGTTCGCGGCCGATGTAGATGTTCTCCGCCACGGTGAGGTTGGGGCAGAGGTTGATCTCTTGATAGACGGTGCTGACGCCGGCGTGCTGCGCCTGTTTCGGTCCAGAGAAATTCACGGGTACGCCGCTGAGCTCGATCGCCCCGTCGTCGATGCCGTGGACACCGGTCAGGATCTTGATCAGTGTGGACTTCCCGGCACCGTTCTCCCCCATCAGCGCATGCACCTCGCCGGGGAAGAGGCGGAAGTCCACGCCGTCGAGCGCCGTCACCCCGGGGAACCGTTTGCCGATGCCCCGCATCTCGAGGATCGGCGTGGTCTCCGCCATCGGTCAGTACTTCCGGGTGGGCAGGGCTTCCTTGGCCTGCTCCCGCGTGAAGGTGGTCTCCTCGGTCAGGATGCGCGGCTCGACCTGCTCGCCCGCCTTGACCTTCTTGACCAGGTCCATCAGCTGTGGTCCGAGCAGCGGGCTGCACTCCACGATGTAGTTGATCTTCCCGTCGGCCAGAGCCTGCATGCCGTCCTTGACCGCGTCCACTGTGATGATCTTGATGTCGGTGCCCGGCTTCTTTCCGGCCGCTTCGATCGCCTCGATCGCGCCGAGGCCCATGTCGTCGTTGTGGGCGTACAGGACATCGATCTTGGGGTTGGCCTTGAGGAAGGCCTCCATCACCTCTTTGCCGTCGGCCCGGGTGAACTTGCCGGTCTGCGATGCGATGATCTTGAACTTGGGGTCGGCCTTGATCTTCTCCTCGAAGCCCGACTTGCGGTCGTTGGCCGGCGCCGAGCCCGTGGTGCCCTCCAACTGCACGATGTTGACCGGGCCGGACTTGCCCTCGTACTCCTTGACCAGCCAATCGCCGGCCTTCTGCCCCTCGACCACGAAGTCCGAGCCGATGAACGTCTTGTAGAGCGTCTTGTCCTGTGAGTCGACCGCGCGGTCGGTCAGGATGACCGGGATGT
Source organism: Actinoplanes sp. NPDC049265 (assembly GCF_043197135.1). Lineage (NCBI taxonomy): Bacteria > Bacillati > Actinomycetota > Actinomycetes > Micromonosporales > Micromonosporaceae > Actinoplanes > Actinoplanes sp. NPDC049265. The sequence goes on along the minus strand of NZ_JBICSP010000019.1, from coordinate 159,251 downwards.
TCGCGGCCTTGGCCTCCTGCAGCACCGCGTCCCAGCCGGTCTCGACCACCGGCGAGAAGGCGATCACGTCGACCTTCTGCGCGATGTAGGAGCGGATCGCCTTGATCTGGTTCTCCTGTTTCTGCTGGGCGTCGGCGAACTTGAGGTCGACACCCGCGGCCGCGGCCGAATCCTGGATGGACTTGGTGTTCGCGGTACGCCAGCCGCTCTCGGCCCCGACCTGCGAGAACCCGAGCGTGATCTTGCCGTCGTCGGTGCCGCCGGACACCTGATTCCCGTTCCCGCAGCCGGCCATGGCGCCGCCGAGCAATACGACCCCGGCGACGACGGCGGACATCCTGTGCAAAATCATGTTTCCCTCCTGGCGCGAGTAAGGAGGTTGATGAGTTTCGATAGTGTTAACGCTCCCATACCGGTGCGTCAAGGCTCGATCACACAACGCTCCCAAGTCCCATATCCGTTTGTTATCGTTCACAACTTGAACCGGCGCCCCCACGGCCTCCGGCGATGTGCCTACGCTGTCCCTCCGCACTATCCGGATTGGACAGACATGGCTTTACGCATCGCACGACGCGTGTTCGCCGGCCTCACCGCGGCCGCTCTCGCCGCGACGACCGGAGCCCTCCCGGCCTCCGCCGCCGACGCCGCCCAGGTCTACGTCGTCGCCTCCGACGTACTCCTCCCGGTGGACGGCGCGGCCATCCTGGTCTCGCCCCACCTCGCCGCGTCGGAACCGGTGACCATCGAGGACGCACAGGTCACCTTCCGCCTCACCGGCATGTACACCGCCGTCACCCTGACCGGGGCCGACCAGGGACCGGTGCACTGCTCCAGCACGACACCGACCGAGGTGGTCTGCGTGCACGACGGCAGCCTCACCCTCACCCCCGACGGGATCGCGGGCCTCTTCCGGGCGTACGCGAAGGCCGACTACAACCCGCGCTCCGATGGATCGCTGGCGATCACCTTCTCCGGCCGTGGCTACGGACCGGTCACCAGCACCGTCGCGGTACGCGCGGCCGACGCGGTCGACCTCACCGCCGGACCCCCGGTTCAGCGGACCCAGTCACCCGGCGACCGATTCGGCATCCCGCTCCGGGTGAAGAACACCGGAACCGACGGGATCAACGGCATCGCGGTGATCCTCAACAGCGGTCCCGACATCACGACGCGCGATCGGCCCAGCAACTGCTGGTTCAAGGAGGGCCGGCCGACCGCCTGCTTCTGGGACAAGCGGATCGTGTGGGACTCGACCTACCAGGCCGGCATGGGGCTCTACATCAGCAAGGACGCGCAGGCGCCGGCACGGACGAGCCTGCAGCCGCAGTGGATGACCGGCGACGAGTTCGCCGACTACCAGAACTACCTCGCCCGGCTCGGGCTCGACCTCGGCCTGCCCGGCACCGACTACAGCATGAAGCTTCAGCGCTTGACCCCGCCGACCGGCCAGACCAAGCTCCAGGCCGACCAGAACCCGGCCGACAACTGGAGCTACGTGGACATCACGATCGAACCATCAGCGTGACCAACAGGTTGGCATAGCCGCGGTGTCGGCGATGGCTCGGTGCGTGTGCTCCACGTCGCCGAGCCACCCGCGGCGGCAGCGTCCGCGACGTAGGCCCAGGGACCGTCAGTCAGGTCCGGGGTCCGCCAGACGCTCGTTCCAGCGCTCGACCGCCGCGATCAGCTCGGGTGGCGCGTCCACCCGGCGCAGGTGATAGAGGTGGTCGTCGAGGAACCTCCGATAGAGGGGTACCAGGCCGGCGGCCAGCGAGATGGCCGCCTCCTCCGGGTCCAGGGGTTCGCCACCGCGGATCCGGTTGGCCATGCGTACGAGGTCGCCCCCCGGAGGCTGGGACCGGTTGACCAGGTACCACATGAGGGCGTCGTCGTTCTTCGAGGAGGTGCCGGCTCCCCCCTCCGCGCTGAACCTGATGCGGAGCGGAAAGAACACCGCCTTGGTGAACCAGACCGGATCGACCAGCAGCCGGCGCGGCCGGTGGAACTCGGCGATCACCTCGTCGGTGGCCAGCAGCTCGACGGCGAACCGGATGCTCTCCAGCATCAGGTCACGGCCGGGGATCCGGCCCACCTGGCCGGTCACATCGGTGCCGGCCAGCAAGACACCGTCGTCAACGAGTTGCATCCGGTCGATCCCCGGGAACCGGCCGTCGGACTCGCCGGCACGCAGGGCGGGCAGAGAACTCCAGAAGACCGAGAGCTTGGCGTGCAACGGGCTCCGCTCGCGGAGCGCGCCGACGGTGGCATCGACGAGATCCGGGTCGCCGGGTTGCCGGTCGGTGAGGACGACGGCGACGTCGATGTCGCTGACCGCCGGGGCGTACCCCCCGTAGGCGAGACTGCCCAGCAGATAGCCGGCGGCGAGCCGGTCACCGAACGCGTCCGCGAAGGCCTGAATGGTTTCCGCGGCGACAGCGCGCGCCGCGGAAACCGGGTCGGGATGGGTCACGCCGCGGTGTCGCGGCGCGCGCACTCGGCGATGCGATCGGACACCACGCCGATCACCTGCCAGCCGCGGTCCAGGACCTCGATGACCCCGTCGGCACTCCAGTCGTCGCGCTCGCGGAGCACGTCGTAGCCCATCTCGAGGTGTCCGACATCGGCCTCGTCGTGCAGGTCGAAATACTCGTCGTCGGGGAAGGCCCTGGTGCCGGCCTGGCTGAAGACCAGGCTGCCGGCCTCGAGCGCCAGGTGGGCGAGGGCCGCCTTCTTGACCCCGGGCTGCACCGCGAACTGGTCGACGAACCAGGACGCGCCGGCCTCGATCACCGGGTCCCAGACCACCTTGGTGTCCTCGGCGCGGCTGCGGCGCAGGATCGCGTCGTGGCCGATCTCTTCCTGCTGGTGTTCCAGGGCCAGCGCGTACAGGGCCGGGTCGGACTCGAAGGTGACCCGGGCACTGATCATCCGCTGGAACGCGTTGGACCAGGGCTGGAGGTAGGTCAGTACCGCCTTCTTGGTCGCCGGGTCGGTGGACTCGTCGGTCAGCAGCCTGATCAGCGCCGACTCGGCGTACTCGCGCTGTCGTTCCTCGTTGAACTGGGCAACGCGTTCCACATCCTGGACTGTCACGAGGGACTTCCTTTCTACCGTGGGTAAACGGGGAACCGGAAGTAGGTGGTGATGTCCGCGGGGCGGCCGGCCGCACGGAAACTGACCAGTTCGAGCAGGCCGGTGCTGTGCGCCAGCGGCACCGGGGCGAACGCCTCGGTCAGCGCGCGGAACCGGCCGGGGTCGACACCGTGGTGGCTCAGCAGAGCGCTGGTACGGTCCACCGCCTCCTGGTCGGAGGCGGTCAGCGTGGGCATCCGCAGGTACGTCGTCGACTCGATCGCCGTGGCCGCCCCGGACCGGAAGGCCAGGCAGGTCAGCGCGGCCCGGCCGGCCTTGGTACTCGGCCCGGCCAGCATCCGGTAGGCGGTCGTCGCCTCGCTCACGTCGTGCTTCGAGGCCACCGCGGCGACCCGGCACACCTCGGCCAGGTCGGCGTCGTGGTTGCGGTAGTAGACCTTCGCGCGGGCCTCGGCCCGGCCGACCAGGTCGACCGCGAAGAACTCGATCTCCCGTTCGCCGCCGGGGACCTCGACCCGCCGGTGGGCGTCGGCCCAGGCCGCGTCCAGGCCGAGCCGGGTCATCGCCGCGCCGACGGCCGCCCGGCGATCGGGCTTGGGCAGTGCGTACAGGCCGTAGTAGGTCTTGAGCACGACCCGCACCGGGGGGCGCCAGGCGATCGCGTGCCACACCGGGGCCGTGGGGAAGAGGTCGGCGACCGAGCCCGCCGGCTCGTCGGGGAACACCCACTGCTCGCCGAGGCTGTCGAAGAGGAGGCGCAGCTCGGGGCGTGGCCCGGACCAGTTGACCGAGATCTCGGCCGGGAAGCCGTCATCGGACACGTAGGACTGCTGCGGTGGCGTGATCCCGATCTTTTCCGAGCTCCAGGCCGGGAGCAGCGAGCTCACCATCTGCACGCTCTGGGCCGCCGGGCTGTGCGGCACGCCGAGCGCGCCGCAGGCGGTGGCCCAGAGTCCACCTAGAAAGGTCCCGAACGACCGGCCCGCCGCTGGATAGTTTTCCCAGGCTATATCGGGAAATCCAGGGAGATGACTGGTCATGGGACTAGATAATATCGTCGATCGCCGATCTCGACCAGTAGTGACAAGGTCACTCAGCGCAGCGTATGATCACACCTTCAGTTCGTCCGGCAGCCGCGACAGAGCATGTCGGACCAGCGCCACCAAAGTCTCGCGCACCGACGCCCGGTTCCGCGCGTCCGTCCACAGGAGTGGGACGCTCTCGTTCAGATGCAGCGCGCCGCGGATCTCGGGCTCGGTGTAGACGCGCTCGCCGAAGAACATGTTGACGCCCACCACAAACGGGATCTTGCGCCGCTCGAAGTAGTCGATCGCGGCGAAGCTGGAGTCGAGCCGGCGGGTGTCGATCAGCACGATCGCGCCCACCGCACCCTGGGCCAGCTCGTCCCACATGAACCAGAAGCGGTCCTGGCCGGGCGTACCGAAGAGGTAGAGCACCACTTCGTGGTTGATGGTGATCCGTCCGAAGTCGAGCGCCACCGTGGTGCTGTCCTTGCTGTCCAGACCGGCCAGGTCGTCCACCCCGACGCTGGCCTCGGTCAGCAACTCCTCGGTGGTCAGGGGCTCGATCTCGCTGATCGACCCGACCAGAGTGGTCTTGCCGGTGCCGAAGCCCCCGGCCACCACCACCTTCACCGATGTGCGTTTCACGTCAGCTGTCCCTTGAGTCAGAGTCGTTGGAGGCCGTCGAGGAGCGTTTCGAGTAGGCCACGGTTGATGACGGTTTGCTGCGCCGGCGCGCCGATCGCCAGCAGTCCCTGCTCCAGCAGCACATCGACCAGAATCTTGACCACCGTCAGGGGACGGTCGATGTACGCCGCCACCTCCGCGATCGAGATCCAGTCGCCGCAGCTCAGGACGATCTGCCGGTAGTGCGGCTCCAGCGCGGCCGGGTCGGCCGGATACGCGATGATCTGCGTGGCCAGGTCCAGGCTGGTGTTGCGTGGGGTGGTCCGCCCACCGACCAGGACGTAGAGCGGGACGAGCTTGCCCAGCTCGTCCTCGTCGCCCGACCAGCTGCCATAGGTCACCCGTCAGCCGCCCGCATGTCCGTTGATCACCCCGGCCGTGGCTCTCGCCTCGGCGCCGAGGTACTGCCCGATCCGGGTGACCAGCCGGCCCATCTCGTACGCGATGGCACCCATGTCCACGTCCTCGCCGCAGAGCACGGCCAGGCGCGCGTTCTCCCCCGCCGCGGCGATGAACAGGGTGTGGTCCTCGTACTCGATGACCACCTGGTGCACCGGCCCGCTCTTGAACCGGCGGCCGGTGCCCGCGGCCACGCTGTACAGCGAGGACGCGGCGGCGGCCATCAGGTCGGCCGCGTCCTGCGGTAGCGAGGTGGACTTCTGAATGATCAGGCCGTCGGTGGAGAGCACCGCCGCGTTCAGGACGCTGGGGAAGGCGGCCAGTTCATCCAGCATCCACGTCAGATCGTTGTGTGACGTCGACTCCATCATCTTCCCTGTCTCGAGTTACCGGTTGTCAGCGCCGGGCGGCGGCTGCTGATCGGGGTCGGCGCCGGCGTGCCGGCCGGCACGCCAGCCGTGCTGGTATCGAGCGAAGCGGTCGCGCGCCTGGTCCGGGGTGCGGACCGGCGCCGCCGGCGCGGCGAAGGAGCCGGACGGCTCGTCGTCGCGCAGCATCGGGTTGAGATGCTCCTGCGGGCGGCGCACCGGCAGGGCGGGCCGCCCGTCGGCGGTGGCCGGCTGCTGCTGCGGGATCTGCGGCGGCTGCGGCTGCGGCGATTGGGCTTGTGGTTGGGGTTGCTGCCGCTGCACCGGAGCCTGCGTCTGCTGCGGCCGCTGCACCGGCGTCTGCGCCGTCACCTGGGGCTGCTGGCGCTGCGATCGGGCCTTCACCTGCGGGGCCTGGGCCAGGGTCTGCGGGCGGGACGGCGGCTCCTGGACCGCGACCGGCGCCGACGGCTGCGGTGGTCCGACATGCGCCCGGGCCTGGTCACGAGCCGCCGGCTTGGCCGCCAGACCGCCGCGCGGAACATCGCGGGCGGCGTCCAGCTCCATCGTCGGCGTCTCGCTGTACTGGGCCAGCGCGCGGTCCGGCAGCAGGATCACGGCGAGCACCCCGCCGTACGCGGAACTGCGCAGTGAGACCTGGAGACCGTCCCGGCGGGCCAGCTCGGCGACCACCCAGAGACCGATCTGGGCGCCGTCGCGCAGCACCGTCACATCGGGCGTCGGCGCGGTGGCCAGCATCGTGTTGATCTGGTCGAGCCGGTCGGCGGACATGCCCACGCCGCCGTCCTCGATCTCGATCACGACGCCACGCTCGACCCGGGCACTGCTGACCCACACCGGCGACTCCGGCGGCGAGAACGCCAGCGCGTTGTCCAGCAGCTCGGCCAGCAGGTGGATGGTGCCCGAGGTGGAGGTGCCAGCGAGCGCCACGTCGGCCGTCTGCCGGATGCTGACCCGCTGGTACTGCTGGGTCTCGGCGATCGCGGCCAGCAGCACCCGGCGCATCGGCACCGGCTTCTGGAAGCGGCGGCCGGTCTGCCCACCGGCGAGAATGATCAGGTTTTCCAGGAACCGGCGGGTCTGCGTCATCTGGTGGTTGATGTCGAACAACGCCGCCAGCAGCTGCTCGTCACCGATCTGGTCCTGCAGGTCCTCGACCACCTTGAGGCCACGCTGCAGCGGGCGCTGCGGGCGCCGGGCGACGCCCATCAGCATCGCGGTACCGGCGGCGCGGGCGTTCGCCTCGTCCACCGCCGCACCGACCGCGGCGTGCAGCGACCGGTTGAGCACCTGCGCGAGCTGGCCGATCTCGTCCCGGCCGTAGTCCTGGCTGAGCAGCTCGGCGCTGCGGTCGACCGGTTGTCGCGAGCGCAACTTCTTCATCATGTCGGGCAGCCGCTCGTCGACCACCGCCGCGGCGTCGCGGCCGAGCTGGGAGAGCCGGACCGACAGGGCGTTGTTGACCAGGATCTGCGACTGCCGGACGGCCCAGAGGATGGCCAGGGCGGCGATCAGCAGGGCCGCCGCACTGCCCGCGGAAGCGATCAGCAGCTGGCGGTTACCGCTGGCCAGGGCGGCCGCGGACACCTCGTCGGCCTGGGCCGTGGCCAGGATGGTCAGGTCGTTGGAGACGCTGGTGGTGATCCGTTCCCAGGAGGTCTCGTCGACCGGCAGCCCACTCGGCGCCCGGTTGCGCCACTGACCCGCGGCGATCAGCGCGTTCTCGGCCGCCGTCAGATCGCGCCACCCCGGACCCGAGGTGATCGCCTGGTACTGCCGGGCCGCCTCGGGCTCGAGGTTGGGCGCGGTGGCGGCGAGCGCGTTCCGGTACGCGCCGACCAGCGCGGTGAACCGCACGAAGTCGGCCTGAGCCAGCTTCCCCGACCCGAACGCGCCGGAGATGGTCGAGCTGCTGCGGGCCATCAGGTCGCTGGCCCGGAAGACCTCGGTCGCGGCCAGGCCACCGACCGAGGCGTCGACGCTGGGCACCGTACGCGCCTGCGTGTCGAACAGCCCGACCGCGGCGTCGAGCAGTCCGTTGTAGAAGTCGTAGACCTGCTGCGGGGTGGCCGACCCGGAGTCGATAGTGGTGCGCATGCCGGGCAGCCCGTCGAGCCCCTGCGACAAGGTCGCCCACTTGGCCTTGATGCTGCCGGGTGCGGCGGCCAGCACCGGGTCGGCGCTCCGCCGGAGGTCGGCGAGCAGCTGGTCGGTCTGCCGGCGCTGGTCGATGAGCTGCCGCATCTCCTGCTGTGGATGCGACAGGTACGCGGCACTCAGCCGCCGTTCCCGCTGGATGGCGGCGAGCCCGGTGACCGCGGGAATGGACACCTGACGGACACCGACGGCGACCGCCCGCTCGTAATAGCCGGTGAAGACGAGGTAGCCGGAGGCCACCAACCAGAGTACGAGCGCCGCGGCGCCCGGAATCAGGACCAGCCGGATGACCCGGCGCTTGATCGATTGTCGTCCGGCCGGTAGCAGGTCGGCGTCGGTTTGAGTAGTCACGTCTGCGTGATCGTCCTAGCCGCTCGGGGGAGGGGTCCGATAATCAAAATCAGACCGGCGTCTATGCGGAGTCACCATACCGGTATGTCCCCGGCAGGACTACCGGCGATGCCAGGACGTGATATCCGGACATCGGGTTTCCGCAGTTTGAGTGCGTTTACCGGCCTCCGGGCATCACGCTTTCGATGGTCGCAACCGGTCAGCGTGACATCACGATGATCGTCGAAGCCAAGGTCAGCGCGTACCACGATCGGACACCTTGGACGGTCAGCTTTCTTTCCCGAAAAACCTTCGGAAAATGCTTTCCAGCTCGTCACCGCAGTCGTCATCTGCCGTCCAGGGCAGTTTTTCGTACCCGGGTGAGCGGATCCACCCCCAGGCAGTAATCTGGCGCGCCATGCGTGCCGCTCTCCCCGCTTCGATCCTCGCCGTCATCCTGACCGCGGGATGCGCGAGGACGGCCGCCCCACCGGCCCCGCCCTCGCCGGCCCCGGTGGTGACGAGCGCGTCCTTCCAAGCCCCGCGCGAGATCGACGGCCTGCCCCTCCTTCCCTCCCCACCGGACGACGACACGACCGGCCTGGCGGCGAAGATCGGGCCGCCGTCGACGCCGTTCACCGCCACCTTTCGCAAGGGCGAGACGGTCATCGCGTACGCCGCGGCCGCCGGCCCCGTCACCGACCCGGCCGGCCTGCTCGACGCCTACCTGCCCACCGTCGCCACCGGCCTGGCCGACCTCGGCCCCGTCGACCCCGGCCCGTACGGCGGCGCGGCCCGCTGCGGCCGCGGGCCGGCCACCACCCAGTGCTGGTGGGCCGACCCCGGCAGCTTCGGCCGGGTCACCTACACCGCCGACCGGCGCGACGACTTCGCCCGGCTGCGCGGACTGGTACAGCGCGGCCCGCACCACCCGCCGATCACCGCCGCCGAACCGGGCCACCGCGCCGCCACCAAGGACGAACTGGGCTCACCGATCGACATCCGCTGGGGCGACGCCTGGCTCTCGGTCAACATCGACGGCGGCTGGCTCTGCCAGGACTGCGCCGGCGACGGCACCGACACCGAAGGCCGGATGAGCCTGCTCACGGTCAAGAAACTGAAGAAGCTGCTGGACGCCGGCCTCGCGGTCGAGACCGCCGTCCAGGACGACACCCGGCCGTCGTCCTGCCCCGGCGGCGTCACCACGGTCGCGACGTTCCGCACCGGGGACGTCCGCTGGACCACCTGCCCCGGCAGCACCGTCCCGCCGCACACGACGGCGGTGCTCACCTTCCTGCGGAACGAGACGCCGGCCCGGATCCCGATGCCTACCGGCTGACCGGGCTGTCCAGATAGCGGAGGACGGCCGTGACCCGGCGGTCGGCCCGGTCGTCCGGCGACAGGTCGAGCTTGGCGAAAATGCTGCGGATGTGCTTGTGCACAGCACCCTCGGTGACGAACAGCCGCTCGGCGATCGCCGTGTTGCCCAGCCCCTCGGCCATCAGCGCGAGCACGTCACGTTCGCGCGGGCTGAGCCGCTCCAGCGTGTCGTCCGGCCGCGGCCGGGCCAGCAACTGGCCGACCACCTCGGGATCGACCGCCGTACCGCCCTCGGCCACCCGGTGCAACGCCCGCAGGAACTCCTCGACCCGGCCGACCCGTTCCTTCAGCATGTAGCCCAGCCGCACCGCGCCACCGGCCAGCAATTCGGTGGCAAAAGCCTGTTCGACGTACGCCGAAAGCACCAGAACCGCCAGCCCCGGCTGCCGGCGCCGCGCCTCCACCGCCGCCTTGATGCCCTCGTCGGTGTGGGTCGGCGGCATCCGCACGTCCACGATCGCGACGTCCGGTTTGTGGGCGTCGACGGCGTCCAGGAACGAGGACGGATTGTCCGTGGTGGCCACCACGTCCAGCGACTCGGCCCGCAGCAGGGCGGCCAGGCCCTCACGCAGCAGGGGGTCGTCCTCGGCGATCACGATCCGCACGGCAGCTCCACCAGCATCGTCGTCGGCCCACCGAATGGGCTGGTCAGGGTCAATCTTCCGTCGTGCGCCTCGATCCGTCGGCGGATGCCGGTCAGGCCCGAGCCGCGGGTCTCGTCGGCCCCGCCGTGCCCGTCGTCGCCGACCCGCAGGAACAGCCGGTCACGGTCGCGCCACACCGCCACCGAGGCGTTCGAGGCCCCGCTGTGCTTGGTCACGTTGGTGAGTGCCTCCGCGACGACGTAGTAGGCGGTCGCCTCGACCGAGGCCGGGGCGCGGACATCGGGCGAGACGTCAAGCTTGGTGGGTACGGCGCTGTTGGTGGTCAGACCGGCCAGCGCGCCGGGCAGCCCGCGGTCGGCCAGCACCGGCGGCAGGATGCCGCGCACCACCGTACGCAACTCGGCCAAGGCCTGCTCGGCCGCCTCCTGGGCCCGGTCCAGCGCCGCCTCGGCCGCCGCCGGATCCCGGGTCAGCGCCCGGCGGGCCGCGCCCAGCAGCATGTTCACGGCGACCAGGCGGTTCTGGGTGCCGTCGTGCAGGGAACGCTCGATGCGGCGCAACTCCATCGCGTGCGCGTCAAGGGCGGCGGCGCGGGTCGCGGTCAGGTGCGCGATGCGCACCGACGGGTCGGTGTCCGTACGCGTGAGCAGCCTGCGCCCCGGCCACGCCTGCGCCCAGGCCAGCAGCGGGCCGAAGAAGATGACCATCAGCACCCAGAACAGGCCGAGCAGGAAGACGTAGAAGACCTGCAACGGCCCGTCCATCGACCAGTACGCGATGCCCGGGCCGCCCTCGCCCGGCTCGAACAGCCAGAAGTACACCGGCCAGGTGAGATCCTGCAGGGCCCAGAGCGGGAGGGTCAGCCCCATCAGGCCGAGGACGAAACCGGCGGTCGCGTGGATGCCCGTCCAGGCCAGCTCGCGGCGGATGGCGGGATCACGTACCCAGGCCCATCGCCCTTGCGGCAGGGGGTCCGGGCCGGCGATCTCGGGGCCCATCCGGGACAGCCGGGCCCGCTCGCGGTCGGCCGCGAGGCGCACGGCCGGGAGCGCGAGCTGCGGGGCCGGGATGAGCGCGACGATCGTCCAGATCGCGGAGGTGAGCGCCAGAACAGCCGTGCCGATGCCGAGGACCAGGTGCTCCAGCGCGTACACGGCGGCCCGGACGCGGCGGGAGACATGCAGAGGCATACGTGTGATCTTCCCGCGCCCGTCAATCCGGCGAACTCCAGCAGGCTGTACTTTCCTGCGGCAGCCAGCTGGATCGCTCGGCCCCCGTCCCACCCGTAACGTCGGCGACGAACCCGGGCCGGTGCCAATTTGGGGGGCGACCGGCCCGGGTTCGTGGCACTCCAGTGGTAGGCAAATCGGGCATCCGCCGCCCGGATGCCGCTTGCCTACCACTTCTCTCCCCTGCCGCAGCCCGTCTGCTGCCCCTTCTCCCCAGCGGCAGCCCGCCTGCCGCTGTCCGGCCCCGCCACCCATCCCGGCTCGTGGCTCGCGGGGTGGGGTGGTGCGTCGGGTTACGGCTCGCGGGGTGGGGGTCGCGGGTCTCGGGGTGGGGTGGTGCGTCGGGTTGCGGGGTTTGTCCGGGCGGGATGGACTTGGGAGAACGACGAAGGAGGCTTTCATGCGGGTCGCGGTGATCGGGCTGGGCGGAACCATCGCGATGACCGGGCCGCCGGAGGGTGGGGCGATGCCCGCCCTGTCGGCTGAGCAGCTGGTGGCGGCGGTTCCCGGGCTGACCGGGCTCGAGCTGGAGATCGTCGCGGAGAGCCGGCTGCAGCTGCCCGGCGCGTCGGTGACCATTCCGGATGTGGTCGCCACGCTCGGGGCGATCGAGCGTCACCTGGACGAGGGCGCCGCCGGGGTGGTCGTCACGCAGGGGACGGACACCATCGAGGAGACTTCGTACCTGCTCGACCTGCTGCATCGACGCCCCGAACCGGTGGTCGTCACCGGCGCCATGCGCAACCCGTCGCTCGCCGGCGCGGACGGCCCCGGCAACCTGCTCGCCGCCATCGTCACCGCGGCCAGCCCCGAGGCGCGCGAGCTGGGCTGCCTGGTCGTGATGTCGGACGAGATCCACGCCGCGAGCCGGGTACGCAAAACGCACAGCACCAGCGTCTCCGCGTTCGCCTCACCGACCGGCGGCCCGCTGGGCCACGTGGCCGAACGCCGCGCCCACCTGATCAACAAGCCACCGCGACGCCTCACCCTGCCGGCGCCCAACCGCCAGCCACGCGTAGGCATCTACCACGCCACCCTGGGCGACGACGGCGAGCTGCTGACAGCCTTCGCCGAGCAACTGGACGGCCTGGTGATCGCGGCGTTCGGAATGGGCCACGTCCCCGCCACCTGGGTCGAGCCCCTGACCGCCACCGCCCAGCGAATCCCGGTCGTCTTCGCCTCGAGAACCGGCGCCGGCATGACGGGCGTCAACACCTACGCGTTCCCCGGCTCCGAACACGACCTGATCACCCGTGGCCTGATCCCGGCCGGCCACCTGGACCCCCTGAAGTCCCGCCTCCTGCTCCACCTGGCCCTGTCCACCGACGCAGACCGCACCGAACTGGCCAACCTCTTCACCCTCATGAGCTGACCCGGCGCCGCCCACACCTGGCACCCCACCGCGCGCAACCCCGCTCCCGCCCACCACTCCCACCCGCAATGGCAGCCCAGCGCGCAATCCACCGCGCGCGAAGCACTCCCACCTACCACTGGCCCGGCGCCGTCACCACCCGGAAAGCACTCCCACCTACCACCGGCCCGGCGCCGCCACCACCCGGAAAGCACTCCCACCTACCACCGGCCCGGCGCCGCCACCACCCGGAAAGCACTCCCACCTACCACCGGCCCGGCGCCGCCACCCACCGCGCGCGAGGCGCTCCTGGCTACCACTGCTGGTTCGGGCGGTGGTGCTGCCCGCGGCCCCGGCACATAGGGGCAGTTCAGGGTGCTATCCGCTCCGCGGACAGCACCCTGCGCTTGGGGCGCGACCTCTCATGCACATGGAGCGGAGCGACCCTCGGGAGCAACGGTCCGCACCCACCACCCCGCTACGACCTGATCTTGAGCTTGATCATTCCTCGTCGGGATCTTCGTCGGTTTTGGCTTCGATGGCGGGCTGCTCGTCGGGCGTCTCCTCGACCTGCGGCTCGTCCACCCACAGCGCCCGCAGCTGCGCCTGCATGAACGACATCAGCCGGGCCCGGTAATCGCGGTCGAAGTTTTCCAGCGCCTCGATCTGCTGCTGGAGGGCCTCGCGCTTGGCGCTCAGGCCGCCGACGAAGTCGTCGTAGCGCTGCTGCGCCCGCGCCCCGAGTTGCTGCGCCTCGCCACGCGCGTCGGTGGTGATCGTGTTCGCCCGGGTCCGCGCCTCCTGCACGATCTGCTCGGCCTGGCGGCGGGCTTCGTCCACGGTCTTCTGCGCGTCGCGGTTGGCCTGGTCGGTGGCGTTGCGCGATTCGGCCATCGCCTTCTCGGCGTCGCGGCGCACCTTGTCGGCGTGCTCCTGGGCCTCCCGGCCGACCTTCTCCGCGGCCAGGCGGGCGGCCTCGCGGATCTTGGTGGAGTCCCGGTTGGCGTCGGCGACGTGCTGCTCGGCGGTGCGCTGGGCCATGGTCAGCACCTGCAGCGCCTGGTTCGGTTTCACCCCCGCCGAGACCACCGGGTGCTCCGAGGTCTTGCCGTCCGCGGACACCGCCGCGAGCAGGCGCTTCACGCGTTCGTCGATCAGGTTCTCACTCACCGCTGCATCTCCGTAAGGGTCGGCCGTCCCCCATCACAACGACGCTTCACGGAACTAGACCCGCCTCGTACGCCAATATGGCCGCTTGCACCCGGTTCTTGACTTCGAGGCGAACCAGAACGCTGCTCACGTACGCCTTGACGGTGCCCTCGACGAGAAACAGCCGCCCCGCGATCTCAGCGTTCGACAGCCCCGCGCCGATCAGCCCGAGGACATCCCGTTCCCGCGGCGCAAGCTGCGCCACGCGCTCCCGGGCGGTCGCCTTCCGGGTCGTCGCACCGCCGCTCAGCCGCTCGATCACCCGGCGGGCGATGCGCGGCGACAGGTATGCGGCGCCACCGTGCGCGGCCCGGACCGCGGCCATCAGCTCGTACGGGTCGCCCGACTTGAGCAGGAACCCGCTGGCTCCGCCGTCGAGCGCGGCGACGATGTACTCGTCCTCGGAGAACGTCGTCAGCATGACCACGGCCACCTCGGGCATGATCTTTCGCAGCTCGGCGGCCGCGCCCAGCCCGTCGAGCCGGGGCATCCGGATGTCAAGCAGGGCGACATCGGGCCGGCGGGCTCGGCACAACTCCACCGCCTCCCGCCCGTCGGCCGCCTCGGCCAGCACTTCGATGTCGCCCGCCTTTCCCAGGATCGCGCGAACCCCAGCCCGAACCATGGCGTCATCATCGGCGAGCAGCACGCGAATCATGCGAACGACTTTACGAGGCACCTGCTCCTGACCCTCCGTCCACTTTGCTCGAAGCTTCTCCCATTCCCCGGAGGAGCAATGAACTCACCCACACGCAAGGCGGGCGGCACCGCCGCGCGGTTACCCACCGGTATCTCGCGGATCCGAACTTCCGTCCCCGGAAACCCGGCCGCCCGTATCGACAAGTCGTCTGCCAGTGGAGTAGCGTCCCTTGTCAGGACCGGCGCCTTCCCCCGTGGGCGCCGGTCCTTTTACGTCCCGCCACCCCAGATGCGGCTGCCTCTTGCCGGCAGTGGGTTCGGATTCAGGGTCGGCTGGCCGGAGCCTCTTGGTGCTGCTGGTGGTCTGCGCTCTGGTCGCGCGCTCTCGGACACCCCACCGCTGAGCCGGATGGCTCCCTGACGCCGCGAGATCGACCGGCGGACTGAAGACGGACGGTGCAGACTCGGGGATGTGACTGCCGATGACGGCGAACTCTCGATCTTGCGGGAGGTCGTGCAGCAGCTCGACGAACTGCCCGAAGACCTGGTCATCTCCGTGCCGGATGATCGGCGGCCGGTCGACGCACTGACTCCGGTGCTATTGCTCGACGAGGAGGACGAACAGCCGCGCGGCTGGCGGTCGTTGCTTGATCTCCTCACCGCGCGCGACGTTCTGGAGGACTGGTCGGCGCGGCGCGAGGGCCGGACGCCCGCCCTGGATGAGGCGTGTGCGGCCATCGTGCGATTCGCCGAGGAGGGCGGAACCACCCGGGACAACCCGATGGCGGGGCATGGAGGGTGAGCAGTCGCGGCCTTGCGCGTGTGCCACGGCGGGTATGCATCACGCGTACCCATCATGCATCGCGCCTGCGTAGCACCCAGATGGCTCCGACCACCGACGCCGCCGCCCACCCCGCGCCGACCAGGCCCCACAGCGGCTCGCCGTGCATGAAGCGGTCGCCAGCCACGTTGGGTAGATAGCCCCCGAGGGTGTTGAACACCTCGACATGGAACACGTCGGCCAGCACCCCGAACAGCTCCGGCACGATGAAGAGCAACACGAATAAGACGGTCAGCGCACCGGCCGTGCGCCGGATGAGAACACCGAGGCCGAGCGACAGCACCGCGGTCAGGGCCAGTTGCGCGCCGATCGCCACGATGCGGCCGAACAGCTGCGCGGCGTCGACGTCGGCGAACTCGCGCAGCAGCGGGGCGCTGGACGCCACCCCGATCGCGGCGATCACGGTGCCGGCGGCGAACACCGTCAGTAACACCACCGCGGTCTTGGCCAGCATCAGACGGCTGCGGGACGGTGTGCAAGCCAGGGTGACCATGATGCTGCGGGTGGCGTACTCGCTGGTCGCGACCAGCATGCCGAGAGCGCCGACGATGACGAGCAGCCAGCCCGCCGCCACGATGGCCTCGGATGCCGCGTCGACCGACGCCGGTGGCGCGTGCTTGGCGACCAGCCCGCCGTGATCACTGTCCGCGTTGGACGCCGCCACCAGGATCATCGTGGCCAGGGCACCGGCGGCGAACCACCAGGTCGACCTGACCGAGCGTAGCTTCACCCACTCGGCGGCCAGGGTGCTCATGCGCGGGCTCCGAACTCGGTGCTGTCGGCGGTCAATCTCATGTATGACTCCTCCAATGACGATTCGGCCGGTTTCAAGCCGTGCAACATCAGACCCATCTCGTACGCCCGCCGGCCCACCTCCTCCGGCCCGAGACCGGGGACGGTGAGCTCACCGGGCGCCGTCCAGGTGGCCGACGGCAGCGCCTCGGCCAGCGGCTCGAGCGCCGGGCCGGAGACGACCGTGCCGCTGCCGGACAGCAGGTTGGCCATCGGCTCGTCGGCGATCAGGCGCCCGCGGCCGATCACCACCAGCCGGTCGGCGGTCAGCTCCATCTCGCTCATCAGGTGTGACGAGACGAAGATCGTGCGGCCCTCGGCGGCGAGCCCGCGCAGCAGCGTGCGGATCCAGCGGACGCCGTCGGGGTCGAGGCCGTTGACTGGCTCATCGAGCATGAGGGCGCGCGGGTCGCCGAGGAGCGCGCCGGCGATGCCCAGCCGTTGACTCATGCCCAGTGAATAGGTGCCGGCCCGCCGCCGCGCCGCGTCGCTCATGCCGGTCATCGCCAGGACCTCCTCGACCCGGGCGTACGGGATGTCCTGGCTCCGTGCCATCGCCCGTAGGTGATCGCGGCCGCTGCGGCCGGGATGCACCGCCTTGGCGTCGAGCAGGGCGCCGATCGTGCGCAGTGGATGCACCAGCTCGACGTAGGGACGGCCGTCGACCAGGGCGGCACCCCCGGTCGGCGTGTCCAGACCGAGAATCATCCGCATGGTGGTGGACTTGCCGGCCCCGTTGGGACCGAGGAAGCCGGTCACCAGCCCCGGCGTGATTTCCAGGGTCAGATCGTCGACCGCGGTCGTGGCACCGAACCGTTTGGTGAGTCCGTGCAGGCTAATCATGGGGCGGAAAGTTACTCGGGGAGGCGTACCGGCGATTACTGACTTTCGTCAGGTGTTCGACCTGACTTTCGGCGCCGTACGGTGTTGGACATGCACCGCTCATGGAGTTGGTCGGACCTGCTGTTGTGGCTGGTCATGAGCGCCGTGCTGGCCATCTCCGACGATCCGCTGCCGCTGTGGCAGAAAGGGATCATGGCGGTGTTGCTGGCACCGGTGGTCGTGGCCAGCCGGCGCTGGCCGGTCCCCGCCGCCGCAGTCCCGCTGGCGCTCTCACTGGCCACCACCGGCACGCTGTTCGCCGGCGCGCTGATGGTGCCGCAGGTGGCCCTGGCCCTGCTGCTCGGCCGGCACACCGCCGGTGCACGGGCCGGCCTGATCTTCGTGGCGGCCCTGTGCGTCGTCGCCGCGCCGGTCGGCGGCGTGCCCGCGGTCGCCAGCGCGTTGACCACGGTCATGCTGCCCTGGCTGGTCGGCCGGCTGGTACGCCGCCACGACGAGCTGGTGCACGACGGCTGGGAGCTGGCCGAGCACCTCGAGCGCGAGCAGGAGCTCAGCCGCCTGGTCGAGCGGGCCCGCATCGCCGGTGACATGCACGACTCGCTGGGCCACGAGCTCAGCCTCCTCGCCCTCCGCGCGGCGGCGCTGGAAGTCGAGGAGAGCCTCGACGACGCGGCCCGAAAAGCGGCAAGTGAGCTGCGCGAATCGGCCGCCCGGACCACCGATCGGCTGCACGAGATCGTCGACGTGTTACGCGAGGACCACCCGCTCACCAGCACCTCGATCGCCGGCCTGATCGAGCAGGCGCGCGCCTCAGGCCTGGAGATCCACGTCGATGGCGATCCGCCGACCATGCCGCCGGCCAGCGACCGGGCGGCCTACCGCGTCGTGCAGGAGGGGCTCACCAACGCGGCCAAACACGCGCCCGGTTCCGCCATTCACGTGCGTCTGTCCACTGACGAGACGGCTCGGCGGGCGGTGGTCATGGTCCGGACCTTCGCGCCGACTGTCGAGCCCGGCGCCGGCTTCGGGTTGGCCGGCCTCGATGAGCGGGTACGCCTGGCCGGCGGCCACCTGACCGCCGGCCCTGCCACAGTGGGCGGCTTCGAGGTGGCCGCCACGCTGCCGCTGGACACCGGCGCCACGCCGGCCCGGCCCGACGCGAAACTCCAGTTGGCCCGGGCCCGCCACCGCGTCCGCCGCAGCGCGATGGACGTCCTCATCTTCCCGGCGGTCACCGCGGCGGTGCTGCTGCTGGCGATGGTCGGCTACGACGCGTTGACCGGCAGCCCCAATGTGCTCGACGCCGACACGTATGCCCAACTCCGCGTAGGCCAGGACCGCGCGTCGGTGGAGGCGCGGCTCCCTGCTTACTCGCCGGCGAACGACCGCCCATCGGCCACGCCGGCCGATCCGACCGGTGTCGACGAGTGCCGGCTCTATCGGGTCCATGCGACGGCGCGCTCTCCCGCCTACCGCATCTGCTTCACCGCCGGCCACCTCTCCCACCGCGACCGGCTGACCATCCCCGGCCAATGACCTGGGGTCGCCACGTGATGGACACAATCCGGTGCGATCCCGCGCCACGGCTTCTTCGCGGCAGGCCGCCCCGGTTGATTCCACAGGCTTGCTCATCAAGCGATCGGGGCTGCAGGGGTCGAGCCGGCCCCAGGCCGAATTCCATAAGGTGTCAAATCCTGAGTCACGGACCAGGTCCCGTTCGGAACCGTATGTTGGATAGATGCCGACTCCAGCGAGGCCGTGAAGCTCGCCAAACTCCCGTCGGCGTCCTGCCTGTTCATTCGTGACCTCATCGTCCGGGTCGGCCAGTGCGACAACCCCGTTGCGGCCGGCGGCGCGGTACGGGTCAGCGCCGGGGACCCGCGACCGGACCTCTGCGCTCACATGATCACGGGGGCCACCAGGCTTCGCTGCCAATAGCCCGGATGCGCTGTCAGCGACGTACCGGCTCAGCCACAGGGCCACCGTCGGCCGCGACACTCCGGCCAGAGCGGCGAAGTCCTTCTTGATCCGATGCGGACAGTAGATGGCTCACCGCAGAGCGTCAATATGATCGATGCCAAGCGGGGAGTCGAGGCCGCCCCCGCTAGAAGATCGCAGGTCCGACGACGGATCGTGGTATCTATGGAGATCGATTAGGAAGCAGACAATCATTCACGTTCTTCGGAGGTCCCTGGTATGTCGGCAGCGGAACGCTTCAGGGCCATCACCTCGCCCGTCCGGCCCGAGGGCCGGCAGGTGCTGTTCGGGCGGGCGATTGTGCTCGGCGGCAGCGTCGCCGGCTTGATGGCCGCGCGCGTGCTCAGCGACCACGCCGACGAGGTGCTGATCATCGAGCGTGACGACCTGGCCGCGCTGGACGTCTCGGATGAGGAGATCGCCCGCGATCCCGCCGCCCTGCGGCCGCGACCGGGAGTGCCGCAGGGCAGCCAGGTCCACGCGCTCCTGCCGTCCGGGCAGATCCAATTGGAACGGTGGTTCCCCGGCTTCGTCGACGCGGCGCTGGCGGCCGGGGCGGTCAGCCCGCCGCCGGACACGCAACGGTTCTACATCGACGGTGAGCTGCGACCCGACCCGCCGAGCGGACCGGGCATGAACGGCATCATCTCCAGCCGGCCGTTCCTCGAAGCGCTGATCCGGAACCGAGTGCTCGCGCTGCCCAACGTGCGGGCGCTGCACGGCCGCGTCGAGGGCTTGACCATCGCCGACGGCGCCGTCACCGGTGTCCGCTACGTGCCGACCAGCGCGGGCGAGGCGTTGGGCGCGAGCAGGGCGGCCAGCACCGGAGAGCCCATGGGCCCCGCGACCAGCGCGGACGAGACGACCAGCGCGGGCCAAACAGCTGGCGCGGGCCAAACAGCTGGCGCGGGCCAAACGGCTGGCGTAGGCGCGGGCATGGTGGCGAGCAGTGGTGGGGTGTTCGAGGAGCCCGCCGACTTCGTCGTCGACGCGACCGGACGCTCCAGCCGGCTGGGCGATTGGATTGACGGGTACGGGTACCCGCGCCCGCCCATGCAGCGGATGAACATCAAGCTCAACTACGCCACCGCGTTCTTCCGCCGGCCGGCCGACGCCGAGGTGTGGGCGACCGTCTCGATCACCAACCCGAGGCCAGGCACCGTCGCGCGGATCGGCGGCTTCACGCCCGTCGAAGGTGACCGCTGGACGATGCTGGTCTCCGGGTACGACGACGACCGGCCGAGCCGCGACCCCGAGGACTACGAGCGCCGCTGCACCAAGGACTTCCCGGCCGAGTTCGGCCACATCGCCACCACCGCCGAGCGCACCAGCGACGTGGTCACGTACCACCAGGCCGACAGCCGGCGCCGCGACTACCACCGGCTGAACCGCTTCCCGGCCCGGCTGATCGCCGCCGGCGACGCGGTGGCCTCCTTCAACCCGGTGTACGGCCAGGGGATGACGTCGGCCATGCTGCACGCCGGCTGCCTGTCCGAATACCTGCGCGCCCACCCTGACCTGTCCAGGCCGGCACTGTCCTACTTCGCCGACGTCCGGGTCATCGTCGACGCCGCCTGGCAGGTGTCCACTCTCGCCGACCTGGCGCTGCCGCACGTCGACGGCCCCTACCCACGCGGCTACCGGCTGATTCGATGGGCCAGCGGTCTGGTCTACAAGGCATCAATGCGTGATCGTACGCTCAACCGCACGGTCGGCCGGGTCACGTCGATGCTGGCCCATCCCACCGAGCTCTCCCGCCCCGGCGCCCTATTCCGAGCCTTGGCCGCAACGGCCCGCAGTTAAGCCGCCGCACCCGGATCGGCCAACGCCGCAGCGCACCCACCCTAGACAGAACGTGGATCAGCCACCGCCGCAACGCCCCTTAGTTGGCTGAACGTGATCCACCAACGCCGCAAAGCCTCCCCACCTGCCTAAACGTGGATCGGCCGCAGGGGCCTTGCACTTGGCTGATCCCTCAACACGAGCACGGGCCGAGTGACCGCGTCGGTGGCCACGCCACCGGCGCGGACCCGCTCACCTAATCATCCGACTTCGAATCGTCCTTGCCGGACCGGCCCGAGCCGCCGGAACCACCCGAGCTACCCGACTCGCCGGATCCGCTGTGGTCGTCACCCGCGGCGTCGTCCCCACCACCGCTCTTGCCCTTGCCGCCGTTACCCGAGGTCTGGGTCGGCGTCGGCTTGGTGGTCGGCGATCCCTTCCCCTTGCTCTGGTCGGGCGAGGCGCTGCCTCCGGAGGACGGTGCCGACCCGCCGCCGGCAGGCGACGAACCGCGGCCCCGGGAGGAGTGACGTGACAATGGGCTCGTGGACGTCGCCGGCCTCGCTGACGGCGGCACCACCTCGGCGCGCCCGGGCGAATCCGGTGCCACAACCGGTCGGGCCGGCGTGGGACCCACCTCGGCCGGCGGCGTGTACCAGAGCGGCGACGCCTCCTCGGCCCGCGGGCTCCCACTGGCCGCGGTCATGATGCTCCAACCACCGGCGGCCACGGTCCCGGCGGCGAGCACCGCACCGATGGCCACCCCGAGCACCCCACGCGCAGCGCGCCCACGGCGTCGCCGATCGCGCGGACCCAGCGGCCCGGTGTCGAGCACCACCGGCCGGTTCCGCAGGTCAGACACCGGCTGCTCCAGCGACGGCCCGGCGTGCTCCAAGGAGCGCCCGGCGTGCTCCAAGGAGCGCCCGGCGTGCTCCAAGGAGCGCCCGGCGTGCTCCAAGGACGGCCCGGCGTGCTCCAAGGACGGCCCGGCGTGTGCCAGGGACGGTCCCGGTTGCACCTCGGACGACCCAGCGCCCGCCATGGACAACTCCACACCCGCCGAAAACGACGCCGCACCCAACGACGGCACCGCACCGGCGGCGGACTCCGCACCCGCCGAAGACGGCCCCGCTCCCAAGGACGGCACCCCGCCAGCGGAGGACTCCACGCCAGCCGAAGACGGCCCCGGCTGGAGCGAGGACTGCCCCGCACCAGCCGAGGACGACGCCGGTTGCGTCGAGGATGGTGCCGCTACCCGGACATTCTCCACACTCCGATCTTCAACCTTCGGTGCCCGGTGCGCCATTGTCCGTTGGTCCTAGTACCTCGGACTGACGCTGCGCCCACAGGGCGGCCTGGGTGCGGTCGGTCACCCCGAGCTGCTGATAGACGCTGGTCAGGTGGGCTTTCACGGTGCGTTCGCTGATGCCCAGCTTGCGAGCGATCGACTTGTTGGGCAGGCCCTCGCCGACCAGCCGGAGCACCTCACGCTCGCGCTCGGTGAGCGTGAGGGACGTGCGGGGCGCCCGGCGACTCGTGAGCAGCACCCGGGCCGCCTTCGGGTCGAGCGGCGAACCGCCGGCCACCACCTCGCGGATGCCGGCCAGGATGGTCTCGGGCTCGGCGTGTTTCAACAGGTAGCCCTCGGCCCCGGCGGAAAGCGCGTCGAGGATTCGCTGCTGGTCGCTGAACGACGTCAGCACCAGCACATGAGCATCGGGATTGTCGGTCACGATCACTCCGATCGCCTTGACCCCGTCGGTTTTAGGCATGGAGAGATCCATCAGTACGACGTCGGGGCGAAGAGACGCCGCGAGCGTGATGGCCTCTTCACCATTGGATGCTTCACCGGCCAGGCGGAGATCATCGGTCGTCTCCAGGAGCTGCGCCAACCCCCGCCGGACGACGGCGTGATCGTCGACGATCAGCACCCGGATCATGAACCGGCACCTCCGCTTCCACCCTGGTCCCGGCGGCGGGCGCGGACCGGATCACCAGCCTGCCGCGTGCGTCCGAGATCAGGTCGCTTAACGCTCGCAACCCGAAATGTCCGCCTTCGGCCCGTTCGGCGATCAGGTCGCCGTCGAACCCTCGTCCGTCATCATCTATCACGAGCCGGACCATTCCTCCTTCTTCAACCACCTTGATGTCGACCTGCGACGCCCCGCTGTGTGCGCTGACGTTGCGCAGTGCCTCCTGAGCGGTGCGGAAGAGCAGCCCGGCCGTGACCGGTGTGAGCCGCTCGGTGTCGGCCACATCGAGCGTGACCCCGACCCCGGTGCGTTCCAGACCGGCCGCCAGCTCGGCCAGCGCCGACGCCAGGCCCTCCTCGTCCAGGTTGGGTGGGTAGATGTCGACCAGCAGCGACCGGAGCTGGCCGATGCCCGTACGCAGATCGGCCGCGGCCTGACTGATCACCTCGGCCCGCTGACTCTCGTCGGGTTTGCCCAGCCGGGCCGCGTCCAACGCGTAGGTGATGCCGGTGAGCTGCTGCACCACCCCGTCGTGCAACTCACCCGCGATCCGCCGGCGCTCAGAGTCGGAGGCGTCGACCGCGTGGCGCAGCAGCCTCTCGCGTTCGCGCTGCTGGCGTTGCACCCGGCGGGCCAACGACCAGGCCAGCGGGATCTGCACCAGCTGCAACGCGACCAGGGCGCCGAGCGCGATCGGGGCGAACTTGTGCCACGCCGCCTGGCCGGCCTGGTCGACCGCGTCGTACCGGAAGTAGACCTCGAACAGCAGGCGCTGGCCGGTGGGGGCACGGACCCCCGCGTACACCTCGAGAAGTTTGCCGTAGCGCACCTCGAACCGGTTTTCCGGCCGGGACAGGTCGCTCACCTCGGAGTCGATCCGCTGCTCGCGCAGGGCCTCGAGCTCCTCCTCCTCGAGTTCCCAGGTGGTGCCGTCCAGGCCGGCCTGGTCGGAGTAGATGATCCGGCCGGACTCGTCCCACAGCTTGACCCGGACCAGCGAGCCGGCCAGCACGTACTGTCGCATGGCCCGATCGAACGCGGCCCGCGCGGCCGGGTCGCCGTCGATCAGCGCCTTGTCCAGCCGGGGCTCGACCACTCCCTTGGCGGTCACGAACGCGACCTCGCTGGCCGACTCGGTGGCCTGCTCGACCCCGGCCTGCCGCGCGGCCAGCGCGAGCAGGGCGGCCAGCCCGGCCAGCACGGCCACGCCGACCGCGGTGAACCGGGCCACCAGCCCGACGGTTGAGGTCATGGCGTGAGCGTATTCGGAAAGGTGCGAATGCGGATCGGACCGGAGTCTTAGTACCAAGGTGCAATGGCGGCGCCGACCGCTGAACGCCGAAAGTTGTCGGCATGTCAGCACCGCTCGCCATCTCCGTCGCCCGGCCCGCAGTCAGGGCCGAGGCGCTGCCGCTGGCGGCCGGGGCCGGGCTGAACGTCCTCCAGGTGGGGGTGACGCTGGCCCGCCCGTGGCCGCTCGCCTTCGCCGTCGACCACGTGATCGGCGCCGAGCACCCGCGGGTCGCCGTCCTGGCCCTCGCCGCGCTGGCCACGGTCGCCCTGAGCGGGGTGGCC
Source organism: Actinoplanes sp. NPDC049265 (assembly GCF_043197135.1). Taxonomy (NCBI): domain Bacteria; kingdom Bacillati; phylum Actinomycetota; class Actinomycetes; order Micromonosporales; family Micromonosporaceae; genus Actinoplanes; species Actinoplanes sp. NPDC049265. The sequence goes on along the minus strand of NZ_JBICSP010000019.1, from coordinate 134,978 downwards.
GGCCTGCTCGACATGGCCGGGGTGATGACGGTCGAGCGGGCGGCCGAGCGGATCGGCGCCCGCATGCGCACCCAGGTGTTCGACCATGCGGTGACCCGCTCGCTGCGCTGGCACGACGGGTTGCGCAGCGGCGAGCTCCTCTCCCGGCTCACCACCGACGTGGGACGCATGCTGGACGCCATCGTGGCGCTGGCCGAGACGCTCATACCGGACGTGCTGATGCTTCTGTCCGTACTCGTCATCCTGGTGGTCTTCGACCCGGGCCTGGCCCTGGTGGGGCTGGCGGTGCTGCCGGTGCTGGCGGTCCTCGCGGTGCGGCAGCGGCGCAGGGTGCGGGCCAACCAGGCCGAGGCGCGGGCCGAGTCCGGCAAGCTGGCCGCCACCACGACCGACCTTTTGCGCAATGTACGCGCGGTGCAGGCGTTCGGCCGTACGGACCGCGCATCCCGCTCGTTCAACGCCCGCAACCGTGCCCTGCTCGACGCCGAGCTGCGCGCCATCGACACCGCCGCCCGCTGGACCCCGCTGGCCGACGTGGTGCTCGCCGTCGGCGCCGGGCTGGTGCTGCTGGTCGGTGGCCGCGAGGTGCTGGCCGGCCGGCTCAGCACCGGTGAACTACTGGTCGTCGTCGCATACCTGAAAGATCTGTACTCGCCGGTGCGCGCCCTGACCCGGCTGTCGACCACGCTGGCGAAGGCCGGGGCGAGCGCGGCCCGGGTGGCCGAAGTACTGGACAGTACGGACGCCGTACCGGAAAAGCCCGGCGCCGGCCCCGCGCCCCTGCTCCGCGACGAGATCCGCTTCGACCACGTGGGCTTCGGCTACGACCGCGAGCGGCCCATCCTGCACGACTTCAACCTGCGGGTCGGCGCCGGCGAGACGGTCGCGCTGATCGGCCCCAGCGGTGCCGGCAAGAGCACGATCCTGCACCTCTTACTACGGCTGTACGACGTGGAGGCCGGCGCGGTGCTGGTCGACAACGTCGACGTCCGCGACATCCGGCAGCTCAGCCTGCGCGAGCGGATCGCGTTCGTGCCGCAGGACCCGTGGCTGCTGGACGGCACACTGGCCGAGAACATCGCGTTCGGGTCGGCCACCGCCACCCGCGCGGACGTGCTCGCCGCCGGTCGGGCCGCGCTGGTCGACGAGTTCGCGCAGACATTGCCGGCCGGTTATGACACCCCCTTGGGCGAGGGCGGGGTACGCCTGTCAGGCGGTCAGCGCCGCCGGGTCGCGATCGCCCGCGCCGCCGTCTCGAACGCGCCCCTGGTCCTGCTGGACGAGCCGACCGCGTCGCTGGACCCAGCGTCCGCCGCGGAGATCATGCGGGCCATCCGCTCCGCCACCGCCGAGCGCACCGTGCTGCTCGTCACCCACGATCTCGACCTGGCGGCGATCGCCGACCGGGTCGTCACCCTCTCGGGGGGAGGTGAATCTCATGGCCGGTCGTCGCATCCAGTCCCCGCTGCAGCACCGCGGTGGACGCAAGCACACCCGGACCCGCAGCCGGACGCGCACCCGTACGCGGGGCTGATCCAGCAGTTCCGTCACTGAGAAACCGAGGAGGTGATCACCATGGCTGGTCGTCGCATCCAGTCGCCGCTGCAGCACCGCGGCGGTCGCACGCGGACCCGCACCCGCACGCGGACCCGCACCCGCACGCGCGGCTGACCCACCCCGCGGCGGACCGATTCCGGTGGTCCGCCGACGCGAGAGGGTGCAATTCCGGCGCCCGCTCGCCCCTGAAGCGGAGACCCGCCCCGATGGCCTCACCGAAACATCCGGGCGGGTCTCCACTCTCCTCATTCTGGAGACGCAGATGGAGTCGCAGATGATTGACGAACTCGTGCCGACGCTGGCGCTCGACGACGAGGACGGCGAGCCGATCTGGACGTTCGCCGAGGGCGCCCCGATGCCCGGCAGCTTCCGCGCCTGGGAACGACTCGGCGTCGGCGTGCGCTGCGAGACCTGGCTGGTCTGGTCGCCTCGGCTGTGGGGGCCGGCCGTGCTCAAGCTGCCCCGCCCGCACCAGGTGGGCAACCCCCGCGCGGCGCGGTCACTGGGCCGCGAGGTCGCCGCGCTCAGCGACAATCCGCATCCCGTTCTGCCGCGACTGTACGAGGACGGCATCAGCGAGGCGGTCCCATACGTGGCGCTGGAGTATGTGGACGGGCCGACGCTCGCCGACGAGATCGACGAGACCGGGACGCTGGGCGCCGAGGACGTCGCGCTGCTCGGCATTCAAGTGCTGGCGGGGCTGCGTACGCTGCATCAGCACGGGGTTGCGCACGTCGACGTGAAGCCGGAGAACATCGTGCTGCGCGACGGCCGCCCGATCCTGATCGACTTCGGCTCGGCGCGGGAGATCGGCGCGCGGCAGCCGGCCGGGCGTCCGGTGGGCACGCAGGGTTACGCGCCGCCGGAGATGGAGGCGTGCGAGCCGATCAGCCCCGGCATGGATGTGTTTGCCCTGGGCGTGACGCTGCGCGAGGCGAGTTCTTCGGTTGCTCTGCGCTTTCTGGCCGAGCCGCTCTCGCGACTGTGCGAGCCGGATCCCGCGCGCCGACCGACCACCGAAGGGGCCCTCGCTCTCCTCGGTGCCGCCTTGGACGAGGAGCTTCGACCCTGGCCGGGCTGGGTGCGGCCCTACTCCGGCCGATGAAGTTCTCCCCTCGGGCGCTAGCTATAGCTAGAGGGCGAGGTCGACGCAGGCCGGGTCGTGGTCGCTGCCGTCGCCGCTGATCTGGGTGCGGCGCATTACGTGGGCGGCCGTTACCGGCAGGTCGTCGGTGGTCCACACCTGGTCGTAGCAGCTGTAGGTGGTCTTCTTGTCGGCCCGGTGGCGATGCGTCCACATGGTTGCCGACTCGGCCGCGAACCTGTCTTCGACCAGGGCGCCTGTGCGCGTCGGACCGGGGATCGTGGTGGCGCGGCTGATCTGCTCGATCAGGCCGTGCCGGGCCAGTGCGGACAGGGCCGGACTGGTGGGAATGTCGTTGAGGTCGCCGAGGACGACCGCGCGCTTGGTGATGCGCTGGCGGCGCAGGATCGCGGCGATGGCTTCGGATTGGCGCGTACGTCTCGCCGTGATCGCCGCGTGTGCGGCCTCGACCCCGGCCGGGCCGAGCGCGAACTCGTCGGGGACGAAGTTGCTCTTCAGGTGGTTCACGAAGATGTTCAGCGATTTGCCGTCCGGCGCCTCGACCGCCACCTGCAGCAGATCGCGGCTGAACACGCGGTCAGCCCAGTAGCGCCACGAGCTGATCCGCTCGATCGGCCGGCGGGAGCAGATGGCGACGTCGATTCGCCGCGGATCGTTGCCTTCGATCACCACCCGGTACGGGTAGTCGACGCCCAGGGCGGCCAGATCCTCCCGGCCGAAGGTGTCCAGCGTGTCCTGGTCCTCGACCTCCTGCAGGCACAGCACGTCCGCGTCGAGAACGGCGATCCGCCGCGCGATCCAGGACCGCGCCTTCGGGTCCTTGCCGCTGACCAGCCGACCGGCGAAGGTGCGGAGGATCCCGGTCAGCTCCTGCCCGTCCGGCAGCACGATCCGCACGATGTCCCCGCCGGGAGCCTGCCCGTCGATGGTGACCGCCCGGGCCGCCGCGTCCTTGCTGTCCGCGTGCAGCGCCGGCAGAGCGGCATCGGCGACGGTACGCGGCAGGTCGGCCGCGAAACTCCACCGCGAGAAGAGATTGTTGACGTTGAACGTGGCGACCCGAAGCATTCCTTCAGGGAACTCCGGCGCCACCTGCATCGTTGTCGCCCAGCCGACGGCGGCCGGGTATCCCGCCCGATCAACCGATCCCGACGACCCGAACGGCCACGCCGCCACGACTGTTCGCCGACCCGGTGTGAGGAAGCAGCCCACCAGCGAAAGGTCGCACCCCCGCACAGCGACACGCCGGCAAACGCCGCGCGCGACGCCAGCCGGAGCGGCCGGACCCGACCGCTACTTGCCGGCGAACGCCTCGGCCACTGCGGCCATGTCGCTCTCGCCATGGCCGGCCTCGGCCGTGCGGGTGTACAGCCGCAGAACCGTGTCGAGCAGCTCGGGCGGGAAGCCCGCCTCGGCCGCCGCCTCGACCATCAGCCCGACATCCTTGACCACCCCGTCGACGGCGAACGACGTCGTGTAGTCGCCGGACAGGATGGCCTTGCCCTTGAGCTGGGCGTACGGCGCGCCGGTGGGGCCGTCGGCGATGGCCTCCAGGTAGAGCGCGGGGTCGACGCCGAGCGAGCGCGCGAACTGCACCGACTGGGCGATGCCGGCCATCAGCACCGTCACCCACGAGTTGCACACCAGCTTGAGCTTGGTGGCCGCCCCGATCTCGGTGCCGGCCACCACGACCCGCGAACCGATCGCGTCGAAGACCGGGCGGCACCGCTCGATCAGGGCGGGATCGCCGGACGCGAGCACGATCAGGGCGCCGTCCTCGGCCGGTTTTCTGGTGCCGAGCACCGGCGCGTCGACGATCGCGGTCACCCCGTCGGCGACCGCGGCGATCCCGGCGACGCCGACCGTGGCCGACTGGATCCACACGGCGTGAGGGCCGAGCGCGGAGACGACGGCGGGCTTGACGTCGAGCACCGCGCCGGCGTCGAACAGGATCGTGATCACCGCGTCGGCGCCGGTCACCGCCGCCTCGACCGTCGACGCGGGGTCGGCTCCGTCTGATGCCAGGTCAAAGGCTTTGGCGGCGGTACGGTTCCACACCGCCACCTCGTGCCCGGCCCGCAACAACGAATGCACCACGCCGACGCCCATGACCCCGGCGCCCAGGACAGCAACCCGCATCGGTGATCCACCCCCTCGGAAGGAACCTAGCCCAACCGGACGAACACCGTCTCAGGGTGGTCGTACTTCTCCAGATACCGTGACTGCACCTCGGCGGACTCCTCGTCCCCGTCGGCCAGCACCGCCACCCGGAACGAGCGCTCCGGCGCGTCGTGCAGCACGGCCCGTACCGTCGCCGCGCCGGCCCGCGCGATGTGCGCCACCACCTCCGGATCGGCCAGGTAGAACTGCTCCCCGACCAGGAGGAACCGTGCGGTGTACGAGCGTTGCTCGGCGTCGCCGGCGATCGTGACCGTGGTCCGCCAGTAGTCGTCCACCGGCATGCTCCGGTCCCAGAGTTCCTCGAACCGCTCGGTGACGAACCCGCCCAGCGGTGAGTCCTCCGACACCTCCAGCTGAGCGTGGTCCCCGGACAACCGGCCGAGCGGCAGGAACGAGGCCAGCAGCCGATCGTCCCAGCAGTAGACCTGCAGCGAGGCCGACGTCGCGTACAGCCGCACCTCGAACCGGTGTCGGAGCCCGGGGTCGAGGCCGCGCTCGAATGCGTCGAGCGCCTGCAGGTTGCGCCGCGACTCGATGGCCACGTCGCCGCGGCCGGCCAGCTCGGCGGTACGCTGGGCGGCGGCCACCGAGTCGGGGTGCATGAGCAGGATCCGGGCGGTGCCACCGCGCCGGAGCAGGTCGGCCGCCGCGGCCAGGAACCGCTGGTCGTGCGGGGGAAGCAGCAGCCGCGAGAAGGTGTGCAGGATCCGGATGCTGAGGCCGGCCGACCGGACCCGGCCGATGTACCACCCGAAGTCGAGGTGACGGTGCTCTCGGACCCGGCCGCGCTCGGCCCGGCGGATGATCGGCGTCAACGCGAAGATCACCACGAGCGTGCCGACGAATTCAGAACCGAGGTTCAGGGCCAGATTCGATCCGTACGCGTCACCGCCGCGCGCCAGCCACAGCAGCAGGACTGAGATCGCCCCGAAGACGGCGACGACCGGCAGCGTCCGCGATCGTGCCGCCTGCCCGAGCCAGACGCGCAGCATCCTCATGTCCTGCAGAGTAATTCCACAATGCTCAGTTTCCGGCCGACTCGTACCGTCGCAGGCCGCGCTTGAAGACGGCCAGCGCGATCACGGCGCAGTACACCGCGACCACCGGCGTGAGCAGCCCGATCCAGCGGTTCGTGCCCTCGTCGAGCAGGTACGCCGCCGGGAAGAAGCTGACGAACGCGAACGGCAGCACGATGCCCAGCACGGCCTTCAACGCCGCCGGGTAGATCGACAGCGGGAACCGGGCCAGGTCACCGATCGTGTGCACGGCGAAGGCGAAGTACGGGCTCGGGCTGGACAGCCAGAACGACGCCGCGTTGGTGGCCAGGTTGATGGCCAGCTTGATGACTATCGCGCTGACCAGCAGGAGCAGGCCGGCGACGGCCCGCCACGGGGTCCAGGTCACCTCGCTGTGCGCCAGCGCCGTGCCGATCATGATGCCGCCGACGACGATGTTGCTCAGGCCGTTGATGCCGATCTCGGCGCTGCTCGACTGCAGGACCACCGGGTACGGGCGGACCAGGAAATAGTCCAGCTCGCCCATGTTGATCTGCCATGCGATCCGCCACATGCCCTCGAAGAACAACGACCCGACGCCCTCGGCCAGCGCCACCGCCCCGAACATCAGCACCACCGCCCAGAACGTCCAGCCGTTCAGGGACGGAATCTTGGCGAACAGCGCGGCCAGGAACACCACGTTCACCACCTGCATGAGGACGGTCGCGACGGCCAGGATCCAGAAGTCCGCCTCGTACTCCAGCAGGGCTCGCAGGTGCGCACCCAGCAGGCGCAGATAGATCCGCATCTCAACCCCCGTTGACCGTCAGCTGCCGCACCGCGGCCCGCCACAGCAGTCGCGCCGCGAACCACAGCACGACCACCCACCCGAGCTGCACCGCGACCAGCAGCAGCCCCTCACCCGCGTCGACCCGGCCGATGTAGATCAGCGCCGGGGTCGAGGTCAGCCCGGCGAACGGCGACCACTTCGCCGTCGTCCCCAGCCAGGCCGGCAGGTAGGCGAGCGGGATCAGCGCGCCGGAGAGCAGGTTCATCACCGCCAGCCGGGCCCACTGCACCCCCAGGTAGCTCTGCGTCCAGAAACACACGAGGGAGGTCAGATAGAGGATCAGAAACTTGAGGGGTACGAGGAGCAGCATGCTGATCGCGAACAGCACCAGCCCGGCCCCGGCCGGGACGGACACGCCGCCGAGCACCGCCACCACGCCGGCGCACGCCGCCAGCACGATCAGCACCTCGATCCAGAGGCCGCCGAGCGCCTCGGCGAACCGCGACCGCTGGTAATCGACCGGCTTGACCAGGTCGAGGGCGACCAGCCCGCTCTGGATCCGGAACGCCATCCGGAAGTCGCCGTTGATCGACACCAGGGCACCGGACGCGAATGCCACCAGCAGGTACGCCTGCATCTGGGGCCAGGTGAAGCCCTGCACCGGCGACTCGGTCAGCAGCACCCGCCACACCGCCAGCAACGCGACCAGCTGGACCAGCGTCGCCACCATGCCGAGCAGTACGTTCAGCCGGTATTCGAGCACGCCCAGCGCCACCGCCCGGGCCTGCGCCCGATAGGCCCGGGTCATCGCGAGGACTCCGGGTCGAGCTGGAGTTCGCCGGAGTAGACGCGGCGGATGACGTCCTCGATCTTCGGCTCGTCGACCCGGATGTCGACCAGGTTCCCGAGGCCGGCCAGAACTGAGACGGCCTGCCCGGCGGTGAGAACGAAGCGGTCGAAGCGGACCGAAAGTTGACGTGAGGTTTCGCCCTCGGTGATCACCGCACTGGGTAAGGCGTTCCGGACCGAGTCGAGCGGCACGGGCTGTTCCGTCTCGACGTGCAGGATGCGCTCGCGGGCGTACCGGTCCTTCACCGCTTCCAGGTCGCCGTCGAAGATGATCCGCCCCTGGTCGATGATGACCAGCCGGCGGCAGAACCCTTCGATGTCGGCGAGATCGTGGCTGGTCAGCATGACCGTGGTGCCCTCGTCGCGCAGCGTACGGAAGAATTCTCGCACGCGGTCCTTCACCTGCAGGTCGAGACCGATGGTGGGCTCGTCGAGATAGACCACCCGCGGCCCGTGCAGCATCGCCGCGGCCAGGTCGGCCCGCATCCGCTGGCCCAGCGAGAGCTTGCGGCCCAGCGTGGGCAGGATCTCGCCCAGATCGAGGACCTCGTCGAAGCGGGCCAGGCGTTTGCGGTACGTGGCCTCGTCGATGCCGTAGATGTCGCGCAGCACCGCGAACGATTCGCGGACCGGCAGATCCCACCAGAGTTGCGTCCGCTGTCCGAAGAGGACACCGATGCGGTGCGCGATGGCGGTGCGGTCGCGTTGCGGGTGCAGACCGTCGATGCGTACGTCGCCCGAGGTGGGCACCAGGATCCCACTGAGCAGCTTCACCGTTGTCGACTTGCCGGCGCCGTTCGGGCCGACGTACGCGACCGCCTCTCCCGCCTCGATCGACAGGTCGACGTGGTCGACCGCGACCTTGTCGATGAACCGCCGCCGGAACAAATGCCGCACCGACCCGGCGAGGCCCGGATCCTTCACCGGCCGCCGGAAGACTTTGGTCAGGTCACGAGCTTCGACGATCGGCATGCCCGGACCCTACGATTTCCGCCGCACACCAAGCGACCGGATTTCCAGCGATCACCGTGGATCATCGACCACCTCCTACCCGATCCGCGCTCCCGCGGGCGCCGCCCGGCCGATCGCCACGCCGGGATCCCTGGACCTGGCCCGACCGCTTCGGGTAGGACGGAAGGGGCGGCCGAACTGGCCGCGGCCCCGTCACGTGGGCGTCGCCGGGCGGTCAACCCGAGGCCACGGCACGCCGGGAGGGTGGGCTCATGCCGAGCCGACGCAACCTGCTGATCAGTGCGGCCGCCGGGGGCGCGGCCGTCACGCTCGACCCGGTGTCGTTCGCGGCGGCCGCGCCCGGTGGTACGCGGACCAGCACGCTGACCGGGACCATCGGGTACGGGGCGCCGGACTGGGTTTACGTACCCCTGGAAATCCCTCGGGGTGTCAACGCGATCACTGTCGGCTACAGCTATGACCGGCCGGCCCCGCCCGCCGGGCAGAACGGCAACGCGCTGGACATCGGCATCTTCGACGAGAGCGGGCACGCCCTGGGCGACGCGCGCGGCTTCCGCGGCTGGTCGGGCGGGTTCCGCACCGAGTTCACGATCAGCGCGGCCGAGGCGACACCCGGCTACCTGCCCGGTCCGATCCGGCCCGGGACCTGGCACGTGATCTTCGGGGCGTACACCGTGCACCCGCAGGGCCTGAACTGGACCTTGACCGTCACGCTCAGCTTCGGCCCGCCGCCCCCGCCCTTCCGCCCGAAGCACGCCCCGCACCGGGCCGCCGGCCGCGGCGACACCTGGTACCGGGGCGACCCGCACCTGCACACCGTCCACTCCGACGGCCGCCGCACCCCGGCCGAACTGGCGGCGGGCGCCCGAGCGGCCAAACTCGACTTCTTCGTCTCGACCGAACACAACACCACCAGCGCGCACGGCGTGTGGGGTGAGTACGCCGGCCCCGACCTGCTGATCATCGACGGCGAAGAGGTCACCACCCGCAACGGCCACTACACGGCCCTCGGCCTGCCCGCGGGAACCTGGATAGATTGGCGTTACCGGGCGGCCGACGGCGGCCTCCAGCGCTTCGTCGACCGCATCCACCAGGCCGGCGGCCTGGCCGTGGCGGCCCACCCCAACGCGACCTGCGTGGCCTGCGGCTGGCGATTCGGGTACGCCGGGCTGGACGCGGTCGAGGTCTGGAACGGCCCCTGGACCCCCGACGACGACGCGGTCCTCGCCGCCTGGGACAACCTGCTGGTCAGCCGCCGCGGCCGCCAGTGGCTCCCGGCCGTCGGCGCCTCCGACGCCCACAGCGAACCCCAGGTCATCGGCCTCCCCCACACCGTCGTGCGAGCCACCGGCCTCGACCGGCGCGCCATCCTCGCCGCCCTCCGGTCCGGCCACTCCTGGATCGCCGAGTCCGCCGCCGTCAACCTCTCCTTCACGGCCGCGTCCCCCACCCGGACCGCCCACATCGGCGACCGCCTCCCCGCCGCGCCCACCACCCCGGTCCAGGTCGCCCTGACGGTCACGGGCGCACCGGGGGCAACGGCCCGCCTCATCTCCGACCAGGGCGTCCGTGTCACCACCCCACTCCCGGCCGACGGAACCGTCTCGTGGCCGACCGTCCCCCAGAACTCCCGCTACGTCCGGGCCGAGGTCCGTCGCGCCGATTCGTCGATGGTCGCCCTGACCAACCCGATCTTCCTGGGCGACTGACTCCCGCTTCCTCCCTGGTCCCCGTGGGGAGCTGGAACGACACGATGCAACCGACCGAGAAGGGCTCCGGTCAGAAGAGGCGTGAGACAAAACAGCGAACGTGATCGGGAGTTCTACGACTTCGTAGCCGGCCGACGCGGGAAACTGCTCAAAACGGCCCGGTTGCTGACCGGCGGCGACATCTACCTCGCCGAGGATCTCGTGCAGCACGTACTGACGAAGCTGTACGTGTCGTGGTCGTCGTTCAAGCGGGCCGACAACCCGGACGGCTACCTGCGCCGGGTGCTGGTCAACGCCATGACCGACGAGCGGCGGCGGCGTTGGCGGATGTTCGAGCGCAGTGTGCCCGCCCTGCCCGATCTGCCTGCCTCGGAGCATGTCGCCGTGGACGAGCCCGAGCTGGCGCAGGCGTTGCGGGAGCTGCCGCCGAAGATGCGGGCGGCGATCGTCTTCCGCTTCTACCACCAGCTCGACGTGGCCGAGACCGCCGAGGCTCTGGGCGTCTCCCAGGGCACGGTCAAGAGCCAGACCGCCCGGGCCCTGGACAAACTTCGCGCCGCCCTGCTGCGCACCGACACCTACCACTCTCAGGGAGCCCACCGATGATGGATCTGCAGAACCGTCTGGAGCGTCTGGCCGGCGCCGACGACGCCGTACCGGCCGGCACCATCGAAAAGGATCTCGGCCGGGGCCGGCGGGCCGTCCAGCGCCGCCGGACCGTTCAGGCCGTCGCCGGTTCGGCGTTCGGTGTCGCCGCGATTGCGACGGCGTTCACCTTCGGTGGCGTGTCACCGTCCGGGCCGGACGCGGGCGCGGCTCCGCCGCCGGTGACGTACACCGCCGGGAAGAACGGCGGCCTGAAACTGGTCGACTACCGCGGCGAACAGCCGAAGTGGTTCACCGTCGACAAGGTGCCGAAGGGCTACTTCATCCAGTACGACGACGGGCAGAACCTGACCATCGCCCCGGAGGCCGCGAAGAACGTGCCGGCGGGCACCGATCCGTCGAAGTCACCGATGTACGACCCGCGGGTGCTGACCGGCAAGATCGGTGTCTACCTGGAGAAGCGTGGCTACCGAGCCGAGCTGCACGGCGACAAGGTGACGGTGGCCGGCCGTGATGCGGTGCTGAACCCGGTCGGCGGGGGCACCATGCAGCTGGTCATGTCGGTGTCGGACGTGGTCTACGCGACGATCCAGTTCGACGTGCCGATGGGCCGGGAGCAGATGATCGAGATGGGCGCCGGGCTGCACGTCAGCCAGGACGGCATCGATCAGATGGCGAAGGTCAAGGGCAAGAACGAATAGCGGCTCGGACGGCCGCCGCGTCGGGCAGGTCGAGCACCGGCGGCGGTGTGGCGGTGGCGGAGCGGACGGCCTCCTTCACCGCCGGGATAGCGGGTGGCGACACCGACAGTTCGCGTACGCCGAGCTGGATGAGCAGCGGGACGGCGGCCTCGTCGGCGGCCAGTTCGCCGCAGACCGCGACCGCGACCCGGTCGCCGACGCCGTGGCAGGTCTGCGCGATCAGGCGGAGCACGCCGGGGTCGAGGGCGTCGGAGAGCCCGGCCAGCGCGGGGTTGCCGCGTTCGGCGGCCAGAGCGTACTGGGTCAGGTCGTTGGTGCCGACGCTGACGAAGTCGACGTGCGGTGCGAAGGTGGCCGCTTTCAGGGCCGCCGCCGGGACCTCGACCATGATGCCCACTTCGAGGCCCGACGGGTGGCCGCCGACAGCGGTCTGTGCGTCGGCCAGGGCGGCGCGGGCCGCCCGCAGTTCGGCCAGGGTGCTGACCATCGGGAACATGATGCTGACCGGGGTGTCCCGGGCGACGCGGACCATCGCGATCAGCTGGTCGGCCAGCAGGCCGGGGTGGGCCAGGGAGTGGCGGATTCCGCGTACGCCGAGGAACGGGTTCTGCTCGGGCGGGGACGGGAGGTAGGGCAGCGGCTTGTCCCCGCCCACGTCGAGGGTGCGCAGCGTGACGCGCCGGCCGCCCAGGGCTTCGGCGATCGCCCGGTACGTCGCCTCCTGCTCGTCGACGCCGGGCGCGGACGACCGGTCGAGGAAGAGGAATTCGGTGCGGACCAGGCCGGCGTGGTCGGCGCCGTTGGCCGCGGCCGCCCGGGCATCGGCGACGGAGCCGATGTTGGCGCCGACGCCGACGATGCGGCCGTCGGGGGTGGTGGCGGGCCGGGACGCGGCCGTCAGTGCGCTTCGGCGCCGGCTCGCGAGCTCCGCCGCCCGCGCCTCGAAGGTGGCCGTGACCTGGGCTGATGGAGCGACAACGACTTCTCCGGTACGCCCGTCGAGCGCGATCGTGGTGCCGGTGGGTACGCGGAGGATCGCCTCGCCGGCACCGACGACGGCGGGTATGCCCCGGGCCCGGGCCAGGATCGCGCCGTGCGCGGTGGGGCTGCCCGCCGCCAGCACGATCCCGGCGACCGTGGCCGGGTCGAGGGCGGCCGCCTCGGCCGGGGTGAGGTCGCGGGCGATCAGCACTCCCGTACCGGTCACGGCCGGCCCCGCCGCGCCCAGCAGGGACCGGAGCACCTGGTCGGACACGGCTCGGACGTCGGCGGCGCGCGCCCGCAGGTAGGGGTCGTCGAGGGCGGCGAACTCGGCTGCGACGCGGGTCGCGGCGGCTGCCCAGGCCTGCGGTGCGGGGGCGCCTTCGGCGATGCGGGTACGCGCTTCGTCCAGCAGGTCGGCGTCGTCGAGCAGGAGCAGGTGCGCGTCGAAGATTCCCGCCTCGGTGACACCGGTGCCGTCGCGGAGCCGCCGCACCGAGGCCCGCACGTCGTCGAGGGCCCGGTCCAGGCGCGTCGTCTCGACATCCGAACCCTGGGACGGCACCTCGGGAATGTCCGGTGTGGACTCACCGAGCTGCCAGGCCGGCCCCACGCCGATTCCCGGCGAGGCGGGCTGCGCCCCCGCCCGGACACCCGCTCCCGGTTCGCCCGGTTCGCCCGGCTCGGACGGCGCGGACGGCTCGGACGGCTCGGCGGGTGTCTCGTCGAAGGCGCGCCCGGCCAGGGCCAGCACCCGGTCCACGGCCGGCTGGGCGTGGGCGCCGGACGCGCGTACCTCGAGCTCGTGGTCTTGAAGTGCGCCCAGCGTGGCCACTCGCGTGAGGCTCGACGCCGGCACCCAGGCCGAACCCGTGGTGCGGTTGCGGATCTCCATCGGAGCGCCGGCGTCGCGAACCTCGGACACCAGTCGAGCGGCCGGCCGTGCGTGCAACCCGTGCGGGTTGGTGACGGTGAAGGTCGCCGAGACACCCTCGGCCGGAGCGGACGCGGCCGGGGCGGCCGGCTCCGCGCCGAGGTGGGATTCCTTGCCGGCCAGACCGGCTACCGCCTCGGCCGCCACCTCGTCCCGGGACGCACCCGCGGACGCCGCCACGACCGCCGCGACCAGGCCCTCGACCAGCGGCGCCGGGCACAGCACGACCTGGTCGCGCCGGTCGGGATCGTCCAGCAGGTCGAGCGCGAGTTCGGCCGAGAGCACCGCACTGCCCAGATCCATCAGGACCACGACACCGTCACCGCGGTCGGCCGAGGCGATCGCCGACGCGATGGCGACCGCGTCGGTGCCGAACGAGCCGTCGTCCAGGCCGGCCGCCACCGCCAGCGCGATCTCCTGGCCCTGGACCATCTCCGCGGCCAGGGCCACCGCCGCGTCGGCCAGCGCACGGCTGTGGCTGACCACGACCAGCCCGGTCATCACCCGCGGAGCGTGCCGGCGGCGGCCGCGAGCAGGAACGTCATCGAGGTCGCGCCCGGATCCTGGTGGCCGGCGCTGCGTTCGCCGAGATAGCTGGCCCGGCCCTTGCGCGCGACCATCGGGATCGTCGCCTCGCGGCCCTCCTCGGCGGCACGGACGGCCGCGTCCAGCGCCTCGGCGAACGGCTGACCGTCGGCCAGCGCACCCTCCAGCGCGTCCACGGCCGGCGCCAGCGCGTCGTACATCGTCTTGTCACCGGCCACCGCCTTGCCCCGCGCGACCACCCCCTCGAGGGCCGCGCGCAACGCCTTGCCGAAGGTCGCCGGATCCAGCGTCTCGTCGTCGCCGGCGGCCGTGGCCATCCGCAGGAACGCCGTCCCGTAGAGCGGCCCGCTCGCCCCGCCGACCGTGCTGATCAGCGTCATGCCGGTCCGTTTGAGTACCGCCGCCGGGGTCGCCGGCTGTTCCTTCTCGAGGGTCGCGAGCACCGCCTTCATGCCGCGGTCGAGGTTCGAGCCGTGGTCGGCGTCCCCGATCGCCGAGTCCAGGTCGGTCAGCAGCTCGCGGTGCGTCTCGACGAGCCGTGCGAACTCGGTCAGCCAGGCGGTCAGTGCGGCCGCGTCCACGCTCACGCCCCCCACCGCAGGCCGGACGTGTTCACCGGCGCGTCCCACAGCCGCAGGGTCTCGTCGTCGGCCTTGAGCAGCGTCACCGAGGCGCCGGCCATGTCCAGGCTGGTGATGTACGGCCCGACCAGCGACCGGGCGACCGTCACGCCGGCCTTGGCCAGAATCTGCGCGACCTCGTTGTAGAGCACGTACAGCTCGATCAGCGGGGTGGCGCCCATGCCGTTGACGAACGCGATCACGCCGTCGCCGCCGGTGAAGTCGAGGTCGGCCAAGATCGGGCTGACCAGCATCTCGGCGACCTCGGAGGCGGGCGCGAGCGGCACCCGGCGGCGGCCCGGCTCGCCGTGGATGCCGATGCCGACCTCCATCTGGTCGTCGGGCAGGTCGAACGTGGGTTTGCCGGCCGCCGGGACGGTGCACGAGGTCAGCGCCAGGCCCATGCTGCGGCCGGCGTCGTTGACCTTGCGGGCCACGTCGGCGACCTCACTCAGCGACCGGCCCTGGTCGGCCGCGGCACCGGCGATCTTCTCCACGAGCACTGTCACACCGACGCCCCGTCGCCCGGCGGTGTACAGGCTGTCCTGCACCGCGACGTCGTCGTTGGTCACTACCGAGACCACGTGCACGCCGGTCTCGGCCTCGGCCAGTTCGGCCGCCATCTCGAAGTTCATCACGTCGCCGGTGTAGTTCTTGACGATGTGCAGCACGCCCGCCCCGCCGTCCACGGCCTTGGTGGCGGCGAGCATCTGGTCCGGTACGGGCGACGTGAACACCTCGCCCGCGCAGGCCGCGTCGAGCATGCCCGGCCCGACGAACCCGCCGTGCAGCGGCTCGTGCCCCGACCCGCCGCCGGAGACCAGCCCGACCTTTCCCCGCACGGGCGCGTCACCCCGGATGATCAGCCGATTCTCATGGTCGACGCGCAGCTCGGGATGGGCCGCGGCGATGCCCCGAAGCGCGTCGGACACCACATTCGCCGGATCGTTGATGAGCTTCTTCATCCCACGCTCCCTCGCGTCGCCACTGGGCACCTGTCCGACACGCTACGCCGAAGATCGGTGTTCAGGGTTGTCCGTTCGGAGGATGCTTGAGCGCGCCGAGCGTGTGCCCGGTGGCCCGCTTGCAGAGGTATTCGGCGCGCTCGTAGGACAGCCGGCGCCGCCCGGTCTCGGGGCAGCGGTCGGCGTCGGCGAGCGGCCGTGACGGCACCGGTTTGCGTTCGGCCAGAAAGACCGGTCCGCGGGTACGCCCGGCCAGCAGCCGTGGCAGCAGCCGCGCGGTGCCGGACCGCCAGGTGACCCAGCGTCGCCCGGCCCGGGCCCGGCGGTCCTCCAGATCGAGATCCTCGACGTCGAGCGCCAGCACGGCCTGAATCGGCGCGCCCGACTCCTGAAGCAATGTCCACAATGCACGTTCGCGGAGCGGTGTGGAGTCGTGGTCCCATCGCACTGCCCGAACTGGGACGGCCACCACTGCTCGGCCGATATCCTTTCTGGACAGTGAATCGGCCATTGCCGGGTCGCCCAGCCACGCCGCGAAGGTGCGGACCGCCGCGACGTGGCGGTTCCAGGTCGCCGGGGCCGCATCGCCCCAGGCCGTCACGAAGGCGCGGGCGACGTCGCCGGCGGTAAGGGCGCTGAGCGGAAGACGGTCACCGACGGTACGGCGCAGGCGCCGCATCGTCTGCTGGTACGACCGTCGCGTTGCCGCCTCGAAATCGGTGCGGCCGAGAAACGCGTCGGCCGCCTCCCCCAACGTCCGTCCCGCGGACCCGTCTTGCTCGTCGGGCTCGTCTTGCTCGTCTTGTGCCGCGGGCTCGCCGGGCTCCGTGGGCTGGGCTTCGGCCCGGCGCTCCTCGGCTTCGGCCCGGCGGTCCTCGGCTTCGGCCCGGGATTCTTCGGCTTCGGCCCGGTGTTCCAGGAACGCGCGCTCGGCGGCGTTGGTCGCCAGGCCGGCGGCCCGGGTGAACTCACGGCTGGCCTCTGACGCACGACCGAGGCGTCGCAGGAGGTCGGCGCGGACGCTCGGAAGCAGGTGGAAGTCGCGCAGAGCCGGGTCGGCGAGCAGGGGTTCGACCAGGTCCAGGGCCGGCCCCGGGCCGCGGGCGAAGCTCACCGCGACCGCCCGGTTGAGGCGGACGACCGGCGTCGGCACGAGACGTTCAAGCAACTCGTAAAGGGTGACGATCTGCGTCCAGTCGGTGTCGGCGGCGGCGCGGGCCTGGGCGTGACAGACGGCGATCGCGGCCTGCAGGACGTACGGTCCGGGCGTACCCCCGATCTCGCGGGCCCGCAGCATGGCGCCGAAGCCGCGCCGGATGAGCAACTGATCCCACAGCCCGCGGTTCTGCTCGTGCAGCTGGATCGGCGCACCGTCCGGCCCGGTGCGCGCGGCCGACCGCGACGCCTGGATCTCCATCAGCGCGACCAGGCCGTGCACCTCCGCCTCGCCCGGCGCCAGCTCGGCCAGGATCCGGGCCAGCCGCACCGCCTCCCGGGTCAGTTCCGGGCGCAGCAGGTCGTCGCCGGCCGTGGCCGCATAACCTTCATTGAAGATGAGGTACAGCACCTCGAGGACGGATGAGAGTCGCCCGGCCAGCTCGTCCGGCGGCGGCAACTCGAACCTCGCTCGAACTTCGGCCAGCACCCGCCGGGCCTCGGCGATCCGTTGCCGCACAACCGGTTCGGTGGTGAGGAAGGCCCGCGCGATCTCACCCGCGCTCAATCCCGCCACCATGCGCAGGGTCAGCGCGGCCCGGGTACGCGGGCCAAGCGCCGGGTGGCACGAGATGAACATCAGCCGGAGCACGTCGTCCGGCTGCTCCTCCAGCGCGTCCACGGCCAGCCGGGGCGCCATCTCCTCGAAGCGGCGCTCGCGGCGGATCCGGTCGACCGCCCGGCGCTTGGCGACAGCGGTCAGCCAAGCACCGGGATTGCCCGGGACGCCGGTCGCCGGCCACTGCTCGAGCGCGGCGACCAGGGCGTCCTGCGCGACCTCTTCGGCCCGGCCGACGTCGTGCAGCAGGCGCATGAGGGCGGCCACGATCCGCGCCGACTCCAGCCGCCAGACCGCGTCGACCGTAGCCCGGACAGCCTTGGGGGTCACCCGGCCGCCGGCCGGCACCCCGCCCTCGGCGGTCGCCCGACCGTCGGCTGCCCCACCGCTCTCGATCATCGCCGCTGCCACCTCACTCGCGCCGGGTCAGCCGCCGAACACCTGCTGGATCACGCTCGTGCCGTCGCCGACGATCCGCCGGAAGCGCCGGCCCAGCTCGATCGCCTCCTCCTTGGATCCCACCTCGACCAGCGCGAACCCGCCGACCGCCTCCCGCGCCTCGGCGAACGGCCCGTCGGTCACCGTCATCTCGTCACCGGCCGAGCTGATCACCACGCCTTCGGGCGCGAGCCCACCGGTCGCCAGCAGCACACCCTTGGCCGTCATCTCCTCGATGAACGCCGCCATCTCGGCGAACAGCTTCTCGTCGGGCCGCTCGCCGTTCGCCATCGACATCATCAGGTAACGCATGTCCTGCTCCGTTCTCGTCGGATCATCTGCCCCTACGTCGCCCGGCCGATGTGACAGGGAACGAGTATATTCCCTGTCACATCCACTGGTCGACGAGTTGGTGACCCGCACTCCCGAGGAGGACACCAGCCATGACCGCCATCGCCACCCGCACCCTGCTCACCGCTGGTCCCGCCGCCTGATCAGATCACCCGGCTCGGACATTCGACGCCCAGCCGAACCCGGGCCGGATACCACCAAACAGCACCGCGGCCACGCAAAGGGCCCGTCGAGGTCGCCTCGTAGTGGCACGTTTCCGGGATTCGCACAGGTCACCCGGCGCCGCACCCTGTTCCCATGGCTTACGCATACCCCCAGTACATGCCGCCCGCCGCCCGCCGCAGCGCCCCCGTCAGCGTGCATTTCATCGCGATCCTGTACTACCTGGGCGGTGCGATCTACCTGCTCGCCGCGGCAGCCGCCGGCTTCCTGTTCGCCACCGGTCACCTCGACGGCCGGATCCAGCAGCTCAGCCAGCGTGACCAGCAGGCCGCCACGATCGCCGGCGTCGCCGTGCTGGGCGTGCTCGGCCTGATCACCATCTGGTTCGGCCGCCGCCTGCAGATCGGCCGCAACTGGGCCCGCGTCCTGCTGAACTTCCTGCTCTTCCTCACGGTCGCGGGCATCGCTTACACGACCTGGCGCACGCAGGATCCGACCGTGCTGATCGCCCTGATCCAGCCGGCCTTCTACCTGATCCTCCTGAACACCCGCGCCGCCCGCTCCTGGTTCAAGAACCACACCTGGTAGATCAAGATCAAGATCAAGATCAAGCTGTCGTAGCTGAGTGGGTGGTACAGACCGCAGCTCCCGCCGAGGGTCGCTGCGCTCCACGTCCGTGCGTGGCAGGCGCGCTCCGCGCGCCACCCGAACGCCAGCCCCACCCAACATCCCGTCCCCCCGAACCCACCACTCAAAGTCCCAGTGGTAGCCCCGCGCGGCTGGTTCGCGAATACCGCCCGGACTACCACTGGTGAGGGCAGTGGGTCCGGGCCGCCGAAACCGCCCAGGTCTACCACCGGAGGTTGGGGTGGTCGGGCAGGGCGGGGGTCAGGCTATGTCGTCGTCGATCAGGGCGTACGGGGGGCGGTCGGCTCGGCGGGAGAAGCGGACCACCACGTCGGACGCGACGGTCGGCGGGGGCGCGTTGTCGGCCACCACGATCTGCGCGCCGGCGCCACCCCCGGCCAGCCACCGCTCGATGTGCCGGTAGATGCGGTCGGTGACCGCGTCCTCCCCGGCCCCCAGGTTTTTCTGCGGGCTGTCCAGCAGCAGGAAACCCGGGTGCGACGAGCGCTCCTCCCAGGCGATCTCGAACAGAGCCAACTGCCAGGCCAGGGCGATCAGGGTACGTCCACCGGACGACGCCGCCGTGTACGGTTCGTCGCGCGTGTAGGGCGTCAGGTCCTCGGCCAGCCGCGCGTCGCCGGCCCGGGGGAAGTGCCACTCGCGCAGGATGTCGCGGTACCGGCCGCCGACCCGCTCGACCACGGCCGTACGCTCACCGGCCGGCGTCAGCACCGCGAACAGCTCGTCGCGCAGCGTGCCGAGCTGCGACTCCAGATGCTCGACCAGGGCCAGCCGCCGATGCACCACCCCGGTCAACCGGAGCCCGTCCACCGCCCGCTGCAGCGTGGTGGCCGCGTCCTCACGCCGCCGGGCCAGCGCGTCCCGCTGGGCCAGGTAGGGCGTCACCGCGTGGGCCGTCGCCGCGTCGACCTCGGCCGCCGCTCGCGCCTCGACCTCCTGGGCGCGTGCGGCCGCGACGCGCAGCCGCGGGATCTCCCGTTCCAGCTCGTCCAGGTATTCGGTCAGCTCGGTCAGCCGGGCCCGCGCCGACCGCAGCTCGGCGCCGACGTCGGGCGGCCCGGCCGGCGCCTCGCCGCAGTTTTCGCAGGCGGTGACCCCGGCCGGGATCGGCGTCAGGCAGGACGGGCAGACATCCAGCCGCATGGGCGGGAACAGGTTGCCGGCCTCGGCCAGCATGACCAGCTTGCTGACGTCGTCGGCGTACGTGGCCCGCAGCGACGTCATCCGCTGCGCCTGGGTCTCGCGGTCACGCAGCAACGCCGCCGCCACCCGCGCCGCGCCGCCCGCCTCGCGATGCCGTTCCCGCAGTTCCTCCGCGAACCGGGTGTCCGATCGGGCACGCTCGTCGAGGGCCGCGGTGGCCTGTGCGCACGCCGCCAGTTCGGCCTTGGCCGCGCGTTCTAGGCCGGCCAGCTCGTCGCGCCCGGCCGGCTCGACCTCGGCCACCAGCTCACTGGCGGCCCGATGGGCCTGGTGGGCCTCGCCCAGCCGTAGCTCCAGGGCACCGATCCGGCGGCCGAGCTCGATCGCCCGGTCGTTGTGCACGTCGAACACGACGTCGACGACCTGGCGGAGCTTGAGGTGTTTCATCGGGACGTTCTCGAACAGCAGGTTGCGGTCGTCGAGCCGTTCGCTGGGCAGGAAGCACAGCCACATCAGGTCGCGGAAGCTGAGCGGGTCGGTGACCGCTCCGGCTTCGGTCCGCCCGTCGCGCAGCCGCACACCCTCCAGCTTGCAGTGCGACAGCAGGAGGCTGGACAGGCTGTTGGCCGCGCCGGCGGGACGCAGAGGGCGGCGTTCGGGAGTGGCGGTGCCGGTCTCGTCGAGGCGGCCGGGGCAGACGTAGGCGAACGTGGACGGCTCGCCGACCGCCCGCTCGATGAGGTAGGGCGTGCCGGACAGCTCGATCTCGAGGGTGGCCGCCCGCACCTTGGGCGTGATGGCCGGGTGTCGCGGGTGGTCGGAGGCGCCCAGGCAGTAGTCGACGAACTCGAGGATCGTGGTCTTTCCGGTGCCGAACGCCCCGGCGATGATCGACAGTGGCCGGGGCGCGTCGGCCGGGCCGCGGAAGTCGACGTCGTAGGTGCGGCCGTCGGCGTGCAGACGCAATCGCCGGATGCGGATCCCGTGCACCACGCGTTCGCTCATGTCTGATCTCCAGCATCAGTGGAGTAGGCGGCGGGATGGCCGGGCGCGGCGGTCGGGTATCCGAAGGTCGTGCTTCGGCGGACCGTCTCCCTTAGTCTACGGCCGCTGAGCCTGCGCAGGCGGCGCAGAACGATTCGTGCGGCGGCGACGTAGGAAACGGCATATGCCGCGGTCAGTCCGGCCGCGGCGGCCCGGCCGGCCGGGGTGAGGCGGTAGCGGATCCGGCCCGAGGTGGTCATGCCGGCCAGCCCGGTGGAGACGAGTACGGCCAGGTCGCCGGAGATCCGCTGCAGTGCCGTGGCGAGGCGCTGGCCGGCGCTCGCGTACCCCACGGCGCGGTCGTCGAACCCGGCCAGCCGCAGGCTGAGCCGATCGGGGTCGTCGGAGTCGCGGGCCAGCAGCAACGGGTGGGCGGCGAAGAAGTCGTAGAGGGCGATGCGCTCGGCGTCGACCCCGTCCGGCAGTTCGTCGTGCACCAGGTCGAGCAGCAGCAACAGGCGGGCACAGCGGAACTCGGTGACGTCGTCGGGGTTCACGCCGGCTCCTCCTCGGCGATGCGGCGGCCGTACTCGGTGACGTCGTGGTTCACGCCGGCTCCTCCTCGGCGATGCGGCGCCAGTGCCGCACCCAGCCGGCCCGGCGGTTCTGCACGATCCGGTGCATCAGGCCGCAGTGGTGGACCCGGCTCGCGGCGAGTTCGGACGGGAACGCGCCGGACTCGCGGATCTCGCCCATCACCGCGGCGTGCAGGCCCGGGAGCAGCGGGTCCGGTTCGCGGCCGAGGGCGTTGAAACGAGCTTCCCAGATCCCGTACGCGACGCCGTCGGCCTCACGCAGGGCGTCGAGCTCCGCGCGTACCCCCTTGTCGTGAATCTCCCGCGCCAGCAGGTCGGCGTTGAAGAACTCGTGCTTGGCCGCCTCGACCTCGGCGTGCCCGGCGGCGTGCAACTGCCGCACGAACAGCGCCCGGTCGAGCACCCCGGCCTGCTCGTCGTCCACGTCGTGCAGCGCGCGGCGGGCCGCCGGCGGCGTACCCGGCAGGTAGGGATCGTAGTAGTGCCGCCGCACGTGCGCGGCGTCCGGCCGGGCCAGCATCTCGCGCAGCGTGGTCTCGTCCCACAGGTCGATCAGCACCCCGGTCTCCCGGCGGCGCCGGGCGC
The DNA here is from genome assembly GCF_043197135.1 of Actinoplanes sp. NPDC049265. Taxonomy (NCBI): domain Bacteria; kingdom Bacillati; phylum Actinomycetota; class Actinomycetes; order Micromonosporales; family Micromonosporaceae; genus Actinoplanes; species Actinoplanes sp. NPDC049265. The sequence goes on along the minus strand of NZ_JBICSP010000019.1, from coordinate 112,786 downwards.
TCCATCGGTCCCACCAGCGGGCGGTGTCGGGGTCCATGCTGGACGGCACGCACAGCACCCACCGGCTGATCTGGTAGCCGTTGCGTTCGGCCGCGGCCAGCGCCGACTCGAACGACTCGCGGATCTGCGCCTGTTGACCGCGGGCGACCAGCGGCCAGAAGTACTTCGACTGCCAGAGCACGACCAGGCCGGTCAGGTCGCCGGCGAGCACGTCGATGCCCCAGTCGCCGGGATGCGCGGCGATCTGCCGGACGCCGGGGTGAATGGCGGAGATGAGCATCGCCAGCATCTGTTCGAAGTCGTCGCGGGCACCTGCGATGTTGCCGGCGCGGAACTGATGGGCCGCGAAATTGATCGGAGGCTCGCCGGCGGCGAGCCTCGACACCGCGGCCGACGCAGGCATTTCATCCCTCCTGGAGATCACTATCGCGCCCTATGGTGACGATCGGCAACCGAGTGAACACTGTTCGTCAACTCTTAACCTGTCCACAGCCGAGGAATCGCGGACCGGCCCGCAAGAATAGACCGGAGGCACCATGCGGATCGCGGCGTACAACGTGGAGAACCTGTTCAACCGGGCCCGCGCTCTGGACCAGCGCACCTGGGCGGCCGGCCGGCCCGTGCTGGAGGCGTACCAGAAGATCTGCACCCTGCTCGAGGAACCCACCTACACCGACCCGATCAAGCAGGACATCCTGCGGGAGCTGCGCAAACTGGGGCTCCGCAACGGAGATACGGCGAAGTTCGCCCGGCTGCGGCAGAACCGCGGGCGGCTGCTCCGCCGGTCGCGCGACGGCAAGGTCACGGTGATCGCCGAGGGGCGCGCGTCGTGGATCGGCTGGGTCGAGCTCACCACCGACCGGGTCGACGAGCTGGCGCTGGCCAACACCGCGCGGGTGCTCGCCGACGTCGGTGGCGACATCGTCGGGGTGATCGAGACGGAGAGCCGGATCGCACTCAAACGCTTCGCCGACGCCGCGCTGCCGGCCGGCGACACTCCGATGTACCCGCACGTCATGGTCGTCGACGGCAACGACGAGCGCGGCATCGACGTGGGCGTGCTCGCCGGTCCCGAATACCCGCTGATCAGGCAGGTCAGCCACGTCGACGACCACGACCACCGCGGCCGGGTGTTCAGCCGCGACTGCGCCGAGTTCCTCTTTCGCACCCCGCACGGCGCGCCGGTGGCCGTTCTGGTCAACCATTTCAAGAGCAAGGGGTACGGCGGGAAGCTCGCCTCCGACGCGATCCGCCGCCGCCAGGCCACCCGGGTCGCCGAGATCTACCGCGACCTGATCGCCGACGGCATCCCGCACGTGGCCGTGGTCGGCGACCTCAACGACACCCCCGACAGCGAGCCACTGGCGCCCCTGATCACCGGCACCGACCTGCGCGACATCAGCACTCATCCCGGGTTCGACGACGACGGGCGGCCCGGCACCTACGGCTACTGCACGGCCCGCAACAAGCTCGACTATGTCCTGCTCAGCCCGGCCCTGTTCGCCGCGGCCACGGGCGGCGGGATCTTCCGGCGCGGCGTGTGGGGCGGCAAGCGGGGGACGCTGTGGCCGATCTACGACACGATGACCGCGGCCGTGCACGCGGGCTCCGACCACGCCGCCATCTACGCCGACATCAGCCTGCCCTGAACCCCCGTGGTAGCCCAGGGCTGCATCGCCAGCCCAGACGGCACTTGTTGTAGCTTCAAGTTGGGCGTAAACTTGAAGCTACACTTTCGGCGCCGAGGCCACGGGGAGATGCCATGCGCAGTTCCGGCGAAACGACCGCGCTGCTCCAGGCCGACCTGTCGACGCTGATAACAGCCCTGTGGTTCGAGATCGACCACGGGGACGGATCAGCGGCTTCCGGCTTCTTCACCGCCGGCGCCGACCTGACGTTCTCGCGGCGGACCTTCCACGGCACCGCCGAGATCGACGCCGTCTACCGCGACCGGGCCGCCCGAGGGCCCCGGGTCTCCCGTCACCTGGCCTCCAACGTCCACATCCGCCGCCACGAGACCGATCTGGTCGATGTCGTGTCGGCTCTGGTGCTCTACGCGCAGGACGGCGAGCCACCGATCGCGGCGACCGCCCCGGTGCTGATAGCCGACGTGTTCGACCGCTTCGTCCGAGCCGAGCATCCGGACCAGGCGCCGCGCCCGTGGCTGATCGCGTCCCGGCGGATCGAGAACCGCTTCCTGCTGCCCGGCGACGTCCTCGCCGTACCCACCCGATAGCGACCGCTACGACGAACTGGAGCAGACATGTCCTCATCCTCCGCTGATATCGACCGTCACGACGTGGTTGTGGTGGGCTACGGCCCGGTCGGGATGGTCACCGCCGGCCTGCTCGCGCAACACGGCCTCGATGTCGCCGTCGTGGAACGGTTCCCGCGCAGATATCCGCTGTCCCGGGCAGGACACTTCGACGGCGAGACGATGCGCGCGTTCCAGACGCTGGGCATCGCCGGCGAGGTCGAGCTGGTTGCTCGCCCCTTGCTGGAGTGGAGCCTGATGGACGCCGACATGGAGCTGTTGACGACCCTCACGCTGGGCCAGGACGGTGCCGGCTGGAAGGCCAGCTACCTCTCCTACCAGCCGCAAATCGAGGAGATCATCGACCGGCGCGTACGGGATCTGGGCGTACGGGTCCACATGGACACGACCGCGGAAGAGCTCCGCCCCGACACCGACGGCGTGGATCTGGTCGTACGCCGCGACGGTGCGCGCGCCACGATCCGAGCGTCGTATGTCGTCGGCGCGGACGGTGCCAACAGTTTCGTCCGTTCGGCGTTGGGCATCGGCCGCCGCGACCTCGGTTTCCGCGCGCTGCAGGAGCTGGTCCTCGACGTACGCCTGAACGACCCGGACGTTGACCTGCCGGAGCTTCCGGAGGTGTTCCAGGTGCTCGATCCCGAGCGCCCCGTTCTCGCCGGCCGGTGGTCCGGTCCCGCCACCGCCCGCTTCGAGTTCGCCTCCCGCGAGCAGGAGTCCCGCGATCATCTGCTGAGCGACGAGTTCAGCTGGGGACAACTGGCCCGGTGGGGCCTGACGCCTCGCGACGGCACCATCGAACGGCGGGCCGTCTACTCGTTCGAGAGCCTGCTGGCCGAACGGTGGCGAGACGGTCGCGTGCTGCTGGCCGGGGACGCCGCGCACACCATGCCGCCGTTCATGGGTCAGGGCGTGTGCTCGGGCTACCGCGACGCGCTCAACCTCGCGTGGAAGATCGCGGCGGTGCTGGCCGGCGACGCCGACGACAGCCTGCTCGACACCTACGAGTCCGAGCGGGCCCCGCACGTCGAGGAACTGACCCGGGCGTCGATGGCGCTGGGTGAAATGGTCAGCCTCCGGGATCCGGAGCTGGCCCGGCAGCGCGACGAAGCACTTCGCTCGGGCAGCGTCCCGCCTCAGCCCGAGTTCCCGCGCCTCGGACCCGGCATCGTCACGGCCGCCGGCCCCGGCGACGGGTCCCCGGTGGACGGACGCCTGGCTCTCCAGGCCCGTGTGGCCTTCGACGGCCGCCTCGGCCGATTCGACGAGTTCGGCACCCCGGGCTGGAAGATCGTTTCTCGCCACCCCGTGCCGGCGGAGCTCTTCGGCGAGCGAGGGCGTGCGGTCGCCGAAGGACTCGGGATGGCGGTCTTCCACGTGTCCCGGGGCCCGGGTCCCGGCTACTACCAGGACATCGACGGCGACTTCGACCTGTGGTTCCGCCGGACCGGGCGCAAGGTGCTGATCCTGCGACCGGACAACTACGTCTTCGGCTCGGGCGCGACCGTCGAGGACCTGCCCAGCCTGCTCGACGGCCTGGCCGACACCCTCGCCGCGTACGGCTGGAAAACCGCGAACTGAAGGGACCAGCTCGATGTCTCACCACCGGACCCCGGCCGCCTTTCCACTGCCGACCGGGCGCGGCGCTCTTCCGATCGTCGACGCCCACCTCTTCGCCGACCTGCTCCCGCCCGAGGCGGCCTTCGAGCTGACCGCCGGTGAACGCCGCTACCGCGAGCCCTACGTCGGTATCACCGACGACGGCACGCCCCGGACCGGCCTCTACCGCCTCGACGGTCCGGGTTCGTCCACGGCGGTGGCGTCCACGGCGGCCCGGGCCTACCTCGACGGGCTGCCACCGCACCAGCGAGCGGTCGGCGCCCTGCCTATGGACGCGGCCGAGTGGCGGCTGTGGACCAACGCGATACCGACCTGGCACCCGAAGGGCATGCGCCTGGACCGGCTGCCCGACCGGGACCGTGAGCGCGCCCTCGCGGTCGTCGAGGCGAGCCTCAGCAAGGGCGGATACGGCGAGGTACGGGCGGTCATGGCGCTCAACCAAAATTTGGGCGAGCTCATCGACGACTACCGCGACACCCTGACCGAGTTCGCGTACTGGTTCACCGTGTTCGGCACGCCTTCGGGCGACTCGCCGTGGGGGTGGCAGCTGATGGGCCACCACGTCGACCTGCACTGTGTCTTCGTCGGCGGCCAGGTGGTGCTCGCCCCGGTGTTCCTCGGCGCCGAGCCGACGACCGGCACCGGCCGGTTCACCGGTCTGAGCGCCCTCGACCGGGAGACCGACGTCGCGCTGTCGTTCCGCCGCACCCTCGACGCCGACCGGGAAAGCGAGTTCCTGATGGGCCCGTCACTGCGCGCCGAGGACCTTCCGCCCGAACTGGCGGGCCCCTGGAACGGACGGCACCTGGCCGGCGCGGGCGGCGACAATCTCGTCCTGGCGCCCGAGGGCATCGTCGCCGACAGCCTGCCGGCCGACCAACGTGACGGGCTGGTGGAGCTGATCCGGGTCTACCTCGACCGCCTCCCGCCGGCCCAGGCCGAGAACACCCTGGCCCTGGTCCGCGATCACTTCGGCGAGACCCGGTTCGCGTGGCGCGGCGGCTCCGACGACGACGCTCCGTTCTATTACCGCATCCACTCCCCCGTGCTGCTTGTCGAGTACGACAACCATCCCGGTGTCTTCCTCACGAACACGGAACCGGCTCGCTTCCACGTCCACACGATCGTGCGCTCGCCCAACGGCAACGACTACGGACGTGATCTGCTGGCCCAGCATTACCGGATCCACCACGGCGGCCGCTGAACCGGCCCGCCGCCGACGTCACCCACGCCGGCCCGGCCACGAAGTTGACGTTACAACAAGTAAGCTCGTCGCATGGCACAGGAACCGGAGGAGTCCACGACCGCCGCCCCGGAGCCCCGGTGGCTCAGCGACGAGGAGCGTAAAGCCTGGCTCGCCACCGCCTCGATCATGATCAGCTTGCCGGCGGCCCTGGACTCCCGGCTGCAGCGGACCGCGCAACTGACGCTCGTCGAGTACATGGTGCTGTCCGTGCTGTCCGAACGCGCCGACCGGACATTGCGGATGAACATGATCGCGGCCGGGGTGTCCTCATCGCTATCTCGCCTGTCGCACGTCGTGACCCGGCTCGAGAAGCAGGGTCTGCTGCGTCGGTCGCGGGTGCCCGGTTCGGGCCGGCGGACCAACGCGACGCTGACCGACGCCGGCTACGCCAAGGTGGTCGCGGCCGCGCCCGACCACGTCGCCGCGGTCCGTGACTATTTCGTCGACGCGCTGGAGCCCACCGACGTGGCCGTCATCCAACGACTCGGCCGGGCGGTCGCCGAACGCGTCAACCCCGCGCAGCCCGTCATCTACGGCTCTTGGACGGACGCCTGACCACCTCGGTTGGCCGGAGTGTCCAGGGCCGGCCGCCCGGCACAGCGGACCTCGGTGTGGAGCAGATCCTCACGGCCGGCATCAAGCGTCCGCGTCGCGCTCGGGCAAGGGTTCGGTGTTGCGGCTGCTGAGGCCGTCGAGGGAGATGCGCAGCAGGCGGCGCCACTGACCCGGGTTGCTCTCGGCGGTGGTCAGGACGGCCTGACTCAGGGCACCGCTGAGCAGGAACAGGTCGTCGGTGGTGACGCCGGGGCGCAGCACGCCGGCGTCCACGCAGCGGGTGCGTAGCTCGTCGATGCAGGAATAGCAGCGCTGGACGCAGGACTCGCTGGGGCCACCGGTGGCGGCGTAGCTCTCGACGACGGCGCGGTTGCCGGCCTGGGTGGTGAGCAACTGCTCGAAGAAGCCGGCAAGCGCCTGCCAGGGGTCCTCGGTGGCCATGGCCCGCTGGTGGGCGTCGGTGAGCCACGCGTCGAACTGTTGCCCCAGGACGGTGGCGAGCAACTCGTCCTTGGCCGGGAAGTGGCGGTAGAGCGTGCCCATGCCGACACCGCTGCGCCGGGCGATCTCGCGGACGTCCACGCCGCCGCCGCACTCGGCGAAGACCTCACCGGCCGCCTTGATGATCGCGGCACGGTTGCGCTCGGCGTCGGCTCGGCGCACGGGCCGGGGCGCTGGAACGGCGTGGTCGGCGAGCGTCACGGCGTCCAGCGTACGACATGGTTCCCAGCCCGGAGCATCTGCTCCGTTTGTGATCCGGGCAACAGGAGCAAGTGCTCCGCTTGGTGTTAGCTTGAATCGGAGCAACTGCTCCGATTGAAAGGATTGCCCTCCATGGCAACACTCGGCATCATCGGCGCCGGCGCCATCGGCACCACCCTCGCCCGGCAGGCCATCGCGGCGGGAATCGACGTCGTCCTGGCCAACTCCCGCGGCCCGGAAACCCTCACCGCGACGGTGGCCCAGCTCGGCGCACGGGCCCGTGCCGCGACTCCCGAGGGAGCCGCCCGAGCCGGCGACTTGGTCGTGGTCAGCATCCCGCTCGGCGCGTACCAGCAGCTCCCCGCAACCGCGCTGGCCGGCCGAGTCGTGCTCGACACCAGCAACTACTACGCGACACGCGACGGCCACCGGCCCGCCCTCGACGCGGGTGAGATCACCACCAGCGAACTCGTCCAGCAGCACCTGGCCGAGGCCAAGCTGGTCAAGGCCTTCAACAACATCAGCGACCACCACATCCCCGTGCTGGCGCGCCCGCCCGGCGCGGCCGACCGCAGCGCGCTACCCATCGCCGGTGACGACCCGCGGGCCAAGGCCAGTGCGGCCGAGCTGATCAGCCGGCTCGGCTTCGACACCGTCGACGCCGGCCCCCTGGCCGAAAGCTGGCGCTTCGAACCCGAGACGGACGCCTACACCGTGCCGTACTGCGCCGACCCCGACGCCCTCAGGACCGCCTGGGCCCAGCTGGCCGAGGCCGTGCGCTCCGGCACCACTCCGCAGATGCCCGCGGCCGACCCGGGCGCCCCGCTGCCCGCGGCCCGGCTGCGCACCCTGCTCGCCGGCACGTCCCGCAAGCTCACCGCCGACCGCTTGATCGCCTGACCAACGGCTCGGCCCGGTCAGCCGAGCAGCCAGACCGTCAGGAAGACGGCGGCGGCCATCGCCAGCGGTGCCAGCAGGAGCAGGATCAGGGGTCGCCGGCCGGCGGGGACGGGCAGATCCAGCTCGGGCGTGGCCGGCGGCGCGATGCCACGGGAGGCGGCGGACGGCCAGAGCTCCGCGCCGCACACCTCGCACCGGACCCGGGCGGCTGGATTGCCGCGGGCACACTCGGCGCAGCGGGGACCGGGAACGGTCTTCTCCGGCGGCTGCTCCCGGCGGCGGCCCGGCGCGTCCTGGCCGGAGCCCGGAAACGGGCCGCGGGGCAGGCGTGGCTCCATCACGCCTCCCGGCCGGCGACGGTGAGCCGGTACCCGACGCCGACCGGCAGTTCTTCCCGGATCATCGCGTGTACCTGCTCGGCGTCGTTCAGGCCGAGGCTGGTCAGTTCGATCTGAACGTCGCCGCCGGGGGGATCCGGTTCGCCCGGCAGACTGACCCCGCCCGAGTCGTGGACCGTGACCTGAGCGCCGGTCAACCCGGCCAGCAGCCCCTCCAGACCGGTGGCGGTGCCACGCGACAGCAGGACGCGCCCCACCGCGCGGAGCAGCCGGCGCTGCGCGGTCAGTTCGGCCACGGTCGCGGCCGGGCGCACCTCGACCGCGAGCCAGGAGCTCAGGTACGCGAGCATCTCCGGCGAGGCCAGGTCCACGTCGATCTCGTGTTCCAGGTCGTCGATCTGGGCCCGGACGGAGTCGGTGATCTGCTGGCAACCGGTGACGAAGGCGGCCAGCACCCGGTCCCGGGCCATCACCTGCGGAAGCTGGGCGAGCAGCCAGGTCACCGGGCCACCTCGACGTCGTGCCGGTCGGAGAGGAACAGCGCGGCGGGCGGGAGCGTGATCTCCTGCCCCCCGGGCAGGTCGTCGTGCTCGCCCCAGAGGTCGGTGCGGACGAGCTCGACCGAGCTGACCGCGGCCACCCCGGGGACCGCGCCCAGCACGGTGTAGACGTCGCCGATCCCGAGCGGGCGATCGAACGGCCACCCGCCCCCGCCCGGGCCGCCTCCCACCGGGTCCAGGAAACGGTAGAGAGCCTTCGCCGCGGCGGAGCCGACGACCTCGGCCGGCGCGGAGGCGACCGCGCGGACCACGGCACGGACCCGGACCCCCTGATACCGCGGTACGCCGACCCGGACCCGGACCGACAGCAGCCGCCGGTCGTCCAGCCGGCTACGGATCTCCGCGCCGAGATCCTCGGGCAGGCTCAGGTCGTCCAGGCTGAGCGGCCCGGCCGGGCGGGTGGCCGCCGGCACCACCAGCAGCCGTACCGGCTCGCCGGGCGATTCGGGCGGCAGACAGCGAGCGCGGGCGACCCCGGCGATCTCGGTGGTGAAACGCTGGAAGTCAGCGGCCGTGACCGCCCGATCGGCGCTGCGCAACGCCAGCGGGCCACGGGTGCGGGCGTTGTCCAGGGTCTCCGCGTCCAGGCCCCCGGTGGCGGCCTCGGGATTGGTCACCGAGCGCAGCTGGGGAACGGCCGACAACGGCACGGTCAGGGTGTCCGGGCCGACGTTGCCGCGCCGGCCGCCCCCGTACCGGTAGCCGGTGACCCGGATCTGCGCGTTCTCCGGGGGCGTGGCGCCGTAGAGCCGGACGCGGCCCCGGTCGTCGGTGACCCCCGGTCCGAAGCGGATCTCGCCGGTGGCGCCGCACCAGGTGACGTACCGGTCCTGCGGCCCCGCGCCGGCGAACGTGGCGACCTCGGTCCACTTCTGCGGCTCGCCGGCGCCGTTGTCCGGGACGACCAGCACCGTCTCGTCGTCGGTGCGGGTCAGGGCCGGGGCGCGGCGTACGAAGAAGCTCTGCCCGGGCCGGCCGTTGCTGACCCCGAGGACCTCGCCCGGAGCGGTCTCCGCGTGATGGGCCATGACCAGCCCGCCGTGGCCCGCGACGGTGAGCGTCTGCACCATCGGCGACGAGCGGTAACCGGCGTGCCCCTCGACGGGACGCAGCACGCACCGCAGCCAGTGTGCGGCGACACCGCCGAGGCTGAGCTCCGGGTGCCCGGGGGCGAGCAGCATCTCGACCCGGCCCGACCGGTTGAGCCCGCCCGTGGTGTCGGCCAGCAACCGGACGTCCTGCCAGTCCCGGCCGGTCCAGCTCTGCCAGGCGATCGGGGGATGATCCGGGTCGATGCCGGCGCCGTGCGCGCCGGAGACGGTGAGATCGACCCGAAGCAGGTTCCCGCCATGGTCCGCGCGCAGCCCCAGACAGAGCGCGTCGTCCCGGGCGACGCCCGGGAAGACGAGGATCCGGGCGTCGCCGGCCCGCAGCTCGCCCGTATGGTCGTTGTCCTGGCCGACGCCGTGGGTGCGACACGCGACCAGTTCGGGTACGGCCACGCGCAGATCGGCGTCGGTCATGAAGACGATCTGGTCGCCGTCCTCGTCGAGCTCGGTGCCGACCCTGGTGCCACGCGGTACGACGACCGTGTCCCGGGCCGGGCCGTCCAGGCGGAACAGCAGGCCGGTGCGGGCCGGACCGGCCGACTGCAAGGTGATGCCGACGAGCTCCAGGAACTTGACGTAGAGCCGGTCCGGAACCTGGTTGAGCCGATAGATCATCAACTCGGTCATCCAGGCGAACAGCTCGATCAGCGCGACGCCGGGATCGGAGACGTTGTGATCGGTCCACTCCGGGCACAGGGCGGTGACCCGGCGCTTGGCCTCATCGACGATGTCCTGGAACTTCCGGTCGTCCAGCTCGGGTGCGGGCAGGCTCACGCGGTCGGCTCCTCACCAGGGATCACGTAGAACGGATAGACCAGATTGCGGTGGTCGTTGGTCGCCCGCACCGTGTAGGCGACGGAGACCCGTACGGTGGACTCGCCGTCCGCCTCGGCGGTGACGTCGTCGACGGCGATGCGCGGCTCCCAGCGGGTCAGCGCCTCGCGCGCCGCCTGCGCGATCAGCCCCAGCGTGGCCGCGTTGACCGGGGCGAACACCTGATCCCAGAGCGCGCAGCCGAACTCGGGGCGCATCACCCGCTCGCCCGGCGCGGTGCCGAGGATCATCCGGACCGCGCCGTCGAGCTCCTCCACGCCGTGGGCCAGCCGCAGCCGGCCGGCCGGAGAGACGCGGGCCGGGAACGTCCACCCGGCGCCGATCAGGTCACTCATCCGGCCACCACGCCGGGAGAGCCGCCGGTGATCGTGGCGGGCGGCCCGGGCACGTCGCAGCAGGTGGCGACCGGGTCGCCCAGCCGCGCCAGCCCCGAACCGTTGACCAGCACGGTCGCCGAGCCGCTGAGCACGGTGCCGCGGTCGGTGGGCGGGGTGGTGAAACCGGTGCCGGGCGGGGCCGGCAGATGCCCGGGCCGGTTGACGGCACCGCTTCCGGTGACCGCGGCGCGGCGGCCGTCGATGAGCACGTCCGGGGACAGGCCCGAGTCGAGCGTTCCGTTGAAGGGCAACGGCTGCGGCACCGGCGTCGGCGCGCCGCCGGGTCCCGGCACCAGCACCAGATGGGTGTCCGTCCCGGTGACCGGGTCGCCCTCTCTGGCCGCGTACGGCATGGTTCCCTCCTTCGCGGGTGTCGGGCCGTCGGGCGCGACGGGGTCGTCAGTTGAGCCGGATCGGGCGGCCGGCCGCCCGCAGTTCGGCGTCCGCGGTGATCTCCACCGTCGGCGCGCGGAGCACGAGCCGGTCGGTGGCGGAGATCTCGACCGTCCGGCCGGTGACCCGGAGCGTCTCCTTGCCGGCGAGCGCCGAGTCGGCCCCGGCCAGCCGCAGCGCGGACTCGCCGCCGGCCAGGGCCAGCTCGACCGAGCCCGGGTCGTCGTCGGCGAAGGTCAGCCGATGACCGGTGCGGCTGGCCAGCACCCGGTGGGTCGTGCCGCCGTCGCGGGCCGCGTCCGGCCGGGGTGGCGGGTCCCGGCGGTTGAACAGGCCACCGAGCACGTACGGCCGGCCCCGGTCCCCCGCCTCGAAGCCGACCAGCACCTCGTCGTTGACCTCGGGAAGCCACTGGACCCCGCGGCCCGGGCCGCCGCCCGGTGTCACGACTCGGGCCCAGGTGCTCTCGTCCTGTTCGGACAGGGTGGGGAACCGGACCCGGACCCGGCCCAGTCGTTCCGGGTCGGCGTTCGACGTCACCACCGCGACCGCCAGCGACCGCCGGCCGTCGCCGGCGCCCGGGCCGACCAGGTCGGCCAGCTCCCCGGAGTCGCGCGCCCCGCAGACGAACCGGGTCACGTACGGTCCGTCGGTGCCGAAGTCGTGCTCGGTCGCGGTCACCCGGTACGCGCCGGCCAGCCGTTCGCCGACCCGTTGCAGCCGCACCTCCGCGCCGGCCGCGATCAGCGGATTGCCCGCCGCGACTCCGCGCAGCACCACCTCGGCCCCGCTGGCCCGGGACAGCAGGGAGCGGGCGTACGCCTCGGTTTCCTCCAGGCCGGTGGCGCCCAGGTGCCCGGCCCGCTGGGTGATCCGGCCGAACGCCCGCCGGGCCGCCTCGGCCGACTGCGCGGCGGCGGGGGCGTCGGTGCCGTACTCCGGTTCGGTGGCCCGGCCGGTCACCGTGCGCTTCTCCACCGGATCCCAGGCGATCACCTCCGCCTCGTCGCAGTGTGACGCGGAGGCGAGCCGCACGCTGAACTCCAGCAGGTTCTCGCCCCAGCGCAGCGGCGGCGGCGTGACCCGGCTCGAGGGGCGTCGTTTGAAGTGCAGCTCCCGGCCGGTGACCCAGACGTCGAAGCCGGTCCGGGCGGCCAGGCCACGCAGGAAGGCCAGGTCGGTCTGGGCGACCTGCAGCACGTGCTCCCGGGGGTGGCCGGAGCGGTCCACGTCCGCGTCGAGCCCGTGTTCGGCGGCGATCCGGGCGGCGATGTCGCTGTCTGACATGCCGGTGAAGCTTCGGGTCCGCGGGCCGCGGGCCAGCCGGTGCGCGAGGTCGAGGCCGGTGACGACCAGCTCGTGCCGGCCGGAGACACCGGGCGCCACCTCGACCGTCGTGACCTCGCCGGCGGTCACCAGCACCGGATCGCCGTCGGCGCGGAACGCGATCTCGATTGCCGTGCCGGGCCGGAAGCGGTCCTGGTCGAAGAGCCGGAAGTGGGCGTCCTCGAATCGCATCGTGAACTGATCGGGCAGATGGATCGATTCCCGCACGCGGACCCGGGTCAGCTTCGGGTAGAGCGCGGCCGGCAGTGGCGCACCGTCGACCGTGACGACGACGGTGTCCAGGGCCCGGTCAGCGGCCACCGCGCACCGGCCTCTCGGGGACCAGCAGGGCCGTGCCGGCGGGCAGGTCGAGCGGGTCCAGCACCCGGTTGGCCTCGGCGATGAGCCGCCACTGGGTGGCGTCGCCGTAGCGTGCGGCGGCGATCCGGTCGAGGGTCTCCCCCGGGCGCACGATGTGCACCGCGTGCGGCGACGGTGTGAACGAGGTCGGATTCTGAAGCGGAAGCAGCTTCTCGTCCTGCAGCTGCCGCAGGGTCAGGTCGGCCTTGGCCCGCAACGGCCGCCCGCTGGAGGAGAAATAGGTGAAACGGATCTGCAGCCGGTCCACCACCGCACGGAAGCTGTGCAGCTCACCCCAGTGGAACTTCACCCACGGCGGCCGGCCGGAGGCGCGGGCCGGATCGTTCGAGGGCAGTTCGGGGTCGACCCGCAAGAGATTCAAGAGCTTCGAGGTGTACGCCGAGACGTCCTGACCGGTCCGCGTCGTGTCGAAGACGAGGTTGAGCGAGATGGTGGCCGACTGTCCAGCCTGGAATCGCAGTTCCGGAGCGTCGACCCCCTTCGCGTCCCCGGCCTGCCAGGAGACGGACTTGGCGATGGTCAGCTCGGCCGGGTTGAACAGGCATTCGATCTTCTCGCCGGTGCGTTCCACCTCGAGGTACGCCTTGGCCGGCTGCTCCATCGTGTCCTCCCGTCGGTCGGGTCCGCGCGCCTCTGCTGCGGATAACGATCTTCCGGTCAGAACGGCGACGGACGACCTCCGCGGCGCTCCCACTGTTCGAGCAGCCGTTCCTCGACGGCCCGGACGATCTGCTCCACGGTGAGTTGCCGCCCCGGCGCCCCCACGCTGCCGCCCGACGTTCCCGCGCTCCCGCCCGACGCCCCCGCGCCGCCGCCCGACATCCCCACGCTGCCGCCCGGCGCGTCGCTGCCGCGTTGTGCGCTGTCCGACGTCGGGCTGGTCGCGGTGACCGGATGCGCCTCGGTGCCGGGCCCGCCGCGGGCCACTGCACGGGGACCGGCGGCACCGGACGAAGTTGTCGCGGCGCGCACCTCCTCGCGTGCGATCTCGATTGCCGCCTCGCGGGCCGCGCGCACCGCCGTCTCCACCAGCGCCGGTGCGCCTGCTCCGGCACCCCCGACCGGAAGGGCGGAGACAAAGCCGGCCGGAGGCGCGGAGCCAAAGCCGGCCGGGAGCCCGGAGCCAATGCCGGCCGGAGGCCCGGAGCCAAAGCCGGCCGGGAGCCCGGAGCCAAAGCCGGCCGGGAGCGCGGAGCCAAAGCCGGCCGGGAGCCCGGAGCCAAAGCCGGCCGGAGGCCCGGAGCCAAAGCCGGCCGGGAGCCCGGAGCCAAAGCCGGCCGGGAGCCCGGAGCCAAAGCCGGCCGGGAGCCCGGAGCCAAAGCCGGCCGCCCGGACGGCTGCTTCGGTCGCCCGGGCCGTCCGTTCGTCGGCGTCGGCGGCGCTGTGCGGGGCGTGCAGGGAGAAACGTGGCCTGCGTATCGGGTTGCGCGCGTGGACCAGCTCGTGGGCCAGCAGCGCCGGCTCGGTCGAGCCGGGTTCGCCGGGCAGGTGCACGGTGGTGCCCGTCGTCGCGCCGTGCGCCCGCGCCGCCCGCAGAGCCCTCCGCGTGGCCCGCCCGGTCGTGTAGGTGGCCGAACTGCCGCCGGTCAGCGACCGGACGATCGGCATCAGCCGCGCCGGGAAGGCCCGGGGCGCCTCCAGCGGCAGTCCCGCCACCGCTTCGCGCCATCTCGCCTCGGCGGTCCGGGAGCCGGGCCCCACCTCCCGGGTCGCGCTTCGGCCGCGGGGCCCGGCGACCTCCCCGTGCTCGCCGATCCGGGCTGTCCTGGTTGTTACCGCTCGGGGCAGTGGCGTCCGCATCAGTGCGGCCGCCCGGGCCACCCTGCGGTGAAGTGGCGTGCGGTTCGCCTCGCTTCCGGTGCTGGAGCGTGGTTCGCGGGCGGCCCGGTGAGCCCATGGCGAGTGGTGGAAGCTTCCGCGCGTACCCAAAGGATCTGTGGTCTCGGTCAAATGCGGGCCGGCGTCCGGCGCCGGCGGCAGGCCGAAGCCCCCGACGACTCTGAGCTCAGCGATCAGGCCGGCTCCAGCCACCGGTCCCGGATCACGCCGGGCACTCACCAGGCCCGGTCCGGCTCCGAGGGCGGCGCTTCCGGTTTCGCGGCGGCCGTTCACCGACGACGGGACCGGCAGGCGCGGGCGCGGAATCCCCGCCCGCACGGGACCGGCGACGTGCGAATGGTCCCGGCGGAGGACTCCGGTCCGGCGTGGCGCCGGGCGGGAAACCCGGCGCAGGAGGAACAGATGGACCGCCAGCAGCGGTGGCCGTACCGGCGCACTGCCGGCCCGGGCGGACGAGTGCGTGAGCGAGGGCAGACGCCGGGCCAGCGGCCGGTCAGCGACCGGCCGCCATGGTGAAACCACTGTGGCACACCTCCAGCTCCTCGACGGCCAGGTCGCGGGACGTCGCGGCCAGCCGCGGCCCGGTCCAGCGCACCGGGTACGCGTCGGCGAACCGCCAGGTCTGCACCGCACGCCCGCGGCCGTCGCGGATGGACACCTCGCCGTTGCGTACCGGAAGCCGGTTGTTGCCGCGCCCGAACCCCTCCCCCGAACACGCCGAGAACCAGTCGAACAGGGTCCCCGAGTCGGTCAGCCCGCGCTTGAACACCAGGTTCGGCCACTTCATGCGGCCGGGCAGCTTGTGGGTGTGCTGGTTCTGCCCGCCCTCCGCGACCTCCTCCACCTCGATCGTCACGCTCAGGCCGCCGACCTCGGTGAACGTGCCGATCTGGAGCCCGTCCACGGTCAGGACGAACCGCCCGGTCCACGGCGGGTCCGGCGTGCGGTCGTTACCGGACAGCAAGGATGCCCTCCCAGGATCGTTCGTTCAGGTCGGCCACCCGGCGGACCAGGCGCAGGCGGTCGCCGTGTTCGAGGTCGAGCAGTGCGTCGAAACCCCAGTGCAGGTGGTACGCGAGGTAGGCGACCTCCTGCCACAACTCGTCCTCGGCGTAGCGGCCTAACCCACCTCCACCGAGGCCCGGGGTAAAGGGACGCCGGGCTCCAGGTCGTCGAGCACCGACGGGTCCCCGAAGTTGATGATCCGGTAGAAGTCCTGGAGGTAGCCGAAGTCGCTGGCGAACAGCCGCTCGACGACGCCGGTGTTGATCCGGGACAGCGTCCCCAGCTCGGTGACGACCCGGGCGAGCACGATGACCGTGGCGTACGACTCGTTCTCCCGTACCCGGGGATCGCGGAGCGGCTCGATCTCGTCGCGCGCGGTGGCGAGCCGCATGACGCCCGTACGATGCAGGGTCCCCTCTTCGTCCACGAAGCCTTTCGGCAGCGTGAACGGGAACTCGGTGTGCAGGCTCACTTGACCCGGACCAGCCCCTCATGCGTGATGACGACCTTCTCGGTGGCGATGTCGTTCGCCCCGGCGTCGAAGTCCGCGCCGGTCCACTTGGACGGCCAGCCGGCGACGAACTCCCAGCGGGCGACCACGGCGCCCTTCGAGTCCTTGGCCGAGATGGCGCCGTTGCGCCGGCCGGCGTCGACGTCACCCTGGATGATCTCCTTGCGCCAGTTCCAGAGCACCTGGGAGACGTCGATCCGGCGTTCCAGGTTGATGTCGGCCCACTTCATGGCGCCCGGCTGCTTCCTGATGATCATTTTGCCGTCCTTGTTCACCTCCTTGTACTCGATCGTCTCGGTCTCCGACTCGATCCCGGAGACCTTGCGGAAGCTGCCCACCTCGACGCTGTCGATCTCCAGGACGAAGGTCTGGGTGGTGATCAGATCCGACACGGAACTGCTCCTCTTCGTTAGTCGGCGGTTGCGGCGCCGCCCTGCCACTGGCTGATCCGGAAGATGACGTACTCGGCGGGTCGCACCGGTGCGAGCCCGACGTCGACGACGAGCAGACCGTCGTCGATCGAGCTCGGCGGGTTGTTGGTCTCGTCGCAGGTGACGAAGAACGCCTGTTCGGGCGACGCCCCGACCAGGGCGCCACGCATCCACAGCTGATGCAGGAACGCGCCGATGGTCCGGGTCACCCGGCCCCACAGGGCCTCGTCGTTCGGCTCGAAGACCACCCACTGCGTACCGCGACGGATCGTCTCCTCCACGAAGATGAACAGCCGCCGCACGTTGATGTAGCGCCACGCCTGATCCTGCGAGGCGAGCGTGCGGGCGCCCCAGATCCGCAGGCCGTTCGCCCCGAACGAGCGCAGACAGTTGACCTGCTTCGGGTTCAGCAGGTCCTGCTCGCCCACCGTCACCTCGGTCTCGAGCCGGGCCACGCCGCGCAGCGCCTCGTTCGCGGGCGCCTTCCAGACCCCGCGGGCGCCGTCGGTGCGAGCCCACACCCCGGCCACGTGGCCGCTCGGCGGCACCCGGATGTACTTTTCGCCGGCGGTGGCGCCGGACCGAGCATGCGGATCGGCCACCATCAGGTGCGGGTAGTAGGCGGCGCCGAACGCGGTGTCCTTGGTCAGCCGGCCCCGCCACTCGATCGCCTGCTGGGCGTTGAGGCCGGGCGGCAGGTCGAGAATGGCCATCGCGGTGCGGCGTTGCTCGCACCAGTCCAGCAGCCGCGTCTGCGCCTCCAGGTAGGCGTCGAGGTCCAGGCCGCCGTCGGGTCGCCGGGTCACGGTCACCAGGTCCGGGATCGCGACGATGGACACGTCCTCGGCGATGGCCAGACCCTCGTAGCCGGTGCGCTCCGCCTCCGAGCCGGCCAGGTCGCCGGTGGTCGCCACGGCCGCGGCGGGCGAGGACTCGATCCGGTAGACGCCGACGGCCGGAATGCGCTCGGCCGGCGACAGCCCTCCGGCCGCCCGAGCCTCGACCCGGATCAGGGCCGACCGTTCGTTGATGGTCCGCACCGCCGCCGAGGGACCTTTGCCGGCCCCGAGAGTGAGGCGCGAGTACGTCTCCGGCGGGCAGCCGTTCCGGCGTACGGTCAGGCTGAACTCCTGCGGCGCCTCGCCCTCGGCCGGCGGCGCCTCGTGGGTCACCGTCACCTCCACCGGCGCCCCGCCCTCACGGGTCTCCACCAGCAGAGATTCGGCATCCTCGCGCCCGACCGCCGGCAGCGGCGCCCGCCCCGGCAACACCGCCCGCGCGGGAATCCGCACCACGTAACAGGCGGACCCACCGTTGGCGAAGAACCCGTGCACCGCGTGCGGCATCATGATCCCGGTCGCGAATCCGCCGAACGTCCGCTCGTACTGCGGCCAGCTGGTGACCAGCTGCGGCTTGATCCCCTCCGGATCCGCCTCGTCGCCCTGCGCCGGGTCGTACTTCGCGGTCAGCCCCACGAACGCGGCCACCGCGGTCCCCACCCCTTGCAGCGGCATCGACCCGCTGACCTGCTCCTCGACATAAACGCCGGGAGCACCCCCTACCGCCATCTCTTACCCTCCCGATTTCCCTTTGAAGCCGGCGAGGACCGCACGCGTCATCTGCCGGTCCCCGGTGTTCTGGCGCACTTCTTCCTTCTCCCGGTTGCACGGGCCGCACATGCCGGTGAGGTTCAGCTCCCAGTTGTTCCAGGCATCCCGCTCGGATTGAGTGGTTCCGCGCCCGGGCAACTTCCACGGCGCTTCCTGATCGCCGTGGTTCCAATGCTCGATGACTTCCTTGCGGTGCTCGATCTGCACCGGGACCTTGACCCGCACGAGCACTCCATCGACCTTGACGTCCTCACCCGCGCAGATGTGTGGAGTCCGGTAGTTCCAGCCGGGGCACACATAGGACATCGAATGCCGGTAGAGCAGCGGATCCTTCGCTTCCAGTTCCGGGTATCGGCCGCGGGCATCTCGCATCTTCAGGTAGAACTCACCGCGAAGCCGATCGCTGTCGCGGACCGCGCCGTAGTAGCGGCGACGGATGTCGAACTCGCTCAGCACCTCGCCGCCGCGAACGTCCGGGTCTTCCTGGAGCTCGACGATGTTCAGCGCGGCTCCGACGCCTTGGAGCATCGCCGCGGTCTGGTCGAGCTCCTGCCGCAGCCCGTAGAGGATCTGCTCGCGCTCCTCACTGGTCTGGAACCTCGCCGTCCAGGCCTTCTCCTCCTGCTTCGCTATGCGACGCCGGAGGTCTCGGAGACGCGTCACCATTGCTTTACCTTCGGCGGACTTGTCGCCGAGCACCGACGGGTGTTCCAGGGCGATGTCGAGCTTCTCCAGAACCCGGCCTCGGACGGAGGCCATTTCCAGATGCAGCTGTCCGTCGACGAAACGGCCGTAGAGTCGATGGGTCTCCCCTTCGAGAGGCAGCGGAACAGCGACCTCGTCGGAGCTGAGTTCCGATTGCCCAGGTTCGGTGTCGTCGGCGTCCGCATCGCCCTTGAGGGCGGACAGGGCACGGGCGCCGAGGCGGAAGGCCTGGTCGAAGAGCCAGTCGATGGCGCGGACGATCAGGGCTCGGAGGCGTTCGATCAGCTCGACCAGCTTTTCCGGGACGTTGCCCAGGCCGACCTGCGCCGCCAGGAAGCCGATCGCGACGGGCACCGCGTCGGCCAGACCCCTGGTCACCCGTTCGGCGCCGGTGGTCAGGTCGCCCCGCGCGACCTGGGCCAGCGTACGTGTGTAGCCCTCGACGATCTGGAGGATGTCGCGCAGATACTCGACGGCCGACTGGACCGCGTTGAAGAAGGCGACGCAGCCGTTGACGACGGCCATGACGCCGGTCGGGTCCAGCATGGACAGCAGTTTCGTGGTGGCGCGCTGGACCACCTGGGTCATGATCCAGTCGGTGGCCAGGCCGATCAGGGTGTCCCAGAGCGAACCGACCTGGCCGGCGAGGTGGGCGAGGATGCCGCTGAGTCCCTGTTCCCGCAGGTCGGTGACGAACTGCCAGGCTTCGCCGAGCCTTTCCACACCGGTACGGAGCGCGGTGGTGCGTTCGGGGCCGAGCCGGGCCGAGAGCTTCTCCCAGAGCGCGTCGGCGGTGATACCCAGCACCCGCATCGCCATTTCCAGCACCGCGCCGGTGGTGAGCGGACCCTCGGGGACGGCGATGCCGAGGTGGCCGAGCCCGCGCAGCAGCCAGGCGCCCAGGCCGCGCAGCAGGTGGCCACCGATGCCGTCGAGGAAGGCGGTGAAGCCGAGTCGCAGCGCCCGCATCACGTTCAGCAGGAAGCCGACCGGATCGCGGCGGATGTCGGCGAGTGCCCCGGTGACGTCGGCGACGATCGCCCCGAGCAGTTCCGACGGGAAGTTCATGAGTTTCAGCGCCGTGGTGACGAGTACCTCGACGACCACGGTGGCGAACTCGATCAGCCGGCCGAGCGGTTCGCCGAAACGGGCCAGGACCCGTTCGAACGCGGCCACCGGGTCGAGCAGGTCCTCCAGCGTCAGCGTGTCCCAGACGCCCCGGAACAGGCCGGTGATCATGTCGATGCTGATGCCGCACCGGGTCACCTCGGCCTCGATCCGGGCCGCCGCCTCGGTGAGGACGCCCGCCTCGGCCAGTCGTTCCCCGGCGCCGCCGGCTCCGGGCAGCAGACTCAGAAAACCCAGGATCACGGCTTCCCGGGTACGCGTGACCCGGGCGCCCGTGAACGGATCGCGTTCGAGCAGCATGGTGAGCAGCGGGTAGCCGGGGATCCGGCCGGCTCGTTCGGCGAGCGCCCCGAGCAGTGACTCCTTGACCAGCGACAGCGCCTTGCCGAGCAGCTCACCGCCGAAGGCCAGGATCCGCCGGAGCAATGTGATCGCGCGGTCGGCCAGTCCCGGGAGGGTGTCGAGCAGGTGCGGCAGGTTCTCGGGGCGCAGGGCCGCCCAGGCGTCGGTGAACAGCCGTACCGTGTCGTCCTTGAGCGCGCCGAACGTGTCGAGCCGGGTGTCCAGCCAGTCGGCGGCGGCCTGCAGGGTGCCGCGTTCGCGGAGCTGGGCGAGGGTCTGTTCCCGGCCGATCAGGGTGAGGAAGCCGGCGAGGATCTCGACGGTCGGCACCCGGACCTCGGTGCCGCGCAACGGGTCGTGCCGGAAGAGCTGAGTGGCCAGGTCCCAGACCGGCCGCACCTCGGGCCGGCGCAGCAGCGGTTCGACCAGGCCGGCCACCGCGTTCCGGACCAGGGCGAGCACGTCGTCGATGAGCTCGGCCACCGCGGCGCGGGCGTCGGCGAGGATGCCGTCGACGTGCCGGGCGAGCATGGCGGCGTTGCCGTCCACCCCGGCGGTGATCGACAGTTCGTCCCAGGCGCGGCCGATCTCGTCGCCGATGCGGGCCAGGGTCACCCGGTGCGCGGCGAGTTTGACACCGACGGCGGCGAGGGCGTCGTCGACGACGTCGGCGGCGGCCAGCACCCGGCTGGTGGCGGCGCCGAAGGGACCAGCCGCGGTGAGCACCGACTCGACGAGTTGCGCGGGCGCGGCCGGGACCGGCCGGCCGGTGATCGGGTCGGTGCCGATGACCTGGGTGAGCATGGTGTAGCCGGGCAGTGCGGCGACCGCGCCGCGTACGCCGTCGAGGACGATGTCGGGGATGAGCGAGCTGAGGCCGTCGTCTCCGGTGCTCTCGCGGCGGACCAGGTTCACGGCCGGTCCCGGGCTCGCCGGTGGGCCGGGCTCGGCGGGGCCACGTACGGCCGGGAGGGGGCCGGAGTCCTGACGGGTGGCTCGGGCCGCCGCCGCGATCCGGGCCGCGGCGAGCTCCTCGGGGTCGCCGGGACGGCTGACCGTCAGACCGCCGGCGGCGCCGGGTGCGGCGGCCGGAGCCGACGGGCCCTGCCGGGTGTGGGTCAGCTCGTGGATCAGCAGTTCGAAGCCGTCCGGTGTGGACGGCCGGTATTCGCCGGCGCCGAAGAAGACGTCGGACCCGACGGTGAAGGCGCGGGCGCTGAGAAGGGTGGCCACGGCGGCGGCTTCGGCGTCGTCATGCACGCGGACGTTGCCCAGTGGCGCCCCGAAGACGGTCTCCGCTTCGGCCCGGACGCCGTCGTCGAGCGCCCGACCGCTGCCGGCTCGCGCCCCGACCCGGCTCTCCACCTCGCCGAGGAGCCGGCCGGTGGCCGCGTTACCGGCGCCCTCCGGCGCGCGGAAGGAGGTCGCCGGTCGCGGGGCGTGATCGTCGCACGGGTCGCCGGAACGGGCCGCGCGGAGGGCCGGCGAACGCATGCTCGATCCCATCGTCGCGGTGCTCCGGAGTGGAAAGACGGATACGTCCACCGAAACCTGATTATTCCGTTGTGTCCGGTCCGAGCCCAGGAGCGACTCGTTGTTTCCCCCGTTCGGGACGGTCTTTGTCGTACACATGCAGCATGCTTTTCCGCACGTCCGGCCCGGTCGGCCGCGGCGCCGGCGTGGCGTCCACGGTGGCGGTCACGAGCAGATCCAGCCCGGCCTTGAGCTGCCCGCCGAGCGCGGACCAGAAATCCGAGTTGTCGCGGCCATCACCCGCGGCGATGCGCACCGAGGGCACCGGGCTCACCCGGGCGAGCGGCTCCGGCAGCAGGTCGGCGCCGATCTCGTTCTCCCGCAGCAGCGCCGTCAGCACCCGGCCGAGCAGTCCGTGTTCGTCGCGTACGTCGCTGGTGAAGGCGGTGACCAGGTAACGGCAGTCGACACGGGGCAGCGCGCCCCGGCGGAGCCGGCGCCCGTCCGGCCCAGTGGTCAGCGTCTCGCCGGCCTCGTGCTCGTCGAGGTTGCGGCGGACATCCCACAGGTAGAGGTTGACCGTCGGCCGACCGGACAGCTGGGCCGCCCACTCCCGGTCCGGCGCGTTGAAGGCGACGGCGACGTCCGAGCCGAGCGGCACGGCACCGCGGAGAAAGTCCTCCACCGCCTGGTCCAGCAGATCCAGCATGTTCTCCGGCCTTCAGGTCGCGTCGATGAGGGTGAAGTACCGTCCGAAGTCCGCCTCCGTGCACAGCCGGCCGAGCTTGTCGAACTCCCGCCGCAACGCGAGCACGACTCGCTCCATGGTGATCGGTGACCCGTGTTCGGCCGCGTCGAAGGCGGCGCCGAGCGCGGCGTTGCGAATGGTGCCTCCGGTGACGCGGAACTGCCGGGCCAGGAATCCCAGGTCGAGGTCAGCGATCGGCGCGTCCACCGGGAAGGCCAGGCGCCAGATCCGGTCCCGGGCCGTCTCGTCGGGCGCCTCGAAGTCGATGTGGACGGACACGCGGCGCAGGAACGCCTCGTCGATGTTGCGGCGCAGGTTGGTCGCGAGCACCACGATGCCGTCCTGGTGTTCGAGGCGCTGGAGCAGGTAGGCGACCTCGATGTTGGCGTACCGGTCGCGGGCGTCGGTGACCTCCGAGCGACGGCCGAACAGCGCGTCCGCCTCATCGAAGAAGAGCACCAGGTCGCCCGCGGCGGCCGCCTCGAAGACCCGCTCCAGGTTGCGTTCGGTCTCGCCGATGTACTTGCTGACCACCGAGGACAGGCTGACCCGGTAGAGGTCGAGGCCCAGCGCGGCGGCGACCACCTCGGCGGCGAGCGTCTTGCCGGTCCCGGACGGGCCGGAGAAGAGCGCCACGACTCCGGTCGACGGCAGCGGCGCGAAGCCCCAGCCGTCGTAGACGATGTGCCGCTGCCGGTGGCGGGTGACCACCTCCCGCAGCCGCGCGGCCTGTCGTTCCGGCAGAACCAGATCGGACCAGCGGCGACGTGGGCGGACCCGGGTGGCGAGCTGGTCGAGGTGCCCGCCGGCCAGCCGCCGCACGGCCTGCGGAATCCGCTCAGGGACGCCTCGGGCCGCGGTCGCGACCAGTTCCAGCTGGTCCCGGGTCAGGCGGGTGACCGGGGCGGCGCCGAGCAGGGCGGCCCAGTCCGGTGGGCCGGCGACCGGGTCGGTCACGGGCAGTTCTTCCCAGCCGAGCCGGGGCAGCGCGTCCAGTGGCAGTTCCGCGGCGGAGGCCAGCACCCAGACGAGGTGACCGGCGCGGAGGATCTCGTCCCGGGCGCGCCGGTCCGGTTCCCGGTCCAGCTCCAGCACCACGACCCGGCCGCCGACGGTGGCCTCCCGGACGACGGCCCGCCAGCCGGCTTCGGTCGCGGGCGCGGGGGTCACCAGCAATCCCCGGCCCGGGCAGTGCTCGGTGATCGCTCGCAGCCGGGTGGCCGCGTCCGGGCCGGCCGCGAGCAGTCCCGCCGGTGGCGCCGGCCGTGGCGCGGTGCTGCGCCCGACCAGCCGGGCCCCCTCCGGCAGGCCCCGGTCCGGATCGTCGGCGCCCTGCAGGGCCCAGAGCAGCCGGTCGGCGGGAACAGGCGTCCGCAGCGCCCAGGGCGCGTCGAGCGGCGTGTCGACGAGCCCGGTGGTGTGCAGCGGCCCGCCCGGCGCCACCGGCCGCGGGTCACCGGTCATCCGGGCCAGGGTGGCCAGCGTCAGGCGGCGCAGCCGCACGTCGTCCTGTACGTACGCGACCAGCCGCATCCGGGCCGGGGACAGGTCCACCGCGCACAGCAGGGCCAGCGTCTCGGCCTCGGCCGGCGTCAGCCGCGCCCGGGCGGCGGTAACCGCGAACGGGTCCCGCCCGGCGTCGAGGGACTCGGCGAAGATCTTGCGGGCCCGGGTCACCTCCGGCGTCAGATGTTCCCGGATCGAGTCGGTGGCGGCGGGACCAGGGCCGTCGAGTCCCGGCAGGCCGGCGAGCACCCGTTCGAGGTCCTCCTGACCCACGTAGAGGCCGGCGAAGTCGCGTGGCGGCCGGCCTTCGCCGACCCGGCCGACCAGCGCCTCGCGCTGAAGCAGGGTGTCAGCCAGCACCTGCCACGCCGGTACGTCGTCCACCGGCCATGCATACGTCCCCGCACCGGTCCGGTGATTGGTTCGGCGCGCGAGTCGTGCCGGATTAATCCCAAAGAGCCGATTTGCATAGGCTGACCACATGGCCCAGTTCGCCGCCGAACAGATCTACGCGCTGGCCCGGCAGGCCGGCTTCACCCCGGACGCGGCCGCGACGATGACCGCGGTCGCCCTGGCCGAGTCGGGCGGGGACAGCCGCTTCGAAGGCCCGTACGGGCGAGGGCTGTGGCCGATCGGCGAGGCCGGGTTCCCCGAGCCGGCGGCCGCCGCCCGGGCCGCCTTCGAGGCGTCCGGTGGCGGCGCCGACCTCAGCCGGTGGCGCTCGGCCCGGGCCGAACCGGTCGCGCGGTTCCTGCGCCATCGGGCCGCGGCGCAGGCGGCCGCCCTGGCCTACGGCGACGGCGAGAACCGGGGGAACTGGACTCCCGCCGCGACCGCGCCCGCCCCGGCCGAACCCGGGAGCGTGGCCGGCCCGGAGTGGTGGACAGCGGTCACGCTGCTGCTCGAACGGGCCGGGCAGGTCTACCGGGACCGGCCCGGCGCGGAGCGGATCCGCGAACTCGCCGCGGCCTGCGGCGACATCGCGGCGGAAGGCCGGGCGCCGTGGGCGTCGGAGGCGCTGCTCGCCGTCGACGACCTGGCCTGGCGGGATCCCGGGCCGGGCTCGGCCGAGCTGCGCCGGGCGGCCGAGCGGATCCGGTGCGACGCGCACGAGCTGGCCGAGGCGGCTCTGCTCGCGGCCGGGCTTCCACCCGCGCTGCCCGACCCGGCCCGGTGCCGGCGGCTGCTCGGCCAGGACGGAACGTCGGCGCCGGTACGCCTGGGGCGGCCCGGCGCCGGCAGCGACACGGCGGTCCGGGACGCCGCCGTCGTCGAGCACGCCCACTGGTCGCGGATCGCCGATGACGTCCTGGCCGGGCCGGCCGCGAACCGGGCCGCGGCCGTCGCCGCCCGCACCTGCGAACTGCTGATGGCTTCAGGCTGAGCGAGGCTGTCACCGGCCCAGGGCGACAGCGAGCACCACCGCGAGGACGGCAATCACCGCGCAGACCACGGCCAGAGCCGGCCATCGGCCGCGGGTGCCCCCAGGGTCCGTGTCAGTCCGTACGACGACGACCCCACCACCCGCCTCCGCGGTCCACCCGCTCGCCTCACGATCGACGACTGCCGGATCCGGGAGCACCGGTGGAGGGTCGAACGGTGGTGGCATCGTCCAGACCGGTCCGGGGCCGGATCCGGCGGAGTCCAGGTGGGCGGCCCGGGCGGCGCCCAGAGCGGCCGACTGCGTGTCCTCCACCGGGCACGGGACGACGGTGCGGCCGAGCGCGGCGGCGAGGGTCTCGGCCAGGGCCGGCAGCCGCGAGGCGCCCCCGGTCAGAAATACGGGTGCCGTCCCGGCCGGGTCGAGCACACCGGCCAGCGCCTCGGTCAGCGCGTCGAGCAACGGCCGGGCCGCCGCGGCCAGGTCGGCCGGAGTGACCTCGACGTCGCGGCTGATCCCGGGCAGCCGGACCGGAAGCACCACGCCGCGAGCGCCGGACGTCAGCTCCTCCCGGGCGGCCGTCACCAGCCGCCGCAGGGCCAGCCGCGCCGCGCGCGTCTCCGGGCCGGGCGACGGCGACCCGTCGGCGCCCGCGACGGTCTCGACGTACAAATGCAGTGCATGGTCGAGGTCCCGGCCGCCGGCGGCGATACCCGTCGGCGGCCCGGCCGGCTCGGGAATTCCGCCCGTCCCCCGGACGACCGCCGCTGTGGCGGTGCTGCCCCCGACGTGGCAGACGACGGCGAGTTCGCCCGGTGGAAGCGGCCCGGCGAGGTGCAACGCCGACGCGCACGCGGCCGGAACCAGGAGGACGTCCGCGATGCCGGCGCGGCCGGCGGCGTCCCGCAGAGCATCGCGGCGGTGGCCGGCCCAGTCGTCCGGGTGGGTCAGGGCGGTCCGCGCCGGCGGCGGCGCCGCGTCGAGCACGCCGCGCAGGAGGTCGGCGACGAGGTCGGCGGGGTGGTGCGGGGCGCCGTCGATCAGGGTGGGCGTGTCGCTGCCGAGCAGGGACAACGCGACGTCGCGGATGCCTCTGCGGTCGGTCCGCAGGGCCAGCTCGGCCCGGCCGTCCCGCCAGACGCCGGCGGCCACTGTGGAACGACCGACATCCACCCCGAGTGGGAACATCCCGCAAACCACCCTTCCGCGCCGAGTGCCACAACGGTGGGCCGCCATCACCTTGCGTTCCACTTGGAGTGACAGTACGTAACACCGATGGAGGGGCCCCTATGACAGCGCCGGGTGAGTCGGGAGAGGGAACCCTGCCCTGGGTACGCGACCGGGTGCGCGCCCTCGTCGACAACGTCGAACTCGTGGTGCACGGCAACACCGACATGGTCCGGGCCGCCGTGATCTGCCTGCTCGCCGAGGGGCACCTGCTCATCGAGGGGGTCCCGGGGGTCGCGAAGACCACGCTGGCGAAGGCGATCGCCCACTCGGTCGGCGGCCGGGTGCACCGGATCCAGTTCACCCCCGACCTGCTGCCCTCCGACGTGGTCGGCGTCAACATCTACGACGCGGCGAACCAGCGCTTCGAGTTCCACCCGGGACCGGTGTTCGCGAACATCGTGCTCGCCGACGAGATCAACCGGGCGTCGCCGAAGACCCAGTCGGCGTTGCTGGAGGCGATGGGCGAGCGGCAGGTGTCGATCGACGGGCGCACCTACGAACTGCCGGCGCCGAACTTCGTCATCGCCACCCAGAACCCCTACGACCACCAGGGCACCTACACGCTGCCCGAAGCCCAGCTGGACAGGTTCATGATGCAGCTGCGGCTCGGCTACCCGGCGCCGGAGCAGGAACTGCGGGTGATCGGTGACGCGATCGCCCGGCGGCTGCCCGAGCAACTGAACCCGGTCAGCAGCACCGACGAGTTGCTGCGGCTGATCGAGGTGACCCGGACCGTGCACGTGGCCGACCCGATCCGGGCGTACATCGTGGCCGTGGTCGGCGGCACTCGCAGCCAGCCCGAGACGGTGCGGCTCGGCGCCAGCCCCCGGGCCGGGAACGCCCTCGCCATGGCGGCTCAGGCCCGCGCCGCCGTCGAGGGCCGCGAGTACGTGCTGCCCGACGACGTGAAGGCGATGGCGGTGCACGTGCTCCGCCATCGCCTGATCCTGACGCCGGAAGCCGCGATCCGCGGCGCCACGGCGGCCTCGGTCATGGACGGCATCCTCGCCGCCGTGCCCGTGCCCCAGGCCGCCTCGGCCCGGTGAGCCGGTGCTGACCCCGAACGGCTGGGCCGCCGCCGTCGCCGCGCTGGTGTTCCTGGTCGCGTCGGCCGCGCTGGGTTACCCGGAGCTCGCCGTGTTCGGCTTCGCGGCCCTGTTCGCGCTGCTCGCCGCCGGACTCTGGATGCTGGCCCGGCCGCGGCTGGTGGCCCGCCGCGAGATCCGGCCCAACCGGGTCACCGCCGGCGACGCGGCGGCCGGCGTGCTGACGGTGAGCAACCGGATGAGCCGCCGGTGCCCGCCGGTCTCGGTGACCGAGTCGGTCGACGGCCGGAGCGTGGGCGTGCCGGTGCCGAGCCTGGCGGCGGGGGAAAGCCACGAGTCGGGCTACCCGCTGCCGACCGGCCGGCGGGGCGTCTACCAGGTGGGGCCGCTGACGGTCGGGCACGCCGATCCGCTGCGGCTGATGGAGGTGTCCAAGCGTTTCGGCGAGACCTCCACCCTGTGGGTGCACCCGCCGGTCGACACCGTGGCGCCGCTGCCGACGGGCCGGGCCCAGGACCAGGACGGGCCGACGTCCAGCCTGGCGCCGCAGGGCGGGATCGCCTTCCACAGCCTCCGCGAGTACGTGCCCGGCGACGACTGGCGGCTGATTCACTGGAAGTCCAGCGCGCGTACCGGTCAGCTGATGGTCCGGCACAACGTGGTGCCCAACGAGCCCCGGCTGATGGTGGTGCTGGACACCAGCGCCGCACCGTACGACGACGACTCGTTCGAGCACGCCGTC
This sequence comes from Actinoplanes sp. NPDC049265, assembly GCF_043197135.1. NCBI lineage: Bacteria > Bacillati > Actinomycetota > Actinomycetes > Micromonosporales > Micromonosporaceae > Actinoplanes > Actinoplanes sp. NPDC049265. The sequence goes on along the minus strand of NZ_JBICSP010000019.1, from coordinate 84,476 downwards.
CGGGCCGCCGCCTCCCTGGCCGTCGCCGCCCTGCGCGCCGGCTTCCCGCTCGATCTGCGCACCACCGGGGGCGAGGCCGCGACCGTCGAGGAGGACGGCCTGGGCCGCACCCAGGTGCTGGACCTCCTGGCCGCGGTCGGCCGGGATCCGGCCGACCAGGGGCTCGCGGCCCTGCCCGCCCTGGCGCCGGAGCAGGGCGCCGTCTCGCTCGGCGTGGTCACCGGGCGGCCCGGCGCCACGGAACTGGCCGTGCTCCCCCGCCTCCGGCCCCGCTTCCTGATGGTGAGCCTGGTGCAGTTCGCCGCCACCTTCCAGGCCCCGGCGCAGTTGCCCGGCGTCGTGTCGCTGGCCGCCCGCGGCCCCGCGGACTTCGCCCTGGCCTGGAACGAGTTGGTGTCGCCGTGAGGCCCGGACCGCTGCATCAGGCCGAGATCGCGCTCGGCGCGGTGGCCGTCGCCGCCGCGGCGCCGGTGTACGGCGACTTCTTCGTCGGCCGGAGCTACCTGCCGCCGCTGCTGATCGCCGCCGCCGGTGGCGCCACGATCGCCGTGCTCGCCGCACTGGTACGCCTGCGCGCGGTGATCACCGCCGTCGTCACCGTCGCGGGGTCCGCGCTCGTCCTCGTGTACGCGGTGCTCCCGGGCACGCTCCGGCACGGCGTGCCGACCGGGGAGACCTTGCGGACGGCGGGCACCGGCATCACCACCGGATGGGTGCGGATGCTCACGGTCGGCCTGCCCGCGGACGTACGCGGCGAGCTCCTGATCACCCCGGCGCTGATGTTGTACGTGTGCGGTTTCGCCGCCGCGATGCTGACCTTGCGTACCCGTCGGCTGCTCGCTCCGGCCGCCGTACCCCCGATCGCCCTGACCGCCGCGTTGCTGCTGACCGCGGGCCGGGCCGGCGGCGCTCTTCCGGTCGCCGCGGTGATGCTCCTGGCGTCGCTCGTGCAGATCCTCGTCCGGGCCGTCCGCCTGGAAGGAGTGACTCAGGGCGCGCGGCTGGCCGGGCGTGCGCTGTTCGGGCTGCCCGTGGTGGCGGCCGTCGCGGCGGCCGGGGTGGCGTTCGCCGCCGTCGTGCCGATCGCCGGGTCCGACCGGTTCGACCCGCGGGAACTGGTCCCGGTGCCGCTCGACATCGAGGACACGCTCAACCCCCTGGCGGTGCTGAAGAGCCAGCTGCGGGAGCCGTCGCGGGACCTCTTCACGGTGCGGGTGCGGGCCATTGACGAGACCCGGCCGATCAAGGTGGACAGGGTACGCACGGCCGCCCTGGACACCTACGACGGAGCCCAGTGGACCTCCAGCGACCGCTTCCTGCTGGCCGGGCGGGAGCTGGCCACGGACCTGCCGCTGAGGGACGCCGCCCGGGTCGACCTGCACGTCGAGATCCACCAGCTGGACGCGCCCTACCTGCCCGCGATCGGACAGCCGGAGCGGATCACCGCCACCGACGTCGGGTACGCCGCCGGTTCCGGGGTGCTGGCCGCCGCCCCGGCCGTCCGCCCGGGACTCACCTACGACCTCGTCGCCGCCGTCCGGCCGGTCGACCGGGCGAAGGTCACCGCGAAGCCGTTCGTGCCGTCCCCGGCGTACACGGAACTGCCGGCCGGTTTCCCGGTCGAGCTGAGCCAGCAGGCCACGATCAGCACCGCGGCCGCGACGGACGACTACGGCAAGCTCGAAGCGCTGGAGAAGCGGCTCCGCGGGCTCCGGTACAACCTGGCCTCGCCGCCCGGGCACTCGCTGGACCGGCTGCGGCGGCTGTTCGTACCAGGCGAGAGCGGCACCGGAGGGTACGGCGAGCAGTACGTGGCCGCGTTCGTCGCCATGGCCCGCTCGCTCGGCTACCCGGCCCGGGTGGCGACCGGCTACCGGTTGCGCAAACCGTCCGCCGGCGTCTACACCGTGCGCTCCCGGGACGCCTTCGCCTGGGCCGAGGTCAGCATGGACGGCTACGGCTGGATGTCCTTCGACCCGGTCGACCCGGCCAACCGCAACGGCCCGCCGCCGCCCCCGGATAAGCCGGTCAAGCCGGACCAGTCCGGTTCGACGGGCGGAACCACCACGCCGACCGTCGTGGTGCGGCCCGACCTGACGATCCCAGCCGGCCTGTCCGGGTGGGACTGGACGCTGCTCGTACTGGCCGGGGTCGTCCTGCTCGCGATCGTGTTGCCGGCCGCGGTCGTGGCCGAGAAGCACCGCCGTACCCGCCGGCGCCGCCGCGGCACCCCGGCCCAGCGCATCGGCGGCGCCTGGCGGGAGTGCACCGACCGGCTGCGCGAGGCCGGGCTGGCCGTCAGCCGCTCCTGGACCGTGCTGGAGACGGCCGAGCAGGCCCGGCGCCGCCTCGGCGACACGGCCGCCGCGGTGGTGGCTCTGGCTCCCCTGGTCGGCGCGGCCCTGTACGCCGCCGAGCCGCCCGGCGCGGACTCCGCGGACGAGGCGTGGCGGGCCGACTCGGCGTTGCGGGCCGCGCTGCGTCGCCGGCGTGGCCTGCGCGCCACCGTGGCGGCGTGGCTCGACCCGCGGCCGATCCTGATCCGCGACCGGGGGCGATGACATGGCAACGACGGCAAAACGTCCGGTCACTCGGCGCGTCGCGGCTGCCGGCGCCGCCGCTGCCATCACGGCCGGCCTGATCGCCGGGATCGTGGCCGGGGCCGACGACGGGTACTCGGCCGAGGTGCCGCGGCTGATGTCCGGGGCCGCGTGGTTGCCCTCGGCCCGTACCGGCGAACTGGCCCTGATCGACGGGATCAACGCCGAGGTGGCCGCCCGGGTCGGCGTCACGCCGCCCGGCCACGGCTTCGACGTCGTGCAACACGATGCCGACGCCTACATCGTGGACGCCGTCGACGGGACCGTTCGCCGCGTCGACGGCGCGACGATGACCGCCGTACCGCCGCTCGGCCACGACGAACCGGGTGCCACGGTGATCCCGGGCGCCTCGGCCGGCGTACGGGTCTTCGCCGCCGACGACGTGCTCTACGCGCTCGACACCGTGCACGGGCTGCTGGCCGAGGTGGACCCGGAGACGCTCGCCGCGCAGAGGGCGCCCCGGCCGCTGGCGGCGGCCACCGAACCGGGCACCGCGGTGATGGACTCCGCGGGTGCGCTGTGGACGCTGGACGCCCGTACCGGAAATCTCAGCATCGTCAGCGGCGACCGCAGCGTCGTCCGGCGCGACGCCGTGACCGCCGGGGCGGGCCGTCTGCTGCTGGCCGGTGATGAGCCGGTCCTGATCGACCTGGCCACCTCCGACGCCTACGCGCTCGACCCGGACGACGGCACCCGCACGGCGACGGTGCGTCTGGAGCTCGGCAACGCCCGCGACCCGGCCATCGGCGCCTCGCCCCGCTCGGCGCGCGTCTATCCGACGTACCGGGGGATGGTGAGCGTGTGCGAGATCAGCGGTCCGGGATGTGACCGGGCCATCGCGCTGACCGACGCGGGGAACCGGCTCGGAACTCCCGTGGAGAGCGGCGGACGGCTCTTCGTCCCCGAGCTGACCCACGGCCGCGTGTTCATCGTCGACCTCGGCACCAACACCGTTGTCGCGCGACCCACGGTGCTCCGCCCGCCCGCCGACTTCCAGCTGGTCGCCCGCGACGGCCTGGTCTTCTTCAACGACCCGGCGTCGCAGCGGGCCGGGCTGATCCGCGCCAACGGCGACGTGGTGGCGGTGCCCAAATACGACAGGACCAAGCCTTCCACGGGTACGCCGGGAGAAGTACCGAGCTCACTCGCCGGCACCTCGCCATCCGCGCCGCCTCCTTCCACGACGCCGTCCGAGCAGCCTGGTTCCGACAGTTCCGCGGCGCCGTCCAGCACCCCGTCGGCACCCTCGGCCCCGCTGTCCGGTGAACCGTCCGGTGGCGCCGAGTCCAGCCCGGACCCGAGCGGGCCGCCGTCAGGACCCTCCGCGCTCCCGTCGGTCGTGCGGCCGGAGATCACCCTGAAGCTCTCCGCGCAGACGGCGATGACCGACCAGAAGATCGACTTCGAGCTCGTCGTGACCGCCGGTAAGACCCAGCCCGACTCCGTGGCCTGGGACTTCGGCGACACCACGACGACCCAGGGGCCGAAGGTCACCCACGCGTGGACGGTGGAAGGGAAATACACGGTCAAGGTGACCGCCACCTTCCCCGGCGGTGACGTCCTCGATGCGAAACAGTCGATCGACGTGACCAACCGTCCCGCGCTCACCGTGCAGACGCCCGTCGGCGGGAAGATCACCGGGCCCGGCATCGACTGCGGCAGCGACTGTGGCGAGCCGTACGACGAAGCCGCCCCCGCCCGAAGCCTCACGGCCACGCCGGCCGCGGGCTTCGCGCTGACCGGCTGGGTCGGCGACTGCGCGGGCACCGACCCGGTGTGCACTGTCGACACGACGGTGAACCGGACGGTCGGCGCCACCTTCAAGCGCGTCGTGATGCCTCTGATCCCGATGGCGACGCAGGCGGTCTGGCGCACCAGCGCAGGCGAGCCGTCGTCCGGGGGTGAGGACTTCGACCAGAACTCCAACACGCAGAAGACCGCGGCGGGCTTCGCCCTGGTGCACCGGCCGGGAAGTTGGGTGCTGGAGGACCACACGGCCCCCGAGTATCTGGAGACGCACCCGGCCTGGCAGCAGGACGGATGGATCAACGGCGACTTCGCGTTGCCGTCGCCCGTCGTGCCCGGTGACCGGTTCCGCAGCCGGATCGGCTTCATCGAACTCGATCCGAGAAGCGGAGTGTCGGCCGGCGAGGCGGACTTCGTCGTCTCCGCCGTCCAGGCCGACGGCACCGCGACCGAGCTGTACCGGATACACGACAAGGCGTCGGACACGATCCTGTACGACCTCGACGTCGACCTCGCGCCGGCGCAGGGACCCACCGGGCTCGGCGCCACCGCGATCCGGATCCGGGCCGAGGCGGCCGGGGCGTCCACACAGGATTGGTGCGCATGGATCAACCCACGCGTCGAAGGCTGACCCTCGCGCCGGTCCTCGTCTCGCTCGAACCCGAGACGCTCACGCTGCGGCCCGGGCAGTCCGGTGACGTCACCGTACGGGTGACCAACACCGGCACGCTGGTCAGCCACTACGAGATGGAGGTGCGTGGCCTGCCCGCGGGACAGGCCGCCACCCCGGCTCGGGTCGAGCTCAACCCCGGCGACACCCGCACGGTCACCGTACGGATCGGCGCCGCTCTCGACGGCCCCCCGTACGCGGGCCGGCACGTCCTCGGCGTGGTGTTACGCGGGGCCGAACACGCCCGGTGCGCCGAGCTGACCTTGACCGTCACCGGCGCGCCCGCCCTGGACGCCGTCGTCCGGCCGGAGGTCGCCGACGGCGAGGAGTCCGCCACGTACGCGATCGAGCTGGTCAACACCGGGAACACTCCGCTCGCGGTCCGGCTCGGCGCCGGGACGACCGAGCGCGGCGTCGGGGTCGCCTTCCGCCCCGCGACGGTCACCGTGCCACCCGGCGCCACCGGTTCCGCCGAGCTGGAGGTCACCGCGCCACGGCCGTGGACGGCCGGGGCCGGGCGGGCCCTGCGCGTGGTGGCCGTGGCCGGCTCGCTGCGGGTGGAGCGGCCGGTGTCGTTCCGGCAACGCCCCCGGGTGCCGGCGGTTCTGCTGTGGGTCGCCGGTCCGCTCACCGCTCTGCTCGTGCTGGCCGCCACGGTCGCGGGCACGGCCCTGGTCCTGCGCCGCGACCCGCCGGGCGCTGTCACTACGCCCGTCCCCGCCGGCACCCCACCCGCGTCACCGCCCGCCTCACCGCCCGCCTCACCGCCCGCCTCACCACCCGCGGCACCACCCGCCTCACCACCCGCGGCACCACCCGCGGCACCGGCTGGGCCGTCGGCGGTCGAAAGTATTCCGCGGTGAACACGATTCGTCGGATCGAAACGGCCGCGCATTTATCCGGTCGCTGACTCATTCCCTCGTACCCGGAAGAGCTAATCCGTTCGGTTCATTTCTTTCGCGAATCGTCGCTGTCCGACACCCAGCGGCGCGACGGGGTGTCATAACGAATGGGGCCCTCAACAAAAGCGGACAGATCCAATTGTCCGAGTTGCCGATAACCCTCATCGGACAGATCCGGTGGTAGCACGAGACTCAGTCCCGTCTCCGGATCCTGCAGGATCACCGGCCGGCTCCGACCAGCCACCGATTTCCGGGGCATGCGCCGCAGCGCCGCCTTGACGCGGGCCCACACGTCGGCCGCAGCCGCCTCACCCAGGCTGTTCAGGAAGGCCTGCACCGGCACCGCGATCAGGATCAGCCACGACACATCGGACATGCCTCGGCGGTTGGGAACGACCTTGGCCGTGGCGTACACGCCCGCCGCCGTAAGGGCGTCGACCAGGTCACGTTCGACCTCAACCGGAATCTCGCGATCGACGAAGATGTCGGCCGTCAACGTCATATGGCCCATTAATACCTCCACGGTGCGCACGATTGGACGCGTCGATTGTGCCCCGGACGGATGATCGGCACGGCGAGGTTCACCCTGTTAATTTCGCGACACCGGAAAACGACGCCGCGGCGCTTCTCGACCAGGATCGCCATGCCACCATGTCGGCTCATCCAAAACCAGATCGTAGGGAAATCTCGTGTTAGCAGGTCCGTCTCAGCGCGCCGGCGTCGCCACTTTGATTGTCGCGACCGGGCTCGCCCTCACCGCCGTACCCGCGACGGCGGCACCCTCGCCTCAGCCTCCCGGCAGCGATGCTCGTCAACAGGTGACGCCGCAGCGGCGCGCCATCGACGCCGTCCAGCCGGCCACCGTCATGGTTCGCACCGACTGGACGGCGAACGTCGACCTCGGGGACAACACAGTGACCACCCGCAAGTGGTCCGGCGCCTGCACCGGCGAGATCGTGAGCTCGGACGGATACGTGGTGACGGCCGGTCACTGCCTCGACTCCGGCATGGGTGGGGCCAAGCTCAAAGCCGTACAGGACGTCGTCGACCAAGCGGTGCGGGACGGAGTGGTGAGCGCGTCCCGGCGCGACCGGATCGTGGCGAGCGCGATGTCCGGCCGTGACCGGTGGGTCGTCTTCGGCAAGGACCGTGACTCGCCACCGAGCGTCTCCGTTCAAGTGCAGCTGGGCGGTGGAGTGGCGTCCCTGCCCGACGTCAAGAATCCCAAGGACGGCATCAGCGCCCGGGCGATCGAGGTGCTGCCCTTCGACCAGGGTGACGTCTCGCTGCTGAAGGTCGAAGAGGATGACCTGCCGGTCGCGCTGCTCGCGCCCCGTGACGAAGCGCAGGTAGGACAGGAGATGGTGTCCATCGGTTATCCGTTCGAGGACGCGGACGGCGATCAGGTCGCGCTGACCAATCAGAACGGCCAGATCAACTCGGTCGACACCACCGGAGTTCACGGCCCCGGCAACCTGTTCTACCGAACCAGCGCGACGCTGAGCAAAGGCATGAGCGGCGGTCCCGCGGTCGCGCTCGACGGCCGGGTGCTCGGCATCGCCAGCAACACGAGCGCGAGCAACAAGGGCAACTTCATCGTCCCCTCGTCGGTCGTCGCCGAGGTGCTCGCCCGGCATGGCGTGGCCAACACTCCCGGCCGGATCGACGCGCTCTACCGCACCGCCCTCGACGACTTCTACCACGGCTACTACACCAAAGCGATCAACGGCTTCAACGAGGTCGTCGCGATCATGCCTGAGCACGCTCTGGCCAAACAGCGGAGCCGGGAGGCCGCGAACCTGCGTCAGCAATTCGGAGACCCGGTCGAGCCGCCGGCTCCGGCCAGGTCTTCCGGCCACCCGGCCCTGGTCTGGGGCGCGGTCGCGGCCGCCGGTGTGGCGCTCCTCGCGCTCGTGTTGCTGGGGATCCGGCACCGGCGCCGTCGCCGGTCCGGTGCCGCCGCCACACTGATCGAGCTGCCCGGCGCGTCTTACCCGGGGCCCGGGCTGTCGTCCTATCCCGAGGGACCGTACGCACCCACGTTCGACAGCCCGGTGTCAGCCGGCGCACCGCCGATGAGCGCCCCGCCGGGCGGTGTGCCCACGAACGACGTTTCGCCGACCAGCGAACCATGGACGTCGGCGCCGGCCACGCTCGTCAGCACGCCGGTCTCGGGCTCCCCCGTTCCGCACCCGCGGCACGCCGCTACCGGCGGCTTCTGCCCGGCGTGCGGCGCCGCCTACCCGGACAACGCCGCCTTCTGCAGCGCCTGCGGCGGCCGGCTGGCGCCGGCGACGTCGGCACCGCGATAAGGAGCGAAGGGCAACCGGGGGCGTACTGGTGACCGGTGACAGCGTTTCACTCGAAGTCGATGTGAGTGGTGCCGACGGCAGCTATCGGGTCGACGCCCGGTCCGCCCTCGGCGGCGAGGCTTCCGGCGAGTCGATGTTCGACCGCGATGGCGCGGTCGTCGTCCGGAGCCTCGAACGACTCCGGCTCGCGTTGTTGTCGTCGGCCGCCACCACCCGCCGGTTGCCCTCCCCCAACGAGAAGGAGGCTCAGGAGGTCGGCGAACTACTGTTCGCGATCCTCTTCACCGGCGACGTCCGCGTGCTGCTCGACACCACCTGTCAGGTGGCCGCGCAACAGTTCCGGCCAGTACGCCTCGTGCTGCGCATCCGCCCACCGGAGCTGGCCTCGTTGCCGTGGGAGTTCCTGTACGACACGCGCCGCGACGACTACCTGTCCCTGAGCATGCCCCTGGTCCGCTACACGCCGTTCCTCGAGCCCGTACGCCCGCTGCGGGTGACGTCGCCCTTGCGGGTCCTCGGCACCAGCTCCCGCCCGGACGAACTCGACCGGCTCGACGTGGACACGGAACGAGCTCACCTGCTGGAAGCTCTCAGCGGCCTCTGCCGTACCGGCCAGGTCGAACTGACCTGGGCTGTGGGTGAGACCTGGCGTGACCTGAAGACGGCACTCAACCGGGCCGACTGGCACATCCTCCACCTGGTCGGGCACGGCGGCTACGACGAGGCCGCGGGCGAAGGAGTGTTCTACCTCCGGGGCGAGGACGGCGACTCGTACCCCTTGCGAGCAAGCTGGTTGGCCCAGGTCCTCAACGGCCACCCGTCCCTGCGGATGGTGCTGCTGAACTCCTGCGAGTCGGCGGTCGGCAACTCGAGCGACATCTTCTCCAGCGCCGCCGCCACGCTGATCCGCAAGGGAGTCCCGGCGGTTCTCGCCATGCAGTACGAGATCTCGGACCGAGCCGCGATCGAGTTCACCCGCTCTTTCTACCGGTCCGTGGCCGCCGGCCGCCCGATCGACCTGGCGGTGCGTGACGCGCGCGTCGACGTGGGCTCGGACCGGCCCGGCACTCTCGAGTGGGGAACGCCGGTCCTGTTCCTCCGGCAGTCCAACGGCGACATCTTCACCGTGGCGCCCAGCCCGTCAGCCGCATCCCGGCCGCTCGGTCCCGGCCCGGCGACCGTACGCCCGCGCCTGGTCAGCGGCCCGCCGGCCGCTCGACGTCCAGTCCCGCCCCCGGAGCCGGCTCGGACACACCAGCGCTCGGCCGTACGCCAGGACGTGCGAACGACCCGGCCGAAGCGGTCCTGGAAGCAGCTGAAACCGGTACGCGACCACTGGGGGGCCATCACCGTGGCCGCCGCCGGGATCTGTCTGCTGATGACGGTCACCGCCTTCCTGGCGCGAAACTCGCCGGACGCCACCTCGGTCATGGTGACGGTCCGCGGTGAGGCCCCGTGGACGTCCACCGGCGTCACGCTGACCGATGGGCAGTCCTTCACCGTCGACGCCGACGGGACGGTGAACCCCAGCATCGGTCGGTCGAACGGCCCGGACGGGAGCCCAGGCACCAACGCACGCATTTCGACAGCGGCCTACGGGGCGCTGATCGGCCGGATCGGTGCGGACGGCGTCGCCTTCCCGGTCGGCAGCACCATGAACAGCCGGGCCACCGCCGGCGGCGAACTCTATCTAGGGGTGAACGACCTGCAGTACGACGACAACACCGGCTCGTTCTCGGTGCGAATCGGCCGATGACCGTCCCATCGATGTCGGACCCAGGGGGCCGGACCGTGGAATCTGCGAAGTACCTCGACGCGGAGAGGGCGGTCGCGACGCGTGCTGCTCTGGCCGCCCAGCGCGGAAGGCGAATCGGGGCACGCCCGCTCGTGCCGGCGTCGCGTGTCGACTGGCGGCTGGAGAAGACCCTCCGCACACGGTGGCATGAGGACGCCTGCGATGGGCGCCCCGACAGCTGGTTTCTCCATGCGCCGGCGGGGCAGCCCCTGCGACGCGTGATCGATGAGGCACTCGCTGGCGGCGGCCCGGCCCCGGAGACCCCCGCCTACGACCGGCTGACCGGTGGCCGGGAAGCCCGGGGCTGGACCCGGTTGAAGACGCTGCTGGAACCGGTGACCCTGTTCTGGCTCATCGTGATCGGCGCCGGCGGGACGGTGATGGGCGCGGCCGCCGGGAAGACCTGGGACGACACGGTCTGGATGACCGGGAGCCTGCTGGTCCTTCTCGGTCTGGCCGCGAGCCTGCTCCACATCCTCAGGGCCGCGGTGCGGATGATTCCGCCGGTCACCCATCCCACCGACCACGACCTGGCCCGCGCGCTCCTGGCCGACCTGCGGCGGGACTGGCGCCGCCGCACGGTCTTCCGGTTCACCGACGTGCCGCAGAAGCTGCCCCTTCTCCTGGTCGGTACGGCGCCCGGAGCACCGATGCCGCCGTTGCTGCGCGCCTACCGGCGCCGCCGGGTGTGGCTGTCGCCGATCGTCGCGGTCTTCCGTCGCCCATCGGCCGTGTTCGTCACCGACTACAAGGATCCGGCCCGGCGCCCCCGCTGCCGGTGGAGGGTGTCGCTCTGGTCTCTGGTCCAGGGTGCCCGGTGGGTGATGGGTACGGTGATCCTGCCCCGCCGGGCCCGTCAGCGGGCGGCCCACCTGTTGTTCTACGGCCTGACGGCGTTGCTGATGACCGGTCTCGTGTACGTACATCACAGCGTCGATCAGCCGTACTGCCTCACCGGAACGGGTACCGACGACGTCGACGTCGAGCACGACGAGTGGATCGGTTCGCGCACCTGCCTGGGTTGGAAGGACCTCGGCCGGGACGTCCGTGACGCCGTGCCCGGGTGGATCGAGTCCCGGGTCACGGTGCACAAGCCGGGGCCCGACGACAACGCGGGCCTGTTCGACGTAAATCTGATCTACCGGGAGAACAAGCGGGTCGGCCAGGCCGCGGCCGGCAGCAGCCGCGGGGTGGTCACCGTCGCGCTGGTCACGTCGCTGACCACGAGTTCGCCGACCCGGCCGATCCGGTCGACGGTGGCCGAGCACGAGGGCCTGGCCGGCGCCTACGCGGCCCAGGTACGCATCAACGCCGGCCGGGACCAGCGGATGCCCTACGTCCAGCTGGCCATCGTGAACTCCGGCGATCTCACCGGCGGAGCCGACCAGGCGGCCGTGGGCGAGCACCTGTTCCGGATGCGGCGGAGCCTGCACGAACTCGCCCTGGACACCGACCGGCGCCTGATCGCGGCGGTGGTGACGCTGAACAGCACGACGGAGGTGCGGAAGGCGCTCCACGAGTCGCTCGGCCGGGACGGGATCGCCATGCTCAGCCCCACGATGACCGCCGACGGCTTCGGCGATGAGATCCGCGTGCCGGCCGAAGCGCCCGGAGCCGGACGGCCGGTGTTCTTCTCGGTCAACACCGTCAACGACGACCAGGTCGAGGTCATCACCCGGTACGCCGCCGGGTCGGCCAAGAAGCTGGTCTACTACTACCCGGTCGACCCGGACCGGATCGCGCCCGGCTTCGACACCACTGATCTCTATCTCGGCACGCTCACCTGCGATGTCTGGAAGCGCGCCGGTTTCCGGCCCGAAGCCCTGCACGACGCCACCGCCTGGAACCCCAGCGGGGGCTCTCCCGCGAATCTCTGCCCGGGTGCCGCGGCGGCGGGGACCGACCGTCAGGTCGCCGCGGCGGGAAGAACCCGCCGGCCGGGTGCCACGGCGGGAACGAAACGAGGCGCGAGCATCGGTCTGTGGCCGTGGTCGCGCGGAGAACCGGCCGAGGAGTTGCGGAAATCCGCGTGCCCGGCGTCCGCCGGCTCCGCCGAGCGGCCGCAGGTGCTGTTCTTCGGCGGCCGGTACACCGACGTCGCCGCGTTCACCGAGCTCGTCCAGGTCGCCTGCCCCAAGCGCCCCGAGGTGGCGGTGGCCGACTCGGCGACCCGATTCCTCGCCGACGGCGAGCTCGCCGGCCTGGTCCCGCACCGGACCAGCGTTCTGATCACCTCCCGGGGCCCGGTCCTCACGTGCGAAAGCCTCACCCATCCCGATTCCGTACGCGGCCTCGGACCGCACGACGCCGGACGGCTGGAGGACTTCGCCGACGACGTCCACAACGTGCTCCAGCGCTGCCGCGGCGCGGGTGATCCGGAGGCCGACCGACGGCTGGCCGGTGGCTGGGCCATCCTCAGCTATGACACCGTGCTGATGATCCGGGACGTGCTGCTGCGCATCGGCCTGACCGACCTGCGCCGCCCGCCCCCGCCCATCATCAGGACCGACGCCTCCACCCCGGCCGGCGCTCCTCGTGGCCTGCTCGACGCGCCTCGCCTGCACGACCTCGTCCTGGGCTGCCTGCAGGGGCGGCCGCCGGCAGTCGTCGGCACGAGGGTCGACGGCACCGCGAACGGATCGGTCGGCACGGCTTGCACGAGCCGGACCTTCGCCGGCGCCTACGGCACGATCGAGCTGGTCGGTGGCGTCGGACGGCGCACCGTCGTCCTGCTCGACATCCCGGACCTGGCCACCGCGTTCGCCTCGGGGGCAGGCAGGCCCACGCGCAGCTGCGTCCCTTCGGCCAAGCCGCCCGGCCGGCCCTGTCGGGTGCGGAAGCTCGGGTACACCGCTGATTGACGATGCCTCCAGTGGTAGCCCTGGGCGGTATCCAGGCCCTGGATACCGCCCAGGGCTACCACTCGGAAGGGTCCTGATCTCACCTCTGCCGCTGCCCTACCGGACCGCGCGACTCGATCGCCGGACCGAACTGAAATATGTTTGGCCGATCGCTCACCAGCGCCGCAGCGCCTGGCCGATCGCTCACCAAGGCCGCAGCGCCTGGCCGATCGACCATGTGAGCGTGCGGACAGCGGGCGGGGGCATGATGACGCAGCGGGACGACGGCCGGTTGGTCGCGGAGGTCGAGACCTTCCTGCGCCAGCTGATGGTGGTGGCCTCGGCGGCGGGGCGGTCGTCCGAACCCATGTCCTTGGCCGCCGCCTTCGCCGAGGCGCAGCGGGTGACCGGCCGGGGCCTGCGGGCCGCGGTCGAGCTGGGGCGGGCTCGTGGGCTGAGCTGGCGGGAACTGGCGGACGTGCTCGACATCCCGGCCTCCACCCTGCACCGGCAGTACCACAAAGGCGCCGCCATCGCCGCACCACACGACGGGGCCGCGACCGTTTCCGCCGAGCTCACCCCGGCCGCCGACGGCGACACGCCGCAGACGGGCACCGTACCCCCGGCGCTGGATCTTTTCGTCGGGCGCGGGCCGGAAATCACCGAGCTGCCTGAACTGCTGTGGCGGAGACGGCTGGTCAGCCTGGTGGGTCCCGCGGGTGTCGGCAAGACCCGGCTCGCCAGTGAGGTCGCGCACCGCGTCCGGGCCGACTACCCGAAAGGGGTGTGGTGGGTCCGCCTGTCCGCGGTGACTCAGGAGTGGTTGATCGGCCGGGCTGTCGGCACCGTCCTGGCCGGCGCCGGTCAGGACCTCCGGCAGGTCGTCGCCCAGGCCGCCGAGGGCGGTGCGGCCCTGCTCATCCTCGACAATTGCGAACATCTGCTGGCCGGCACCGCACAACTCACCCTTGAACTGCGCGATGCCGCTCCGGGGCTGCGGATCCTCACGACGAGCCGGGAGGCGCTCCGGGTGCGGGGTGAGGCGGTCCTGCCGCTGGCGCCGTTCCCGCCGGCCAGGCCGGCCGGCAAAGGCGCACGGATCGCCGACGCGGTCCGGCTCTTCGCGCAGCGGGCCCGCGACGTGCGGCCGGACTTCGACGTCGACGCCTGGGTCGAGGTCGTCGCCGAGATCTGCGACCGTCTCGACGGGCTACCGCTGGCCATCGAGCTGGCCGCCCACCAGAGCGACCTCTTGACCCCGGATCGGCTGCTACGCCGGCTGACCGAGCGACTCGACGTCCTCGTTGACGCCCGCCGCGGAAACCTGGACCGGCATCACAGTCTGCGCCGCGCGATCGCATGGAGCCACGACCTGCTCGACGCAACGACCAAGGCGGTGTTCGCGCGGTTGTGCGTGCTGCCCGACGGCTTCGACGAGCACACCGCCGCGGCGGTCACCGGCGGGATGCGGCTGGACCGATCGCAGCTGTGGGCGGTGCTCGCCGACCTCGCCCGCAAATCGATGATCGTCACCGACGCGCACGCCCCCGGCCGGTTCCGGATCTTGGAGTCCCTGCGGGCGTTCGGCCTCGCGGCGCTGACCGACGCCGGCGACCTGGCTCCGACCCAGCGGCGCCTGATCGGCTGGCTGGCCGGATTCGAGCGTCAGCTCGCCACGAATCCGTGGGGCGACACGCTGACCGTCCTGATGGCCAGGATCACCGCCGAGCGAGAGAACATCCGCGGTGCGATGGACGCCGCGGCGGCGCTGGGTCATCCCAGCCACCCGAAGCTGGTGCTCCTGCTGGCCGGTCTTCTCGCCCACGAGCAGGACGTGGCCCAGACCGAACGGATCCTGCACGACCTCATCGCCGGCCCGGCCGCCTCGACCACGGACCGGGCGATCGCGCACTGGATGCTGTCGGTGAACGCGGGCCGGCGCGGGGACCACGCCTCGGCGACCCGGCACGCCGACACCTCGGTGCGACTCGCCCGCCCGCTGGGCAACCTGGACGTCCTGACCGGAGCGGTCAACAGCCTCATGATCACGCGAGGGCTAACGAACCGCCCGGCCGCCGGGGTCGAGGCCGGCGCCGAGCTGATCGAGGTTTTGCGGGCCGAGGGCCGGGACGGCTCGCTCGGGCAGACCCTCGGCATCCAGGCCTGGTTGCTCGCCGCCGACGGCGACATCGAAGGCGCCCACCGGGTCAGCACCGAGGCGATCACGCTGTACGAGAAGCAGGCCGACCAGAAACTCCCGATGGCCGCCCGCTTCGCCAACCAGTGGGGTACGACCCTGCTCCACTCGGCCGCCATCATCGCGATCGCCCGAGGTGACGACGCGACCGCCGCCGAGTACGTCAACGCGATCCTCACCAGCGATTTCGAGCACCACAACGCCGTCGGCGGAGCACTGTTCTGCGCCGCGATCCTCGCCGCGCACACCGGCGAGAACATCCGAGCGGTCCGGCTGCACGCCGGAGCGACAGCGGTCGCCTACGCGCACGACGCGTTCTGGGACGACCAGCTCGCCGTCACCATCGGCGCCGCCCGCAAGAAGTCAGGCACCGCCGCGACCAACGCGGCGGTCGCGACCGCACAGGCCATGACCGTCGCACAACTGAAGAAGTACGCCGTCAGCGGCACGCTGCCGACCGACGAGAAACCGGCCGACGTGCTGACCCCCAGCCAGCTGAGGGTGGCCCGACGAGCCGCACGCGGTCTCACCAACGCTCAGATCGCCGCCGAGCTCAACACGAGCGAGCGGACGGTGGTCAGTCACCTGACCAGCATCCGCACGAAACTCGATCTCAAGAACCGGGTGGAGATCGCCATGTGGGTGGCCCAGGCCCAGATTCCTCCGGCGCACGAGTAGCGCCCGGCAAACACCCGTTCGTCGAACTCACCGGGCGCCGGGGCTGTCCCCTCGTGCCCGGTCGGCCGTCTGGCCGCGCGGCTCTTTGACGCCTTTCGTAGTGAGGCCGGCCTCGGCCGGTTTGGCCGGGGTGTCCAGCCAGGTGGTGAAGAAGTCGTCGAGCTGACGTCCAGAGACCTTTTCGGCGAGCGCCTCGAACTGCGGCGTGGTCACGTTGCCGCCGGCCCGGGTGGTCGTCCAGACGCGTACGAGGCGGAAGAACGCCTTGTCGCCGACCGTGCGCCGCAGCGCGTGCAGCGTCATCGCGCTGCGGTCGTAGACCGGCCCGTCGAACAGGTGCTCGGGGCCCGGACCGGTGAGCCGCAGCGTCCAGAAATCCGAGTCCGCCGGAAGGTCGGCGTACAACTGATCGAAGGTCTCCTGCGCGGTGGCTCGTCCGTCGTGCTCGTCCCACAGCCACATCGCATAGTCGGCGAAGCCCTCGTTCAGCCAGATGTCCTGCCAGCGGGCCACCGTCAGACTGTCGCCGGTCCACTGGTGGGCCAGCTCGTGCGCCACGATGCTGCTGCCCTGGGGGCCGAAGTCCTCCGCGCTGGTGAAGATGATCGACGGATAGAACGGCCGGGTCTGGGTCTCGAGGGCGAACTCCGTGTCCGCGGCGTCGACCAGACCACCGGCCATGGAGAACGGGTACGGACCGAAGGTGCCGCTCAGGAACCGGATGATCGCTGGCTGCCGGGCAAACGCGGCGGCGACGTCCTGCGCCTCGGTGGGCGGCAGGTCGGCCACCGTCCCGGCGATCCAGGTGTTCGGGTTGACCGGGCTGCCCGCCGGCGCCGGCGCCGCGACCCATCCGTCCAGCGGATCACCGTCCGCCTCGAACGACGTGCTGCCCACCCCGGTGGACACCGTGACATCGTCCACCACGACACCGCGCAGCGAACCGCGACGGTCGGTGGCCGAGGTCAGCGAGATCTCCACCTGCTTCCCGGCGTACCGGGACAGGTCGGCCGTCCAGTGCTCGTAGCCGCCGCTGCGGCCGGACGCCGCCGACCAGGTACCCGTGGCACCGGACGGGATGCAGGTGTCCCCGGACGGTGTCAGGTAGTGGTCGAGGACTGGATGTTCGGCCCGCAGGTCACGAAACTGGCAGGCGAAGCCCACATCGGACGAGGTGTGCCCGTTGACGTCCGGCAGCGTGGTCCAGTCGTCGGCGCCGACCGTGTGCGCCTCGACGAAGAAGAAGTCGAAGTCCTTCTCGGTGCTGCGATCCACCCAGAAGCCGGCCGTGGCGCCACCGGCCGGCACGTCGATGGTCCGCGTCAGCCGCTTGTACGCCGAGTTGCCCGGCCGGCTGATCGCCATCCGCTCACCGGAGCGCGGCGCCTCCCGCCGAGCGAGCACCGGATCGACCGCGTCCAGGTAGTTGAGACCTTTCGCCCGGTACGACTTCAGGTCGAACTTGCCCACCGCCAGCGTCGACAGGTACGAGGCCATCGGCTCGGCGGCATCCCACTGCCACGTCGTCCAGCCGTCGCGAGTGGACCGGCCCACCGGCTCACCATTCGCCACCGCGGTCAGCCCTTCGGGCACGCCGACCCGGAAGGTGTACGCCGCCTTGTCCGCCGGGTGGTCGTTCACCGGATACCAGAGCGCCGCGCCGTGCGGCTGCCCGGCGATGAGCACACCGTCATCCGTGGGGAAGGCGCCGTTCGTACCGATGCCGGGATCGTCGATCGTCCCCGGCACCCCGTCGTAGACGACCCGGATGGTGAACCAGTGGCCGGCCCGCAGAGCCTCCCGTGGTGTCACGGTCAGCTCGCCGCCGGCCCGGGTCCAGGTCGCCGCCCGGTCGTTGACCATGACCGACCGAACCGTCATCCCCCGCAGGTCGAGGTTGAACGCGGACAGGTGCTCGGTCGCCCGGGCCTCGATCGTCGCGGCGCCGGCCAGTATGTCGGTGGCCGGGGTGTACCGCAGGTCCAGGCCGTAATGACGGACGTCGTAGCCACCGTTGCCGTCCAGTGGGAAGTACGGGTCGCCGATCCCCGCCGACCCCGGATGAGGGGGGTCCTGACCACCCCCGGCCGCCCCCGCCGGGGCCGAGCCGATCACCACAGCCATCAATGCCGTCAATGCGAGAGCCGCGCTACGAAGCATGCCGGACAGTCTCCCTCTGGGGGGCAAACTCGAGTCAGGACCGGCCGGACGCCGACCGGTTCGTCGGCAAATCGTGGCAGGGGCGGCGTTCCGCGCTCATCGTCATTCGGCGCGGTTACCGAGCGCCTCCGTCACCGCGGCAGACGGTCAGTGCCGCTGCTCCGAACTGAGGCTGTCGCCAGTCGAGGAGACGCCCGCATCCCACATCGGGACGAGCGCTGCTCGCGCCGGAACAGTTCCATGGACGTACATCTATATTAATGTCCCTCGATGTGTCTAGACTGCTGAACACAGAGGGCGCTCTCTCCGAACCCTGAGCCGGGGAGGAGAACCATGAAGCGAAAAATGACAACGTTGGCAGCGTTGCTGCTGCTGGCCATGGCAGTGGCGGTCCCCGCGCATGCCGCCCCCGTCGTGACCGCCGTCCCGCACACGGTGACGTTCGTGAACCGGTCGGGTCAGACCATCTGGCTCGGCAGCCAGGTCAACGCCGATCAGTCGGTGAACTTCACCAACCTGCCCACCCTCACCAACGGGCAGTCGGCGACCGTCACCATCCCGGAGAACACCTTCCCGAACCACTGGCGCGGCAAGTTCGTCGCGCGGCAGCACTGCTCCGGCACGTCCGGCAGCACCTTCCACTGCCTCGTCGGCGACTGCGGCGTGTACGCCAACCGCTGCGCGGTCGGTGAACAGCCCGCCGGCCTTGCGGAGTTCAACTTCGACACCGCCGACTCGCTCGCACCCTGGTACAACGTCAGCTACGTCAACGCCTTCTCGCTACCGCTGACCATCGCGCCGAACAACGCGCCCGCGCCACCGGCGGGTGGTGGCAGCTGCCAGAGGATGGGCTGCACGACCGACCTGCTGCCGTACTGCCCGGCGGCGAACGTCACCAACTATCCCGGTACGAGCACCCGGATGCTGTGCACCAACCCGAACCGCGACGCGCAGACCGCCTACAGCAACGCGCTCGGCAGCCACTGCCCGTACGCGTACTCGTGGTCGAAGGCCGACTCCGTCCCCGGCAACCAGGTCATCCGGCAGTGCGCCAACTGCACCGGCTTCACCATCACCTACTACGCGCCCGGCACCGCCTGATGTGAAGGAGCGAATGGACATGAAGAGCCGCAGCCTGGTCGTCGGTGCCGTCGCAGCGATCCTCGTGCTGCTCGCCGGCAACCCCGCCAACGCCGCCATCCCGGTCGGGCAAACCTTCACCGGCAAGGCGACCTATTACGACGACGCCGGGTACGGGGCCTGCGGCACGCAGATCAACGCCGCGACCGACTACCTCGTCGCGGTCTCGTACACCTGGTGGACGACACCGAACCCGAACAACGACCCGGTGTGCAACTACAACGTCGAGGTCACCTACAACGGCATCACCGTCACGGTTCCGGTGCGCGACAAGTGCCCGTCCTGCGACTCGACCCACCTGGACCTGAGCAAGCCGGCGTTCCAGCGCTTCGCCAACACCAACCAGGGCGTCATCAACGGCATCACCTGGAAGTTCGTCAACCGCTGACTCTTCTTGTCATCACACACCCGCCCCTGGCGACTCAGGGGCGGGTCTTTGGCCGGATCGCACGCCGCGCCGCTCAGCACGGGCGGCGACCCGGCGCAACACCGCCGGCCGGCCGCTCGCATCGGTTCAGTGTCGCCCGACCGGGGCCATCCATCGCGGCACTTTTAATGACTAAACGGGCAATCTTTTTATAACATGCTTTAACTATTGATTTGCTAAGGTTCCGCCTGAAGACCGAATCAAGTAGGAGGGGGACCGAAATGCCATTCATCGTCTTCGTCGCGTTGATGCTGGTGCACACCGCCGCCCATTGATCGCCGCCAAGGCCGCCACATGGCTGCCGGCGCAAACGGTAGGGCGCCGCCGAAACGCGGTGCCCTACTTTGGGTTCGGGCCGCGGGCCGGCCCCGTTAGCCCGAACGGTCTGGCTCGACGAGCTCAACCGCGAGTCGCTGGGCGAACTCGCGGTACGACTTCGAATACATGTCAGACGAGTCATCGACTCGAGCCCCTTCCTGGCTGATCATGGCCGCCGCGCTCGGCCGATCACCGTTGAGCGCGGAGACCAACGGCGGATGTGGGTGCTCACCACAGGCTGCGCTAACTACTCGTGGCGGCGGTGTTTGCTGCACGGGCGGCGAAATGGTCGAGGTGGTCGAGTACGGCGCGGATCATTTCGGCCACGTCGTGGCGGTTCACGCGGCTGACGTCCATCTTGAACTGGGTGGCGAGGCGCACCTGCTTGTCGTGATAGAAGATCGGTTCGCTTTCGCGGTATCGGAGTAGTCCGCCGTGCTGGTTAGCGCTCAGGACGTCCGGATCTTTTACGATCTGCTGGATCGCGTGAAGCATCATGGCGGGCTGCATGGCTATCGCGAGTTGGCGTGCTGCCGCTTGTGCCTCTGGGGTTGGGTTGTCGAAACTGACCTCGACGAACGGGCGGAAGAGCCACGGCCGTTGGGGTGATTTGCGGCCTTCACATCGAAGGTCGACCCCGATCCAGGTGTCACTGCTTCCGCTCAGATGCTGTCGGTAGGCCAGCAACATTGGATTGCCGGCCTTCGTGCGCAGTGCGTAGGCGTGGTCGCCGAGAGCGCCGGCTATGCGACGAGTGATCAGGTCGGGGACGTACCAGCCGGTGACGGAGCCGATCACATCGTCGGCTTGCGCGTCCCAGTCCTTCAGCACGTCCGCGATGTCAGAGCCGAACCAGGCCGCGTGGGGATGCAAGCTTGTGCGCCACGCCCCGAACAGATCGATCAGGCTGAGCGGGCACCAGGGGCCGTCGACCTCAGCAGCGGCACTGCCGTCAAGAGTGCAATACCTCAAGCGTGCGGCCGGGGCTGAGGTGGCGGCCCAGGCGGCATATCTACCGAGCTGGTCGTTGTGCTCACCGGAGGCGCCTTTCAGTTCCAGCAGCGCCATGGGCTCGAGTGAGCCGTGCCGACGTATCAGGAGATCGAGGCGATTGCGGCCGCCGATCATTATTTCTCGTTCCGCAATGTACTCGCCGGCTGGCAGATCCAGCACTACGGCCAGGGGGTGCGGGTCGAGTTCGATCAGGTAGGCGAGCAGGTCGGTTGCGGTGTTTTCCTGCGCCAAGAGTCGGCCAAGCGCGGTCATGTCCGAAGACTATCGGCCGGTACCCACCTGCGGCGCCCGGTTCACGGCGCTACCTGAATATCGCCAGCGATCTGCCTGGGCTAGCCCGATCTTCTCCCGTGGGGCGGAGGGTGTTACCTGGCGCCGGTTGGCCCAGACCCTTGCTGCTGACACCGCGTTGGCCGCTTGTGAATCACCGGCCTGCGCCACCTAATTCGCTGACACCGCTGCGACTTCTGGAAGCACATCAACTCATAGCGAATTCACCGAGAGGAGTGGCGCGGCTATTGGGGCGCTTCTGCGTTCCAACCAATAGACCGGAGCGCCTCTGCCGCGACCTCTGGCCGACGACGTACCGCCGCCCGCAACTGCAGATCGTGAAAATCTTGCCGAGACTTGTCCAGGTATTGCTGCTCAGCTGCCGTCAGGTCCGGGACCATCTTCTCTGAGACAAGAAACTGAACGACATCCTCCAAGGACGTACGAAACCGCCGGGCTCCGGCCGGGAAGTGGATCTTCTTGATCGCTCGAGGACCCCGCGGTCGGCGACCATTTTCATCCTTCTTCTTGGTCTTGAGCGGCCCTTCCGACTCCTTGCATTCCTTCAGGAAGTCCCGCATAGGGTCCGAGTCCGCGTTGATCTGAAAATGGGACTCCGGGTATCCGTCCAGCTTGTCGCGTTCGTAATCGAAATGGCAAAACTCTTGAGTGCCATCCTCGTCGAACGTCAACGAAAATACGGAACTGCGCAGAGTAAGGTACTGCTGCTCGTGATCCATAATGGAGCGCGCCGAGACCCCCATGTAGAGCTTCGGATAACTGTCCCGCTGGCGCAGCGGAAACACCTTCCTGTTGACCACCAGGTCCCTGGTCAGACCATAGCCTAGATGACATAGTTTGCGATCTGCGTTCATCACCGAATTGAGGCGAACGCCATCGGCCACCGTGTGATTGAGGAGGTCCGACATCTCCTCCGCAAAGTTAACTGCTAGCTTCTCCAGCACTTCCGGCGTTGTTGGAGTCACGAATCGTAGTCCACATCATGAACGCGGCAGATGATTCGAATGCATCGTCCTCGGCCTGCCGCTGAAGATCCTCGCGGGTGAATCCGAGCGCTGCGAGCGAATTCTCGACTGCGTGGTCGTACTCGCTTGCGGTCAGCTGGATGACTTCCGGCTCGTCGGTGGCGGCGGGCCGATCTGGCGCAATGACCGGTGGAGGGTTCACGGCAGGGTCCTTCCTCGGCGTCTCGTCCCTGGTGACAGTAGCCTGAGGGTGCGACAAAAATCGCGGTGCTCACCTGGTCACCTTAGCGCGATCACCCTCCAAAGCCGCATATAACGCGGAAACCTACTAAAACCTCCGGTGCCTCAATGCGCACGAGGCAGGGCAGCCAGCTGACGGACAGCACCGCCATCGTCCGGCAGCATGGCATACGGCCGTCGTAGGCGTGCAGGACGCCGGTCGACCCATCCGCGACGGCCCGCCAATCGGGTGCACGGCGCCGACGGTTACGCCGAGACCCTGCCGAGGGTTGGCTACGGCCCGACCACATATTTGGCGTTGACGGTCAGTTCACCGCTGGCGGTGAACTGACCAAGCTGGTGATGTTGGTGGCGAGAGGGCTCCGGTCAGTGATATCTTCCGCGCCAACCAGGTGACGAGGTCCGCAGCCCGGAGCCGGGACCCATGACGCGGCTCAACGTGGTCGTTCGGATCTTCCCTGGCGGCTCGGCCACCACCTATCCCGCTCAGGTAAAGCAAATGGTCAGCGCCGCCGCCGGCATCGGTCCGAGCCGCGGGGACACGATCACCGTCACCATCGCGCCCAGCTGACCATCGCTTTCGCATGAGCAGCGGCATATGACAATCACCTAATCCCGACAGCAGGCGCACCAGGCGACCACATCGACCCGCTCGGCGACTAGTGCCGGCGACGATTCATGGACGGCGCACCAGCTCGACAGCGCGGCATTCGAAGCCCGGTGACATCGAGAAGCCGGAGTCCGCCGACGGGCGGTCCTCACGAGCGAGGGTTTCGGCGGGCGGAGTTCTCCATGAGGCGCCGTCCCAGATCGTGAACCACGTCGTGGAGTGCCGACGGCTGCTCGATGATGAAGGGACGGTCCAGAGCGGCCAGGGTGCCCGCGACCCATTCGAGGCGTTCGGCGCGCAGGAAGACCCGCGACCACGCCCCACCTTCGTCGACGTCGGAGACCGGTGTTACCGACGCCAAGGTGTCCGGTATCCGAGTCTGCACGTACGCCAAATCTGCGTTGACCAGCACGGACACCTCATGTCGTCCCGGTGCTGCGGAAAGGGCTCCGACGACCTGCGCGATCGGGTCGCTTTCGGTCGGTGCGGCAAAAGTAACCGGCCGCACTTGCAAGCCGGCCATCCGCTCCAGGCGAAACGTTCGTGGCGCCTGCCGGTCGACGTCGAAACCGGTCAGGTAGAGCACGCCGCGATGCGCCACCACGCCGTGTGGCTGTACTTGCCGCTGAGCCACACGGCCGTGGTGAGTTCGATAGTCGAATACGACCAGTTGACGGTCCCGTGCCGCCTCGGCCAGGTCGAGCAGGGTTTTGGCATTCCGCTGGCCAGGCTGGCCCGCGCTCGTCCCTTCGGGGCCGGCGGGGTTTGGGCCGCCGGTGAAGTCCACGGTCTGCAGCACCGCGTCGATGCGCCGCGCGAGCGTATCGGGCAGCACGCGGCGCACCTTGGCCATCGCGTTCTCCATCGCCAGCGATGATGCCGGACCGGCCTGCGAACGCCGGTCGAACAGCAGCGCCCACACCACGGCGAGGGCCTCTTCGTCGGTCAGCATCAGTGGCGGCATGCGGTAATGACGGGCGAGACGGTAGCCGCCGTACCGCCCCCGAACGCCCTCTACCGGAATTTCCATTTCACGCAGGTGCTCGACGTAGCGGCGCAAGGTGCGTCCATCGACCTCGAGGCGCTCGGCAAGTTCGGCGACCGTGCGGGTCCCCCCAGCCTGCAGCAGCTCGAGTAAGGCCAGCACTCGTGCGGTCGGTCGCGCCATACCCTCAATATTGCTCCGATACCGGGCGGACACTGACCTCTATCTGATTTAGCGTCGCGGCATGCCTACATCGAATACCGTTCAACTCGCCTCGGTACGCGTGATCACCGAGGACCTTCCGCGCCTCGTACGCTTTTACCAGGTGCTCACCGGAGCCACCCCGCAGTATCTGACCGATGACTTCGTCGAACTGGTGACACCGTCAGCGACGTTCGCGGTGAGCGGCCCCGACCGCGTTGCGTTCATCACCGTCGACACTCCTCGTGGGGGCGCCAATCACAGCGCCATCGTGGAGTTCCTCGTCGATGACACCGAAGCTGTGTACGAACGGCTCGTCACCGAGTTTGGTGACGAGCTCGACGTCGTGCAACCTCCGACCATGATGCCGTGGGGCAACCTGTCGGCCTTGATCCGTGACCCCGACGGGGCGCTGATCAATCTCTACACACCGGTCACACCGGAGGGCCACCGGCTCCAGCAGAACCGCACACCCAGCGTGCTGAACACCAAGGCGGGCCGAGGATCCGGCACTGAGAATTCAGACGCGGCTGCACCGTCGGGCTCGTGATTACCCCATCCATCGATTTGCGCCGATCCCGCCACTCTTCTGAAGTTCAGAGGCCGTCATGTACGCCGCAAACGAGCTGGAGGGAGCATGGCCCACCTGCCTCAACGACCGTGTCGTGTCGGCACCAAGAGAGCTGACAGGATCGCGGATACCGCCGCGGCGGTCGCGACGACGAACCCGGCGGTGTAGCCGTCGCCCGACGGGGTACTGGTCGATCCGGTATGGGCTGCTAAAACCGTGGCGGCGATGGCAGAGCCGAACACACCTCCGACCGTACGGACTACGGTGTTGATGCCAGTTGCAACCCCGACTTCGCTGCCCTGTACGGACTGGACGATGAGGTTGGCCATCGAGCCGAAGGCGAATGACGCCCCGACTCCCATGGTGAAGCCGCCCAGCATTAGATGCCAGGGTGAAGAGTGAATTACGGAGAGCTGTGCGAACGACCCGCTGGTGAGGGCGGCCCCCAGTACTAAGGTGCTGCGAAAGCCCAGCGCAACGCCGAGCCGACCGGCGAAGGTGCCGACCAGAAGTTGGCCGATGGCGCTCGGCAGCAGCAGCAGGCCCGCGACCGTCGCGGTCGTACCCAGTCCAGGACCGTCACCGGCTGGGGCCTGAGCGAGTTGGGGCAGGAGCAGAAATCCGGCGAAAATCGCCAGACCAATGAGAAAGGCGGTCAAGTTCGTCATCGCGACGGTGCGCTGAGCAAGGACATCGAGTTGGATCAACGGCCTGGCGATGCGCGATTCCAGTCGGATCCAGAGCAGCAGCAGCACTGATCCGCCGCCCAGCAGGGCCACGTTGGCCGGTGAACCCCATCCCAAGGACGGTGCTTGTGTCACCCCGAGCAGCAGCGATGCCAGGACCGCGGCCAGCAGAAGCGCCCCGGCCCAGTCGATGCTGCCGCCATCGCCGCGTGGGGACGGCGGTACCCAGCGGTGGGCGGCGACAGCGACCGGCAGCGCCACCAGACCGAGCCAGAAAAGCCAGGAAACGTCGAGGTGGTCGACGATCACTCCGGACAGCGGCAGCGCGATGCCGGACCCGACGCCGAAGATGGCACTGATGAGGCTGATCGCTCCTGGCACTTTCGGTCGTGGGAAGGAGTCGCGGACCACTCCGAAAGCCAGCGGGAACACGCCACCGGCCACTCCCTGGAGGACCCGACCGGCAATCAGGACTCCCGCGCTGGGTGCCAGGGCGTTGATGACCGCGCCAACGCAAAACGTCAGCAGTACGGCGGTGAGCACCCGGGCTTTGCCGTACCGCTCGCCCAGCTTGCCGACGACGGGCGTCGCGATGGAGGCGGACAGAAGGAAACCGGTGAGGATCCACGACGTGGTTGTGGGGCTCGCGTTGTAGTTTCGCGCCAGGGCCGGCAGTGCGGGAAGCACAAGAATCTGCGACAGCGCGAAGCTGACGCAGGCAGCGAGCAGAACGGCCAGGACCCGGTTCGGGTGACTGGTCAGCGGTTGCGCTTCCGGTGCCGCGGGAGCGCTCATACCGTGTTCAAAGAGAGACGGTGCTGAGTCGGGAGCGGGATCGTTCTCCGAGGTCTTCATGGGGACCCTTCGACGGCTTGCTCGAGGGCGGACGCCGACGCGCGCACGCCCACCGACCGGGGCGTGCGGCGCGGATGTCCGGGGTCATACGGGAGATGGCGTCGCTGAGACGTTCAGGAGCCCGCCGATGCCCGCGCGATTGCAACAGCGACGAATGTCATCAACCGCGCGGGCCTGTCACAGGTGTCGGGGCGTCGTCAGGGAATGAGGGCCAGTTTGCCGCCGGGGGTGACCGGTCCGAAGGAGTTCCCGTGGCGGCGCACCACGCCGACAGGTGGGCAACGATGTCCGGGACGTACGGCGCTCACGCAGCGGCGCGCCCGTTCAGGCTGGAGTTAAAGTGGCGGACCGCGGAGGCGGCGCTGAGGCCGAGTTCGGCGAGACCGCGAAGACCGGGCCGGTCGAGACGGTCGACACGCGACAGCCAACGCAACGGCAGCATGGAAAAGCGGATCGCGGCGGGCGCATAGCCGGCCATCTCGCGATGGAAACGGTGGGTTGCCAGGGCGACGGTGCTGTGTCCGTCGCGAGCGGCGAACAGCTCGCGGGCGAGGTGGTCCGCGTCGATGATCGCGGTGGCGGCGGCGCGTCCGCCGGTGGGGGGCATAGCGTGCACGGCGTCGCCGAGTGCGGTGACCGGTCCGGCCGGCCACGGCGTCAGGTCCGCGTCGGGGTCGGCGGCGTAGAACCGGAACCCGGCTGCGGAGCCGGGGTCGGTGGCGGCGATGAGCTCGAGCACGGCCGGAGGCCAGCCACGAACAGTCGACAGCGCGAACTCGACCAGCTCCGGCCCGGTCATCGCCTGCACGGTGGCGGGGGGCAGCACGGTCTCGGTGGCGCTGATTCCCCACACCAGGGACGGGGCCTCCGTGATGGCCGGGACGGTGGTGCAGGAGGCCGGATCGATTGCCGGGCCGCCAGTCGGGTCGTGGAGCTGCATGAACACCGACGCTCCCTTGAGGCCCAAGGCGAGCACCGGCCCATCGTTGACGATATTGGGCAGCAGGGCGCGGGTATGGGCGGTGAGCGGAGTGCGGGCGGCGATGCCCCCGAACCCGATGGGATTGGCCAGGTCCCGGCCGGCGAGCGAGGCCGCTACCCGGGAGCGGGTACCGTCGGCACCGACGAGAACATCTGCGGTGTCGGTACTGCCGTCAGCGAAGTGGGCGGTGATCCGGCCGTCGGACAGAACCTCGTGAGAAACATATTCGGCCCCGAACCGCACCCGATCGTCCAGGCCGTGGGTCAGCAGGGTTCGCAGCGGCACTCGTCCGATCATGAGAGTGTCGGTGCCCTGATCGGAGGGGCGGGTGACCAACGGGCGCAGGTGGTGGTCAGTCCAGGTGTAGCGGCGAAGCGTCGCACGGGAGACCGAGCTGGCCAACAGGGCATGGTAGTGCTGCGGGCTGAGGTGGCGACGCAGGACTTCACAGGCTCGATCGTCGAGATGCAGCCGGTAACCGCCGGTAGCCTCCACCTGGGGGTCACGGTCGTGGACGGACACCTCGATACCGCCGTGGTGCAGGGCCTGGGCGAGCGTCAGCCCACCGATCCCCGCCCCGATGATCATGACTCGCATGTTGCTCCTCATTAGTTACATAACGTGATATCAGTCAATGCTGCGCTCGCCGCTAACGGCGTCCAGGCGTGACCAGGCGATGACGTGGTCGTTTGTCGTGGCGGCGAGGGTCTACTGCGGGGCCCTGCAGCAGACCCCCTCACGAACCGCACTGTCGATGACCAGGCGGGCTGGCGCGCTGGGATCTCAGCAGAATCGCTACTGCCGCCCACGCCGGCGCGTCACTTCACGGGCACCTTCATTTTGAACAGTTTCTCTGCATTTCGGAAAGCAATCTTTTCCTTGTCTTCGCGGGGCAGATCGACTCCACGGAACCAGTCGGTCTGCGCCTTTATGTCCGCGAACGGGTAATCGGTTGCGAACATCACTCGATCCACGCTTACGAACTTCAGCAGGAGATCGAGCAGTTCAGTCTGGGGGAATGCGCTGGTTGTGATCCAGAAGTTGTCCTGGAAGTATTGCTCGATAGGCTTCTTGAGCGAGTTTTTGGTCGGCTCGCCCATGTCTTCGATGATCCGCTTGTAATAGAAGGGAAGACCTTCACCCATGTGGCCGATGATGATTTTCAGTTTGGGGAATCTGTCGAAGACCCCGTACGTGATCATCCGAATGCATTGGATCAGCACCTCTTGGTGCCAGCCATATCCAGACCCACTGAAAATGTAGGGCTGCAAGTCCTTCGTGTATTGAGTCCGCGTGGTGCTGTAGTAGATGTCGAAGATCTCGTCCGCCGGATAGCCGGGATGCAGGTAGATCGGCACATCGAGAGCAACGGCACGTGCCAGCACAGGCTCGAAGCCGGGATGATCGAGATACTTCTTCGTGATATGTCCATTGGTCAGTGCGCCCAAGAAGCCATCTTCTCGAACCGAGCGTTCCAGTTCGTCCGCCGCCGCCTCCGGGCTCTGCAGGGGCAAGGTGGCGAAAGCCTTGAAGCGGCCCGGATACTTGGCGATCGGCCCCTCTACAAGTTGCCGGTTGAGTTGATAGGCAAGGTCGATTCCCTTTTTCCCAGGGACATTTTGCACGGACGGTGTATGAGCAGAGAGGATTTGAACGTTGAGTCCCCCCGCGTCCATATCGCCGATGCGGCGTTGGCCTAGATCCGCAAGGCCAATTTCCTTGAGGTACGCAATGTGATCCTCATTGATGGAGTTCAGCTTCAGCAACGCGGGAGTCGAAAATGTCTCCTCCGTGCCGATGAACGGCAGGTCCCGGTCTCGCTGGTAAATTTCCGCCGTCTTGTCCGCGTTCTGGGCCGGAGCCTGGTCCGGAGTCTCGTCGTCGCTCGCTGCCGAGGCAATGGCATGCGTGGAGATGCCGGCGCCGATGCCGAGTGCCGTGGCGGCGGTCAGGAAGCTGCGGCGTCCCAAGGGCTTCATGTCAATCTCTCTTCAGGTGTTCGTGTGGTGTGGTATCCGTATGGCATCCGTCTGCGAGATGCTTCAGATCGAGCCTTCGTCGCCCAGATCTCCACGCGAGCCGTATCCCCCACTGAGGCCTCGGCGCCGGTCCCACCGAAGCACTGCTGACCCGGACCAGGGGTCTTCGCGTCCGGCCCGGGGTCGAGGAGCTGCTCGCCCGCGTGCATGCTGTGCGGGCCGGCCGCGGCGGGCCCCGCATTGCTGTGGGGGCGCGACCCACAGGCGGCGACCCGGTACGCCGTCGCCAGAGCCATGGTGGACGCCCCGAGCCTTAATCGCCCGGGCGGCGCTTTCCCTGACGGCGCTGCATCCACTGCCATGACTAGCCTCCTGCCGACGGGCTACCTCACTTATCTGACGCCGACTTCGTACCGAGTGAATCTGAGACGAACGTTAATGTGGTGCTCAGGCCGGTTGTCCGAGCGAGGGACCCGGCGCACGCGTGAGCGTGGTGGACTTCTACGCCTGCCTGACCGCGCGGGTCCGGGCCGTTGCGTTCTCGCTCCGGCCTATGTGGAGGCGAGTGCCCGGCTGCGCCCGGACGCCAACGGCACACAGTCGCGGCGCGTCTGCTGCTGACCACTCGGGACCAGATCGCCCTGATGCGGTCCGACCCGGACGTCATGACTGCGGGGACCCGGTCGGCGGACCTGCTGCGGAAGGGGCGTGCGCTCCTGCTGAGCCTCGTCGACCACGCGGCGGCGCGGCCGCGTGGACCGCACGGGTCAACACCGTCACTGCCCGCACTGACCCGGTCTACTTCGACGCCTTGCTCATCCGGCCCAACGGCTGTGTCGCCCAAGACGTACTCACCGAGTGCGGTCTTGAAGTCACTGTGCTGGTGCGTGCGCCGGGCACCTGGCTCGGACAACCGGCCTGAGCACCACATTAATGATCGTCTCAGATTCGCTCGGTACGAAGTCGGCCTCGGACAAGCGATGTAACGCCCGCGCAGGAGGAATAGATGGCAATCAACGTAGCGCCGACCAAGGAAGCGCCGCCCGGTCGGCTGGCCGGCCGGTGGGTGCCGTGGTTGGTGATCGGCCTATGGCTGGTCCTGGCGGCGGTCATGGTGCCGTTGAGCGGAAAGTTGAGCTCGGTCACCACCGACAAAGCTGTGGACGCCCTGCCCGCCAATGCCGAGTCCACCAAGGTCGCGGTGTTGGAGGACAGTCTCCCCGGCGCGGAAGACAACACGTTCGTCTTCGTGTACCGCCGCGCCGGGGGCTTGACCTACGCCGACCGCGCCACGGTCGAGCGCCACTACAACACCTTGGCCAAGCGGTACCCGCCGAAGACGGCGACGTCCGGCGAGGAGGATGACGACGGCCCCCCGATCAGGCCGTCCACCGACGGCAAGGCGATGATGTTCACCCTCGACGTGAGCACCACCTACGGCCCGCCGGAGGAACTCGTCGGCCCGCTGCGTGAGGCCGCGAAGGACCGCCCCGCCGGCCTGGACCTCGACGTGACCGGCCCGGCCGCGGTCGACGGCGACCTGGATGCCGTCTTCGACGGCATCGACTTGCAGGTCTTCCTCACCACGGTCATCGTCGTGACGATCCTGCTCATTCTCACCTACCGCAGCCCGGTGTTGTGGTTCATCCCACTGATGGCGGTGGGTGTGGCCGCGTTGACCTCGATGGCGACGGTCTACCTACTGGTCAAGGGCTTCGGCATCGTGGTCGACAACCAGAACTCGGCGCTGCTGACGATCCTGGTGTTCGGCGTCGGCACCGACTACGCGCTGTTGCTCATCGCCCGATATCGGGAAACCCTGCACCAGCACGAGAACGTCCGGGTCGCGATGATCCACGCGTTGCGCGGCGCGGCGCCGGCCATCGTCGCGTCCGCGGCCACCGTAATCGCCGGCCTGCTCTGCCTGCTCGTCGCGGATCTCAACAGCATCAGCGGGCTGGGCCCGGTCGGTGCGGCCGGCATCCTGTGCGCGCTGGTGGCCATGCTGACGCTGTTCCCGGCGGTGCTCGTGCTGCTCGGCCGGCGGATCTTCTGGCCCGCCATCCCCCGGTTCAACGCGGCCGTGCAGGTGAAGCCGGGGCTGTGGGGACGGCTCGGCACCGCCATCAGCCGCCGGCGCTGGGTGGCGACGCTCGGCTCGCTCGGCATCCTCGGCGTACTCATCGCCGGGCTGGCGGGCAACACCGGCGCCCTGCGGGAGCAGGACCAGTTCCTGTCCCCGCCGGAGTCGGTCACCGGCTTCACCGTGCTGCGCCAGCATTTCCCGGAGCTCGGCGGCCAGCCGATGACGATCTACACGCGGCCGGCGTACCAGAAGCAGATTCTCGAGATCGCGAAGCGCACTCCCGGCGTGGCACAGGCCGAACCGGGCGAGACCCTCGGCGGCTGGGCCGACATCTCCGTGTACCCGAACGATGCACCGGACACCCCCGCCGAGTACGACACCATCAAACGGGTACGCACCGCCGTGCACGCGGTGACCGGGGCCGAGGCGATAGTCGGCGGGCCGAGCGCGGAGAACCTCGACACCGAGGTCACCACCAGCCGCGACCAGAAGCTGGTGATCCCGCTGGTGCTCGCCGTCGTCCTGCTCGTCCTCGGGCTGCTGCTGCGGGCGATCGTGGCCCCGCTGGTCCTGATGGTGACCGTGATCGTCTCGTTCGCCGCGGCCTTCGGCGGCAGCGTGTTCGTCTTCGAGACGATCCTCGGGTTCAAGGGAATCGACTATTCGGTGCCCCTGCTGGCCTTCATGTTCCTGGTGGCGCTCGGCGTCGACTACAACATCTTCCTGACCAGCCGGGCCCGCGAGGAGACCGTACGCCTCGGCACCAGGCGCGGCATGCTCAAAGCCCTCTCCGCCACCGGTGGCGTCATCACCTCGGCCGGCCTGGTCCTGGCGGCAACGTTCGCCGTCCTCGCCTCACTTCCGCTGGTCATGCTGATCGAGGTCGGGTTCCTGGTCGCCTTCGGCGTGCTGCTCGACGCCCTGCTGGTCCGGTCGGTCCTGGTGCCCGCCCTCACCCTGCTGATCGGCCGGCGGATCTGGTGGCCGAGCCGGCTGTCCCGACCGGTGGAACTGCCGGACGGTCAACGGTCGCTCGCCGACAACGAGGAGCTCGCGCTGCAACGGTAAGCGCGCCGGCACGGACGAGATCCGGGACGGGCACCCAGGCCCGCCCCGGATCTTCATAGGCCGGATGGTCGCCGTCCTTCGGTCCCGCGCCACGCTCCGGCGCGGGTCAGTGCACCACGGTGTCCTCCCCGGAGGTGAGCCGCGCGTGTTCGGGGCCGCGGCCGGAAGGTTTGCCGGCGTTGTCGATGAGGTCGAGCACCGCCCGACTGTCCGTGCTTGCTGCAGTTTCACCCTCACAGTCTCCTGTGCGCTGACCGATGCCCTTGTCCACCCACCCGGTCCCGCGCTCAGCTCACCAGCACGGATGTCGACACCGCCTCGTCGTAGCATCCCTGCGAAGGCATATAGGGGCATCCTCACCCCTTATTTGCCGAGACGGCGCCTCATCGCCCGGTACCCGTTCACCTGCGATGATCCGTTGCCTACCTGGTCACCCAGACCATGGGCCGCGCAGTTCGTCTATAACTTCCAATCAGCAGTATTCCCGTCGCCTCGCCAATATTCTGAGCGTGTGCAAACGGCCATCGAGACGGGCAGTCGGCTGGATACCGACACAAAGCTCGTGGAGGGCCCGCTTCTGACCATGGTCATGGGCGCCCCGGTGGAACTCCTCATCGCGCTCAGGCGCCCGCACGAACTGGAAGTGCAGGCGGTGAACGCGGCGCCGACCCAGTTCGCGTGGGTCGACGGAACGGATACCGGAATACTTCTCTACCGCCTCGGCCCGGTGCTGCCCTGGGCGCAGGTTCCATACCACCCGCACCTGGCTGCCGCCGAGGAGGGCACGCCCGGCGTGGACGCCGGTCGGGGCGTGCGGATCATGCTGGTCGACCTCGACACGAGGACCGTCCGGGCGGTCCACCGGGTCCGCTGGCCGGCTGGGTTCGCCGCCGCGGTCGGGCGCACGGTGGCGCAGATGGAGGAGAAGCCGTACAACCGGCTGGCACACCAGCAGGCCGTCGCCGCCCTGCACCGGCACTTCCCGACGGCGGACGACCTGCTGATCGAGCGAGTCGACGCGCAGTGCACTGCGGTCCCGATGCATTGATCCCGGCGCGCCGATCGGTCCGCGTGGGCAGTGCGACACAGCGAGGCCGTGCCCTCGACCACCGCCGACGCCCCGCCGCACCCACGCCGACGTTGTCCAGGTCCAGGGCCAGCTGCCCGGCATGAGTACGTTCCTCAGCAATCTGCAGTTGCCGCAGTCAACATCCCTCGGATTCGTCACCTTTCCGGGACCGGGGGACTGTTGCCGCCGCCACTAGGGCGTGGGCGGACAGCTTGGCGGGATCGTCGGACTTCTACGAGTTACTCCCCGTTCGGGGGATGTCGGCGCCTTGCCCTGGCGACAACATGACAATGTCACTTTGACCTGCTGCGCCCAGCCGATGACACTCAAAGAACGCTGCTACTTCCGCGCCGCGCTGCTGCAGGCCGACGACCCGGACGACGAACACGACATCGTCCGCATCGAGCAGGCCATCGCCGGGCAGCTGAGCATCGTCGAGATCGCCGCGCACGCCGACGACAACGTGCACCGCATCTTCGAGTCCCTCAACTACACCGGTCAGCCGCTGACTCAGGCCGACCTGCTGCGCAACTACCTGTTCATGCGGTTGCCGAGTCGGGGCGACGACGTATACGAACGGCAATGGCTCCCGTTGCAGGAACTGCTGACCGACAAACAGCTCGAGCAGCTCGTGTGGCTGGACCTCGTGCTCCGTGGAGACGACAGAGCCACCCAGGAGGCGATCTACCAAGCCCAGCAGGAACGGCTGAAGCAACTACCGGACGAGGCCGCGATCGAGCAGTGGATCATCGCCCT
Source organism: Actinoplanes sp. NPDC049265 (assembly GCF_043197135.1). NCBI lineage: Bacteria > Bacillati > Actinomycetota > Actinomycetes > Micromonosporales > Micromonosporaceae > Actinoplanes > Actinoplanes sp. NPDC049265. The sequence continues at coordinate 50,333 of NZ_JBICSP010000019.1, read as the reverse complement.
GCATCACAAGGCGCGACTGTTCCGCAAGATCCTCGACCCTCAGCGCGAAACCGACTCCAAGCTTCGACAGGCGCTGGATCGGCTCGACCGCTGGGGCGTCGCCGTGGTCCACCCCATTGCTCTGCACGTCCTGCTCGCTCACCACGCCGGCCAACTCACCGCCGGAGAGGCCGCAGCAGCCCTACGCGTCGTCGAAAGCTATCTCGTCCGGCGCACCCTCGCCGGCATCTCCAGCTCCAACAACAACCGCCTCATGATGTCGCTGGTCAAGGACCTCGGTGACCAGACCCCAACGGCCAAGGCCATCATCCGGTCACTGTCCGGACCCCGGAAACGCTTCCCCACCGACCAACACATACGCGATGCCGTCCTGACCAACAGCTTCTACTGGTTCGGCCGCGGCCCCCAACGCGCCTACATCCTGCGCTGCATCGAGGAAGATCACCGCCACGGCGAACCCCTCAACTTCGACAAGGCCAAGGTCACCATCGAACACGTCCTCCCCCAGTCACCCACCGACGAGTGGAACGACATGCTCCGTGCCGACCTACGCGACGACGAGACCGTCGAGGAACTGCACAGCTCACTCGTCCACACACTCGGCAACCTGAGCCTGACCGCCTACAACTCCAAACTGTCCAACGACGGCTTCACCGCCAAGAAACAGATCCTCGCCGACAGCGGGCTCGCCATGAACCGGGAACTCGCCCGCGCCGAACGCTGGGGCCGCCCGGAAATCCATGCCCGCGGCCGCGCCCTCGCCGAGCGCATCACGAAAATCTGGCCGGGGCCCGACGAAAGTGTCGGAACCACACCGCCGACCCCGCGCTGGCCGATGATGAATCAGATCCTCGCGAGCATCCCGGCCGGCAGATGGACCAGCTACTCCGACGTTGCCGAGGTTGTCGGCTCACACCAGGTGGCCGTCGGCGCCCGCCTGGGCGCGGTACAAGTCCCCAACGCGCACCGCGTGCTCAAGCTCAACGGCACGATCTCACCTGATTTCCGCTGGCCCGACCCCCAACGCCACGACGACCCCAAACTCGTCCTCGAAGCCGAAGGCATCAGATTCGACCAATGGGGACGCGCCGCAGCCGACCAACGCATGACCGCCAACGAACTCGCCGAAACCATCGGACTCGACAGCGACGAACAAGCCGAGGCAAGCTGATCAGCCGCCGATAGGGCCCGTGTCGTCCATTACGACAAGCCGACGGCGTTGGCGATCCGGGGTGCCCTGCCGGTCGGTGGCGCGGCGACAGATGGAAGCCCACATCGACGCGCCACCCACAGGTACTCGGCGAGGTCCTCTAGCGTAAGCATGTGTGAGAGCTCGCTGTTGGGGACGTGGCACCGTGATCGTTGGTGTGCTGTTACTCATGACCGGGTGTGAAAGTGGGTCCCCGTCTCCAGCTCCGGCACCGTCGGCATCGACCGAGTCGTCGCCGGCTCGATACAGCACCCTGGGCGACGGATGTCCGCGACTGACCGGAGCACCGGCACAGCGCTACGGCGCCGACGGCGTCGGCCGACCCGACCCGGCGACCTCGCCGGAGCCGGCTATCCCCGGGGTGACGACCGTCGACTGCCAGTGGGCCCGCCCGGATGCCCGGCCGTCGGTCAGCGTGAGCGTGTCGGTCTTCCCCAACGGGTTCGCCCCGGCCGGGGACGGTGCCGGCAACGCCCGCCACTTCTACGACGAGCTGCGCGCCGAGGCCGGCAAGGACGACGCCGACCCCTCGGCCCATGTGGCCGTCGCCGACCAGCAGCCCGGCTTCGCCGCCGCCTACGCGGGGACGGGCTCGTTGACCCGGACCATTCTGGCCGACAACGCCGTGGTGACGGTGGTGGTCCGCACCCGGGACACCACCAGCACCGACCTGGACCGGGCCGCTGACGAGTTGCTGCGCCAGGTGACGCCGGACGCCGGTGTGCTGGCCGGCCCAGGTCGTGTCCGCGCTGCGATAGGCGCCGGTCAGTTGTAGACAGCTTGCGGCCATCGGCCGTCCTCGAACGCGCCGTGGTCGTTGCGCCGGGCCAGCAGATCACGGGCGTCGCCGAGCGTGGCGGTGAACTGTTTGCCCAGCTCGACCAGCTGGACGATCGCCGCCTGCAGGCTCTGCTTGACCGCGTCGGCCAGGCCGTCGAGCGCGAACTGGATGGCCTTGACCGCGAGGGCGTCCGCGCCCACCTTGACCAGCTTGAGGCCGATGTCGACGAGCAGCTTGACGATCTCGGTCGCGTAGTCGACGTTGCGCTTGCCCACGTCGTACAGCCACTTGCAGATCACCGCGGCGTTCTCGGCGGCCTTGTCGGCCGCGCTCTTCTGCGCCGCCTGCTTCTGCCGGTACGCGGCCGCGGCGTACCGGACCAGGCCTGGAGGTTGTCGTCCTGCGGGGTGCCGATGTCGTAGGAGATGTCCGACACCGGCGCTGGGCCGCGTTGAGCCAGTCGATACTCGTGGTGAACAACGACAGCACGGGTACGCCGCTCTGCAGGACGCAGCGCCCTGACCGATCTCCTCGCCCACGCGGCCGAGGCCACCGCTCGGCTCGTACCGGCCGCAGCGGCCCGCAACCCCGGCCACCGGCACCGCAAAACGGCCCCTCGGTGAAATCCGCTGGTCCAGCCTTGATCAACTTCGCAGAACGGCCCTTGAAGAGGCATTCCGCTCGCCATAGGGGCTTTGAGGCGGGGCCGCCCACGCACGTCCCACCGACGTCCCACAAAGATTCAGGCCGTATAGCCATCTGGCTATACGGCCTGAACAATCTCGTACGCCGCGTAGGACTTGAACCTACAACCCGCGGATTAAGAGTCCGCTGCTCTGCCAATTGAGCTAGCGGCGCTTGCTCTCGGCAACGGAGAAAACTTTAGCACGGGTCAAAACCGGACCTCCAACCGGGCAACGCCAGGGGGTACGGCACGCGTCATATGAACCGAGAGGTTGACACCGCAACTTGCGTTTGTAAGGCAGGATGTGCGCGCGACAACACGAGAACGGGGATCCGGCATGGTCAGCAGGCGACTGGTGGCGGTCTTAGCGGTGGCGGTCATCGGCCCGCTAGGACTCGCGGCGTGTGGCGACGACGACAAGCAGTCGTCCGCGGGGAACGGGAGCGCGCCCGCCGCGTCGGCCGGTCCCTCCGAGGTCGCTCAACAGCAGCCGGTCGCCCCGAGTGACGTGCAGATCGACGTGACGCCCGCCACTGGCAAGAAGGATGTGCCGGTCAGTGCCGAGATCGGCCTCAAGGTTACCGGCGGCACCGTGAAAAGCGTCACGCTCAAGGACGGCAAGGGCGGGTCGGTGGCGGGCGAGCTGCGGGAGGACGGCTCCAGCTGGGTGCCGGCCAAGACCCTCAAGAACAAGCAGGTGTACGCGGCCACGGTCGTCGCCGCCGACACGGCCGGCACGGAAAAGACTGTCACCACGAAGTTCACCACGATGGCCAAGGCGGGCCGGAGCACCGGCACGGGGCTCTATATGTTCGACGACCGCACGTACGGCGTGGCCATGCCGGTGGTGGCCGAGTTCAACCCGGGGATCAAGAAAAAGGATCGGGCCGCCGTACAGAAGCGGATGTTTGTGAAGGCCGACCCGCCGCAGCCGGGCACCTGGTCGTGGACCTCGAGCGGCACCCAGGCCTACTACCGTGCGCCGGAACACTGGAAGAGCGGCACCAAGCTGACCGTGCGCATCGCCGTCGGCGGCCTGCCGACCGGCGGTGGCCGCTACGGCGACCGGGACCGTTCGGCCAAGGCCGCGATCGGGCGCGACTTCGAGATGAAGGTCGACAACAAGACCAAGAAGATGACCGTGCTGCAGGACGGCAAGACGGTCAAGACGATTCCGGTCAGCCTGGGCCGCAAGTCGAAGCCGTCGGTCAGCGGCAAGATGGTGATCATGGACAAGAAGTCCACCACGGTCTTCGACACCACGGACACCGACGGCGCGTCGGGCTACCGCACCGACATCGACTTCGCCCAGCGTGTCACCTGGTCGGGGCAGTACGTCCACTCGGCCCCGTGGTCGGTCGGTGACCAGGGCCGGCGCAACGTGTCGCACGGCTGTGTCAACGTGGCGCCGTCGAACGCCCGGTGGCTGTTCGACAAGACGCTGATCGGCGACCCGATCACGGTCACCGGCACCGAGGACAAGCTGAGCTACGGCGACGGCTGGACGGCGTGGAACGTGAGCTGGAAGGAATTCGCCAAGGGCAGCGCGCTGCCGGTCCCGGCGAGCCTGGGTTGAGTGATCGCCGAGTCACTCGGCGTGGTGGAACGAAAGCGGGATTGGGCACTCCGGCATTCATGACGGAAGATGGTTGCCTGATCAAGTTCTGGTGAGGAGAACGAGGGTGACGAGAGCGGTTCGGCTTAACGGCCTGCGGTACGCGATGGCCGTCGTGGCCACGGGTGCCGTCTTGCTCGGCGCCGGTTGTAGCGGCGACAAGTCGCCTTCGTGGGAGGGCGGCGGGGCCAAGCCCGGCACCGCCCAGGGCCAGAACGGCGGCGGTGACACCCCGCCGTCGCCCGCTCCCCTGCCCAGCATCGTGAACGTCAGCTCGCCCGAGTCCGGCGCGACCGGCGTCAAGGCCCTCGAGGCGGTGAAGTTCACCAGCGAGGACATGGCCAACACCAAGGTCTCGGTGAAGGACGCCGATGGCAAGGACGTCGACGGCAAGACCGACACCGACAAGGGCACCTGGACGCCGGCCCGGGGTTTGACCTGGGGCAGCAAATACACGGTGACGGTCAGCGCCCCCGAGCAGCAGGGCAAGACCACCACGACGGAGAGCACCTTCACGGTGATGAAGAAGCCGTCGAAGCTGGTCCGCATCTCCAGCTTCCTCGGCGACAAGTCGCAGGTCGGCGTGGGGATGCCGCTGATCATGCGGTTCGGCCGCTCGGTGCCTCAGAAATACCGCGCCGAGGTCGAGCGCCGGATGCCGGTGACCACGTCGCCGGAGCAGGAAGGCACCTGGCACTGGGTCAGCGCCACCGAGGTGCACTACCGCACCAAGGAGTTCTGGAAGCCCGGCACCAAGGTGTCGTACAAGGCCAACCTGCAGGGCGTACCGATGGGTGAGGGTTGGTTCGGCCGCTCCAACCTCAGCGTCAACCTCAAGATCGGCCGGGCGTTCGTCATGACCGTCGACGACAAGAGCAAGCAGATGCAGGTACGCGAGAACGGCAAGCTGGTCAAGACGATCCCGGTCAGCCTGGGCAAGAAGTCGACCCCGTCCTCCAGCGGCACGATGATCGTGATGGAGAAGAAGCGGCACACCGTCTTCGACACCATGGACGAGCTGCCGGAGGGCCAGGGCTACCGCACCGAGATCGACTACGCGCAGCGGCTGACCTGGGGTGGCGAGTTCATCCACGCGGCACCGTGGTCGGAGGGTGTCCAGGGTCACGTGAACGTCTCGCACGGCTGCGTGAACGTGTCGATGAAGATGGGCGAGTGGCTGTTCTCGCGGACCCGGATGGGTGACCCGATCACCGTCAAGGGCACCTCGCGCAAGATCAAGCAGGGCAACGGCTGGACCGACTGGAGCATGAGCTGGAGCGACTACAAGAAGGGCAGCGCTCTCTGACGTTCACCGCCCAACCGTGACTAATCGGGCATAATGCCCGGTGTGCTGCGCCGATTCTCCTGCTTCCTGCCGCCCGTGGCCGCGCTGGTCCTCCTCGCCGGATGTTCCTCATCCGGCGGCGAGACCGGCGCCGGCCCGGGCGGTTCCGCTTTCTCCCCGCCGGCGTCCGGTCCGGCTTTCTCCCCGCCCGCGTCGGCACCGTCCGCCGACCCCTCGGCCTCCGAGGACGTCCCCGGAACCGTCGCCTGCGGGGCCCTCGCGTCAGCCATCAACGACGGAACCCTGATGAACCCCGGCGTCGTGGACGCGATCGTCGCCGCCTCGGCCACCGCCGACACCCCCATCTCGGACGCCGCCGAGCGCCTGGCCAAGGCCTACGCGACGGCGACCGCGGCGGTCGGCACCGACGACGAACCGGACACGGTCGCCGATGTCAGCGCGGTGGCCGCCGACATGACCGACGTCTGCGGGGAGAGCGGACTCGACACGGTCGGCTGACCATCGCCGATGTTTCATCCAGTCCCACGACCTCGGCGACACGACGCTGGTCAGGCTCGACGAGGAGCGCGGCCGGCACCAGAGGCGCGTCCTTCGACGGATCTTTGAAGGTCGGCCGCGCGCCGGTGTTTGCGGTCCGGCCGGCCGGCTCCTCAAGGGCGGCCGGCTCCTCAAGGGCGTTCCTACTCGAAGTCGCAGCCCGGGTTGGGGGCGTCGGTGGAGAGCGGGGCGCCGGCCGGGTTGACGTAGAGGACCTCGAGGACGACGTCGGTGGCGCCCAGGTTGCGCCCGATGTGGACGTTGCCGGCTCCGCTCGGCTCGGAGAGGAACTGGCCCTTGCGGTAGGTGCCGTCGGAGGCGCAGGTGCTGTCGAAGTGGCTCAGGGTGCCGTTCTTCACCTGGGCGTAGAGCGTGCCCTGGTGGTAGTGCCAGCCGGTCGCCTGGCCGGCCGGGATGGTGATGTCGCGCAGGATGAAGTCGGTGTCGCCCACCGTCTTCTGCCAGATGATGACGCCCTTGACGCCGGGGCCGGGCGGGGTTGCCAGTGCGGCCGATCCCGTGGCGGCAACCGTGCCGGTGATCGCCGCGGCGACCAGTGCGGCGCTGAGCCCCACGCGCTTGAGTGACATGTCGTTCCCTGTCTCTGCTAGGTCGGTCGGTACCGCACCTAAGACGCGCCAGGGATGTCTGGGTTCAATTCATCCGAAATTCGTGACCAGACCGGCCTCGTAGGCCAGGATGGCCGCCTGCACCCGGTTGTTGAGGGTCAGGCGCTGAAGGATGGCACTCACGTGGGTCTTGACCGTGCCCTCGGTGACGCGCAGCTGCCGTGCTATCTCCTGATTGGACAGACCCCGGCCGACCAGGGCCAGAACGTCACGTTCGCGGGTGGTCAGGCCGGCGATGCGGGTACGGGCCTGACCGGCCCGGGTCAGGCCGTCGCCCAGGCGGCTGATCACCTTGCGGGCGATGCGCGGCGACAGGAACGCGGCGCCCTCGGCGACCGAGCGGACGCCCAGGATCAGCTCCCTCGGGTCGGCCGCCTTGAGCAGGAAGCCGCTGGCGCCCACGGCCAGTGCCCGGGCCACGTACTCGTCCTCGTCGAAGGTCGTCAGCATGATCGTTCGGACATCCGGGGCCATTGTCGCCAGCTCGCCGGCGGCGGCCAGGCCGTCGAAGCGGGGCATGCGGATGTCGAGCAGGGCCAGGTCCGGGCGGTGGCGGCGGACGGCCTCGACCGCCTCGCGCCCGTCGGCGGCCTCGGCCACCACCTCGATGGCCGGGTCGGTGGTCAGGATGGTCCGGACACCCACCCGGATCATCGGCTCGTCGTCAGCCAGGACCACGCGGATCACGCCGGGATCTCCGCTGTCACGGTGAAGGTCCCGTCGGCGTGGGTGGTGGTGAAGGTGCCGCCCAGGAGGGTTACGCGCTCGTGGAGCCCGGCCAGGCCGGTGCCCTGGGACAGTGCTCCGGGCGTACCGGCCGGGTCGGTGCCCCGAGACGATGCTCCGCGCGTACCGGCCGGGTCGGTGCCCCGAGACGATGCTCCGCGCGTACCGGCCGGGTCGGCGCCCCGAGACGATGCTCCGCGCCTACCGGCCGGGTCGACGCCCAGAGACGATGCTCCGCGCGTACCCGGCGAAGGGTTTTGGATCCGCAGCGTGGTGTGGGTCGGGCTTCGGGTGACGGTCAGCTCGACCTCGGCGCCCGGGGCGTGCCGGGATGCGTTGGTCAGGGACTCCTGGACGACACGGTGGACGGTCGGATCGGTGGAGTCCGGGCCGGTGTGATGGACGGTGAGGCCGGCCGAGCGGGCCCGGTCGAGCAACTCCGACAGCGACGGCGGCAGCGGCGCCGCGCCGGGCTCGCGGAGCAGGTCCAGCGTGTTGCGGAGGCGGTCGGTGGCGGCCACGGCCGACTCGCGGAGCTCGGTGGCGGCGTGCCGGTTGGCGTCGGTCATCTCCGGGGCGAGCTCCAGGGCACCGGCCCGCAGGGCCATCAGGGCCAGGTCGTGGCCGAGGGAGTCGTGCATGTCGGCGGCGATGCGGGCGCGTTCGCGGAGGCGTACGAACTCCTGCTCGCGCTCCAGGCTGGCCAGCCGGTCGGCCTGCTGCAGCTGAAACCGCCCGGCCAGCCAGGGCAGCGTGACGAACAGGCCGAGCGCGGGCAGCACGCCGACGGTAACCGGCAGCGACCAGGGCGCGGCGACCAGCGGCGGCACCGCGGCCAGCCCGATCAGCGCCCACCCACGTCGGACCGGCAGGTGACGGCCGTGCAGGTAGGCGGCCACGATCAGCACCACGAAGAGCACCTGACGCCAGACCGGGACGAAGTCAAGGTTCCAGGCGTTCGCCACCGCCGCGCCGCACACCCCGAGCAGCAGCGCACCGTTCCTCACCCCGCGCCTCCCCCGCAACTCCGCTGTTCCTGCCCCGCCTCTCACCCGCTCCTCCCCCGGCTCCTCCCCTGGCTCCTCACCTGGCTCCTCACCTGGCCGACCCTACCGATCGGCGCGCCCACAGCCGGGCCACCACAGTGGCCAGACCGGCCAGCGCGGCCACGCCGAGGGTGATGGTCAGCGGCGCGGCGAAGTAGACCAGCTGCGGCCACGTGACGGTGCGGTGGTTTGTCAGGACGGACACCCATTGTGGGTAGGCGGCGAAGACGGCGACCGGGATCAGTGCCGGAAGCAGCCGCCACAGCCTCCCGCGCCAACGTCGCGCCCTGCGCACGCCGAGCAGCCCGAGCCCGATCGCGATCAGCGCCACCGCCCCCAGAACCCCCTCGATCACCTGCCGCCGGCGGTCGAGCGGCTGGTAGGCCCCGCCGTCGACAAGCGCCAGCAGCTGGTCGTACGTCGGATCGTTGAGCGCCGCGCTGTTGGTCATGACCGCCCAGCCCTCACCGGTCGCCGGGTCAATCGCCTCCACGGCCGTGTACGTGAACAGATTCCCGGAGTGCACCAGCAGCGCCCGCCCCTTGGCGTGTTCAACACCCCAGCCCATGCCGTAGTCGCCGGCCGCCGCACCCGGCGTGTGCATGACGCGCAAACTCCCCGCCGACACGATCTGCGGCCCATGCCCCGTCTGGCTGATCAGCCACCGCCCCATGTCAGCCGCGGTGGTCACGACCCCACCGGCCCCACCCCGGAAGCCCGGCAGCTCGGCCCGCGCCACCCACACGCCGAAGATGGAGTTGTACCCGTCCGCCGTCGCCCCGCCGACACTGCTGTCACTCATGCCCAGCGGCCGGAACACCCGCTCGCGCATCGCTTCCGCGAACGGCCGCCCGTCCACGACCTCGACCAGCCGGGCCGCCAGGTCGTAGTTGACATTGCAGTATGCCCAGCGGGTGCCCGGATCGGCCGCCAGCCGCCCCCGCCGGAGCGCCGCGACATAGCCCCGAAGATCCCCCGCCCGCTGCGTCGCCGGAATGTCGACGGTGCTGTCGGCCAGCCCCGACGTCTGGTTGAGCAACTGCCGCACGGTGATCGCGCCGGCGCGCGCGTCGGCCATCCGGAACTCCGGCAGATAGCCCGCGACCGGTTGATCGAGTGCGACCCGGCCCTCGTCGACCAGCGTCAGCACGGCCGCCGCGGTGAACGACTTGCTGATCGACGCCACCCGCATCGGCGTATCCGGCGTGACCAGCGCCCCGTTCCCATCCCGGCCGACGCCCTCGACCCGGACCACCGCATCCCCGCGCGTGACCACATAGGCCGTGCCCGGTGAAGTGTTGACCGGAACGGTGACAAGCGCCAGCAGAAGCAGCAGCAGTATTCGCATGGGAAAGACGCTAGGGATGGGCGTCAGGGCCGGAAACTGTCGATGGTCAGGCGGTGACCCTGACGAAAGTCATAGCCACACTGCCAAGTCTGATGGGTACGCACGACGGGTCCCTCAAACGCAACACCGGGGCGACGTGGCGCCCCGCGACCAGAGCGAGGCACCAGGCCGTGAACGCGTCTCTCGCGCGGGCCGCACCGCCGCCTCCCCCACCCCGGCACTGGGTGGGCGCAAATGTAGGCCCTGGGTGTGACACTTTCGCGCCGCTGTCCACAGGCGTCTCCGCGGTTGAAGCCCGGCCTGCCAACGCAGCCCGTCGATAGCGAAGGTGTGCTGCTCCTCGTGCACGCCTGGATCAGCCCGGACAGGTCCGGATGGTGTCGGTGGCCAATTGGGTCAGGAGTGCCGAGTGGGGCGGTAGACAAGTTCCTGGGTGTGCCCGTCGAGGGTGTGGGCCTCGATCAGCTCCAGGTCGAAGTCGGCCGCGTTCTGGAAGATGGGGGCCGCACCGGTCTGGCCGGTGATCACCGGGAAGACGGTCAGCTGGATCCGGTCGACCAGGCCGGCGGCCAGCAGGGTGCGGTTCAGCGCCAGGCTGCCGTGGGAGCGCAGCGGGACGTCGGACTCGTTCTTGAGGCGGGTGATGACCTCTACGGCGTCGCCGGTGGCGATGGTGGTGTGGGGGCGGTTGCGGGTGGTGGTCAGGGTGTTCGAGAGGACCGTGGCGGGGTGGGACCACATGCGGGGCGCCCAGGGGTCCATGGCGGCTTCTCCGAGGGCGGCGAACATGTCGGCGAAGTCGCGGAAAGTGGTGGCGCCGAAGATCATGTGTTGGGGGCGGTCGTACTGGGTCAGGCGGCGGGCGAGCAGTTCGGGGCCCTGCTTGCCCCAGTAGCCGCCCCAGTCGCCGGTGTGCGCGCCGAAGCCGTCGAGGCTGGAAAAGACGTCGAAGGTGTACGTGGCGGTCATGATGTTCTCCTCGTGGGCGGGATGCGTCTGACCCGTTCCACGAACGGCAGCCCGGGGATCGGACAACCGCCGCACGCGAAAGTCGCGTCGCGGCCCGGCGGGGGCGGCTGGGCCGCGGAGGCCCACGCCGGCGCGGTGTTGCGGTTGGTGAGGGCGTCGGGCGTACCCAAATGATCTTGAAAGGGCCCCCCGCGCTGCCGACGCGGAGGGCCCTTTACCGGGGGAAACGGAGTAACCGAAGGGGGACTTCGTCCGTTAAGCACCACTTTATCCGGCCGACGCACATCTAGGAAGTCCCTCCCCGAAACGGACAAAAGAAGTAGTGCCGCACGCGGGGACCAGCGAGGACTAGGCTGGGCGTCGTGGCGGATCTTCTGGTGTGGATCGACTGTGAGATGACCGGCCTCGATCTCGGCAAGGACAAACTGATCGAGGTCGCGGCGCTGATTACCGACCCTGAGCTCAACGTGCTCGGCGACGGCGTCGACCTGGTCATCCATGCCGACGACGCCGCGCTCGACGCGATGCCCGAGGTGGTGCGCGACATGCACGCCAAATCGGGGCTGACCGAGGAGGTACGCCGGTCGGTGGTCACCATGGCCGAGGCCGAGGAGGCGGTGCTGGCGTACGTCAAGGAGCACGTGCCCAACCCGCGCACCGCCCCACTGTGCGGCAACTCGATCGCGACTGACCGCGGCTTCCTCGCCCGGGACATGCCGACGCTCGACAACTACCTGCACTACCGCATGATCGACGTGTCCTCGATCAAGGAGCTGTGCCGCCGCTGGTACCCGCGCGTGTACTTCGGCCAGCCGCCCAAGGGGCTCGCCCACCGCGCCCTCGCCGACATCCGGGAAAGCATCCGCGAGCTGGAGTATTACCGCCGCACGGTGTTCGTCCCGCAGCCCGGCCCGGACGTCGAGCAAGCGAAGGCCATCGCTGCCGAGTTGTAGGTCACGCCGCCACGCCCAAACCCGGTCGACGAGGACCGGTGGGGTGTGGCTATGATTGTCCGGCGCCGCGGGATTCGGTCTCGCGTGCCGCGATGGTGGTCGTAGCTCAGCTGGTAGAGCACCGGGTTGTGGTCCCGGGGGTCGCGGGTTCAAGTCCCGTCGATCACCCCATCGTCGAAAGGGCCTCCCTTTGTGGGGGCCCTTTCGCTGTGTGGTGGGTTCCGGTGCTTTGACGGGTACGCCTGTCCTGGGCGTCAAGATCGCCTGCATGCGACGAGGGCCGCCCCGGTGCTGGGACGGCCCTCGTGGTGGATCAGTCGGTCTTGGGCTTCTTCTTGGCCGCGGCGGAGCGGGAGCCGGCGAGCAGCTTGGCCGCCTCGGCCCGGTAGCTGGAGAGGCGAGCTTCCGGAACCTTCCCCTCCTGGCCCTCACTCGTCACGTCCTGCGCTTCGGTCGTCCCGGCGCGCGTGACGGCGTCCGTGACCTCGGCGACTTCCGCTCCCCTGGCGGCGTCCCCACCCCTGGCGACTTCCGCTCCTTTGGCGGCGCCCCCACCCTTGGCGGCGCCCCCACCCCTGGCGGCGTTACCTCCCTTGGCGGCCTCCGCTCCCCTGGCAGCTTCCACGCCCCTGGCGGCGTCACCAGCCTTGGGGGCCTCCGCTCCCCTGGCGGCTTCTCCACCCTTGGGGGATTCCGTGCCCTTGGCGGTGGACTTTCCGGTGGCGGGGTAGTCGCGACGCAGGGAGGAGCCGGGGCGTCCCAGGGCGTTGAGTTCGTCCCGGGCGGGCGCTGCGGAATCGGTGCTCGACTTTGGCGCGGTGTGCGTGACGGCAGGCCGGGTCTCCGTGGCCGCGGCGGGGCGGGGCGGGGCCGGCTCGGGTGTCACTGGGCGGCTGGGTGAGGTGGGCCGGGCCGGCGCTGGAACGGTCGGGCGGGTCGGCGCGGGCTTCTCTGGGGCCGGTGCGGTGGCGGTCGCGGTTCCCGGGTTGGTGATGGCGGGCTTCGCGGCCACCGTGGTCAGGTCCCGGTAGTGCGGTGGGCGGTCCGCTTCGGCACTCGAGGCAACACCCGGTCGCGCCGAGCTGGCACCTGCGGGAGACGAGGACGCGCCTCCACCCGGGGTCGCCGCTCCGCCGCCGGTCGGGCCGGGGTTCGAGGCTTGCGCCCCGGTCCTCGGGGCGGACGTCCCGCGTTCGGCCGCACCAGCGGAGACCTCGGGTCGACCGGCCCGGGCCTGCTGGCCTCCGGCCGCGTCGTCAGCCGAGCCCGCGGACTGCGTCGGCACCTGCGTGGCACTCGCTCCAGTCGCCTGGGCCGCCTTGGCGCTGCCCTCCGTCGCCTGGACCAGCTTGGCGCTGCCCTCCGTCGCCTCGACCGGCTTGGCGCTGCCCTCCGTCGCCTCGACCGGCTTGGCGCTGCCCTCCGTCGCCTCGACCGGCTTGGCGCTGGTCGCCGTCGCTTGGGTCGGCTTGGTGGTGGGCGTCTGTTCGTGGGTGGGCTTGGTCGTCTGGCTCGGGGCAGTCTTCGGGTCGGTGGCTGTCCGGGTTGCCGTGGCGGCTGGAGTGTTGGAGGCGCTGCCGGTGGCGGGCTGCTGGGCTGAGCGCTCCAGGGCGGTCTTGCCCGCGGTCGGCTGTCCGGTGCGGGCCATGGCCGCGCCCAACAGGGAACGTCCCGCCCCTCCGAGTGCCGACCTGGGCGAAGCCGCACCCGGCGACGCCGGCCGGGCCGCGGTGGGTGGCTTGGGCAGGCCGATGGCGGCGCGGAGGGCGGCCGCGTCGGCTGCTCCCTGGCGAAGGGCGGCGATCTCATCGTCCGAGTTCGGCGGCGCGGGTTGTGTCGCCGGGGCCTTCCCCGGAGTCTGCTCGGCCTTACCGGACGATGACGCCGTGGGTGTGGACGATGCCTGGCCGGGCAGCGTGGGTGGTGCCGACAGCGAAGCCAGCAGACGTGCGAAGCCCGAGGACTGGGCGGCTGCGTCGGCCGGTGTGGGCTCTTCCTTCGGCCCGTCCGGGGCGGTTGCCGAGGTCCCGCCGGCGGGCGGCTGGAAGGTCGGCCTGGTCTCTGCGCCGTCTTCCTTCGTGGACTTGGCGGCGCCCGCGGGTGCCGGTGATGTGGTCTGCTCGCGGCGCTGGGACGGCGGTTCGGCCGCGGAAGGCTTGGTCATCGAGGTGCTGATTGCCTTGGTACGGGTCGGACCGGTAGCGGCGGGCTCGGGACCGGCCGCGGGCTTGGACTCGGCGGCAGGAACAGCCGGCCTGGACTCCGTGGCAGGAACAGCCGGCTTGGACGCGGTAGGAACAACCGGCGTGGACTCCGTGGCAGGAACAGCCGGCTTGGACGCGGTAGGAACAACCGGCGTGGACTCCGTGGCAGGAACAGCCGGCGTGGACTCCGTGGCAGGAACAGCCGGCTTGGACGCGGAGGCAGGAGCGATCGGCTTCGGGTCGGCGGCAAAGAGAGCGGCCGGCTTGGAGTCGATAGCGAGAGTGATCCGCTTGGGGTCGACGGCCGGACGGGCCGGCTCAGGGCCCGCGGCGGCAGCGGCCGAAGCGCCAGCGGCCAGAGCAGCGGGAGTGCCAGCAGCCGAGGAGCCGGCAGCCGAGGAGCCTGCGGCGGGAGCGGTCGGGACGTCGGCGGCGGGGGTGGGCAGCTCGGGGGTGGTGGCTGCGGGGGTGGGGTCGGTGGTGGGCTTGGTTGGCGGGAGGGTCAGGCCTACCTTGCGCGGTTCGGGGCGGCGGAGGCCGGTGGGTTCCCAGGAGCCGGCGGCCGCGGCCGCGGCGGCCTGGGTGGCGGCGTTGCGGCGTTCGCGGGCCAGGGCGGCAGCGGCCCGGGCCTCGGTTTCGCGGGCACGGGCGGCTGCGGTTTCGGCTACCCACGCGCCTACCGCTGAAGCCTCGAAGACGGGGGTGGTGTCAGGCTGCTGGGTGGGCTTGCGACGCCCGGGGCGGCCGAACAGCGGGTCACGGCTTGTCGCGGCGGGGTCCTGGGTGCCCTCCAATCCTGCCATGGGAGGCAGGCCGGAGGCGGAATTGCTGCCGCCGCCCAGGAACTCCAGGGGCTCGCCGGGGGCGGGGGTCTTGGCGCCGGGAGCGCGGTGGGCGCCGGGGCGGGGCGGGATGGCGGTGGCCGCGGCGTACACGGAGGCGGACGGCGGAGCCGCGGGAGGCCAGGGCGGCGACGCGGCCTGGTCCAAGGTGGAAGAGGCGCGGGTGGAGTGGGCGGCCAGCGTCGCGAGCCCGGCCGTCGCGGCGGCAGCGGCCGAGGACGCCGCGGACGAAGCGGCGGCGGCCAAGGAAGCCGAAGAGGCCGAGGAAGCCGAAGACGAGGAGGAAGCAAGGGAAGCGGAGGAAGCAGAGGGGGTGGAGGAGGGAAGGGAAGCAGAAGCGCCAGTGGAAGCAGGATGGACGGAGGCGGCTGGGGACGCGGCGGGGACCAGGCCGGCCGCGTCGGCGAGAGAGCGGGGACGGTTGGTCGCGGCGTGGCGGCCGCCCGTCCGGGCCAGGGGCAGCGGCAGTGGGCCGCCCAGCACCTTCATCAGGTCGGGGACCTGGCTGGGCTCGACGACGTAGACCACCTCGCGGCGGGGGCCGGGCCAGGCCAGGACGATCAGCCCGGCCATCAGGGTCAGGCTGCCCAGCATGAGCAGCGCCCAGGTGCTCGAGTTGAGCCAGCGGGGGCTGTACGACACGGCGCTGGTCAGTTGCAGGCCGGGCTGGGCCGTCCGATTCATGATGACCAGGCTGTACGGCGTGCCTTCGAGGTCGGCGGGGTTCCAGTCGAGGGAGCCGAGGCCGGCGCGCAGCCAGAACGTCTGTGCGGTGGGAACCTGGGCGGGGGCGTGGGTGCCGGCCTGGCGGACCGTCTTCACGGGCAGGGCGCCGGTGCCGATGTCGACGGTGCCGACCGTCGAGCGCGGTACGCCCTGCAGGTATTTCGCCACGTCGGCGCGGGGGGCCAGGCCGATGAAGGCGGGCGTGCCCGAGGTCGCGGCGTTCAGGCGCAGCCGGCCGTTGCCCAGGCGGGCGAACGGTGCGTCCGAGCGGAGCAGGGTGTCGATGTCGTCGACGACTACGGCGTGGCCGGTGGTGGTGATGGTCTGCAGTGGCCCGCTGAACGCGCCGCCCGCGTCGCGGTGCTGCATCGCGGCCCAGAGTCCGGCTCCGATCAGCAGAGCCGGAAGTCCGATGAGCAGCAACAGCATGCCGAGGATCGTGCGCAGCGCCCGCATTTGCTTTCTCCCCCTTCTCGGGTGTCACTGCGCTGACCATACATACCGAAATGCCACCAAAGTGGGCAAAAGACCGCCAACAGTCCGATCGGTGCGGCGGAGAACAGAAAGAAAGGCCGGTTCAATCAGGGATTGAACCGGCCTCGACGAGCGTAAAGCGCCTATTTGACCTGGACCGTGGTGGACAGCGTGGACCGGTCGATGTCGCTGGTCCGTACGGTGAACGTCAGCTTCCACTCCCCGGCCTGCGGCAGCGCGATGTCGCCGATCGCGTGGAAGTCGGTGATCCGCAGCAGCGGAATCTCGATCGGCTCGATGTTGGCCGAGGCGAGCGCCGCCGTCGCCGTCCACTCCACGACCGGCAACGGCTTGTTGTCAGGCGTGTACGCGTACAGATGAATGCTGTTGTTGCCCACCGTCGCGGGGAAGACGTCGACCTGAAGCGAAACGGTGTTGTCGCGAATTGTCTGTGTGATCGTCGTCGTGGTGGCACCGTCGGACGCCGCCTGGGCCGTGCGCGGCGGCGGGATCTGCACCAGCGCCGACGTCACCCCGAGAATGACCGCGGTCACGGCGAGCTCGACGAACACCGCCTTCCGGAGCCGGGACGGGCCGCCCGCCGCCGACTTGTCGATCACCATTTTGCGGGAGAACGCGGCCACCCCGACGGCCACCGCCGCGAGCCCGGCCTTGACCAGGATGAGCTGACCGTACGTGGACTTGAAGAGCCCGGAGAGCGAGCTGACCTCGATCAGCGCCTGCACCACGCCGGCCAGGATCAGCGCGCCGACCGCGGTGAAGGCCCAGCGCGACCAGATCGGCAGGATCGCGCCGAGCTCGCGCTCGTCGGCCTTGGGCAGCAGGAACGCGACCAGCATGACCAGACCGCCGAGCCACACGGCCATGG
Organism: Actinoplanes sp. NPDC049265; assembly: GCF_043197135.1. Classification (NCBI taxonomy): domain Bacteria; kingdom Bacillati; phylum Actinomycetota; class Actinomycetes; order Micromonosporales; family Micromonosporaceae; genus Actinoplanes; species Actinoplanes sp. NPDC049265. The sequence goes on along the minus strand of NZ_JBICSP010000019.1, from coordinate 33,393 downwards.
CCGACAGGTGCAGCGCGTCGACCACGACCGACACCCCGGCGACCGGCGACGCGGTCGGGTGCCCGGTCAGCGGCCAGGTGGCGACCGCGGCCACCCCGAGTACGCCCAGCAGCGCCAGATCGGCCTTGGACTCGCCGCCGTCGCCGCGCAGCAGCGGGCGCAGCAGGAACGCGGCGGCGCAGATGACGCCCAGGCGGACCAGCATGACCGCGCCGAACGTGCTGCCCAGCACGTCCTGGAAGTCGGCCAGACCGGCCCCGAAGAGGCCGGCGCCGATCGCATACGGTGCCTGCAACCACAGCCCCAGCAGGGTGCTGAAACCGATCAGGCCGAGCCCGCTCCAGACCAGCCGGGCCGGGCCGACCCGGGACAACCGGTGCGGCCAGAGCAGCGCGAGGACCAGCACCGGGCCGATGAGCAGCACCAGTCCGGCGTACCCGAGGTATTTGCCGATCGGGATCAGCGCGCGCACCACCGGGTCGACGTTCTCGGCGATGTCGTTCTCGGTCGGTGCGGCCGAGGGCGCGCCGACCGAGAAGGTGACGCTGCCGGCGACCGGATGGCTGTCGGCCGAGATGACCCGGAAGCTGACCAGGTAGGTGCCCCGGGCGCCGCCCGAGCGCAACGGGATGGTGACGCTGTTGCCGGTCGACGTCGGCTCACCCTGGTCGGCGCGGCTGCCGTCCGGCGCGAGCACCTGAATCTTGCCCGCCAGCAGCTGGACCGATTCACTGAAGCTGAGCGTGACCCGGTTGGGCGCGTCCGGGACGACGGTGCCGTTGCCCGGGTCACTGCCCACCAGCGCGGCGTGGGCACTGGCCGGGGCGGCCGGGCCGAGCAGCGTCAGGAGCAGGCCGAACAGCAGACCGGCGCCGGTCGCGAACGCGCGGCGCAACGATCGTCGATCACCAGACATGCGAGCCATGTTCCCCGATTGCTCCTCCGTCGCCCAACGTGGGTACGCCTGCCAGTTTCGCCCCGCGTACGATCAGCGGTCGTGACACCGGCAGAAAACGGTCTGGACGAGGCCACCGTGCTCGCCCTGCGGGCCCGGTCCGGCGAGGCCGGCGCGCAGGCCGCCTTCGTCCGCGCGACCCAGGCCGATGTCTGGCGGTTCACCGCCGCGCTGGTCGATCCCGGTGCGGCCGACGACCTGACCCAAGAGACCTTTCTGCGCGCGTTCCAGGCGCTGCCGCGCTTCGAGGGGCGCTCCGGGGTACGCACGTGGCTGCTCGGCATCGCCCGCCGGACCTGCGCGGATCACCTGCGTACGGTGGTGCGCGGCCGGCGTCTGCGGGCCCGGCTGACCGCCCAGGCCTGGACCGACGGCCCGGCCCCGGACCCGTCGGGGCGGCTGAGCGCGGCCGATCTGCTCGACCGGCTGGGCCCCGAGCGGCGGACCGCGTTCGTGCTGACCCAGGTGCTGGGAATGTCGTACGCCGAGGCGGCCGAGATCGAGGAGGTCCCGGTCGGCACGATCCGTTCGCGGGTCGCCCGGGCCCGCGACGAGCTGGCGGCCGCGGTCGCCGAGGCGCAAGCCGGCTGACCAAGCCGGGACTTTCGACCCTGGCCGCGCGTACCCAGCAAAAGGTCTGCTTTCACCCAGGAAACCCCCAGCCGGATTCGCGGAACCAGGGCCGGGGCCGGTCCGACTAATGGAACGTGATGACGGTGACTGCTGCCCGACGCACCGAGGCGTGGCCGTGGATCTCGACGGTGGCCCGGCTCGGTCTGGCCGCCGTGTTCCTGGTCGCCGGCGGCCTCAAGGTGACCGACCTGGCCGGGTCCGGGCGCGCGGTCAACGCGTACCGGATCCTGCCGTTCGAGGTGTCGCAGGTGGTCGGGGCGGTGCAGCCGTTCCTCGAGATCGCGCTCGGCCTGCTGCTGCTGGTCGGCCTGGCCACCCGCCTGACCGGGGTGATCGCCGCGGTGCTGCTGATCGTCTTCATCGCCGGCATCGTCTCGGCCGCGGCGCGCGGGCTGCAGATCGACTGCGGCTGCTTCAGCAAGGGCGGTGACCTGGCCGCGGACCAGAGTCCGGCGTACGGCTGGGAGATCGCCCGCGACGTGGGCTTCCTGGCGCTGGCGGGGTTGTTGGTGTGGCGTCCGCGGACAAGGTTCTCGCTGGACGAAATTCTGTTGAGGGGTACGCGATGAGCAAGGGCACCAAGGAACGAGCGGCCGCGAAGCGGATCGTCGAGCAGCAGAAGGCGGCCGAGCGCCGCCGCGCGGTCACCCTCTGGACCACCGTGGCGGTCGTCGCCTTCCTGCTCATCGCCGGCCTGATCGGCTGGGGGGTGCTGGCCGGCCAGAAGAACGACACGGCCAACGCCGCCGTCCCGCCGGGCACTGTCGACAGCGGCACGGCGTTCGCGGTCGGCGACGGTCCGGTCACCGTGGACGTGTACGAAGACTTCATGTGCCCGATCTGCCACCAGTTCGAGCAGCAGTCCGGTGCCACGCTCCAGCAGCTGGTCGCCGCCAAGAAGGTGACCGTCCGCTACCACCCGATCGCGATCCTCGACGACAAGTCGAACGGCACGCGATACTCCACCCGGGCCGCCGGCGCGGTGGCCGCCGCCGCCGAGGAGGGCAAGTTCCTGCAATATCACCAGGTGCTCTTCGACAACCAGCCCGCCGAAGGCAGCAACGGCCTGGACTCGGCCAAGCTGATCGAGCTGGGCCAGACGGCCGGGCTGGGCGACAAGTTCGCCGCCGCGGTCAACGACGGGAAGTACGACGGCTGGGCGACCAAGGTCACCGACGAGTCGTCCAAGCGCGGCGTGGTCGGCACACCGACCGTTCTGGTCAACGGCGAGAAGCTGCCGAGCCCGACCCCGGACGCCCTGACGAGTGCCGTCGGGTGAGACGTGCCCTGCTCATGGTCGCGGTGGCCGCCGGGGTGGTGCTTCCGCCCGCGCCGGCGTCCGCGCACGGCGGCGACACCCCGGACGCCACGTCCTTCCGCACCCGGGTGACGGGCATCGCCCCGGCGGTGCCCGGGCTGGCGGTGCGGGCGATCGAGGCGGGGGCCCGGCTCGAGCTGACCAACGACACCGGACGCACGATCGAGGTGCTGGGCTACTCTGGCGAGCCCTATCTCGAGGTGCGACCGGACGGCACGTACGAGAACGTGCACTCGCCCTCGACGTACCTCAACCAGACCTTGACCGGGCAGACGCCGGTGCCGGCGGCCGCGAATCCGGCCGCGCCGCCGCAGTGGCGTCGCGTCTCCGGCGACCGAACCGTGCGCTGGCACGACCAGCGGACCCACTGGCTGGGGGACGGGCTGCCGGCGGCCGCGGCGTCGGCGCCGTACCAGGAGCACCATCTGCGCGACTGGGTCGTTCCGCTGCGCCAGGAGACCACGGAGTTGCAGCTCAGGGGCACACTCGACTATCTGCCGCCGCCGCCCGAGTGGCTGTGGTGGGCCGGCGCGGCGGTGATCATGCTGGGGGTGGCCGCAGCCGGGCGGTGGTCGGTCCTGGCCGGGGTGGCCGCGGGGGCGGCGCTCCTCGCGTACGCCATTCTCCGCACCTTGGACGCGCCCGCCCCGGTCGTGACCTACGCGGCGGGCCTGATCGGTCTGGCCTCGGTCTTCGTCCGGCGATCGGCCTTTCTGACCACCCTGGCCGGTGCGGTCGTCGCGGTTTTCGGCGGCCTGATCGACCTGGGCGTCCTGCAGCGGGCGGTGGTCCCGGTGGCCGGGCCGGCGTGGATCGCCCGGGTGGCCGTGATGCTGGCCGTCGGCGCCGGGCTGGGCCTGGTCATCCACGGCATGATGCGGCTGCGTCGCCTGCCCGCGGCCGCCGATAGGGTCGGGGCATGAGCCTCAGCCACGGCGACGCCGCCCCCGACTTCACCCTGCCCACCGACTCCGGTGACACCCTCACGCTGAAGGACCTGCGCGGCCGCAAGGTGGTGCTGTACGCGTACCCGGCCGCGATGACCCCCGGCTGCACCAAGCAGGCGTGCGACTTCCGCGACAACCTGGCGTCGCTGCAGGCGGCCGGCTACGAGGTGGTCGGCATCTCCCCCGACGCCCCGGCCAAGCTGGCCAAGTTCCGCGAACGCGACGCGATCACGTTTCCGCTGGTCAGCGACCAGGACAAGAGCGTGCTGACGGCGTACGGGGCGTACGGCGAGAAGCAGCTGTACGGCAAGACGGTGACCGGGGTGATCCGCTCGACCTTCGTCATCGACGAGGACGGCGCCATCGACCGGGCCATGTACAACGTGAAGGCAACCGGCCACGTCGCCAAGCTGCGACGCGATCTCGGCCTCGACGACTGACCCACCTTTCTTACGTTCCGCTTCGCGGCTGCCGATATGGCGGGTGCAACCGCCCGCCACCCCTGGAGAGAACGCGATGTCGTCTGGTCCGCTGCGCAATCTGCCGGTCGCGCAGAAACTGCTGGTCAGTTTCGGTGTGCTCTGTCTGCTGATGATCGGAGTCGGCGCGACCGGTCTGGTCCAGGTGGACGCGGCCAACGACCGGCTGTCCGAGGTCGCCGGGGACAATTTGCGGGCGTCCAGCCTGCTCGGCGAGGTGCGCAACGACGTGCAGGAGTCGCGGGTGCTCTCCGCCTCGCTCATTCTGCACTCCCCGGCCGCCGACTCGGGCAACATCGAGCAGGCCGCCAAGCGCAAGGACGCCGAGGTCGATGAGGCCTGGTCGAAGTATCTGGCCAGCGGCGTCCAGGGCCAGGAGGCCCAGCGCACCGCCTTCACGACGGCGCTGGCCGACTACCGCAAGGTCCGGAACGACGAACTGTTCGCCGCCGGCCGGGCCGGGAACATCGACCGGTACCTGACCGCCCAGGGCAGCAAGGCCGAGCCGGCCGCGGAGGCGATGACCACCGCGCTGAACACCCTGACCATGGCCGAGAACGCCGACGCCGCCGAGCACATCACGACGGCGCAGCAGGACGCCACCCGAGCCAAGATCGTCGTCGGCGCGCTGATCGGCGGCGCCCTGCTCCTCGCGCTCGCGCTGGGTCTGCTGGTCAGCCGGGCCATGTCCCGCCCGCTGCGCCGCACCGTCGAGGTGCTGGAGGGTCTGGCCGAGGGCCGGCTCGACCAGCGGCTCGACGTCGACGGCAAGGACGAGGTCGGCCGGATGGCCAACGCGCTGAACACCGCCCTGGACCGCCTCACCGGCACGCTGCGCGACGTCAACAACAACGTGAACACGCTGTCCTCGTCGGCTGACCAGCTCACCACGGTCGCCACCCGGATGAACGCGTCGGCCACCCGCTCGGCCGAGGGCTCGAACACGGTGTCGGCGGCGTCCAGCCAGATCGGCATGAACATCACCACGGTGTCGGCCGGTGCGGAGGAGATGAGCAGCTCGATCGGGGAGATCGCGCGCAGCGCGAACAGCGCGGCCGAGGTGGCGGGCAAGGCCGTCCGCATCTCCGGCGAGGCCGGCGAGATCCTTCAGAAGCTGGGTACGTCATCGGCCGAGATCGTCTCGGTCATCAAGATCATTACGTCGATCGCCGAGCAGACCAACCTGCTCGCCCTCAACGCCACCATCGAGGCGGCCCGGGCCGGCGAGGCCGGCAAGGGTTTCGCGGTCGTCGCCGGCGAGGTCAAGGAACTGGCCGGCGAGACCGCCCGGGCCACCGAGGACATCCGCACCCGGGTCGACGCGATCCAGACCGACTCGGCCGCCGCGGTCGCCGCCATCGAGGAGATCGGCGCCGTCATCGACCAGATCAACCAGACCCAGACCGCGATCGCGGCCGCGGTCGAGGAGCAGACCGCCACGACCGACGAGATGAGCCGCAACGTCTTCCAGGTGGCGGCCGGCACCACCGAGATCTCCACCAACATGACCTCGGTGGCCCAGGCCGCCGCCGAGACCACCGGCGCGGCCGAGCACACCGGCCGGGCCGCCGAGGGCCTGTCCCGCGTGGCGAGCGACCTGCGGACAAGCTTGGCGATGTTCCGCTTCTGACCGCCCGCCCGCCGATTCAACCCACGGCGGCCCGACCTGCCCGCTCGACTCCACCGCCCGCCGATTCAACCCACGGCGGCCCGACCTGCCCGCTCGACTCCACCGCCCGCCGATCGACCCACCCGGCCCGACCTGTCCCGACCCGACCGCCCTCCGAATGACCCCACGGCGGCTGTCACGCGGCCCGATCCGCGAGGCGGCCGCCGTGGCCTGTACATACGTCTGCCGACCAGTGTTTACACTCAGCGGAACGCGGGAGTGGCGGAATGGCAGACGCGAAGGTCTTAGGAGCCTTTGTCCTAACGGGCGTGAGGGTTCGAGTCCCTCCTTCCGCACCAGGATCCGGCACGCCCATCCTTGATGGGCGGTCGGCCCTCAGCCGGGCGGTCGCGGCGGCCGCCGATCAGCCACGCCGACCCGCGGCCCCTGAGCAGCCACGCCGACCCGCGGCCGGCGATTAAGCCACGCCAACTCACGGCCCCTGAGCAGCCACGCCGACCCGCGGCCGGCGATCAGCACACCGCCGTTTGGCCGCATCGACGAGCGTCACATCTCGGGCTTCCGGTCCCGGCGTAGCACCAGGGTGGCAAAGCCGAGAACGCCGCGGTAGCCACGAAGCCACCGCTCCCGGTGCCGGCGGGCCTCGGCCAGCGCCTCGGCGGCGTCCGGGTGCCCGGGATTGTCCAGCGCCCACTCGGTCAGCGACCCGGCCCACGACCATTCGTACGTATCCCACTCGGCTTGATCGCTCACGTGCACGTAGATCGGCGTCCACCCGCACTCCTCGGCCGCGTCGACCAGCCCCGCAAGGTCGTCGTGATCGCCCAGCGTGGCCACGTCCGGCGTCGGCGGGACAGCCCAGAAGCCCTCACCCACGAGCAGGACGCCGTCCGGGTGAACATGCCGCCCGGCCGCGACGAGGGTCTCGCGGAAGCCGCCGAACACATGCGTCGCGCCGACACACATGACCAGGTCGTAGTCGCCGTCCGGGACGTAGCCGCGCGCGTCACGCTGGTGCAGGGTGAGGCGGTCGGTCAGGCCGCGGGCGGTGGCGGCCTCGGCCGCGCGTTCCAGCGCGTACGGGCTGAGGCCGACGCCGTCGGCCACGCCGTCCGGGTGGTGCGCCAGCGCCTGCAGCGCCCAGGCCGCCTCGCCGCAGCCCAGGTCGAGGATCCGGGCGGCCGGCCCCCGTCCGGCCCGGCGCAGCAGCCGGTTGACGTTCACACCCGAGATCGGCGCGGCGATCGGATGATGCGAGTGCGCGATGCTGCTGAGCCGTTGACGATCCACGATCAAAACCTATGCCAGATGTACGCCCCGCCGACCACCCGCGCCCTGCGCCCGCAAACCGTCAGCCCGCCCGACCGCACCCGCCCGCAACCGTCAGCCCGCCCGCACCCACCCGCAACCGTCAGCCCGCCCGACCGCACCCGCCCGCAACCGTCAGGCCCAGGGCCGGCCGCGCCCGCGACCTACCGTGACGCCCGGCGGACCGTTCTGCGGGCGTCACGCCAGGCGATCCAGGCGGTGTGCAGGCGGGGCGACGTGACCGGCTCGCCTCGGCGGCGGGCGGAGAGCTGGGCGATCAGCCAGGGCGGGGCGGCGGCCTGCTCGATGGCACGGGACTTGGTGAGCAGGGCGCCGTGCGTGAGGGTGTGCCGGCCGCGGGCCATCGAGGTGAGGCTGAGGTCGGCCATCTCCGGGTCGAGGAAGATCCACGGGCGGCGCGCGGCCCACGTCCAGTAGCCGGTCAGCTCGGCCCGGCCCGCCTCGCGTACGTCCTCGTCGGTCATGGCCGGGAAGACCGCCGCGGGTGCCCGGCCGAACACCGGGTAGCCGTGCCGGACCAGCTCGGCCCGGGTGACCCCGGACAGGATGCGCCGCACCAGCACACCATGGGTCCAGGTCGGATGGCGGCGGGAAACGTCGGCCACGGTGGCGATGTCCACATAGACGCAGCCCAGCTTGAGCGCCGGGTCGATGCCGTCGTGCAGGGCCCGGATCTCGTCGTCGGCCAGGGGCCCGGCGGTGAGGGCGACCAGGTCGAGATCGCTCACGCCCGGGATGTGGTCGCCGGTGGTCATAGAGCCGGCCACGAGCAGATCGGCGACCCGGTCGGACGCCCGCAATCGCTCGGCGAAGGAATCCAGCACCCACGGAATGATATCGAGCTAGAATCTGACATCCATGTGAGATTGTGAGGGGGCGTCATGCGGATCGGCGAGCTGGCCGAGCAGACCGGGGCGAGTGTCCGGTCGCTCCGCTACTACGAGGAGCAGCAGCTCATCCTGTCCGCGCGAACCGCCGGCGGCCAGCGCATATATCCGCCCGACACCGTGGGCCGCGTAACCCTCATCCAGCTCCTGCTCGCCGCCGGCATCCCCAGCCGGCGCATCGCCGCGATCCTGCCCTGCATCCACACCGGGCTGGTCACGCCGCCGATGTTCGAGACGCTGCTGGCCGAGCGGTCGAGGATCGACGACCAGATGGGTACGCTCGCCGCCACCCGCGACCGCCTCGACGGAGTGATCGAAGCCGCCCGCGAGCGCCTGAGCACCGAAACCGTCCCGGCCTGAAACTGCCCGCCTGACACAACCGGTTGTGTATTGCCTACAGTTGCCCATAGGCTCCGTGACATGGGCAAACTCATCTGCACGCAGATCGCGTCACTGGACGGCTACATCAACGACGAGCAGGGCAGATTCGACTGGAGTGCGCCCGACGCCGAGGTGCACGCGTTCGTCAACGATCTGGAACGGCCGATCGGCACCTACCTGTACGGGCGACGCCTGTACGAGGTGATGCGGTACTGGGAGACAGCGCACGAGCAGCCCGACCCGGACCCGATCGAGCTCGACTACGCGCGGCTCTGGCAGGCCGCCGACAAGATCGTCTATTCCACGACGCTGGCGGCGGCGTCGTCCGCGCGTACCCGGATCGAAAAAGCCTTTGACCTTGACGCGGTCCGCCGGCTGAAGGAGTCGAGCGACAGCGACCTGACCATCGGCGGCCCCACCCTGGCCGCGCACGCGCTGCGGGGCGGCCTGGTCGACGAGCTCCGCCTGCTGCTGTCGCCGGTGATCGTCGGCGGCGGCACCCGAGCCCTCCCCGACGGCGCCCGCCTCGACCTCGAACTCACCGACGAACGCCGCTTCGCCAACGGCGTCGCCTACCTCGCCTACCGCGTCAGGAACTGACCGGCGGCGGGTGGCACCAAGCCGTCGACGCCGACCAGGTCAGACCTGCCCTGCGGGGGCGACGAGCTGTTAGCGCCTATCGGGGTCAGGAGCTGACCGGTGGCGGTGGCTCGACGATTGAGTGACATTTCATGCTTGTCACGTGGCTCCGTATGCTTCCCGGGTTCGAAACGGGGAGGAACACAGATGCATCCGCACCAGCAGGCCATCGCGATCACCGCCAAGTACTGGGCCATGTCGTTCGTCTTTGGGCTGTTCACGCCCAATCTGACGATCGACGGGCATCAGGTGCATGCCGCCTGGGGCCGCACCGTGGTGCCGGTGCCGCCGGGTCAGCACCACGTCCACATGCACGTGCCATACCTGCTCCCGTCGCGCGTCGGGAACGCCGACGCCATGGTGACGGTCCAGCCTGGGCAGACGATCGAGGTCGAGTACCGAGCGCCGGCCATCGGATGGCTGGACGGGTCGATGGGGCCCGCGCCACAGCAGTTCCGAGGCATGACCGCCGCGATCGTGCTGCTGATCGTGCCGCTGGTCATGCTCCTCTGCTTCTGCGGCCTGTTCGGCATCGCGGCGCTCAACAGCGACTCGGACCGGACCTCGCTCCCGCCGATCACCCACGCCATCAAGGACTGACGAGCCGTTCACCCCGGTCTACGCGGCGAACGCGGCGGGGTGGCGGCGGCTGTGGCCCGCAGCTCACCGTGCCCGGGTGGCCGGGACCGCGCCGGCCGGGCGAGGATCGGCCGGTGGGAATGACGTTCGAGATTGATCCGGTGCTGACCGATGCGCTGCGCGAGGAGGTCGTCGGGCTCTGGACCGACGTGGTCAACGGCGGTGGGGCGGTGGGCTTCGTGGCGCCGGTGGTCGCCGGGGACGTGCGGCCGACGGCCCAGGCGGCGCTCGCGGCCGTGGACGGTGGCACTGATCGGATGATCGCCGGGTTCGAGGGTGGGCGGCTGGTGGCGTTGCTCTTCGTCGCCGGGAACGGGCATCGGCTCAAGGAGCACTGGCGAACGCTCAAGCGGGTGATGGTCGCGCCTGACCGGCAGCGCTCGGGGTACGGCGGGGCGATCATGCGGGAGGCCACCGCCGTGGCGCGGACGATGGGGCTGGACGCGTTGCAGCTGACCGTGCGGGGTGGGACGGGGACCGAAGGGTTCTACGCGCGGCTGGGATATCGCGAGGTGGGGCGGGTGCCGGGGGCGCTGCGGGTGGCGCCGGGCGACGACCGCGACGAGATCGTGATGTGGCTCGACCTGCGCGACCAGCAGGCGCCCAGGGCGAAACAGCATGGCGGCTAGCCGACAGCCGGGCGACCAGGGCGACCAGGGCGAAACAGCGCGGCGGCTGGCAGGCGGCGGGGCGACCAGGGCGAAACAGCGCGGCGGCTGGCAGGCGGCGGGGCGACGAGGTCGAGACAGCGGCGGCTAGCAGGCCGCGGGCCGGGCGACCAGAGCGACCGCGGGCGGGGCGGTCTCACTCGCCGACGTGGAAGGTGCGGGCGGTGCCGACGGCGCGGGTGCGGGTGACGGGGGTGGGGCCTTGGTCGCCGGGGCGGCGGAGGAAACCGCGGGCTTCGGCTTCTTCTTTTCGAGGATCGCCGAGGCGGCCTTCTGCGTCACGCCGGGCTTGAGTTTGATGCCGGGTACGGTCGTCGATCTACCGTACGCGTCGGTGAATGTGATCTTGAATGGCCCGGCCCCGGCGCCGCCATCGATGATCCAGTAGTTGAAGTCCGTACGCGTAGCCGTCTTGCCGTTGACCTTGACCGAGCGCAACCGATCGCCGTGGTTGTCGATCAGCGCCGCGAACCAGAACCGCGACGACCCCTCCTTCAGCCGCACGCTGACCGGCCCGGGCACCTTCGGCGCGCGCACCGTCGTGTAGGTGATCGGCACGATCCCGTCGACCTCGTCGGCGATCCGTTTGAACGCGGTCCGGCTCAGGTCGATATGTCCGGCCGCGCACGGCGGGCACGAGTCGATCACCTTGACCCGCACCTTGCCCTTCGGACCCTTCACGTCCAGGTAACTGCCGCAGGCCGCGCCGCCGTCGTAGTCGGCCGCGCCCAGGGCCACGAACAGGTCGTCGGCCGGCGCCGACGGGAACGAGCAGTTGCCCGTCCCGCCGCCCAGCTCGTAGAAGGTGGCCTTGTCGCCGGCCCGGGCGGCGGCGCAGGCGGCCCCGCCGTCGCGCAGCAGCAGGGCCACGCCGACGAGGGCGGCCAGGACGACGGCGCCGCCGGTGGCCAGCCAGCGCTTCGAGAGTGCGTGCACGCCGATGAATGTGCTGTCCGGCGTGCCCCAAGGCAACTGTCCTAAGCGAAACCTAAGACGCGAGAGTGACCGGATCACCCACCCGGAGGCTTCCCACCGCGTCGGGGATGAGGTTCAGGCCGAACAGCAGCCCGCCGCCGATGTTGCGGTGCCGGCCGAGCATCTTCAGCGGCTGCGAGCCTTTCCCCCCGGTCTCCTGGTCGATGGTGGTGACCAGGCACCGCGCGCACGGCTTGGCCGCCCGGAACGGCAGGTCGCCGATGGTCAGCCTCCGCCCGGTCCACTCGTCCTCGGCCCACGGCGCCGCCCCGGCCAGCACCAGGTTGGGCCGGAACCGGGTCATCGGCACCGGCTCCTCCCCGGCCTCGGCCAGCCAGTCGTTGAGCGCCGAGAGCGACGCCGCGCTGGTGATCAGCACCGGGTAGCCGTCGGCCAGGCTGACCCGGTCGTCGTCCTGCGCGAACTGCTCGATCGTCCGGCCGGCCGGATCGGCCTGCCACACGATCCGCGCCGGCCGCCCGAGGAACTCGGCGAACCACCCGCCGTCGTCGGCCACCCGCGCCGGCACGGGCGGCTTGCGCTTGAAGACCCGCACGAACTCCTTCGGCCCGTCGGCCGGTTCGGCCAGGTGCAGGTCCGGCATTCCCCGGGTACGCACGACCAGCCCGCCCGCCACCGGTGTGACGTGCAGCTGGCTGAGCACGGCGGTGTCCCGCTGTGTCACTCCGACCCCGTCGGCGTCGACCACCATCCAGCGCCGATCACCGGCCAGACCCTGGCGTTCGACGTGCGCCACGTCGTGGTCGTTCCGGTGCGACCCCTTGATCGGGTACGTGTGCAGCGAGGCGATCCGCATCCCGCCAGCCTGACACGTCCCACCCGGCACCGTGGTGTCCGATGACGGTTCCAGATGGACCGTTCGGGGGTGCCGGGGCGGCCGACCACGCCGTTACGCTGGCGTTCTGACGTGCAAGCCTGGGGGAGGCTCCATGTATCGCTGGCGCACGATGACCACCGCGACCGCCATTGGTCTGGCCGGGGCACTGGCCCTGCCGGCCGCCGCGCCGGCCGCCGACGACACACGGCCCGAGCTGGTGTCGGTCGAGATCACCACGCCGCAGGTCGACGTGGGCAACTCGTACGGTGACGGCCAGGTCATGGTGGCCGTGCACCTGCGCGACGCGGAGGGGCTGCCGGACACCATCCACGTCGAGTGCTGCACCGACAACAAGACTGTGGTGGTGGCCAAGGGGACCGGCTGGTACCCCGAGATGCCGTACATCACCTGGACCACGCTGGGCCGCGGCAGCGGCACCCGGCAGGACGGCACCTGGTACGGCCAGGTCACGGTCAGCCCGGCCTGGTCCGGCACCTTCCAGGTCACCCAGGTGCAGATCGACGACGACCAGAACGGCCAGTTCTTCTTCCCGGTCACCAACGGCCCGACGGTCACCGTCACCGGCGGCGAGCGGTGGGTCGGCGAGACCGTGCGTACGCCGGTCAAGGTGGTGACCGGCCAGGAGGGCTGGCACCCGCGGGTCCGGGTGGTCAACACGGTCACCGGACAGCCCGTCGGCGGCGCCCGGGTCCAGGCCAAGAGCATTTTCGACGACTGGTACGACCTCGCGGCCGTGCCGCCGAGCCCACCGCCGGGCACGGCCGCCGACAGCACCGGGCTCTGGACCGACCCGACCGAGCACGTCCGCGGCGACTTCTTCCCCGAGGAACGGCTGCTCGTCTACGCCCGCCGGGGCACCCGCGGCTACAGCCAGCAGGGGCTCGGCTGCCCCGACTTCACCGCCAAGATCCAGGCATCGGAGACCTTCGCCGGCACCACGGTCGGCGTGGCCGAGCCGATCACGGTCACCGGCAACGTCTGGCCGGCCCCCTCGATCCTCGGCGCCGCGAGCGCGGTGTGGCTGCAACGGGATGTCGGCGGGGGCACCTGGCAGACGGTGGCCTCCGTCCCGCCGCGGCAGAACGGGCGGTACACGCTGCAGTGGGCGGCGCCGAACGCGGGGCGGTACTCGTTGCGGGTACGCGTGCCGGGCAGCGGCAGCGCCGCGTCGTGTACCGGGCTGCAGTCGGTCGGCACCGCACTGGCCGCGACCACGGTGACCGTCCGATGATCGCCGGGGTACTGGCCACACTGCTCGCCCTGCCCATCGCCGGCGTGCCCGCGAGCGCGGCCGACAACCCGCCGGAGCTGGTCTCGGTCGAGGTCTCGAGCGACCGGCTGGACGTGAGCGGCGGTTCCGCCGACGTCGTCGCCCTGGTCCACCTGCGCGACGACGAGGGGCTGCCAGACCTCATCCGGTCCAACTCGTCCGACAACCACGTTGTCGTCCTGGCCGACCGGGACGGCCGGCTCCCCGAGATCCCGTGGATCATCTGGCCGGAGATGCGGCGGGTCAGCGGCACCCCGCAGGACGGGGTGTGGCGGACCGACGTCGTGACGGTCAGCCCGGCCTGGTCCGGGACCTACCGGGTGCGCCAGGTCGTCATCTGGGGAGACACCATGGAACCGACGGTCCTGCCGGTCCAGGACGGTCCGACGATCACCCTCACCGGCGGCGAACGGTGGTACGCCGCCCCGGTCCGCACACCGATCAGGATCGTCACCGGCGACGAGACGTACCGACCGCAGGCCCGGATCATCAACTCCGTGACCGGCGCGCCGGTCGGCGGCGCCCGGGTGGCCGAGACGAGCATCTGGAACGACTGGACCGGGCACGCCTTCGTCACCGGGCCGGCGCCCGGCACCGCGGCCGACGGCACCGGGCTGTGGACCTCTCCGCTCACCTACCAGGTCACCGGCGAGTTGGGGGAACGGCGCCAGCTCGTCTACGCCCGGCGCGGCGGCCGCGGCTACAGCCAGCAGGGCGTCGGATGCTATGACGTCACCGTCAAGATGCAGGCGTCGTCGTCGTACCCGTCCGGTCCGATCGGCGCGGGCCAGCCGCTGACCGTGACCGGTCACGTCTGGCCGGCGCCGCAGATCTGGGGCACCGGAGCACCGGTGTGGCTGCAGCGGGACACCGGCGGCGGGGTCTGGGCGACGGTCGCCGCGGTCGAGCCGCGGACCAACGGACGCTACACGGTGACGTGGACGCCGCCGGCCCGCGGCACGTACTCCCTGCGCGTCCGGGTGCCGGGTGGCGGGAGCGCCGAGCCCTGCCGGGTCCAGACCGTCGGGACGGCGCTGGCCGCCGGCAGGGTGATCGTGCGCTGAGGATCAGCCGAACCAGCGGGCCAGGCTGATCTCCAGGTCCCGCTGGTCGTCGCCGATCCAGGCCACGTGACCGTCGGGCCGGAGCAGGACGGCCGGGACGTCCAGGGCCGCGGCGGGATCCGCGACCTGGTCGACCCGGTCCGACCAGGCGCCGGAGGTCAGGCCCGCGGTGCGGTCGAGCAGCAGGCCGCAGCCGCGGTGCAGCCGCTCGTAGAGGTGGCCCTGACCGAGCTCGATGTCGGGCATGCGCCGGCCCAGCAGGTCGGGGCCGGCGCCGAGGTCGTACCGGATGTCGATCGCGGCGATCTTCTCGATCAGGCGGCGGTTCACCTCGTTGAGGTCCATCAGTTCGGTCAGCAGCTTGCGTACGGCCCGCGGGCCGGCCCCGTCGGCGTACAGCTCCATCTGGGCGCGGGTGTTGTCCAGCACGTCCGCGGCGACCGGGTGCCGTTCGGCCTGATAGGTGTCGACCAGGTCGCCGGGGGCCCAGCCGCGGACCCGCGCGGCCAGTTTCCAGCCCAGGTTGAACGCGTCCTGTAGGCCCAGGTTGAGGCCCTGCCCGCCGGTCGGAGGGTGGATGTGGGCGGCGTCGCCGGCCAGCAGCACCCGCCCGACCCGGTAGCGGTCGGCGAGCCGGGTGGCGTCCCCGAAGCGAGACAGCCAGCGCGGTGAGTGCACGCCGAAGTCGGTTCCGGCGACGGCGCGCAGCTTTTGCCGGAAGTCCTCGACGGTCGGCGGTTCGGCCCGATCGGTGACCTCGCCGGCCGGGACGATGACGCGATAGACGCCGGCGCCGACCGGGCTGACCATCAATCGCTTCTCGGTCGCGCGGATCTCGGCCACCGTCGCCATGATCTGCTCGGCCGGCACATCCGACGCCAGCTCGCCCATCAGCGTCTCGGTCCGGGCGGGCTCGCCCGGGAAGTTGACGCCGAGCAGCTTGCGCACCGTGCTCCGGGCGCCGTCACAACCCACGAGATGGCGTGTACGCAGCCTTTCCCCGCCGGCCAGCTCGACTGTCACGCCGTCGTCGTCCTGGGCCAGGCCGGCCACCGCCGTGCCGCGCCGGACCAGCGCGCCGAGGCCGGTCGCGTGTTCTTCGAGCAGGCGAACGACCACCGGCTGCGGAATTCCGAGCAGATAGGCGTACGGGGAGTCCAGGCCCTCGGGCACCGGTTTGTCGATGCCGGCGAAGAAGCCGGCGGCCGGGCGCTGTCGTCCGTGGGCGCGGACGCCCTCCAGCAGCCCGCGCATGGCCAGGATCTCGAGACTGCGCATGTGCAGGCCGACGATGCGGGCGTACGACGGCGGTTCGGTTTCCTGTTCCAGGACGAGCACGCGGACGTCGTGCAGCCGCAACTCGGCGGCCAGCATCGCACCGGTCGGCCCGCACCCGGCGATGATCACATCAAAGTCGTACAACGAGGTTGCCTCTCAGGAGTGCCGCGGCGCTCCCGGCGACGACTACCTCGATCGCCCAGCCGTGACGGGGAAAGGGAGCACCCACTTCGATACATCGTTCATGGGTCTCACCTCCTGAGCCGTCGTCACGAGCAGGCGCAACCTATCGGCTCCGGCTCCGAGCCGTCCAACCGATTTCCGATGATGTCACGCCGCGACATCAGTGCTACTCTTATGTCACGGCGCGACATCAACGTCGCGCGATCCACGACGTTACCAGGAGGCTCCGCCATGGCCAAGGTCTCGATCGTCAGCCCCGGCGAAGGTGAACTCATCACCAACGGCCCGTCCCAGATCCGCGTCCTCGAGAGCGGCGACAACACCGAACACCGCCTCGGCCTCTGCGAGATCACCCTCGCGCCGAACCTGCCGGGCCCCATCCAGCACCGCCACGCCCAGCACGACGAGGGTTTCTACATCCTTGCCGGCCGGGTGCGCTTCACCGTCGGCCACGACGACTACGACGCCAGCCCGGGCACGTGGGTTCTCGTCCCGCCGGGCGCACCGCACACCTTCGCCAACATCGGCGACGTGCCGGCGGTCATCCTCTCCACCTTCACACCCGACCTGTACGTGCAGTACTTCCGCGACCTGAAGAAGATGGTCGAGTCCGGTCAACCGGTGAACGCCGAGACCATGACGCCGCTCTGGCAGAAGTACGCCACCGAGATCTCCACCGAGTTCCGGTCCTGATCACGGGAGCTCGTACGCCCGGATCACGGTCTCGGTGACCGACGAGCCGCCACCGGTGGCCGTGACCCGCAGCGACACCGGTCCGTGGCCGGGCACGCCGGCCGCGTAGCCACCGGCACCGGTCCGGCGCACCTCGACCGCCCGCCACGTCGCGCCGTCGTCGAACGAGACGTCCAGGGTGACCTTGTCGGTGTCCCCGGCCGTGGCCAGCTTCAGCGACTGACCGGCCGGCGTCATCCGGACGGTCCGCAGCCCCGGCAGCACCGCCGGATCGGCGAACGTCCAGTCGACCGACGTACGGACCGAGGTGGCGAAGCCGGCCCCGCGATCGGCCGTCGCGTTCAGGCGATAGGTGCCGCCCCGCGCCGGCTTCAGGTTGAACAGGGCATGGCCGGCCGACCCGGCGGTCGCCACCGCCGCGCCGTCGCGGAACAGGGTCGTCGAACCGGCGGCGGGGTCGGTCGTGCCGGCGTGACCGGCCGCGTCGCAGGCCATCGGCACCCGCACCGACAGCAGGTCGTCGCGCCAGCTCACCTCGGACCCGGTGGGCAGGCAAGGGGCGATCACCGGGTCGTTCCACCGCGAGGTGTACGTGCCACCGGCCCGGTACCGCACCGGACGGCCGACCGTCCACACGTAGCCCTGGTCGGAGTACTCGGCCACCTGCGACGCCCAGGTGCCGGCGCTGTAACGCACCTCGGCCGGCAGTTTGGTGCCGGTGCTGATCGTGGTCAGCGGATATCCCGGCGTCGTCAGGTTCGCCTGGAACTCGGCGTAGGCGGACTCCACCGGCAACTGCGGTCGCGCACTCACCCGCTCGACGGCCAGCTCGCTCTCGGCGACCGTGCCCGAGAACCCGGTCGGGAACTCACCGGGCATGACCCAGCCGACCTGGTACGCGTACGCGCTGGTCCGCTCGCCGCCGTCGTCGAACGCCCCCCGCAACCGGGTCACGAAGCCGGCCGCGTCCGGTTTCGCCCCCAGGGCCGCCGTCCGGGTCGCGACCGCGCCGCCGAGGTACATGCTCTCCGAGTACCAGCCCTTGGCGGTGCGGATGCCGATGTCGAGGGCACCCTGCTCACGGACCGCGCCGGCCCGGGGCACGGACATCTCGACCGGCTGGGCGATCCGCCCGTCCAACGTCACCGACAGGTCCCGGTCGACGGTCAGGCCGGGGTTCACCAGCACCGCGCCGGTGTACTGGCCGTCGACCGTGGAGCCCATCCGGGTGAGGATCGCGTACCGCCCGCGCGGCACGGACAGGGTGTAGGTGGACGGCCACGGATAGGCACCGGTCGAGTCGAACAGGTACGGCACATCCAGCCCGATGACCTTGGTGTAGTAGTCCTCGGACGGCGTACCGGTCGCGTCGAGCTGGGTGATCGTCAGGTCGTGCTTCTCGGCCGCCCGGATCAGCCCGACGGGCGTACCGACCTGACGCGACCCGGCCTTCGCCTCGATCCGGGCCGAGTACGCGCCGCTGGGGGCTCCGTCCGGAGTGGTCACCGTCAGCGTCGCCGTGGCGGCGGCGCCGGCCTTCACGGTCAGCCGGGACGGGCTGACGGTGAACGTCCCCGCCGGTCCACGATCGGCGCGCACGCTCAGATCGAGGGTGACGGCCGACGTCCCGGTGTTGCGATAGGTGATCGTGCGGGTGCCGGCCTCGGTGAGGCTGACACTGGCCGGCTCGGTCAGCACCGGACCGGCCAGCGCCCGCGGCACGTCCACCCGGCCCGCGCCCTGCGCGTAGACCGAGACGCCGGCCGCCGGCCGGGCGCCGCCCATCAGCCCGGCCTTGAGCATGGCCGGGGTCCAGTCCGGGTGCGCCTGGGCGAGGATCGCCGCCGCCCCGGCCACGTGCGGCGCCGCGAACGACGTCCCGTAGCCGGTGCTGTACTCGTTGCCCCGGTACTCGAACGAGTCGTGACCGACCGCGCTGGTCACGTCGACCCCGGGCGCCGTGACATCGGGTTTCACGAGATCCCCGAGGCCCGGGCCGCGGCTGGAGAACGCGGCCGGCTTGTCATCGTGGTCGACCGCGCCCACGGTCAGCGCCTCCGGTGTGCCGGCCGGCGAGCCGATGTCGTAGTCGTTGCCGTTGTCCGGGTCGTTGCCGTTGTTGCCGTCGTTGCCCGCGGCGACCACGAAGAGCGTCCCGTACCGCCGGGTCAGGTCGGCCAGGGCCGCCTCCATCGGATCGGTGCCGGCGGAGTCCGGGAACCCGAGACTCATGTTCACGACGTCGGCGTGCTGTGTCGCGGCCGTCCACTCCATGGCCGCGATCACCGCCGACTCGGCGATCTCCCAGTCGCCGACCTTGGCCGAGACCAGGCGGACGCCCGGTGCCACGCCCCGGTACCGGCCGGCCTGCGCGGCACCGCTACCGGCCAGGATGGACGCGACGTGGGTGCCGTGTCCGTCGGTGTCCTTGACGTTCTCGTCGGTGGGCGGCTGCCCGTCGGCCAGCGGCGAGAAGTCACGTTGCGCCGCGAGCACGCCGGACAAGTCGGGATGGCTGCCGTCGACGCCGGAGTCGATGACCCCGACGGTGACGCCGGTGCCGGTCAGCCCCTGCTCCCAGGCGGTCGGCGCGCCGATCTGCTGCACCCCTTCGGCCGCGGTGAAGTGCCCGACGGCGTCCAGCCAGACCTTGCCGCCGCCCGGGCCGAGGCTCTTCCACGTGGCGCCGAGCGCACGCTTGGGCGCGCGTACGGCCGACGCCTTGATGCTGCCCAGCGCGCGAGTCTGGACGCCGATGGCGGGGGTGCCGGCGCCGGCGATGAGCGGCAGGTCCGGGCGGCGGTCGTCGTAGCCGGCGGCCAGCAGCCCGGTCACGTCGAACAGCCGCCGGTCGAGGCGGCCCTGACGCAGCGCGGGGAGCGCGTCCTCGGGGATGACCGACGTGTGACCGTCGGCGGTGGTGCTGGTGAGCATCGTGACCTTGGCCCGGCCCGGCCCGGGCGCCACGCTGACCCGGCCGCCCGGCGTGAGGGTCACCGCGTCGCCGGTGATCAGGGTGGTGGTCCGGGCGGGATCGGCCGGACCGGTGCCAGCGCCGGCGGCCATGGCTCGCACCTCGCCGACCGGCGCGATCCCGGCCGTAAGCAGAAGTGCCGCGAACGGCACCATCCATCTCAGTCGTGACTGCATGCCCCCTAGACGCCCGCTCGCCGGAGTTTGCGGCACCCCTGGCGTTCTGAAAGTTCCTATGCATACCCTGGGCGGGTGAATGAAACTGCCGTCAGGGTGGGGGACCTGTTTCACGGGGCCCGGCTCACGCCGACGCAGCGGCGCATCGCGCACAGCCTGGTGCAACACGCCGGGACGGCGGCGTACCTGTCCGCGGCCGAAGTGGCCGACCTGGCCGGCGTCAGCCAGCCCTCGGTGACCCGGTTCGCGATGGCCCTGGGCTACCCGGGCTATCCGGCGCTGCGCCGCGAGTTACGCGGGCTCGTCCAGGACGCGCGGCCGGCGGGCGAGAGCAACGAGATCCAGCGCGCGGTGTCGGCCGAGGCGGAACGGCTGGAGCGGCTACGGGACCGGCTCCACGACCTCGACGCCGTGCGTACGGCCGCGGGACTGCTCGTGCGCAGCCGGCCGCTGCCGGTCCTCGGATTGCGCGCCGCCGCCCCGCTGGCCGGTTACTTCGGGTACTTCGCGGCGAAGGTGCACCCGGACGTGCGAGTGCTCGACACCGGCGGCACCGAACTGCTCGATCGGCTCGATCAGGCCCGCGCGGCCGGGGCGACGGCCATGCTGGCGATGGTGCTGCCGCGCTATCCGCGGGAGGTGCTGGCCGCGGTCCGGGAGGCCGGCCTGGCCGTGGTGGCGATCACCGACTCCGAGGTGGCGCCGGTGGCCGAGGTCGCCGACGTGGTGCTGCCGGCCGCGGTGGGCAGCGATCTGGTGTTCGACCTGCACACCGGGCCGATGACGATGGCCATGGTGGTGCTGCAGGCGATGTGCGACGCGGCGCCCGAGGTGGCGCAGCGCCGGTTGGAAGAGTTCGAGGCGACGGCCGCGCGGCGGCACATCTTCGAGGGGTAGGGCATGGAGATCAGGGCGCAGAGGGGTACGACGCGTACGGCACTCGGCTGGCCACAGGAGGCGGCCAAGCGCATGCTCATGAACAACCTCGACCCGGACGTGGCGGAACGGCCCGAGGACCTGGTCGTGTACGGCGGGACGGGCCGCGCCGCACGCGACTGGCCCAGCTTCCACGCGATCGTCCGCGAGCTCGACACCCTGCGGGACGACGAGACCCTGCTGGTGCAGTCGGGGCGGCCGGTCGGCGTTCTGCGTACCCACGAATGGGCCCCTCGGGTCCTGATCGCGAACTCCAACCTGGTCGGCGACTGGGCCACCTGGCCCGAGTTCCGCCGCCTGGAGCAGCTCGGCCTGACCATGTACGGCCAGATGACCGCCGGCTCGTGGATCTACATCGGCACCCAGGGAATCCTGCAGGGCACCTACGAGACGTTCTCGGCCGTGGCGGCCAAGCGGTTCGGCGGCAGCCTGGCCGGCACGCTGACGCTGACCGCGGGCTGCGGCGGGATGGGCGGCGCGCAGCCGCTGGCGGTCACCATGAACGGCGGCGTCGGCCTGATCGTCGACGTGGATCGCACTCGTCTGCAGCGCCGCCTCGACACGCGCTACCTGGATGAGATCGCCGACGATCTCGATCAGGCGGTGTCCGCCGCCCTGGCCTGCAAAAGGGACAGAACTCCCAGGTCGATCGGTGTCGTGGGCAACGCCGCCGCGGTCTTTCCCGAGCTGCTCCGGCGCGGCGTCGAGATCGACATCGTCACCGACCAGACCAGCGCCCACGACCCGCTGAGCTACGTGCCGCTCGGCGACGACGTCTCCGATCTCAAACCCGACGAGTACACCGAACGGGCCCGGGAGAGCATGGCCCGGCACGTCGAGGCCATGGTCGGGTTCCTCGACCGCGGCGCCGAGGTGTTCGACTACGGCAACTCCATCCGCGGAGAGGCCCAGCTCGGCGGCTACGAACGGGCGTTCGCGTTCCCCGGCTTCGTCCCGGCGTACATCCGGCCGCTGTTCGCCGAAGGCAAAGGCCCCTTCCGGTGGGCCGCGCTGTCCGGCGACCCGGCCGACATCGCACGGACCGACCGGGCCGTGCTCGACCTCTTCCCGGACAACGAACCCCTCGCACGGTGGATCCGGATGGCCGGCGAACGCGTCGCCTTCCAGGGGCTTCCGGCACGGATCTGCTGGCTCGGGTACGGCGAACGCGACCGCGCCGGCGTCAAGTTCAACGAGCTGGTGGCCGGCGGCGAGGTGTCCGCCCCGATCGTGATCGGCCGCGACCACCTCGACTCGGGATCGGTCGCCTCGCCCTACCGGGAAACCGAGGCGATGGCCGACGGCTCCGACGCGATCGCCGACTGGCCACTGCTCAACGCCCTGGTCAACACGGCCAGCGGCGCGTCCTGGGTGTCCATTCACCACGGCGGCGGGGTGGGCATCGGCCGCTCGATCCACGCCGGTCAGGTCTGCGTGGCCGACGGCACCGAGCTGGCCGGGCAGAAAATCGAACGGGTGCTGACCAACGACCCGGCCACCGGGGTACTGCGGCACGTGGACGCCGGCTACGAGTCGGCGGCGGCCGCGCACGTGACAGTTCCGATGCGGCGGCCGTCGTGACCTTCGCCGACCTGTGGGCCGAGATCGCGCCGATCGGCCGGACCGACCGCGGCTACCAGCGCCTCACGTTCACCGAACCGGAGCTGGTGCTGCGCGACTGGTTCCGCAACCAGGCCGACCGCCGGGACATGACCGTCACCGAGGACGGCAACGGGAACCTGTTCGCGTGGCGGGGCGAACCGTGGGCCGACGGCGTGGTGCTGACCGGATCGCACTTCGACTCGGTGCCCTACGGCGGCGGCTACGACGGGCCGCTCGGCATCGTGTCCGCCTTCCTCGCCGTCGACCGGCTGCCCGCCCGCCGCAACGTGGCCGTGGCAGCGTTCGGCGAGGAGGAGGGCGGCCGTTTCGGCCTGCCGTGCCTGGGTTCGCGGCTGCTGACCGGGGCGATCGACCCGGCCCGGGCGGCCGCCCTGTGCGACCGCGACGGCATCTCGTTCCGGGACGCGCTGGGATACGCGCCGACCGGCCGGCACGACCTGACGAACGTGCGGGCCGTCGTCGAGCTGCACATCGAGCAGGGCCGCGCACTCGACGTCCCGGTCGGCGTGGCCAGCGCGATCTGGCCGCACGGCCGGTGGCGCTTCGACTTCCGGGGCGACGCCGACCACGCCGGCACCACCCGCATGGCCGACCGGCGCGACCCGATGCTGACGTACGCGTACACCGTGCTCGCCGCCAACAAGGAGGCCCGCCTGGCCGGCGCCCACGCCACCATGGGCCGGGTGGCCGTGGAACCCAACGCCACCAACGCGATCCCGTCCCTGGTCCGCGGCTGGCTCGACGCCCGCGCGGCCGACGGGTCCACGCTGGACGGTCTGGTCGACGCGATAGTCAAGCGGGCCACCGATCGGGCCGGCCGGGACGGCACCGAGGTGTCGGTGGAACCCGAGTCGGTCACGGGAGAGGTCGCGTTCGACACCACGCTCGCCCAACGCCTCTCCGCGCTGCTCGGCCAGGCACCGATCCTTCCGACCGGCGCCGGCCACGACGCCGGGGTGCTCTCCGCGCACGCGCCGACCGCGATGCTGTTCGTCCGCAACCCGACCGGGGTGTCGCACTCCCCGGCCGAGCACGCCACCGACGCCGACTGCGAGGCCGGCGTCGACGCGTTGGCCACGGTACTGCTGGAGTTGACGTCGGCATGAGGTTTCTCGCGGACCACGCCTTCGTCGGCGGCGCCGTCGCACGGGACGTGCTGATCGACATCGAGGACGGCCGGATCACCGCCGTGACGCCCGGTTCGGTCCAGCGCACCGCGATCCCGCTGCGCGGCCTGGTGCTGCCCGGGTTCGCCAACGCGCACTCGCACGCCTTCCACCGGGCCCTGCGCGGGCGGACCCACACCGGCCGGGGCAGCTTCTGGACCTGGCGGGACCGGATGTACGAGGTCGCCGCCGCCCTCGACCCGGACTCCTACTACCGGCTGGCCCGGGCCGTCTACGGCGAGATGGCACTGGCCGGCGTCACCGCGGTCGGCGAGTTCCACTACCTGCACCACGCCCCCGACGGCGCCCGCTACAACGACCCCAACGCGATGGGCGAGGCCTTGATGGCGGCGGCCGCCGACGCCGGCATCCGGCTCACCCTGCTCGACACGCTCTATCTCACGTCCGGTGTGGACGGTCGCCCGCCCGAGGGCGTGCAGCGCCGGTTCAGCGACGGCGGTTTCGACGCCTGGGCCGAACGCGTGGCCGCGGCGAAACCGTTGCCCCACGTACGCATCGGCGCCGCCGCCCACTCGGTGCGGGCCGTGCCGCCGGCCGAACTGGCCGCCCTGGCCGGTCGCAGCCCCCTGCACATCCACCTCTCCGAACAGCGCGCCGAAAACGAACAATGCCGGGCCACCCACGGCTGCACACCGACCGAACTGTTGCAGCGCACCGGTTTCCTCGGTCCCGCCACCACCGCCGTGCACGCCACGCATCTCACCGACAGCGACATCGAGACGCTCCAGGGCACCGGTGTCTGCTTCTGCCCGACCACCGAACGGGACCTGGCCGACGGGATCGGCCCGGCCCGCCGCCTCACCGGGCTGTCCCTCGGCAGCGACAGCCACGCCGTCATCGACCTGCTCGAGGAGGCGCGGGCCCTGGAGATGGACGAGCGGCTGGCCTCCGAGGAACGCGGCCACTTCACCACCGCCGAGCTGATCGCGGCCATGACCAACCACGCCGCCATCGGCTGGGACGACGCCGGTGTCATCGAGCCCGGACGCCGCGGCGACCTGGTGACGATCGCGCTCGACTCGGTGCGCACGGCCGGCACCGACCCGGCCCAGGCCGTGCTGGCCGCCACCGCCGCCGACGTCACCCAGGTGGTGGCCGACGGACGGCTCATCGTCGACGACCGCAGACACACCGGCTTCGACGTGGCCCGGGCCCTGCACGAGGCGACCACGGCCGCGCGGCGGAGCCGGACATGAGCAGCATCGTCATCGACAACATCGGCGAGCTGACCGTCGACCACACGTCCCCGCGCACCGGAGCCGCCCTGGTCGCCGAGGACGGGCGGGTCACGTGGATCGGCGCCGCCGGCCGGGCGCCCGCCGCCGACGCGCGGATCGACGCCGGCGGCGCGGCGGTCATCCCCGGCTTCGTCGACAGCCACGCCCACCTGGTGTTCGCCGGGGACCGGGCCGCCGAGTTCGCCGCGCGGATGGGCGGGCGCCCGTACACCGGTGGCGGCATCATGACCACCGTGGCCGCGACCCGCGCCGCGACCGACGACACCCTTCGCGCCAACGCCCGCCGCCTGGTCGACGAGGCGCGGCGGCAGGGCACGACCACCATCGAGATCAAGAGTGGGTACGGCCTGAGCGTCGCCGACGAGGCCCGCAGCCTGCGCATCGCCGCCGAACTGAGCGACGAGACCACCTTCCTGGGCGCGCACAAGGTCCCCGGCGGCGACCCGGACGACTACGTCGCACTGGTCACCGGGGAAATGCTGGCCGCCGCCGCACCGCACGCCCGATGGATCGACGTGTTCTGCGACAAGGGCGCGTTCACCGGCGAGCAGGCACGGACGATCCTCGCCGCGGGCGTCAAGGCCGGTCTGATGCCGCGAATCCACGCCAACCAGCTTCAGCACGGGCCGGGCGTACAGATCGCCGTGGAACTGAACGCGGCCAGCGCCGACCACTGCACACACCTGGACGATGCCGACGTCGACGCGCTGGCCGGCGGCGGCACGGTCGCCACACTGCTGCCCGGGGCCGAGTTCTCCACCCGCTCCCCCTACCCCGACGCGCGACGGCTCCTCGACGCCGGCGCCACCGTGGCCCTGGCCACCGACTGCAACCCCGGTTCCTCGTACACCTCGTCGATGGCGTTCTGCATCGCGGTGGCCGTACGCGACATGAACCTCACCCCCGCCGAAGCCCTGCGCGCGGCAACCGAAGGCGGCGCCGCGGCCCTGCGCCGCACCGACATCGGACACTTGCGCGTCGGCGCCCGGGCCGACCTGGTCGTCCTGGACGCCCCGTCCTACCTGCACCTGGCCTACCGGCCCGGCGTCCCGCTGGTGAAAACCGTTCTGCAGCACGGAGTTCCGCTATGACCGTCATCGTCACACCCACCGGCGTCACCACCGCCGACGTCCTCGCCGTGGCCCGCGGCCGCACCCCAGTCGAGATCGCCGGCGAGACAGTGGCCGCGATGGCCGCCAGCCGCGCGATCGTCGACGGCATCGAGGCATCGGGCAAACCCGTCTACGGCGTGTCGACCGGGTTCGGAGCGCTGGCCAACACGTTCATCGCGCCCGAGCGGCGGGCCGAGTTGCAACACGCGCTGATCCGCTCGCACGCCGCCGGTGTGGGCGCCCCGATGCCGCGCGAGGTGGTGCGGGCGATGATGCTGCTGCGGGTGCGGTCGCTGGCCCTGGGCCTGTCCGGCGTACGCCCCGCCCTCGCCCACGGCCTGGTCGACCTGCTCAACGCCGACATCACGCCGTGGGTGCCGGAACACGGCTCGCTGGGCGCCTCCGGTGACCTGGCGCCGCTCGCCCATTGCGCCCTGGTGCTGCTGGGCGAGGGCTGGGTCCTGGGCAAGGACGGCGCCCGGATGGCCGCCTCCGACGCCCTGCACGCCGCCGGCCTCTCACCCCTGTCGCTCGCCGCCAAGGAGGGCCTCGCCCTGATCAACGGCACCGACGGCATGCTCGGCATGCTGCTGCTCGCCATCGACGACGCCGCGCATCTGTTCACCATGGCCGACGTGACCGCCGCCCTCTCCATCGAGGCGATGCTCGGCTCCGAACGCCCGTTCCTCCCCGAACTGCACGAGATCCGCCCGCACCCCGGCCAGTCCGCGTCCGCGGCCAACATCCACCGCCTGCTCCAGAACTCGTCCATCATGGACTCGCATCGCGACGACCTGGCCCACGCCGTGCAGGACGCCTACTCGATGCGCTGCGCCCCCCAGGTGGCCGGCGCCGCCCGCGACACCCTGGCCTTCGCCCAGCAGACCGCCGCCCGCGAGCTGATCTCCGTCGTCGACAACCCGGTCGTCCTGCGCGACGGCCGCGTCGAGTCCACCGGCAACTTCCACGGCGCCCCCCTCGGCTTCGCCGCCGACTTCCTGGCCATCGCCGCCGCCGAGGTCGGCGCGATAGCCGAACGCCGCGTCGACCGCCTCCTCGACGTCACCCGCAACCGCGACCTGCCGCCGTTCCTGTCCCCCGACGCCGGCGTCAACTCGGGCCTGATGATCGCCCAATACACGGCGGCCGGCATAGTCGCCGAGAACCGCCGCCTGGCCGCCCCCGCCTCGGTCGACAGCCTGCCCACCAGCGGCATGCAGGAGGACCACGTCTCGATGGGCTGGTCCGCCACCAAAAAGCTGCGCACCGTCCTCGACAACCTGACCAGCCTGCTCGCCGTCGAGCTGCTGTCCGGCGTACGCGGCATCCAGCTCCGCGCCCCCCTGGCCCCGTCCCCCGCCGGCCGCGCCGCTCTGGCCGCCGTGTCCCCTTTCGCCGGCGAGCCCGGCCCCGACCGCTTCCTCGCCCCCATCCTGGACCAGGCCCGAGCCGTCATCGCCGACCGCCGCCTCCGCACCACGATCGAGTCGGCAATCGGCCCCCTGGCCTAATACCAGTCCGTGCACCGCACCACGTCGTCCACCCGCCCACAGGCCCGCATCACGCGCTCCGGTTCATCGGTGGCCACCCACCCCGCACTGGCCGCCGCCTCCCCCGCCCCCGTCACCCGGAACGGCCCGCACCGTGCCCAGCCGTCCCCACCCGTGCTGCTCCAGTCCAGCCAAACTTGATCCGCCCGCCGCGTCCCCCCACCAATCCTCGCGAACCCGTAGATCCCCTCGCTAACCTTGACAAACTCCAGCGAAATTCGCGCCCGCTCCCCACCGACAGCCATCCGCTCCAGCCCACGCTGCTCCGAAGCGACGGCGACGAACCCGGCACTGCCCCCTCCGCAGTCCGGACCCGTCGCCGCCGCCGGCCGGGCCAGCACCGCGCCCCCCACCTGCACGCCGATGGCCACCCCGGCCGCCAGCACACCAACCGCCCGCACGATGCTCTCCACGCTGTCCTCCGTTCCCCCCGTGTGCCGCCAATCCTGGCCCCCGCACACCGCCCCACCCACCGCCGTCTCCCCACCCCGGCACGAACCCGGGAGTCGTTTGCTCTGCGCACCAGGAGTCGCCCCCTGCTGAGCTGGGGATTGCGTGTCGGCTCGATCAGCTTGCTGACGTCACGGCGCTGACCTGCGGGTTCGCGAGGCGACTATTGGTGCGCAGAGCAAAGGGGCCTGGGAAGGTCAAAGGCTGGATGTCGTAGGTGGGTGGGTGGTGCTGACCGTCGCTCCCGCCGAGGTCGCTTCGCTCCACGTGCGTAAGTGGTCACCCTTCGGGCACTCCGCGCCCCGGGGCCGCTCACCCTGGGCGTGGAGTCATGTCCGGGTGGCCAGGCGGCGGGGCTGCCCGCTCACCCTCGCCGGCGTCTCAGCGCGCCGTCGCGGCTCAGCCGGCCAGGGGTAGCCCAGCGCGGTGTCCCGGCGGCCACGCCCACCACTGTCCTCGATGGTGATAGGTCAGAGCGGCGTCCGGGCCACTGATACCGCGCGGGACTACCACTGTCCGAGCGGGACGTGGCAAGCGGGACGCGCGCACGAGGTGAGGGCACGGCGAAAGGTTGAGCCGCACGCGCCGACGGTGTGGATGGCCCCGCGGGATGATGGCCGCCCGCGGTCGGTGCCCCTGCGGGGTGGGGTGCTCACCCGGGGTGGGTGCCCGCGTGCGGGGTCGGCACCCCCGGGCGGGGCGGCACCCCGTGCGGCGCGGCACCCCCGTGCGGGGTCGGTGCCCCCGTGCGGGGTCGGTGCCCGCGTGCGGGTCGGTGCCCCCGGGCGGAAGGTGCCGGGGCGCGGGTGGGTGGGGTTAGCGGAGTTCGCGGGCTACGACCTTGGCCAGTTCACGGAAGGCCTTGCCTCGGTGGCTGATGGCGTCTTTCTCGGCGGGGGTCAACTCGGCGTTGGTGCGGTCCTGGCCGTCGCCCAGGAAGATCGGGTCGTAGCCGAAGCCGCCGGTGCCTCGGCGGGCGCGCAGGAGGCGGCCGGGCTGGCGGCCCTCGACGAGGTGTTCGCGGCCGTTGGGCAGGACCAGGGCGGCCGCGCAGACGAAGGCACCGCCGCGGTGCTCGTCGGGGACGTCGCTGATCTGGGCCAGGACCAGGTCGAGATTGGCGTCGTCGTCGCCGTGGCCGCCGGACCAGCGGGCGCTGAAGACGCCGGGCATACCGTTCAGCGCGTCGATCGCGATGCCGGAGTCGTCGGCGACCGTGGGCAGGCCGGTGCGTTTGGCGCCCTCGCGGGCCTTGATCAGGGCGTTCTCGCCGAAGGTCAAACCCGTTTCGGGTACGTCGGGATAGCCCTCGAAGTCGCCCAGGCCGACCAGGGTGACCCGGGACGTGCCGAGCGCCGCGTCGAGGATGCGCTGGAGTTCGAGGAGCTTCTTCTGGTTGGCCGTGGCCAGCAGCAGCTTGCTCATGAGGCCAGCGCCTTCTGCTGGGCCAGAGCGAGCTCGGCGCAGCCGGCCACCCCGAGGTCGAGCAGGGCGTCGAGCTGGTCGCGGCGGAACACGTTGGCCTCGCCGGTGCCCTGGACCTCGACGAAGTCGCCGTCGCCGGTGCAGACGATGTTCATGTCGACCTCGGCGGCGACGTCCTCCTCGTACATCAGATCGGTCCTGGCCTCGCCGTCGATGATGCCGACGCTGACCGCCTGGACCGACCGATGCATGACGTTCTCCACCTTGCCGGACAGCGACTTGCGGCCGGACAGCCAGGTCACCGCGTCGTGCAGCGCGACGTAGGCACCGGTGATCGCCGCGGTGCGGGTGCCGCCGTCGGCCTGGAGCACGTCGCAGTCGAGCACGACCGAGTTCTCGCCCAGCGCCTTGAGGTCGATGCAGGCACGCAGGCTGCGCCCGATCAGCCGGGAGATTTCCTGGGTACGCCCGCCGACCTTGCCTTTGACGCTTTCCCGATCGCCGCGGGTGTTGGTGGCGCGGGGCAGCATCGCGTATTCCGCCGTGACCCAGCCCAGCCCGGAGCCCTTGCGCCAGCGCGGAACCCCCTCGGTCACCGAGGCGGTGCACAGCACCCGGGTGTTGCCGAACTCCACGAGCACCGACCCCTCGGGGTGGATGCTCCACCGGCGGGTCAGAGTGACGGGACGCAGTTGGCCGGCCTCGCGGCCGTCGGGACGTGCCATGCCCGTCACCCTATGCGCAACGCTGAGCGCCGGCTCCGTCCGGGCCCCCGCGTTGGAGGCGATTCGGCGGAACCCCGGTCGGGGCCCACGTAGAGGCCGGGACTCCGCCGAAATCGGGCGCCGAAGGGCAGCGCGAGGACCGGCCGGCCGGCTCAGCCACGGGGCGCCAGGCTGACGAAGTCGGGCGCGAAGGGCAGGGCGAGGTCGGGCCGGTCAGCACGAGGCAGGGCGAGGTCGGGCCGGTCAACGCGAGGCGGCGCGAGGCCGCACCGGTCAGCGCAAGGCTGGGCGAGGTCGCGCAAGGCAGCGCGAGGTTTCGCTGGGCGGCTCGGGGTCAGCCGCGGGATGCCCAGACCGAGGATATGGCGCCGACGGGGGTGGCCGGGCGGAGTGACGCCGTCACCCGGGACTGGCGGGCGATGGCCGGGGGCTCGACGCCGTGGGCTCGCAGGAAGCCCTCGACCGCCTGCGGCCAGCCGAAGAGCTCGGCGCGGGCCCGGGCGGCGGCGCGGCGTTCGTTCTCGGGGCGTTCCATCAGACGGCGTACGCCCTCGGCGAAGCCCTCGGGCGTACCCGGCGCCGCGACGCCCGCCTCGCCCACCACCTCGGGCAACGCGCTCGCCTGATTGACCACCACGGGCGTGCCGCAGGCCAGCGCCTCCAGGGCGGCCAGCCCGAAGGTCTCCACCGGGCCGGGCGCGACCAGCACGTCGGCGCTGGCCAGCAGGGCCGCCACGTCGGAGCGGTCGCTCACGTGGCCGGCGAAGCGGACCGGCAGCCGGGCCGCGCGGTAGGCCAGCGCCGCCCGGCGGGAACCGTCACCGGCGACGGCCAAGACCGCGTTCTCCTTGGAGCCGCGCAGGGCGGCGATGGTGTCGACGGCGAGCTCGGGGCGTTTGTCGGCGGAGAGGCGGCTGCAGTAGACGACCAGTGTCTCGTCGGGGCGGGCGTACCGGGCGCGGACCATCGGGTCGGCCGCGCCGGGCTGGAAGACGCGCAGGTCGACGCCGAGCGGGACCTCGACCAGGTTGGGCACGCCGAGCCGGCGGAACTCGGCGGCGGCGAAGGCCGTGGTGCAGACGATCTGGTCGTACATCTCGGCGGTGGCGCGGTTGAGCCGGTCGGCCAGCACCTCGCGGGCGGGCATGCCCCAGACGCCGAGCAGGCCGGCCAGGCTCTCGTGCGAGACCATCATCGAGCCGATGCCCCGCTCACGGGCCCACTTGCCGGTCCAGCGAAGAGTGGAACGGTCGGACACCTCGATGCGGTCGGGTTCGAGGTCTTCGAGCAGGCGGGTGAGCTCGCGACGGCCGGCGAGCACGCGGTGACCGCCGGTACGCGGCAGCACGGTGCCGGGGAGCGTGATCACCCGGCCCTGCTCGGTCATCTCGTCGGAGGCCCGGCGCCCGGGAATGATCAGGATCGGCTCGTGGCCGGCACGCTCGTAGCCTTCACCCAGGTAACGCAGTGCTGTGCGGAGACCACCGGATCGTGCCGAGACGAAGTTGGCCAACCGGACGATGCGCATGCCAGTGCACTCCAAGGGGGGACAGGCTCGGGGGGCTCAGAGATCGTAGCGGCTGCCGGGCCGAACCACCTCAACGGGACCGGCGTAGGCCGCGACCGCCGCATCCACTGTAGATGCCTCACTGACCCATGCCGGTACCAAATGGGTCAAGAGAAGTCGTCCGACGTCCGCCTTGGTCGCCGCCTCCCCCGCTTCACCCCCGGTCAGGTGAATGTCGGGTGGATTGTCCACACCATCCAGGTAGCTTGCTTCACAGAGGAACACGTCGGCGCCCTGGGCCAGGCGCAGCAGGGCATCGCAGGGTGCGGTGTCGGCCGAGTAGGCCAGGACGCGTCCGCCCTGCTCGATGCGGACGCCGTAGGTCTCGATGGGGTGGTTGACACGGTCCACGGTGACGGTGAACGGACCGATCGGGAAGGTGCCGGGTTCGAGCCGGAAGAAGTTGTAGACGTCGTCGACCGGCTCGGCGTCGGGGCTGTAGGCGGCGGCGATGCGCTCGGCCGCGCCCAGGGGGGCGTACACCGGAAGCTTGGGCAGCGGTCCCTGCGGGTTGTAGCGCCGAACGACGACATAATCGCAGGCATCCGACATGTGATCACAATGCAGGTGAGTGAGGAGAATCGCGTCGACCGCGTCGAGCCCGGCGTAGCGCTGCAAAGCGGACAGTGATCCCGAGCCGAAATCAAGGAGCAGCCGGAAGCCCTGGGCTTCCAGGAGATAGGCGGAACAGGCCGATTCGGGGCCGGGAAAACTGCCGGCACAGCCGAGAACGGTCAGTCGCATGCGGATTCCCCTGAGTCACGCCCCGTCGCCCACGCCCCGCTCGACCGGTCCGTGGTGATAATCAGAGACCAGTCAATCACGCTGCGAAGCGTACGCCTGGACCAGCGCGCCGGGTTAACGTCTGATCGATTTGTCGCCAAATCGACAACGTACATCACAACGGCCGTGACCTCGGTCTCTGTAAAATGCGTGACGCTTCGTGAGGCTCGCTCGTTGCACACCGTGAGGCAACTAACCTTACGGAGACGTATGACAACCGAGCTGGATTCACCCACCGCAGTGGTGCCCTTCGGCTGGGAGGGTGATGTCGCCGCCACCGGTCCGGATGACCGCGACCTGCTCTTCCGCTTCCCCGCCGCGGACGATCCAGCGCCCGGCACTCGGCGCGTGCTCGGGATGTCGCTCTACGCGTCGGCGCTCGGCCTCATCGGGGTCGGCGTCGGGCTGCGCGCCTTCGTCTCGGTGCTCGGCGGTGTGCCCGGCTTTTACGTGCCGGTGCTCGTCCTGCTCGGGCTGAGCAGTGTGGCGGCGGTGGTGGGCGCGTTCCTGTCGATCCACCGGCGTTTCCTGCCGTTCGTCTTTCTGGTCGGCGCCGCCCTCCCGCTGAGCGGCGCCGTCCTGATCGCCGTCTCCCACTGAGAAGCCCAGGCTCCCGCCCACCACTCCCCAGCACAGCGGTAGGCAGGAGCGGCTTCCCGGGCGCGGATACCGCCCGGGGCTACCACTGAGGGGTTGGAGCGCAACCAATTACGCACGTGGAGCGAAGCGACCTCGGCGGGAGTGCCCTGTGTCAACCGGTGGTGGGGTGTTGGGTGAGTAGGCGTTGTAGGGCGCGGTGTTCGGTGGGTTGGTAGGCGGT
>NZ_JBICSP010000018.1:40276-177661 GCF_043197135.1 Actinoplanes sp. NPDC049265 | reverse complement strand
GCCAAAGGAATCGCGAGGCAAAACAAAACCTCGCCATAATTGGCACTGGCTTATCTAGCACCCTGTTGAGTTCTCAAAGAACAACCACACACCAAGTTACCAACCTCGTTTAGAGGCTTGATCCTCGGGGTGACCTCCAGGACGGCCGCTGCGGTGGCTTTACCCTCCGCGGCTCGCCCGTTTCCCTGGCGGCAGAGAGAACATTACATGGGGTTTCCCGGGGCTCCAAATCGGGGGCCTGCGACCGCCGTCACACGCCCCCGACCTGGGCAAACGCCAATCAGGAGGGCAGCACCTCGACGCCGGCAAACGTTCGCTTGCCTTTTCGCAACACCAGGTAGCGCCCATGCAACAGAGCGGAATCGGGCACCACGGCGTCGGCATCGCTAACGCGTTCGTTGTTCACGTACGCCCCACCCTCGGCCACGGTCCGCCGCGCCTCCCCTCCGCTCTTCGCAAGGCCGGCGAGCTGAAGCAACTGCGCCACCGACGGCAGCGGACCGTTGACCGTGGCCAGACCGGCCTCGGACAGCGCGGCCCGCAGGGTCGACGAGGAGAGATCGGCGAGAACCCCCCGCCCGAACAGCGCCTGCGACGCCGCCACGGCCTGGGAGGCCTCGCCGGCACCGTGCACCAAAGTCGTCAACTCGAGCGCGAGAGCCTTCTGAGCTGAGCGAAGCTGGGGTTTCGAGGCGGTCTCCTCCTCGAGCGACGAGATCTCGGCGCGGTCCTTGAAAGAGAAGTAGCGCAGGTAGTTGGAGACGTCCTTGTCGTCGGCGTTGACCCAGAACTGGTAGAACGCGTACGGCGAGGTCATCGCCGCGTCCAGCCAGACCGAGCCCCCCTCGCTCTTGCCGAACTTCGTCCCGTCGGCCTTGAGCACGAGCGGTGTCGTGAACGCGTGCACCGGCCCGGCCCCCCGCCGGCGAATGAAGTCGACCCCGGCGGTGATGTTGCCCCACTGGTCCGATCCGCCGTACTGCAGCGCGCAGCCGTGCCGCCGATGCAGCTCATAGAAGTCGTTGGCCTGCAACAGTTGGTAGCTGAACTCGGTGAAGCTGATCCCGCTCTCCAGCCGGTTGCGCACCACGTCGCGGGCCAGCATCTTGTTGACCGGGAAGTGCTTGCCGACGTCGCGCAGGAACTCGATGACCGAGGTCGGCCCGGTCCAGTCCAGGTTGTTGACCAGGGTCGCGGCGTTGTCCCCGTCGTACGAGACGAAGGGCGCGAGCTGCTCGCGGATGCGTTGCACCCACTCGGCCACCACCTCGGGCGAGTTCAGCGTGCGCTCACTGGACTCGCGCGGGTCACCGATCTGCCCGGTGGCCCCGCCGACCAGCAGCAGCGGGCGGTGGCCGGCCTGCTGGAGGCGACGGGCGGTGAGCACCTGCATGAGGTGGCCGACGTGCAGCGAGGCGGCGGTCGGGTCGAAGCCGACATAGAACGTGAGCGACCCGTGGTCGAGGGCCGGCCGGAGCGTGTCCGGGTCGGTCGAGTCTTGGATCAGGCCACGCCACTGCAGGTCGTCTACGAAAGTCACGGTGGAATTGTCGCGCACGGCCAGGTGCGGATGACATCGGGTTTCGCCATGCTGGGGCGATGAGTCGCCTCGGTTCCGCCACTCCGCCGTACGAGATCAGCAAGAGGAAGGCGGTCGTACGCCTGGAGGAAGCACGACAACGCCTTCTCAAGTTGCGGCCGGCCCTGGGCGGGCAGCTTGGCGAGCTCAAACCGCACTCCGGCCTTGACCCGGCCATCCAAGCAGCGAGGATGCCAGTATGAGCCACCTCGCCCAGGTCGACCTGACCGCCAAGCTCTCGAAAAGGGGCGGCCTCGAACGCCTCGAAGCCGCCCAGCAACGCCTCCTGCGACTCCGGCTCCTGCTCGGCGGACAACTCGGCGACCACAAAATCGGCCCACCCCTATGCGTGCTCTTCGAAGGCTGGGACGCCTCCGGCAAGGGCGGCGCCATCAAACGCCTCGTCGCACCCCTCGACCCCCGCCACGTCCGCGTCTCCCAGTTCGCCGCACCGACCTACGACGAAAAACGACACCACTTCCTCCAAAGATTCTGGAAAGTCCTGCCCGGCTGGGGAGGCATGACCGTCCTCGACCGCTCCTGGTACGGCCGCGTCCTCGTCGAACGCGTCGAAGGCTTCGCCACCGACGAGCAATGGACCCGCGCGTACCAGGAGATCGTCGAGTTCGAACGCACTCTCGCCGCCGAAGGCACCATCCTCATCAAGTTCTGGATGCACGTCTCCCCCGAGGAGCAGCTCCGGCGTTTCGAGGACCGGGCCGGCGACCCCCTACGCTCCTGGAAGCTCACCGACGAAGACTGGCGCAACCGCGACCGCCGCAAAGACTACGAAGACGCCATCGAAGACATGCTCGAAAAAACCGACCAAAACCGAGCCCACTGGAAAGTCATCGCCGGCGACAACAAGCCCCACGCCCGCGTCGCCGTCCTCGAACACGTCTGCCACACCCTCGAAAAACAACTCACCAAACGCGGCTACAACGTCCACGACGCCGACTGAGACGCCCCGGTCTGGACAGCCATCTGCACCCGCCTGACCGGCAGAAGAGGTCACCCGCCCGGCGCCCGCATTCGAGCCATCGGCAAACGCCTGGTGGGGGGCGGTGTCAAACCCGGTTCCGGCGAAGGGTGAGGGGTGGGGAGCCAGGACTAGGCTCGTTGGCCGGAGTCGAAAGCTACCTCCCCGGTGGGGCCCCAGATGATGATGCGGCTGACGACCTTGCCCGAGAGGAAGCCTCGGGCCTGGCCCTCGATATTCCGCATGTCGCCGATGTCGTCGGTGATCTGGATGGCTATCTCGCCGCGGTAGTCGTCGCCGACGAAGTTCATCTCGCGGTCGCTGTTGGTACCGCCCGACCCGCTGGCTGTGAGCCCCTTGAGCTGGTTCGCCGCGGCCTTCAGATGGTCGGAGAGATTCTCGAACTTGACCTTCTTGGCCTGGGTGAACGTCGCGCCGTACTGGACGGGCCCGGTTGCGCCGTCGGCTCGGGGGATCGGCCGCCACACGGAGATGTCGCCGCCGTACTTGGCGTTTTCCACTTTTTCGTGAGCGGCGGGCTCGGCGCCGTTGCCGAGACGCTTGAGCTCGCTCTCGATCTGGGAAACACCCAGGGAGCTGATCTGGACGAGGGCCTTCGGTTCCTTCAGCGCCTCCGCGGCCAGCTCCAGCTCGTAGATCCAGCCGGTGCTCGACTTGGCTTTCGCCGCGAGGTCGAGGAGATTGTCGTAGGAGAACACCCGCCCGCTCTTCTTCAAGAAGGCGAAAAGGTCCTGAGCTTCCTTCGGTATCCTCCTTTTCTCGTCGGCGTCGAGTTCCCCGCCGGCTGCGGGCACCACGACTCTGAGGGTCGCGTTGTTCTTGTCCTGGAGGGTGGCGAAGTCCCTGACCACATCGCGGAGGTCCCGCGCGGTCTTCGCGACGTACATCTTTGAGTTCTCGATGACTCTCGGGAGCGTGTCGACCAGCTTCGCCAGATAGTTGACCCGTTCTTGCCGCTTGTTCGGCTTCTTCATGTCCTTGGGGTACGAGCCCATGGTGGTGAGGCCGAACAATGCCTCGTCGTGGGTCGGCGAGCTTCCCTGCGGTATCAGCGCCTTGAGGTGGGCCACGTCCCGGACCTCCTGCTGGTTGGCTTGGCCGAAGGTCAGCTTCCGCTGCACGACCGGCTGACCTTCCAGCAGCCGGCTCACCGCGCCATTGCCGGCAGCCCGTTGCAAGGCGAGAATGTGGGCCGCGTTCCCGTTCTCCCTGGTCATCGCTGGTGCGGGTGGTCGCCGCTGATCCAAGCGCTGACCGTCCTGCTCCGATTCCTGCCGCATCTGCTCAATACCTCCGCGTCG
Source organism: Actinoplanes sp. NPDC049265 (assembly GCF_043197135.1). NCBI lineage: Bacteria > Bacillati > Actinomycetota > Actinomycetes > Micromonosporales > Micromonosporaceae > Actinoplanes > Actinoplanes sp. NPDC049265. Next base: position 173,781 of record NZ_JBICSP010000018.1, on the reverse strand, counting down.
CCCCACAGCCTCTCCAGCGTCGCGGACCCGAGCCGCCGGGACCAGGTCTAAAAGGGCAGATGTGTCGTTGTCGCATTTATGACCCGATCGGATGCGGGCCGGGACGAACGCGCCGACCGGTGGTGGAGAAGGTCGGCGAGGCGATCGGGTCGCGGCTACAGACCCAGGGCCTTACGGATTGACGCCTGTACGGAGTCAGCATCCGGCTGTGCGTCGACCTTGACCACCGGTTCCTTGCGCGCGAAGAGCTCCAGCACCGGCCGGGTCTGCTCGTGGTAGTCGTGCAGGCGAGCGTCGAGCGCCTCGGGGGTGTCGTCGGGCCTGGTCACCAGCTCGTGACCGCAGATGTCGCATTTACCGGCCTCGGAGGGCCGGTCGGCGATCAGGTTGTAGTCCATGCCGCAGTTCGGGCAGAGCCGGCGGCTGAGCACCCGCCGCCGCACCTCGTCGTCCGGGATCTCCAGGTGGATGACCGCGTCGATGTCGTACGACTCCATGAAGAACTCGGCCTGCCGGGCGTTGCGCGGGAAGCCGTCGATGACGAAGCCGTAGTTCCAGTCGTGCTGGTCGAGCCGCTGGCGTACCACAGCCTCGACCTGGTCGTCGCCGACCAGCTCGCCCGCGTTCATCGTGCGCTTGACCTGGGCGCCGAGCTTGGTGTGGTTTTGCACGTGCCAGCGGAACAGGTCGCCCACGCTGATATGGACCATGCTGTACGCCGAACAGAGCAGCTTGCTCTGCGTACCCTTGCCGCTGCCCTGCACGCCCATGATCACGTACTTACGCATCGAAAGATCCCATCCGCAGGGGTCCCGGTGCCACGCGGCCGCCGATCGTGGTCGGGTCGACGCTCCAGGCGGCGGCGACCTTCAGTACGTCCTGTTCGGCGACCAGCACGGTCGTGTCGTCGTCAATGGTGCCGGGAAGCCCCGCGTCGCGCTCGGCGGGGTCGGGATCGCCGTGCCAGGTGGTGATCTCGCCGGTCTGTCCGACGTACCCGAAAGCGCGGATCAGCGTCCCGTGGGCGGCGCGCTGCCAGCGGTGCGACTCGGTGACCCGGTGGGTGGCGAAGAACTGCACCTCGGTGTCGAGTTTCTTGGCCAGGGCGGGCACGTCGGGCGTGGCGAGCAGGAACCGGCGGCCCACGGCGAGGGTCCAGTGCCCGTCCAGCGGCGGGGTGACAGCGACCCGGTTGTCGGTCAGGTGGGCCAGGTCGATGCCGTCGCGCCAGCGTACGGTGCCGAGGTCACGGGCACCGAGGGCGGCGATCACGGCTGCCGGATCACCGTCGCGAACCGCCAGCCACGCCTGTTTGCCCCCGAATCCGACCATCACGTCCGCTTGTTCCATAACGACAACGCTATGCCAAGTTCCAAATTCGCCACCAGGAGAAGCGCCGCGAACGCGAATGTGAACCCGGCGAACGCAGCGCTCTCGTGATCATGCCCAGCCGTAGTCGCGGCGCAGCTCGGACGCCACCTGGTCGAAGCGGGCGGGGTCGAGCACGGCGCCCTCCCGGCGGATGCCGTCCTCGTTCACCTCGAGCACCCGGTCGAGCCGGATCCAGCTGGGACGGTTCTCGCGATCCCACGAGCCCGGGCCGAGGGCGTACCAGTTGCGCTGGCCGTCACGCTCGCTCTGCGAGGAGAGCATCAGACCCAGCAGGGTACGGCCGTCGCGGCCGACCACGAGCACCGGACGGTCCTTGCCCTGTCGCGGGTCGTCCTCGTATTTCACCCAGGTCCAGACGATCTCGCCGGGATCCGCGTCGCCGTCCAGGTTGGGGGCGTACTCGATCCGCCGCCCCCGGTCGGACGTCGGCACCTGCCGCGCTCTCCGCGCCGGGGCGAGTGTCCGCGCGACGCGCCGCGCGATGCCGGTGATGTTGAAGGCCACGCGTGCACTCTACGGTGGCCGGATGCATCCCGACATCGACGCGTGGCTGCCCTGGGACCCGCCGACCTTCACGGCCCGGATGCCCGGGGCGGACTTCCCGTGGATGGTGGCCGGGGGCTGGGCCATCGACCTGTTCGTGGGCGAGCAGACCCGGGAGCACGGCGACCTCGAGATCGCTGTCGCGTCGTCGTTCTTCGCCACGGTGCCGCCGCGCTTCCCCGAGCTGGACTTCTGGGTGCCGCGGGGCGAGGGAAAGCTGGCCCGGATGACGGCCGAGACGCTGGGCGGGGACTCGCATCAGACCTGGGCGTACGACCGTGCGGCGCAGGCATGGCGGTTCGACGTGTTCCGCGAGCCGCACGACGGTGACATCTGGATCTGCCGGCGGGACGAGTCGATCCGGCGGCCGTACTCCGACGTCGTCTCGTTCACCGACAATGGGATCCCGTACCTGAATCCCGAGGTCGTCCTGCTCTTCAAGGCCAAGTGGGCGCGCGACAAGGACCAGGCCGACCTGGCGACGGCCTGGCCGCGGATGTCGCCCGGGCAGCGCGACTGGTTCCGTCAGGCGGTGGCCCAGGTGCATCCGGGACACGAATGGGCTTCGCTCGAGTAGCGCCGGCGCCGGCCGATGGGTCGCTCCGCGCGTACCCGGCTGAGCTTGATCTTGACCTGGCCCTGACCGCCTGGCTGGAGCGTGCCGGTAGCTATCTCGTCAGCTCGCCGATCAGCGTGTCGGTCAGGGCATTGGTCCGGGCCCCGTCGTTGTCGAGGGCCAGGACGACGAAGTGGGCGCGGCGCTCGGGAATGCGGACGAGTTGCGCGGTCAGCCCCGCCCAGCTCCCGCCGTGCCGGTACACCCGGACACCCGCCGGCGTCGCCCGCAGGCCGACGCCCCAGCCGTAGTCGAGGTCGGTCCCGTCGTCCAGCCGCCCCGCCGTGTGCATTTCCCTCCAGTGGTAGCCCTGAGCGGCATCCGGGCCCCTCCAGTGGTAGCCCTGGGCGGTCAGGCCTTTAGTACCGCCCAGGGCTACCGCTGCCTGGTCTCCCGCTTGGTTCGCGTGCAACAGGTCGACGGCGGCCTGGTTCCAGCGCAGCAGATCGGCCGCGGTCGACCAGACGCCGCCGTCGCCCAGGGACAGCGGCGCCGGGTGCTGCGGATCGAGCGGATACGCCTCCGGCGGATGCGCGGCGGGACCGGGCCAGAAGCAGGTGCCGGCCATGCCCAGCGGCTCGAACAGGTGCTCGCGGGCGAACTCGGGCAACGGGCGGCCGGACGCGCGCTCGACGACGACGGCCAGGCAGACGTAGCCGGCGTTGCAGTAGCGGTGCTCGGTGCCCGGGGTGGCGATCAGGTGTTCGCTGTGCGCCAGCGCGGCGACGACACGGTCGGTGGTGTGGTCGAGACCCTGGCGTTGCAGCTCGTAGAAATCGGCCACATCGGGCAGGCCACCGGTGTGGTGGATCAGATGGCGTACGCGAACCCGCCCCGCCCAGCCCGGCAGCTCCGGCATCCACCGCGCCAGCGTCGAGTCGACATCCAGCCGGCCGTCGCGAACCAGCATCGCCGCGCAGGCGGCCGTGATCTGCTTGCCCAGCGAGGCGATGTAGACGATCGTGTCCGCCGTCAACGGCGCGTGGCTCACGAACTCGGGCGGCCCGTCGCCCTGCCGCACCCCCACCACAACCGGTTCCTCAGGGCCGTAGCCGGCCAGCTCGATCATCGGCCCATCATCCTTCGCTCAGCCGATCAGTGTCTACTTGCGCCGGACGACACAGAACTCATTGCCCTCGGGGTCGGCCAGCACGGTCCAGGACTCGTCCCCGGTCTGACCGACGTCGGCCCGCCGCGCCCCCAGCGCCAGCAGCCGCTCGACCTCGGCCCCGGGCCCGTCCGGCCCCGGGGTCAGATCGAGGTGCAGCCGGTTCTTGCCGAGAATTTGCGGGTCAGAGCTCGGCCGAGTGCTGCAGTCCCAACTTGGCATAGATCTCGCGGGGCGGGTTGGCCTGGGCGCGGTTGGCGAGATCCTCCAGGTAGATCCAGGTGGCCGTGCCGTAGACGGCGCGCTCCTGGCGGACGAACGGGGCCACCGCCGCCCACACCTGGCGGATCGCCGTGCCGTTGCCGCCGATGACCAGCTCGGGGTCGACCACCCGGTGGGCTACCAGTTTGGCCAGGTCGTCGTAGCGGCCGGCGACCATCCGGACCTGGTTGCGCACCTCGGGCGGCAGGTCGCGGTAGGGCACGGGCGGGTCGAACTCCTTGGTGAGCACGTCGACGACGTATTCGCGGGCGGCGTAGAAATCGTCGCTGCGGAACTGCTCGAACATCTGCAGCACGACGGGCAGGGCGTAGCCGGCGGCGGACGTGCGGGTCTGCCGGATGGCGAGCAGGGCGGTGACGGTCAGGGCGATGACCGCGACGACGACGGCGAACAGGTCTAATACGGCATCCGTGTCCACGCCCTACACGCTAGGTGACATTCGCAAGGATCGTCCCTAGTGGATGGCCGGTCCGGTGTCTGGATCAAAGAATCGCAAGGCGGACGGCGGGAACGAAAGCCGCACCTCGGACTGGGCAGCATGGTCGGAAGATCAAAGTCAGGAGATTGATTTGCCCGCGTCCGTCGGGGTACAGACCGTTTGCTCCCGCGGGCTCCAGGTCCGTGCGTGGTCGCCCTTAGATGACTCTGCGAGAAGTCTTAAGCCCTCCTGAGTAGTCCGGCCGGTGGGCCCGAGCAGGCGAACACTGTCCGCCGTGCCCACCTCACGCTTCCCCTACCTGCTGGTCGCCGGCGCCACCGCCATCGTGATCGGCTCCGGCTTCACCTTCGCCGGCCTGCGAAGCCACGCCGACTCCAAGACCGCGTCGGCGGCGCCGCTCACCCCCGCCCCACCCGCGGATCTCCCCCTTTCCGCCACCCAGCCCGCTTCCTCGCCCCAAGCCGAAGCGCCGCCCACCACCAAGCCGCCGGCGTCCGCCAAGCCGAAGAAGCCCGTGACACCGAAGCCGTCGCGCACCTCGAAATCCCCGTCGAAATCGCCCCGCAAGCCGGTCACGATCAAGGTGCCGCCGACCGGCGACAAGGTCCTGGACGCCGTGCTCGCGCACATCAACCAGGAGCGGGCGGCCGAGGGCAAGGGCGCGCTGACCCTGGACGCCGACCTGTCCAAGGCGTCCGAGCGGCACAACGAGGCCATGCTGAGCAACGGTTGCGGCCTGAGCCACCGCTGCGCCGGCGAGGCCGACCTGGGGCCCCGCTTCAACGTGCAGGGTGTCCAGTTCCGCACGGCCGGCGAGAACATCGGCTTCCGCTCCGGCGGTTCCAGTTCGGCCGATCTGATCGACGCCGCCAATCGGATCACCGACAGCATGCTGGCCGAGACCCCACCCGAGGACGGCCACCGCAAGAACCTGCTCAACAGCGACTTTCGGAAGATCGGACTGGCCGTGAGCCGCGACGACGGACTGGTGTGGTTCACCCAGGACTTTGTCGGCTGACTTGACGACCACCGAACTACTGTTAAGACTGTTGCGCATTGAATACCTCTCCCCCGGAGGATCCCCACCATGCGCAAGTCGAGATTTCTGATCGCGGCGGCCGCCGTCGTGGTCGCCCTGAGCGGCGGGCTCACCGTCGCCTCCCGCAGTGACAACGCCGAAGCGGCAGTCGTCTGGAACGAGGACTTCGACGGAGCCGCCGGCACCGGCGTCGACACGTCGAAGTGGAACTTCGACACCGGCGGCAGCGGCTTCGGCAACCAGGAACTTCAGTACTACACCAGCGGCACCAGCAACGTCGCCAAGGACGGCCAGGGCCACCTGGTCATCACCGCCCGCAAGGGCAGCGGCGGGCACAACGACTGCTGGAACGGCACCTGCCAGTTCACCTCGGGCCGGATCCAGACCGCCGGCAAGTTCACCCAGCAGTACGGCCACGTCGAGGCCCGCATCCAGGTCCCCAACGGCTCCGGCCTCTGGCCCGCCTTCTGGATGCTCGGCGGCGGCAACTGGCCCAACGACGGCGAGATCGACATCATGGAGATCGTCGGCCGCGACCCCAACCGGCTGTTCGGTACCCTGCACGGCCCCGGCTACTCCGGCGGCAACTCGTACGGCGGCACCCTCGTCTCCGGCTCCCCCTGGTACCAGGCGTTCCACAACTTCGCGGTCGACTGGTCGCCCAACCTGATCGTCTGGACCGTGGACGGCCAGGAGTACTTCCGGGCCACCCCCGCGTCGCTGCAGGGCGCCAAGGGCAACGTCAGCTGGGTCTTCGAGCACCCGTTCTTCATCATCCTCAACCTGGCCGTCGGCGGTAACTTCGGCCAGGGCGACCCGGCGAGCCTGCCCGCCGAGAGCAAGCTGGTGATCGACTACGTTCACGTCAGCAGCTCGAGCACGCCCCCGCCGGCCACCGGCAACCGCCTCAAGTCCAACTTCAGCGGCCGCTGCATCGACATCCCCGGCGCCAACCCGGCCGACGGTGCCCGGCTGCAGATGTACGACTGCAACACCAGCGCCGCCCAGTCGTGGACCTTCAACGGCGACGGCACGCTGCGCGCGATGGGCAAGTGCATGGACCCGGCCGGCGGTGCACTGGCCAACGGCACCCCGATCCAGCTGGTCACCTGCAACGGCAACCCGGTCCAGCGGTTCACCCTGTCCGGCGCCGGCGACCTGGTCAACGTCTCGGCCAACCGGTGCGTCGACATCAAGGACTGGGGCAGCGGGAACGGCGCCCAGCTCCAACTCTGGGACTGCGGCGGTACGGCTAACCAGAAGTGGACCCGCGCCTGAGTAAGTGAATCACCAGACGCCGGCAGCCCCCGGGTTGCCGGCGTCTACTGTGTCCGGATGAGGTTGCGACAGTTCCCGGTCGGGACGACGCCCAGACTGGAACTGGCCCACCCCCGCGCCGACGCGCTCTACGCCCTGCACCCCATCACCACTCCGCGCCCGCCGTCCGGCACAGCCGAGGCCACAACGACATGCGGAACCTGCCACGCCGACGTCCCGCTACGCCTCTCCAGCGCCGCCTCGGTCCTGGCCCACCGCCGCCACCAGTTCCTCATCGGCGTGACCATCGCCCTCCTCCAGGTCACCGTCGGCGCCCTCCTGATCATCCTCGACCTGCGCCGCGACTGGGGCAGCCTCCCCGCCGTGATCGGTTTCCTCACCATCATGCTGACCTTCTTCACCGCCGGCCCACCGTTGCGCGAGTCCCGCGAGGCCGACGGCACGATTTCCCTGGACCCGGCCCACACGCTCCGCGAGCCCGGCCACCGGGTCGACGTCGTCGACAGCGACGGCGGCAACTACGAGGCCGGCCTCTGACCGCCTTACCAGGCGAGCCGCGCTCACCAGATCACGCCGACTGACGTACGGCCCCCAGCGACCTCCCGCCGAGCCGAGCGGACAGAGAAGCTCCGCCCAGCCGAGCAGGCGAACAATGGCCGCCGCGTTCGCTCGACGGACCAGGCGTGCGACAGGGCGCCGGAGATCCACCGAGAATCCGGGCATGACACGCCGGTCGTTCATGGCAAAAGCGTGGCGGGATCCTCGGCTGGCATGGCTCAGTGCCGAGATCACCGACGTGGAAGCAGAAGCGCGTAAGCTCGCCGGTGTCGCCGATCAGGTAGCCGCACGGTGCCTCGCGCCAGCACGCGAGGCCTGCCGCCGGCATGATCTGAACTCCGGCTGGGCGCATCTCTACCGCGCCCGGCAGGAGATGATCATGACCTACGACGTGGACCGGCTGCGGATCTGTGCTCGTGCGCTGCACGAGGAAATCAAGGACCCAGACCGTCTGCCAGCGTGGCGCCTGAAAGCGATCAGAGGTTTGCTCTCGGAGACCGGCTTCACTGACTGCGGTGCGCCGGCCGCGACCGACCCTGGCATTGACAGCCGCCGAAGACTGGTCGTGGAAGCAATCAAGCTGCGCAATGAGGGAGTCTCCAATGACTACTGGAGACTCGCCGTAGTCCGGCATTACCAGGCAACGTTGCTCATCGTTGGCGCTCCCGTTCTAGCGCTCGTCGTGTACCTCCTCACGAGCACCTCACGGTCACTGTTCCGCCAGGACTGGAGCGCGAGCCGCGTCTCGTGCGTGTTGGCGGTGCTTCTTGGCATCCTCGGTGCGGTGTCGAGCGCGGCACAGCGGTCGACACGGATCAAGCGTGAACGCGTGACGGTCCAGTTGGGCTCGTACGCCTCGTCCTTTTCCCGCATCCCCATCGGTGCCGTCGCAGGTTTGACCATCTGGCTATTCTCCGTCGCCACCGCCAACGCAACCTCGATCAACGCTCCGAATCTCCTGCTCGCAGCTTTCGGCGCCGGCTTCGCGGAGCGCCTGATCGTCCAAGGCCACGTGAACGACCAGTCCAACCCACCGCCCGCCGCCGAAGCAGCCGAGCGCCCACCCCGGCGGTGACGCCTTCACATCCGGCGCTCGTTCACGGCCGACATCCAGTCACCAGGGCGCAGGCCGCGGGCGACACGTGGTCACCAGTTGCGCCGTGCGGCGGAGATGGCGATGAGTGGGTCTGCTCACGTCAGACGGACAGGAGAGACTTCCCAGAAGCAGCAACGCTGTGGCGTCTTTGCCGGTGGCGGCTCGGCGGCAACCAAGCAGCCGCTTCGAGATCAGTTGAGACTGATCGGGGTGACCAGCGCCCACGATGTGCCGTGGCGGTTCGGGGTGACCGGCGACCCGGCGGTCAGCGTGTACCGGTGGGCAGAAACTCGTCGACGCCGCGCAGCCGCGTCCGGAGCACGGACCGGGCCCGGGTGGTGTCGAGGCGCACGTCGGTGGGCAGGCGCAGGCCCCGGTCGGCGATCGCGGCGGGCTTGAGGGCGGCGGGGTCGAGGTTGTCCCGCCGGGCCACGCGCAGGCCCAGGTCGTAGCGGTTGATCGGGTCGGTGCCGGCCACGTTGAGGACGCCTGCGTGGTCGGATGCCGTGGCCAGTTCCAGCAGGGCGTCGGCCAGGTCGTCGGCGTGGACCGGCTTGCGGATCATGTCGGTGAACAGGTGGCCGTCGACGCGGCCGGCGACCAGGTCGTGGACCAGTTTCTCGTGCTGGCCGTCGCCGCCGAGGATCAGTGAGGTACGCACGACGGCCGCTCCGGGGTGCAGCGCCCGCACCGCGGTCTCGGCCGCTGCCTTCGCCGCGCCGTACCCATAGATCGGATCCGGCATTTCCGATTCGTCGTATTCACGATCGGAACGGCCGGGAAAGATCGCGTCGGTGGAGACGTGCACCAGGCGGACGCCGGCGGGCACCGCGGCGGCCACGTGGGCGGCCCCGTCGGCCATGACGGCCCAGTCGGAGCGGGCCGAGGCCGTGTGGATCACCGCGTCCGGACGCGCCGATGCCAGAAAAGCGGCCACGTCGGCGCGGGAGCGGATGTCCAGGCCGAGTGAGCGCGACGTCCCGACCACGTCATGCCCGGCCGCGGACGCCCGCGCGACGAGACGCTGTCCGAGATGTCCGGTCGCCCCGGTGATCACCAAACGCACACCGCCAGTTAACAGTATTGACAGTTCTCTATGGAGGTGTAGTTCTATAGACAATCACCAATCGGTGACAACGATGTCAAGGACGGCTCCCATGCGTCGTACCCTCGCTTGTCTCTCGTCCCTCGTCCTCACCCTGGCCGGCCTGGCCATCACCGAATCCCCAGTCCAGGCCGCCGACCTCCCCCTCACCCAGTACGTCAACCCGCTGATCGGCACCGACGACAGCAACTCGCCCAACCCCGTGGGCGGCGGCGCCGGCGGCAGCACCTTCCCCGGTGCGACAGTGCCGTTCGGCATGGTGCAGTTCTCCCCGGACACCCCGACCGGCTCGCCCTCGGGCTACCGCGACCGCGACCGGACCATCGAGTCGTTCAGCCTGACCCACTTCAACGGGGCGGGCTGCCCGAACAACGAGGACCTGCCGATCCTGCCGGTCACCGGCAACCTCGGTAACTCCCCGGGCAACAGCTGGACCAGCTACGCCTCGGCGTACACCAAGTCCAACGAGGTCGCGCAGGCCGGCTACTACAAGAACCGGCTCGACAAGTACTCCACCGACGTCGAGCTCAGCGCGACCAAGCGCACCGGCGCGCTCAAGCTGACCTTCCCGTCGACCACGGCCGCGCGGGTGCTGATCAACGCCAGCCGCTCGGCCACCGGTGACCGGGCCGGCAACGTGACGATCTCGGGGAACCGGGTCTACGGCGAGCACACCGCGGGCGGCTTCTGCGGTGGCGGGACGTTCCCCATGTACTTCTCGATCCAGTTCGACCGGACGCCGAACAGCGTCGGCACGTTCATCGGCGGCACGATCAGCAACGGGGCGACCAGTGTCAGCGGCAACCAGGCCGGCGCCTTCGTCACCTTCGACACCACCGGCAACCAGGTGGTCAACGCCACCGTCGGCGTGTCGTTCGTGAGCGTGGCCAACGCCCAGGCCAACGCCACCGCCGAGGCGGCCGCCTTCCCGACCGTACGCACCAATGCCGACGCGGCCTGGAACGCGGCCCTCAACCGCATCCAGGTCTCCGGCGGCTCGGCCGCCGACCAGCAGAAGTTCTACACGGCGTTGTACCACGTCCTGCAGAACCCGAACCTGTCCAGCGACACCAACGGGCAGTACCGCGGCTTCGACCAGGCCGTGCACACCGCGAACCACAACGTCTACCAGAACTATTCGGGCTGGGACATCTACCGGTCCTGGGCGTCGCTGGTCGCCCTGATCGCGCCGGACGTTTCGACCGACATCATGAAGTCGATGGTGCTGGACGGCCAGCAGGGCGGTCTGCTGCCCAAGTGGTCGCACCAGACCCGGGAGGACTTCGTGATGCCGGGCGACCCGGGCCCGATCATCGTCGGATCGGCCTACGCGTTCGGGGTGCGCGGCTTCGACACCGCGGCCGCCCTCGACCTGATGAAGAAGAGCGTGACCGGCGGCGGTCAGCAGGGCTACGTGCTGCGCGGCAACTACGCCACCTACAACAGCAACCGCTACATCCCGGGCAACCCGTCGGAGACGCTGGAGTACGCCAGCAGCGACTTCGCGATCGCCCAGTTCGCCAAGGCGCTCGGTGACACGGCCACGTACAACAGCGCGTCGACCCGGTCGCAGAACTGGCGGATGATCTTCAACGGCGAGTCGTCGTACATCCACACCAAGGACGGCGGCTTCACCTGGCCGCTCAACCCGGCCCAGGAGAGCCCGTACGTGGAGGGCAACGCCGCCCAGTACACCTGGATGGTCCCGCACAACCTCGGCGGCCTGGTCAACGCCATGGGTGGCCCGGCCACCGCGGCGCAGCGGCTCGACCACCACTTCACCGAGCTCAACGGCGGGCTGGTCCGGCCGTACTTCTACATCGGCAACGAGCCCGAGCACAACGTGCCGTGGACCTACAACTACGCCCGTAAGCCGGCCGGCACCAGCGACGCGGTCCGCCGGGTGATGAGCGAGTCGTTCACCACCGGCGCGGGCGGCCTGCCCGGCAACGACGACCTCGGCGCCACGTCCTCGTGGTACGTCTGGTCGGCGCTGGGCATGTACCCGGTGACGCCCGGTGCGGACACGCTGGCCCTGCACGGCGCGCTCTTCCCGAACGCGGTGATCAAGCGGTCGGCCGGTGACATCACGATCACCGGCGGCAGCAGCGCCAACCGGTTCGTGCAGTCGGTGACGCTGGGCGGCTCGTCGGTGGCCAAGAGCTGGATCCGCTATCCGGACATCGCGAGCGGCGGCACTATCGCGTACACCATGGGCGGGTCCCCCTCGAGCTGGGGCACGCGGGCTGAGGACGTACCCCCGAGCTTCGCCGACGGCGGAACCCAACCGCCGGCCGAACCGGACCTCGGACCGGATCTGCTGCAGGGCAAGAGCGTGACCGGGTCGGCCGGCTGCAACAGCGCCGAGGCCCCGGGCAAGTCGGTCGACGGGGTCATCGCCGGCAACAGCAAGTGGTGCTCGTCGACGACGCCGCTGCAGCTGCAGGCCGATCTGGGCTCGGCGCAGACCGTGTCCGCGTTCGTGGTCAAGAACGCCGGGCTCGGTGGCGAGGGCACCAACTGGAACACCGGTGGCTTCACCATCTCGACCAGCACCGACGGCACGAACTGGTCGAACGCGGTCACGGTGACCGGGTCGCGGGCCAGCCGTTCGTACCAGCCGATCCAGCCGCGGACGGCGCGTTACGTCCGGCTCGACGTGACCGCGGCGGCCAACGACGGCAGCACCACGGCCCGGGTGTACGAGCTGGAGGCGTACGGCCAGCCGACCGGCGACGTGGCCCTGCGCCGCGCGGCCACGGCCGACTCGTCCTGCACCGGCGAGACCCCGGACAAGGCGGTCAACGGCAGCTGGCTGGCCGGCTCGACCGACAAGTGGTGCTCGACCTCGGCCAACCGGTGGCTGCAGGTCGATCTGGGCAGCAAGCAGCGGGTCGGCAGCGTGGTGATCCGGCACGCCGGCGCCGGCGGCGAGTACCCGACCTGGAACACCCGCGACTTCGACCTGCAGACCTCGGACGACGGTTCGAGCTGGACGACCCGGGCCCAGGTACGCGGCAACACGGCCGATTCGACGACGACGTCGATCGGGGTGGACGCCCGCTACGTACGTGTGAACGTGGTGACGCCAACCCAGGACGGCAACACCGCGGCCCGGATCTACGAGCTGGAGGTACGGGCCTAGAGAAGTCCCGGGGTGGGCGGTGGGTCCCGCCTCGCCCACCCCGGGCTCTTGGCATTGAAACATTTAACTACCACGATGTGATGATGCGGATACTGATCGCGACGCTGGCGGCCGGCCTGGTGCTGGTACCGGCCTCGCCCGCCCTGGCCGACGACCCGGCCGGCTGGCGTACCCCCGAGTTCCTGTCCGACACCGGCCTGCTGTCGATCGGCGCCGAATACGCCTACGCCGCCGGCTACACCGGTCGCGGCATGCGGATCGGCCTGGTCGACTCCGGGTTCTACGCCGGGCACGAGCGCGAGCACGGCGACCGCTTCCACTCGGTGGTGGCGCGCGGCGGTGCGACCGGTCCGACCCCCGGCTTCTACGACCCCGAATTCAACGACAGCCACGGTACGCACGTGAGCGGCACGGTCGGCGCCAGTCGCGACGGTGCCGACGAGCCCGGCAACATGCACGGGGTCGCCTTCGACAGCGACGTCTTCCTCGGCAACACCCACAAGACCGACGGCGTCTACTACGGCCAGCTGCCGGCCGACGCCACCGAGGCGCAGACACCGGACAACGCGTACCTGGCCAACGTGTACCGGGCGGTCAACGACCGAAACGTCCGGATCGTGAGCAGCAGCTGGGGGAGCGCGCCACCCACCGAGAACTACAACACGTACGCCGGCCTGGTGTCGGCCTGGCGCGACCTGGCCCGGCCGGACGGCGCCCCGGACCCCAACGGCACCAAGACGCACTGGATCAACGGTGCCCTCGACGTCGCCCGCTCGGGCACGATCATCGGCTTCAGCGCGGGCAACGCGGGCGTGGCCAACCCAACGCCCCGAGGCGCCGCGCCGTACTTCCTGCCCGGCCTGGAGGGACGGTGGTTCACCACCTCGGGCGTCAACACCAACGTCGGCCGTACGCTCAACCCGGACGGATCGGTCCTGGTTCCCGGGCAGCAGCGCTACAACCAGTGCGGGGTGGCCAAGTGGTCCTGCGTGACCGCGCCCAGCAACCTGATCACCAGCACGGTCGTCCCCGGCGGGTACGCGCAGTACTCCGGAACGTCGATGGCGGCACCTCACTCGGCCGCCGCGCTGGCGCTGATCATGCAGCGTTTCCCGTACCTGACCAACGAGCAGGCGCTGTACACCATGTACACGACCGGGCGGCAGAACGGCACGATCAACGACGCGGCCGGCGTCGCGGTGCCGAATCCGGCGGCCGGTCGGATCGTCGAGGTGCCCGACTCGCGCAACGGCTGGCACACGCCGAGCCTGCGCGAGGCGATGCACGGCCCCGGCCAGTTGCTGGGCCGGTTCGACGTCGACACCGGCCGCACCGATGACGTGTGGTCGAACGACATCTCCGACGTGGCCATCCAGGCGCGGCTGAAGGAGGACGCCGACGAGGCCGTGGCCTGGGCGGCGACCAAGGTGGCGCGGGGCTGGACCGACGGGTTGCCGGCCGGCGCGTCCAAGGCCGACCGGTCCGACTACGCCATCGGCACTCGGCGCGAGAAGGCCCGCGACAGCCGCGTCTACGCCGGCAGCCTGACCAAACGGGGCGCCGGCACGCTGACCCTGACCGGCGACAACACCTGGCACGGGCCGACCACGGTGCTGGGCGGCGGGCTGGTCGTCAACGGCTCGCACGCCGCCGGGGTCACCGTCCGCGGCGGTTCGCTCGGTGGCGGCGGCACGATCGCCGGCGACGTGACGGTGGCCGGGGGAGAACTGCGGCCGGGCGCGCTCCTGACCGTCGGCGGCGACCTCCGGATCAACGCCGGCGGCAGCGCGACCTTCACCCCGGGCGCGTCGCGGGTGCGAGCTGCCGGGGCGCTCACCCTTCGTGGTGCCCTGCAGCTGGACGTGCGCGGCGATCTTTCCTCGGGCGCCACGCTGACGATCCTGAGTGGCCGCTCGCTGACGGGAACGTTCCAGGGGCAGCCGGAGGGCAGCGTTCTTCGCGCCGGGGGCCACACCTTCCGGGTGTCCTATCGCGACAATCGGGTCACCCTGACCGTGCTCTGAGCGGGGCTCAGGCGGGTGGCCAGTGGCGCAGGGCGGCGTCGGCGACGCGCTGGAGGTCGGCTCCGCAGGCGCCGCCCGCCGCCTGCACGGCGATGCCGTTGGCCACTGTCATGACATAGCGGGCGATCAGGTCGGGGTCGGCGCCGGCGGGCAGGTCGCCCTCGTCCACGGCCCGCTGGAACCGCTCGCGCAGATACTCCTGGCCGCCGGCCCGCCAGGCGGCCAGGGTGTCGTGCGCGACCTGGCCGTGCTCGCCGGCGGCGAGGGCGCCCTGCACGCCCAGGCACCCGGCCGGGTACCCGGGAAGGGTGTTGGCCCGGACCGAGCCGGCGAGGAAGGCGGCGGCGACCGCGTGGGCGGTGGGCGCCCGCAGGGCCTGGACGACGTACGCGCCCGGCCCGTCGGTGTAGGCCCGCAGCGCCTTCCGGAAGAGGTCTTCCTTGTTGCCGTAGGCCGCGTAGAGACTCTTGCGGGAGATGCCCATGGCCTCGGTCAGGTCGGTCAGGCTGGCCCCCTCGTAACCCTGCGCCCAGAAGACCAGCATCGCCTTCTCGAGCGCCGCGTCGGCGTCGAAGGCTCGCGGCCGCCCTGGTCGTGCGTCACTCATCACACCACTCTAGCTCTTGTGCACCGATCGGTGCCGAAGTAGCGTTCGAGTTCTGCACCGATCGGTGCAGAAAAGATGCGAAGGGTGGAACGATGAGCGACTCGGAACTGCGCGACTGGTACCTGCGCTACGGGGCGGCCCTCAACGATCACGAGTTCGACGGCATGGACGAGTTCATCAACGACGAGGTGCTCTTCGACGGCGTCCCCGGCCGGCGCGACGACGTCGTCAACGTGCTCAAAGGCCTCGCCGACGCCGTCCCCGACATCCACTGGGAATTCGGGGAACTGCTGATCGACCGGGACCGCATCGCCGTACGCGCGATCAACACCGGGACCCCGGTCAAGGAATGGCTCGGCGTCCCGCCCTCCGGGGCAACGTTCAAGATCGTCGAGTACGCGATCTACACCGTCGCCGACGGGCGCTTCGTGAAGATGACCAACCTGCACGACTCGTCGGAACTCGTCCGGCAGCTCACGGCCTGAGCCGGGCGACCGCGATCCGGGTGGCCTCGGCCAGCAGCGCGTCGTCGGTGGCCGCCCCGGCGTCGTCGTGCGTCGAGAAGACGGTCAGCACGATCGGGGCACCGGACGGCGGCCAGAGCACGGCGATGTCGTTGCGCGAGCCGTACGCCGCCGTGCCGGTCTTGTCGCCCACCGTCCAGCCGGTCGGCACCCCGGCCCGGATCGTGTTGTTCCCGGTCGTGTTGGCCCGCAGCAGGGCCACCAGCCGGTCCCGATCGCCCGGGCACAGTTCACGGCCCAGCGCGTACGCCCGCAGATCGGACCCGAACGCCCGCGGGGTCGTGGTGTCCCGGCGATCCCCCGGCACGGCCGTGTTCAGGTCCGGTTCGATCCGGTCCACCGACGTCGTGCCGTCACCGGCCGCCCGCAGCTCCCGCTCCAGCCCGTCCGGCCCGCCGAGCTCACGGAACAGCAGGTTCGCGGCGGTGTTGTCGCTGACCGTGATGGCGGCGTCGGCGATGGCGGCCAGCGTCATGCCCTCGTCCACGTGCAGCGACGTGACCGGCGAGTAGTCGACCAGGTCGTCCCGCGTGTAGTGCACGACCCGGGACAGCCCGGCGCCGGTCGTGCGGTCGAGCATCGCGGCCACCGCGAAGGTCTTCAAGGTCGACGCGTACGCGAAACGCCGATCGGCGTGATAGCCCACGGTGTGCCCGGTCCCCGTATCCACCGCGTAGACGCCCAGCCGCGCGTCGTGCGACGACTCCAGCCCGGCGAACGTCGGACCCGGCACCACGCCGAGCGAGAACAGAAGGCCCATCAGAGGTACGAAAGCGGTCATGCCGGCGACTCTGCCCGACCCGGCGTCATGCCGGCCAAGACGAAAGCGGCAGGCACCATGCCGATCTGGCATAGTCCCCGGTCATGGATCTGGTCGCCGCGTGCCGGGCGTTCGTCGCCGTCGCCCGGCACGGCAGCTTCACGGTCGGCGCCGCCGCCATCCGGGTCCCCCAGTCGGTCGCCAGCCGCCGGATCGCCGCGCTCGAGACCCGGCTCGGCGGTGACCTGCTCGACCGCACCAGCCGGGCGCTGACACCGACCCGGTTCGGCGCCGACCTGCTGCCCGCCGCGCGCCGGCTGGTGCAACTGGCCGACGCCCTCGAACACGACGCCGAACGGGCCCGCCGCCGCCCGTTCCGGCTGATCGTGCCGGCCGTGTGCCCGCCCCGGGAGCTCGCGCTGCTCGCCGCCGAAGCCCGCGAACTGGGCATCCACCTCGAGCTGGGCACGGACGGGCCGGGCGCGGTGGCGATCGTGCCGGTCCCGCCCGACGTCGCGACCTGGCGGGTGCCACTCGGCCTGGCCGCGCTGCGCGACCCCGTCACCCACGTCGAGAACCTCAAGGATCGGCAGGGTACGGGCCGGACGATCTGGATCCAGCCCGAGGACGACGTGCCGCACGTACGCGACCGCCTGACCCGCCTCGGGGCGAGCGTCGGCCTGCGCCCGGCCCAGATCGTGGTGGCCGGGTCACTGGTCGCGGCGGCGGCCGAGGCGCTGGCCGGCGACGACCAGCTGCTGTGCTCGGCCGCCCAGGCCAACGACCTCGGACTGCGCTGGGGCAGGATCGGGGACGTGGAACTGGTCCGGGGCTACGACGCGGCGGCCGGGGGCGGGGCCGAGCTGGATCGCGTGCGGCGGCGGCTGCACGGGCCGGTGGGGCGGGCTCTGGGCGTACCCGTGGCCGCATCATGAGCACGGCCACCGTCTTCCGGGAGGCGCGGCAGACCCTCGACGACGCCGGTCTGCGCGGCGGTTTCCTCGTGCGCGACCTCGACTCAGGCGAGGAACTGGGACTGGAACCCGACGCGGTGTTTCCGGCGACCTCGCTGATCAAGGTGCCACTGGCCGTGGCGACGCTGGAGCGGGCCGGACGCGGCGAGCTGGACCTGGCCCGGCCGGTGACAGTGCCGCCGGACCGCGTGGAGGGGCTCGGGCCGCCCGGCCTGATGCGGTTCCGGCACCCGGCCACGGTTGCCGTCGAGGATCTGATCTACCTGAGCGTGGCGCTGAGCGACAGCGTGGCCGCGGACGAACTGTTCGCGCTGACCCCGCCGGCCGCCGTGCAGGCCGAG
This sequence comes from Actinoplanes sp. NPDC049265, assembly GCF_043197135.1. NCBI lineage: Bacteria > Bacillati > Actinomycetota > Actinomycetes > Micromonosporales > Micromonosporaceae > Actinoplanes > Actinoplanes sp. NPDC049265. The sequence continues at coordinate 155,950 of NZ_JBICSP010000018.1, read as the reverse complement.
CTGCGCCGGCTCGGCCTGGACGCGATCGCGGTCCGGCACCGCACCCTCGACCTGATGAACACGCCGGCCCGGCAACTGCCCGACGAGCACCTCGCGTACGAGCTGGCCATCGGCGCGGTGACCGCCGGCCAGGGCCATCCGGTGCCGCAACTCGACGTGAGCCGGGCCAACACCGGTACGGCGCGCGGCTTCGCCGACCTGCTCGAGGCCCTGTGGCGCCCATCCAAGATCACGGCGGGCACGGCCGGGCGGGTCCGCGAGCTGATGTCGCTCAACGTGCTGCGGCACCGGCTGGCCCCCGACTTCGCCTCGGACGCGTCCCGCTGGTCGTCGAAGACCGGCACGCTCCTGACCATGCGGCACGAGATGGGGGTGGTCGAGCATGCCGGCGGTGCGGCGTACGCGGTGGTCGCGCTGACCGAGTCCCGGGTGCCCGCGGCGGTGCAGCCGGCCGCCGAGATCGCGATGGGCCGGGTCGCCCGCATGCTCCGCGACCTGCTGCGGGACTCGGCCGCCGGCTTTTAGGCTCTCCGGCCGCGGCCCGATCTGCTGCGGGACTCAGCCGCCGGCTATCAGCGCCTCTCCGGCGGCGGCCCGACTTGCTGCGGGACTCAGCCGCCGGCTATCAGGCTCTCCGGCCGCGGCCCGATCGGCAGCGGGACTCAGCAGCCGGCTATCAGGCTCTCCGGCAGCGGCCCGACCGGCAGCGGATGCGCGGCCGGCGCCCGCAACCCATCGAGGACGAAGCCCAGATGCCGCCGCCACGCGTCCGGCGCCGCGTCCCGGGTGGCGGTGATGGTCCGGGTCAGCGACCAGATGACGAAGGCCATGTCGGTCAGCGTGAAATCCGGCCGGAGCGCGCCCGCGGCCTGAGCCCGCCCGATCACCTCGATCATCAGCGCCCGCCCGATCTCCGGCCCCCGCCGCGCGGCCACGTCGGTCCACCCGCGATCCTCGGCCATCAGCCGGCCGAGCTGCTCGGCGAAGTGCACGAAGCCGTCCCATGGATCCGGCATCGTCAGCGCGTGCCTCGCGACCTGCCGCACGGTCTCCTCCCGGTCGGCGAACACGGCTGCGGCCAGGTCGTTCCGGGTTGGAAAGCGGTTGTATAGCGTCCCGATGCTCACCCCCGCCCGCCGCGCGATCTCCTCCAGCGGCACGTCCAGCCCACGCTCGGCGAACGCGCCCCGCGCGGCCTCCACCAGCCGTTCCCGGTTGCGCACGGCGTCTCGCCTCATGCCGGTCAGGGTACCGAAGTTGACGCCACCCTCAAGTTGCCTTAAGTTGAGGCCAGTCTCAACTTAAGGGGTTGTGTCATGCCGAAAATCGCCGTGCTGGGCGCCGGGCCAGGCCTGGGCGCGTCCGTCGCGCGCCGTTTCCTTTCCGAGGGGTACGAAGCAGAGCTCGTCTCCCGCCGCGGCTTCACCGTCGACGGCGCCCGCCCCCACACCGCCGACCTGTCCGACCCCGCCACCGTGCACGAGGTGATCACCCGCATCGGCGCCATCGACGTCCTCTACTTCGGACCGGCCATCCCGGTGCCCATCGTCCCGCTGCCCGACGCCACCCCCCACGACGTCATCCTGCCCCTGACGTCGATCCTCAGCCCCGCCGTAGCCGCCGTGCGGGAGGCGCTGACCCAGGGCGTGCGGGCCGTCCTGCTGCCGACCGGCCTGAGCGGCCTGCGGCCCATGCCCATGCTGGGTTCCCTGGCCCCCATGTCGGCCGCCCTGCGCATGTACGCCCTCACCCTGCACGAGTCCCTGCTGCCCCGCGACGTCTACATCGGCACGCTGACGATCGGTGGCCTCATCGCCCGCGGCGACATCCATGCCATGGTCGCCGCCCAGCACGAAGGCCCCGCCCTCCCGACCCTCGACCCCGACACCCTGGCCGACCGGGCCTGGCACATGGTCGCCGCCCGCAGCCCCGCCGAGGAGGTCTTCGCCACTCCCCTCCCCACCACCTAGCCCCGCCAACCGCCAACCGCCCGCCCAACCGCCAACCGCTTCCGCCCACCCAAACCGCGTCGGGAAGGCCGCCCCGTTCTCGATCTCGGCCTCGCCGTCCCCCAGGTTCCAATGAGGCGCGGCCGCGCGCTGTGTCCCCGCGATCGGCCACAGCTCCCCCGGCGGGCCGATCACTGCTCATCCAACGCAGGGAGCCGCGGGCGATCCGAATGCTCTCGCCGCGCACCACCTCCGACCGGGGCGGTCTCCTCGATGATCTGCTCCCAATCCGCCCGCAGGTTTCCGGCATATCGCAGATGCCACCGCCTCGTTGTCTAGGCTTACGGTGTTGCCGGCGCAAGGAGCTCGGTCATGAGCATGGAGCTGCTGCTGGTCCGGCTTACACCGGCTCAGCAGGAGGCGATCGCTGCGGATCCAGAGCTGCTGGATCTGGTCTTTCCCGAGGACGAGCAGGCCTCGCTCCCGGGTGTCCTCGCGTCCCTGCATATCGACGCCGACACGCTGGAGGAGAACTACCTGGAGATCTCGGCGATCCTGGACGAGTCGGTCGAGGAATACGAGTGGATGCGCAAGGCCGCGAACGGCACCGGCACGACCATCAGGTTCGACTTCGGGTATGGGGACGCGTTCGTGCTCTCGCCGGAACAGGTTGCCGAGATCGCCGCCGGGCTCGACGCGGAGGAGTGGCTGCGGCCAGACTCCGACGAGGCGGGGTCCGTGCTGGCGGTCGCGGCCTTCTACCGGGATGCCGCCGCGCTCGGCCGCGGAGTCATCGGCGGCGTCGGCTGATGTCGCCGAGCCGGGCGAACCGGGTCCGGCCCTGGGTTGTGGCGGCCGAGCGATACGCGGTGCCGTCTCTGCCCGGTGACTGGCTCGTCTTCGACAAGCATCTGATCATGCGCCCGATCGGGCCGATCGCCCGGGGGATCGATGCCTCCTACCGGCATCTGACACCGATCCTGCATCCGCTCTACATGCCGCTGGACTACGTCGACACCGACCTGATGCTGGTCGCCGGGCACATCGCCCCTGGGTATTTTCCCCACTTCAAAACCATGGAGGACGGTGCGGTCTACATGAATCAGCTGGTGGAAGTGGCCACCAGCGACCTCATTCCGTACCTCGAGAAGAACGGCAGCGTGGAGGGCTACCTCGCCTTGTGCCTGCGCCAAAACGAGAGCCACCCGTACGGCGGGGATCCGCACGTTCTCTACCGCCAGGCGGCGACCTGCGTGGTGCTCGGGCGCTACGCCGAAGCGACGGAGACGCTCGACGCGATGCTCCGGATCGCCGCCGTCCACACCGACCTGGACCCGGACCCGACGCAGTGGTTCCTCGATCTCGTGGCGCAGGCCCGAGGCCTCCACGAGCGGATTGCCGCCGACCCGGCCGGGACCAGGCAGACGCTGCTGACCGGCACCGAGGAGCAGCGGCGACGGCAACGACTGCCGGTCACCGACGACTGATCACGGGCCCGGCTTCGCGCCGCCAGCGCCGCCGGCCTGGTGCACGCCCCACACGCCGGCACCACCACCAGCACGGCTCCCCTCCCGCTCATCGGGCGTATGCGGCGGCCTGTCTCCAAGCCTTGCCGGGCCTGGCCGCTTCAGGCCGAGCCGGATGCGAACCCGCCGTTCGGCGTCGGCGACCAGGCCCTCGGCCACCACGAAGCGACGAGCCCCGAAGAGCCCTCGAACCTCATTGCGGCCAAATGAGTGCAGGACCGCGCTTCACTCGTAGGTGCCGGGCGGACGCTGATACGCGCCTGGGATCTCACTGCTGCTGCCATCCGAACCGTAGCAATGGCATAGGACAGTGACGTTCAACTGGTGTCCACGGCAGCAGACATCGTGAGCGTGAGAATCGCCTGGAATGCCGAGCCGGACGGTGCGCCGCATGCTCCTTGGTCCGTCCTTAACATCCCGTTCTGCCATGAATCTGCGCACTTCCGAGCGCGCATCTGAATCTTGTCAGCTATCCGGCTGACGGATTGCGGCGCCCGGATCGGTGCTCTGCTCGAGGGCCGTCCACCACTCCTCCAGCTCGTCGACTCGGCTCTGAAGTGCGGCGTTCGCCGCCCGGGCGGTCGCCAGTTCCTCGGTCAGCGCACCGATGGGCCCGGAGGCGGTCAGGGCGTCGAGCCAGCCCATGACCAGCCGATCCTCGGCGGCGACCCGGCGGAGAGCGGAGGCGACCACCTCCGGTGACAACGTAGCCACGAACTCTCTCGGGAGCGTAAGCAGGCGCGCGACCTCGCTGAGGCTTCGCGCGGCGGTCATCTGGCGCCGGAGGCGCTCAGCGGACGGCACCGCCGGTTCGGCCGGTGCCGCGGCCTGTCTGGCGGACCCAGGAGCGGGCTTCGACGCAGGCGCGGGGGTAGCCCGCTCCGGTTCCGGCTCGGACTCGGCGTCCGACGGAAGATCGGGAAGGTCGTCGCCTACCCAGGCGTAGGCCAGGGTGTCACCCTTCTGCCGTCGGACGACATTTGGCCACTTGGGCAGAACCGCCAGCGCGCGGGGCCCGTGCCGGGCCCACGTCTCGTTCCGGAGCCCGAGCTCAATCAGATGCTCCCGAATCTCTCGAACCTTCAGCGGGACCGACGAGTCGGCCAGCAGGTGGAGAACCACCGCGAGGGGCTCTTGGGCGAAGGCGGCATGGAACAGCCGAGTGTCGGATAGGGCCAGGAAACGTAGCGAACCCCGCGTCGCGACGTGAACGTCGGCGGCTCGTCGCACGCGCTCTTCCTCACCGGTGTCATCCCACTTGACCTGATAGATCGTGCCATCATCGGTGAGGATCGATCCGGTCCGGGCACGGCGTACGCCGAACGCATCGGACACCCGGACAAGACCCTGGTCTGCGCTCACGAATGCGACTGTAATCGTTGTCGTCGCGGCCGCGACGCCGGCCGAAGTCAGCCCGTCCTCGCCAAACGCATCGACCGTCCGTGCGCCCGGCCCCGGCCGCCGACATCGGGTTGATCGCATAGCCGGTAGCCGGTAGCAGCGCCTGCACCCAGGCACCGCGGTCGGTTTGGATACCGAGCGTGGTAGACCTGGGTCTGCTGGTTGAATTCAGACGTTCGAGCTCGCCGCCGAGGTGCTGACCACGTACATCTACCGCGTTCGCGCGGCCGCGAAGCCCTTCCACTCTGGCACCGTGATGATGCTGCGAGCAAGATCGCCGACCTCCCGCACGCGGCGCACGCGAACGTCAGAATCGGCGTTGTGTCTAGCGCCGATGATTACGCCTGGTTCGAGAACGCCGAGCTGGGTCTGGCGGTTGCGTCTTGTCTGACCTTCGTCAGAGACGCTTCGGCGGCTGAGGTGGTCCGTCGGCTGGGCGGAGCTGAGGTTGCCCGGTCGGAGGGGCTGGACCGGTTCGAGCGGTACTCGGACGCGGTCACGGTGCCGCCGGAAGCCTACGGCGAGAGCTTCGACCACGGTGCAAGCACGGGCCGGGAGTTCGCCGCCGTCTGTGACCTGCCCGGTGGCGCCTTCATGCTGGAGGCTTACGGCGCGCTGGGCAGCAGAGATGACGTCCTCGGACGGTTGTCATCGGGAACGTCGGTCGCCGCGGTGTTCAGCACCGAGCACACCGATCCGCGGTTCGCCTGGGCTGAGAACGGAGTTGTCCGGGTTGCGTTCGACCCGTTCCAGGCGGGGTGGCGCGAGGGCAGCACACCTGACGCGCTTCTCCCACAGATGCAAGAGCTGGGCTTCAACCTGATCGACGAGGACATCGATCCGGACGACCCGTCCCCGGTTGCACGTCGTCGGACCGGACGAGGAGGGCTCAGGTGATCGAGTCGGTTCTGGAGTTCGACGAAATGAAAGGCTCGGCCCGCTACAACCGCTACCGGGGCCGAGCCGCAAACGGAGGCGATCACATCTGCTCCACGTACCCCATGCCATCGATCTTCATGAGTTGAGATCGATGAGTGAATATCGATGGCATGGGGCTGCGCGTGTTTCAGCGGATTGTCGCGGCGTTACGTTCTCGCATCACCGCGGCGAGTTGGCTCCGGGCGACACGGGGGAAGGCGAAGTGGTGTCGCCGGGCCGTCCGCGTGGATCAGTAGTAGGCGATGCCGCTGAAGTCGCGGTCGCGATTTTCATTGGTGTAGTCCTCCGGGGCGAACCAGATGTAGAAGTCCTGCCGCCCGGCACTGTTGGCGATGATGTGCGCGCCCGTCTCGCCTCTGCGCCAGCAGACCTCATTACCGATCTGGGCGCCGGTGCTGGAATTCACGAACCAGATGCAGAGGCCGTCGGCGATGTTGTTCTGCAGGTTGACCTTGATGGCGCTCGTGTCGGTCTTGTGCCGGACGGCGCCGTGCCGCGCCGTGCCATTGGCGTTCGTGGTGCCCGAGATGCTGTTGTTGCCGGCGGCGAGTGCCGCCTCCGGCACCACGAACACGGCCGCCGCCATGGCTGCCGTGATGGCCGCAGCCGCTCCCAAGATGCGCTTCATAGCTTTCCAATCTGTGACGTGGACATCCCTCACCCTGATCGATGTCTTCGATCTTCCGGGGACGCTGTTCCAGGATTGGCGGTCGCCGCCGCGGGGCCAACGCCCATCTGTCCCCGTCCTGGTCAGATGTGTCTTCAGGGGACAGCTAGGTTTGAGCTCCCCCCGGTTTGGTGGAGCTTCTCAAGCTGGAGCGTTGCTTTTCCTGCGATACGACTCTCATCGGCAGATACGGACGCTCGGAGGTGCCGGACCGCGGTTCGCGCGTGGCCTGCTGTCTGGAAGGCCTGGGGCCGGTAAAGCCATTGAGCACGGACACGTGCCAGCCGAACGGATCTGCCACGGGTCCCGGGTCCGGACACCCCCCGCCCACCTCTTCCACCGGTCACAACGAGTCGCCCGGTTCCGTCGCGCCGTGGGGACAATCGGCGAGGTCGGGACGGTAACCGGGTCGACTATGGCCTCGGGCGCCTGGTGCGCCTGTTGTCGGGACCAGGTGATTGTCATATGCAGGCTGCGACAGCCGATGGTCAGCGGGGCGCGACGGTCACCGTGATCGTGTCCCCGCGGCTCGGATCGATGCCGGCGGCGGCGCTGACCATTCGCTCTACCTGAGCGAGATCGATGGTGGCCGAGGCGCCAGGGAAGATCCGGACTACCACGTCGAGCCGCATCATCAGTCCCGGCTCTGAGCTGCGGACCTCATCGACCTGGTTGATCGCGTTGTTCCGGGTCATCCCGTCACCCGGTGCCGCCTCCGCATGGCTGCTCCCGAGAGCAGCGACGGCCGGGTCCGGAATCGAACTCGACGCGGACGGGCGGAGCTCCGCGGTCGTGACCACGGTGCTGTTGCCCGGACCGAGAACGCTGTCCAGCATCTTCTGCAGCGACCGATCAAGCTTTCCCTGAACCGCCTGCGCCGCTGGATCGACCACGCGCGAGGGCACACGCGTCCCGCCCGACCCGGCGGTCGAAGGCCGCGACGCGCTGGGCCGCGCTGACCGTACGCCGAAGAGGACTCCGACACCGAGAAGCGTGACGACCAGGACGGCGATCAGCGAGAAGGTGCGCGCCCGGCCACCGAGGTTCGCCATGTCGGACCCTGCCATTCGTGTTCTGACAATGCCGTACTGACCCATCGGCACGTGATGCGCCAACTTGACTTTCTCGGGCATCTCATCAGCACACGCTCACAACCATCGGGGCTCAAGTCCGAACGCACGGAAAGCGAATGGGAGCGCCTGACGCACCGGAGCTCGATTGTCAAACCGTCGAAGTGGATCTCGCCTTCGTCACCGAAAAGTACACGCCGCTCCCCGACATCGAGGGCGCTCGCCCGGCGATGCCGCAACACCACGTCGAGACTGTTGAAGAAATGCCGGTCTCGCAACACCAGATCATCGGCGGAGGCAGCGCCAGACAAGATCTTCTTGGACAGCGGTGGACGGTCGTAAGGCAGACCGGGCTCTTCGCCGATCAGCGACAGCCTGCCCGAGAAGCCCTCCAACCGGAGAGCTTCGACAGCGCTCACCCACGCAGCCCACCCAGTACGGATCCGGCCGGCTGGGCCGGGCGGCCACAATGTCCCGCCGGCCACGGGGCTCGTCTGCTTTCCTGGAAACGTGACCTACGCCTGGCTCGACGCTCCCGCGACCGCAGTCGCCGACACCGCACGCCAGCTCCTCGGCTGGCTGGCGGTCGCCAACGGCGTCACCATCCGGATCACCGAGACCGAGGCATACGCAGGACTGGGCGGCGACCCCGCCAGCCACGCCCATCGAGGCCGAACATCACGTAACGCGGCCATGTTCGGGCCGGCCGGCCACCTCTATCTCTACCGCATATACGGAATGCACACCTGCGCCAATGTGACATGCGGATCGGCCGGGCAACCCGCGGCCGTCCTCCTACGCGCGGGGCACGTCGTGCACGGTGTCGACCTCGCCCGCTCCCGACGGCCCGCCGCGAAGCGCGACGCCGATCTCGCCTCAGGACCGGCCCGCCTCGTCGAGGCACTCGACCTGCCACTCACCGCCTACGGCACCTCGGTGGTTGACGGCACCGGCCCACTGACCCTGCATCCCCCGACCGAGCCCGTCCCGGACGAACGCGTCCTGGCTGGCCCTCGAGTCGGCGTAACCGCCGCACACGATCTAGCCTGGCGATTCTCGATCGCCGGCGACCCGACCGTCAGCGTCTACCGTCGCCACGTCCCGCGTAGCGGTGCCAAAGATCCTGAAAGTATGCCTTGACCCATTTTGCAAGGTAGACGTACGAGATCCCGGCCGGCCCGAACATCACCCGATTGCGCCCGGTCACGCCCCGATGCGCGTGCGACGCCGGCTGGTGTGGGGTTTGAAAGGGTGACCACTTAAGCACGTAGCCCGAAGGGCCCTCGGCGTGAGCGACGGTCAGCACCACCCACCGAGCTACGACATCAGGACCTTGATCTTGGTGTTGCAGCTCCGGGATCACCGGGTTTCGCGGCGGCCCGGCGGGTTCGGGCCGGCGGCCAGTTCACTGACGGCGGACGGCCCGGCGGACCGGTCGACGTCGAGCGCGGTCCGCAAGTATGCCGTGGTCAGCCGCTGGAACCGAGCAGTGTGGACACGGTCCGCGCGCCCCCACGAATGGCCGGCCACCGCGACGCGCGACGGGTCGGCCGGCACCGGCAGCCGGTCGAGCCGCGACACCACTTCGGAGATCTGGGCGATGCGGGTACGCCAGACGTGCGGCGCCAGCGGGTCGGCGGCACCGAGCCGCCGCGAGTCCGGATGTGTGGGCTCGGCGGCGGCCCAGTGGTCGGTGAGCGGGCGTACTCGTCCATCGACCAGGCGAAGCCGTGCGAGAAGACGATTACCTGCCCCGATCATCCGGACCCACCACGCCGAGACGCCGCCCCGGATCGAGTACGAGATCAGTTCGTTCGGCGCCAGCCTGGGGCCGCTCTTCGACCAGCTGTCGGACTGGGGCAGAAGGGCACATGCCCGACATCGAGAAGGCGCGGGCGGTCAGTTCATCTGGGTGATCTGGATCAGGTTGCCGCAGGTGTCGTCGAAGACGGCCGTGGTGACCGGGCCCATCTCGGTCGGCTCCTGGGTGAATCGCACGCCCAGGCCGCGCAGCCGTTCGTATTCGGCCCGCACGTCGTCGACGGCGAAGAACGTGTAGGGAATCCCGTCGCCGGCCAGCGCCTCCTTCCACGGCTTGGCCGCCGGGTGGGCATCCGGCTCGAGCACCAGCTCGACGCCGTCCGGGTTCTCGGGCGACACGACGGTCAGCCATTTGTGCTCGCCCAGCGGGATCTCGGTCTTCTTCACGAAGCCGAGCGTCTCGGTGTAGAACTTGAGCGCCGCGTCCTGATCGGACACGAGAATGCTGGTCACGGTGATGCGCATGTCTACTCCTTGGCCGGGCGCCAGCGATCGGTGAGACGCCCGAGCGGTCGCGTGTCGATGTGGTGAAATTTGTAGCGGCCTTCGCGCCGGCTGCTGACCAGCCCCGCGCCTTCCAGCACGTCGAGGTGCTGCGAGACGGCCTGCCGGGACGAACCCAGCCCGTGCTTCATGGTCAGTCGCCCGCAGAGCTCGAACAGCGTCTGGCCGTCGCGCTCGGTGAGCTCATCCAAAATCTTCCGCCGCGTCGGGTCGGCCAGCGCCTTCCACAGCCCGGCGTCGTCCTCCACACGCCGCATCATAGGCAAGCGGCGACTTGCCTATCAACCCAACTTCAAGATCAAGAGCTTGATGTCGTAGCTGAGTGGGTGGTGCAGACCGTCGCTCCCGCCGGGTCGCTTCGCTCCACCTGCGTGCGTGGTCACCCTGTTTGACGAGCGCCCGCGGGGAGTCCAGCCTCGGCCGGGACGGCTACCGGCACACCGACATCACCGATATCACCGACATCACCGACTTCTCGCCGATGCGATGCGCGACGCGATCCCGGGCCGAGCCGAGCGGGCAGCCCGTGCCGACACACGGTAAGCAGCAACAATGCGACGTGACTGGCGAGCACCGCCTGAGCCTGGCATGGCGTACCGCCACCCGTCCCGAGTCGTCGCGGTCCGGAAACGCCTCAAGCGCGGCGGCCGGAGCGGGCCACGAACGGGATGACCGCCAGCGCCAGCACACCCCCGGCGATGGACAGCGTCGCATACGACGTGGCCGCCATGACGAAGCCGCTGCTGATGCCCGCCCCGGCGCCGGACAGGGCGATCAGCAGGTCGACCGTGCCCTGGGTCTTCGGCGACGCCGCGTCGGCGATCATGGCGGTACCGGCGACCAGGCCGAGGTTCCAGCCCAGGCCGAGCAGCGCCAGGGCCACGATGAGCAGGGGCACGGACTCCGAGGGGGCGGTCGCGCTGACGACCCCGGCCGCCAGCAGGGTGAGTCCGGCGGTCACGGCGACGGGAGTACGCCCGAAGCGATCGACCAGGATGCCGGTGACCGGCGACGGCAGGTACATGGCGGCGATGTGCACGGCGATGACCAGGCCGGTCGCCTGCAACCCGTGGCCGTGGTCCTGCATGTGCACGGGGGTCATCGTCATCACCGCGACCATGACCAGCTGGGTGAGCACCATGGTGGCCGCCCCGGCGATGATTCCGGTGCCCGCCCGTGGCCCGGCGACCGGCGCCGTGACCTGACGCTCCCGGGCGACCAGCAGCGGGTCGGGCCGGAGCAGCAGGGCCAGGATGAGGCCGGCCACCGCGTACGCGATCGCGGCCAGGGCGAACGGCCCGGCCAGGGCGGGGATGCCGAACGACGTCGCGGCCCGGCCGATCGGCGCGACCAGGTTGGGCCCGGCGACCGCACCGAGCGTGGTCGCCACCAGCACCGAGCTGATCGCGCGACCCCGCCGGGACGGCTCGGCGAGGTCGGTACCGGCGTACCGGGCCTGCAGGTTGGTGGCCGTGCCGGCGCCGTAGACGAGCAGCGACACCAGCAGTAACGCGACACTGCCGAGGGTGGCGGCCAGCACCACGCCGACCGCGCCGGTGGTGGCCAGGGCGTACCCGAGGGTCAGGCCGGCCCGGCGGCCGGAACGCTGGGAAAGCCGGCCGACGGCGAGCGCGGTGCCCGCCGACCCGAAGGTGAACAGGGCGCTGGGCAGGCCGGAGAGGCTGGCCGTGTGCAGCATGTCGGCGGCGAGCAGGGCGCCGACGGTCACCCCGGCGGCCAGCCCGGCCCCGCTGAACACCTGGGACGCCATCACGACCGAGATCGCGCGGTGCTGAATCGAGCCGACGGAGGGGGTAGCGGTCACGAGGTCGGTCCTTAACGTCTCGTCATGGTCGATCGTGATCGTCTCAGCAAGCCGCTCGCGCGGGAACGGGACAACTTCGCCGCCGATCTGCTTGGCTGACCCGGTCCGGCTGCCGATCAAAGAGCCATGCAGCGGGTCACGACGGTCGCCGGTGCCGTGCTGTTCGCCTTCAGCACGGCGTGGTTCGTGATCGGCCTGGGGCACGTCTGGTCCCACCCGCTGGTGGGCTGGCTGCCGCTGCCGGTGATCACGCTCCTGGGTGCGTACTCGTGTCTGCGGGTGGCCTGGCGCGACGGGATGGCCGAGCCGGTCCGCCGGTTCTGGCGGGACATGGGGTCGGGGTGCGGGCTCCTGTTCGCGGCCGTGATCTCCAACACCTACGACGCGCTCGGTCACGGCGCGGCGAACCAGCGGATCGGCGCGCTGACCTCAGCGCTGTACGTGGGCGCGGTGGCGATCGCGATGTGGGCGCTGCTGCGGCTGCCGGCCGGTCGGCGGACCGCCGGGGAATGGGCCCGGTTCGCTCTCGACTCCGGGATCGTGGTGCTGGCCAGCGGCGTGGCGATGTGGCACTTCTCGTTGCGCGGCATGTCCGCGTGGTCGCAGAAGAGCGGCTCGGTGGTGCCGGTGCTGTGCGTGATCGTCATCGCGTCGGTGTCGATCATCGCCCTGGTCAAGGTGGCGTTCGCTGGGACCGGGGGCCTGGACCGCGGCTCGCTGCGGCTGCTGTCGGCCGGGACCGCGCTGGCCACGGTCAGCGGCGCGGCGCTGACGCTGCTGAACGGGCGCGCGTACCTGTCCCTGACGATCCTGGCCGTGCCGATCGGCCTGATGGCGTTGATCCTGGCCGCGACCCGGCAGCTGACCGCCGGGCCGGGCCTGCCCCGGGCCGCCCCGGTCGGCCGCCGCATCAGTGTGCTGCCCTATCTCGCGGTCGCCGGGATGGACGCGTTGCTGCTCGCCACCCAGAGCGACGGCGACAGCGAGACCTGGCTGATCGTGCTGACCACGGTGGCGCTGACCGCGCTGGTGGCGGCCCGGCAGCTCGCCGCCCTGCGGGAGAACGCCCGGCTGCTGACCCGGGACACACTGACCGGCACGGCCAACCGGACGTTGTTCGCCCAGCAGGTCACCGACCGCCTGGCCACCGGCGAACGGTTCCATGTGGCGCTGCTCGACCTCGACGACTTCAAGGAGATCAACGACCGGCTCGGGCACGGCACCGGCGACGCGCTGCTGCGGGCGGTGACCCAGCGGCTGCACGAGGGCCTGCGCGCCGCCGACACGGTGGCCCGGCTCGGCGGCGACGAGTTCACCCTGCTGCTGCCGGGGATGAGCAACGGCGAGGTGGCCGCGCTGCTGCAGCGGCTGGTCGACCACGTGCAGCGGCCGCTGCTGCTGGACGGCGTCGAGACGGTCGCCCGGATCAGCGTCGGGGTCACCGAGTCGGCCGGCGGCGACTGCCCGGAGGAGCTGATCCGGCGGGCCGACGTGGCCATGTACGCGGCCAAGCACAGCGGCGGCGGCCGGTGGACCTGGTTCGACTCGATCATGGACCGAGTCGCCGATCTGGACGCGCGGCTGGCCGCCGACCTGCGCCACGCGATCGACCGGGCCGAGCTGTCGGTGGTCTACCAGCCCATCGTCGAGCTGCCGACCGGCCGGATCAGCGGGGTCGAGGCGCTGGTGCGGTGGAACCACCCGGACCACGGGCCGGTGTCGCCCGAGGTGTTCATCCCGCTGGCCGAACGCAACGGCTTCATCGTCGAGCTCGGCCGCTGGATCCTGGAGCAGGTGGTCGCCCAGGCCGCCGCGTGGCGGGAGCGGTTCGCCGGCGCGGCGCCGGAGACGGTCAGCGTCAACATTTCCGCCCGGCAGCTGCGCGAGCCCGGCTTCGCCGTCTCGGTCGCGGCGATGCTGGCCGCGGCCGGGCTGGACCCAGGGCATCTGCTGGCCGAGGTGACCGAGACCGCGGTGCTGGGTACCGGCGCCGGGCTGGACGCGGTCCGCGAACTGCACGCGATGGGCCTGCGGGTGGCCCTGGACGACTTCGGCACCGGCCAGTCGTCGCTGTCGTTGCTGGTCAGCTGCCCGGTGGACGTGCTCAAGGTGGACAAGTCGTTCGTCGCCGGGGTCACCGACCGCAGCCCGCAGGCGGTGGTGGTGGACGCGTTGATCGCGATCACCGACGGGTTGGGCGTACGCGCGATCGCCGAGGGCGTGGAGACCGCCGAGCAGTCCGACCGGCTGTACCAGGTCGGCTACCGCTACGCGCAGGGCTTCCACTTCGCGCGACCGGTGCCGGCCGAGCACATTGATGCCCTGCTGGCCGACATGGCCGTTCCATCGTCGTAAGTTCTCGAATCACGTTCGCGCGTTCTCTGTTTCGAGTGCCGCCGAATCTGGACCGGGCCGGGCACCGGCGGCAAAGTCTGGCCATGACCAGCTATCTGAGCCGGCGCGCGTTGTTGCGCGGTGCGATCGGTCTGGGCGCGGGTGCGGCCCTGGCCGGCTGCTCGACGCCGGTGCTCAGCGGGTTCGGCACCGGCGGAGACGCGGCCGGCTCGCTCGCCTACTGGAATCTCTTCGGCGGCGGTGACGGCGTCCGGATGACGTCGATGGTCGATGCCTACCGCGCCGCCAACCCCGCGATCGACCTCAAGGCCGTGACGCTGGCCTGGGGCAATCCCTACTACACCAAGTTGTCGCTGGCCACGCTGGGCGGGAAGCCGCCCGACGTGGCCGTCGCGCACCTGACCCGGGCCAAGACTCTGGTCGCCTCCGGGTTGCTCGAGGAGCTCACGCCGGACGAGCTGGCCCAGGTCGGCATCACCCCGGCCCAGCTCGATCCGACGGCCTGGAACGCGGGGCTGGTGGACGGGAAGGCGTACGCGGTCCCGCTGGACACGCACCCGTTCGTGATGTTCTACAACACCGACATCTGTCAGAAGGCCGGACTGCTGGACTCGTCCGGGGCTCTGGCCCCGCTGGACAGCCCGGAGAAGTTCACCGAGGCCTTGAAAAAGGCCAAGGACGTGACCAAGGGGTACGGCGGAACTGTCGCGATCACCGCCGACACCTCGACCCCGTGGCGGATGTTCCAGTCCTGGTACAGCCAGCTCGGCGGCCAGGTGCTCGCCGACGAGGGCCGCCGCGTGGTGATCGACGACGCCAAGGCCACCCAGGTGCTGACCTTCATGCAGAGCCTGACCGAGCAGGGACTGGTCGCGCCGACCCTGGACTACCCGGGTGCGATCGCCGCGTTCGCCACCGGCCAGGCCGGCTTCTACTTCCAGGGCGAGTGGGAGATCTCGACCTTCCAGACGGCCAAGACGCCGTTCTCGATGACGCTGTTCCCCAACCTGTACGGCGGATCCAAGTACGCCGTGCAGGCCGACTCGCACACCCTGGTGATCCCCAAGCAGCACCGGCCGGACGAGGCCCGCAAGCTGCGCGCCCTGGGCCTGATCAAGTCGTTCCTGGACCAGAGCAAGACCTGGGCCGAGGGCGGGCACGTGCCGGCCTGGCTGCCGTTCCGGGACAGCGCCGAGTTCAAGGCGCTGCAGCCGCAGGCCAACTACGCGGCCGCGGCCGAGGGGGCGTCGTACGACCCGGACGGCTGGTACTCCGGCTCCGGCTCGAACTTCGAGATCGTCACCGGCTCGAACATCGCCACCGTCCTCAACGGACAGCAGAAGCCGGCCGCCGCGCTGGCCCAGATGCGTTCCGCGCTCACCAATCTCGCCAATACGGCTTCGCCGATCTAGGGGGTACGACGGTGTCCACCACCGAAACCGCGGTACGCCCGCGGGCCGGCGCATCGGCACCCGAGCCGGCCGCCCGGCCGCGCGGCAACGGCCTGCCCGCCGCCGGGTTCCTCGCGCCGTTCCTGATCCTGTACCTGGCCTTCATCATCGGACCGGGCCTCTACGGCCTGGTCATGAGCTTCTTCGACACCAGCCTGGTCAAGCCCGGCCTGGGCTCGTTCGCCGGCCTGGGCAACTACGCCGAGGCGTTGCGGAGCCCGGACTTCTGGTCGGGGCTGTGGCACACGATCTGGTTCACCATCTTGACCACGCCGCCGCTGATCATCCTGGCCTTTGTGTTCGCGCTGCTGGCCGACCGGGTCAAGCGCGGGCGCTGGTTCTTCCGGCTGGCCTTCTTCCTGCCGTACATCCTGCCGTCGGCCGTGGTCGCCCTGATCTGGATCTTCCTTTACACGCCCGAGCTGGGCCTGCTCGACACCGGGCTGACCGCGATCGGCATCACGCCGCCGAACTGGCTCGGCGACCCGGGCGCGGCGATGCCGTCGCTGGCCGTCACCACGATCTGGTGGACGCTCGGCTTCAACTTCGTGCTCTACCTGGCCGGCCTGCAGGACATCCCGCGTGACCTCTACGAGGCGTCGGCGATGGACGGCGCCGGGCCGTGGCAGCAGATCTGGCGGATCACCGTCCCGATGCTGGGCCGCACCACCACCCTGGTCGCCGTGCTGCAGGTGATCGCCTCGCTCAAGGTCTTCGACCAGATGTACATCATGACCCAGGGCGGCCCGAACTTCGCCACCCGGTCGGCCCTGGAGTTCATCTACGACGAGGGCTTCACCAACCTCCGTACCGGCTACGCGGCGGCCGCGTCGATCCTGTTCTTCATCGTGGTGCTGGCTGTGTCCGCCATCTGGTTCGGGATCGTCCGCCGCCAGCAGAAGGAGGCCTGATGACCACCGTGGATGTGGGCCGGGTGGAATCCCGTACCAAAGTCTTCAACCGGGTCTGCGCGGGCGTGCTGATCGCCTTCGCGCTGATCTGGCTGGTCCCGATCGCCTGGGCGCTGGACACCGCGTTCAAGCCCAACGAGGAGACCACACAGACCCGGTGGCTGATCGACAACCCGACCTTCGACGCGTTCGGCCGGGTGCTGCGCGACACCGACATCCTGCGCTGGTTCGGCTCCAGCGTGATCATCGCGACGATCACCGCGCTGGGCACCGTGCTTGTGGCCTCGATGGCCGGGTTCGCTCTGTCCCGCATGCGGTTCCGTTACCGCAACGTGCTGTTCTGGGTGGTCCTGGCCGGCATCATGATCCCCAGCCAGGTGCTGATCGTGCCCCAGTTCCGCGAGATGGACTCGCTCGGCCTGCTGAACACGTTCTGGGCGGTCAGCGCGCCGCAGATCCCGACCGCGATCGCCGTGTTCATCTTCAAGCAGTTCTTCGACGGCCTGCCCCGCGAGCTCGACGAGGTGGCCCGGGTCGACGGCGCCGGTTTCTGGCGGATCTACCGCCGGGTGATCCTGCCGCTGTCCCGTCCGGCCATATCCGCGGTGGTGATCTTCGCGTTCGTCCAGTCGTGGAACGACCTGCTGTGGCCGCTGCTGGTGCTGAGCAACCCGGACATCATGACGATCCCGGTCGGCCTGGCCACCGTCCAGGGCTCGTTCGGCATCCGCTACGCCGACGTGATGGCCACCGCCGTGCTCGGCGCCGTCCCGCTCGTAGCGGTCTTCCTGCTGTTCCAGCGCAACATCGTCGAGGGCATCGCCGGCACCGGCCTGAAAGGGTGATCCATGCTCAACGCCTCCTTCACCGTCGACCCGTCGTTCCGGGTGGGTGAGGTCGACCCCCGCCTGTACGGATCGTTCGTGGAGCACATGGGCCGTTGCGTCTACACCGGCATCTACGAACCCGGGCACCCGTCGGCCGACGATTCCGGCTTCCGGCAGGACACGGCTGATCTGGTACGCGAACTCGGCGTGCCCCTGGTCCGCTACCCCGGTGGCAACTTCGTCTCCGGCTACAACTGGGAGGACGGGATCGGGCCTCTGTCCTCCCGGCCACGGCGGCTCGATCTGGCCTGGCGGTCGGTCGAGACGAACCAGGTCGGCGTGCAGGAGTTCATGAAGTGGGCGTCCTCGGTGGGCGTGGAGCCGATGATGGCCGTGAACCTCGGCACCAGGGGCATCGACGCGGCCCGGGACCTGGTCGAGTTCTGCAACGTGCGCGGCGGGACCGCATGGTCGGACAGGCGGGGCGGAGACCCGTACAACATCAAGCTCTGGTGTCTCGGCAACGAACTCGACGGTCCCTGGCAGATCGGGCACAAGACCGCTTCCGAGTACGCCCGGCTGGCCCACGAGACGGCCAAGGCGATGCGGCAGGTCGACCCCGGCATCGAGCTGGTCGCCTGCGGCAGCTCGAACCTGAACATGCCGACCTTCGGCACGTGGGAGAACATCGTGCTGACCGAGGCGTACGACGCCGTCGACTACGTCTCCATGCACGCCTACTACCAGCAGCACGGCGACGACCGGGACAGCTTCCTGGCCTGCGCGGCCGGCATGGACCGCTTCATCGACGCGGTGGTGGCCACGGCCGACCACGTCCGGGCGGTCGGCCGCCACCAAAAGAAGATCAACATCTCGTTCGACGAGTGGAACGTCTGGTACCAGAGCCGCTTCGCCGGCGAGAAGAACCTTTCCATCGAGGAAGCGCCCCGCCTGATCGAGGACGTCTATTCGGTCACCGACGCCGTGGTCGTCGGCAACCTGCTGATCAGCCTGCTCCGGCACGCCGACCGCGTGAAGATCGCCTGCCTGGCCCAGCTGGTCAACGTGATCGCCCCGATCATGACGGAGCCCGGCGGCCCCGCGTGGCGGCAGGCCAGCTTCCACCCGATCGCCCTGACCGCCCGCCACGGCCGGGGCACGGTCCTGCGGGTGGAGCCCACCGCGCCGGTGCACGAGACGGCCGAGCAGGGCGAGGTGCCGTTCCTGGACGCGGTGGCCGTCCTCGCCGACGACGGTGCGGTCACCGTCTTCGCGGTGAACCGGTCGCAGACCGACTCCTTGCAGCTCGACGTCGACCTGCGGGCCACCTCGCTGTCCCGGGCCACGCACACGGCCCTGGCCGACGACGACCCCGACGCGGTCAACACCATGGCCGCACCGGACCGGGTCGGCCCTCACCGGCGCGCGGACCCGAAGCTCGACGGCGGCCGCCTGCAGGCCGTGCTGCCGCCCCTGAGCTGGAACATGATCCAGCTCAGCTGACGTTTTCGCGGCGCCGGTCGCGGGCATCCGGTGGGTATGTTCCCCGCTGAGAACCTGCGCGACTGGCGCGGCGAAAAGGTCATCGACCCCAACGACGACAAGATCGGTGACCTGGAGGCGGTGTACGTCGACACGGCCACCGACGAGCCCGCCTTCGCCACCGTCCGGGTGGGGTTCATCGGCCGCCACAAGCTGGTCTTCGTCCCGCTCGAGGGCGCGACGGTGAAGCCGGCCGCGATCCGCGTCCGCTACGACAAGAAGCGGGTGGCCGACGCCCCCAGCATCGACCTCGACGGTGAGCTGACGGCCACCGACGAGCCGCTCGTGTTCGCCCACTACGAGTTGCCGTACCAGACCGGCGCGGCCGGCGAGCGCCGCCTGGCCCGCCGCTGACCCGCTCCCCGGCATCACGCCCGCCGCCGACGGCCCGCCCGGCCGCAGCACCCAGCCCGCCGGCTGCCACTCTCAGACCACCGGCCACTCTCAGACCACCGGCTGTTCTCAGGCCGGCGGCTGTTCTCAGGCCGGCGGCTGTTCTCAGACCACCGACTGCTCTCCGGCCGCGGGCAGGGAGCGGCGCCGGGCGATCACCAGCGTCGTGAGAATGATGGCGGCCGCCCCAGCGACCAGGAGGACGGCGGCCGGCCCGAACCGGTCGACCGCCACCCCCGCGACACCCGCGCCCACCGCGATGGCGCCCAGCCCGGTCGCCGTCAGCATGGTGAACGCCTCGACCGTTCGACCGTCCGGGCCGAGCCTCCCGACCAGGCCGAATCCGATCACCCCGGCCGGGCCGAGACACGCCCCGAGGGCGACCAGAGCCGTCGCGAACGCGATCGGGGAGGTCGTCACCGACGCGACGCTCAGCACGACCCCGCAGATAGCGGTCAGCGCGGCCAGACGGCCGGCCGGGCGGCCACTCTGAAGCCGGGTGCCGAGGGTCACCGCCCCGGCGAGGCTGCCGGCCGACAACGCCGCGTAGAGCATGCCGGCGATGCCGGTGAACCGCGCGGCCGCCGACACCTGGACCGCCCCGAGGATCATCCCGTGCCCGGCCGCGACGAGCAGCACGGTTCGCACCCGGCGCCTCGAACAGCACTGACGACAGGGTCATGGCCGCGGGCAGCAACGGTGGCGGCACCAGCGCCGGCCACAGGGCCCGGAGGCTGGCGTTCACCTGCGGCTCGCAGGCGCCGGTGAGGAAGGCGCACGCGAGCACGACGGTGACCGCCCCGGACCACGCGGCGACGACCAGGCCGGTCATGCCCAGCACCTGTGCTCCGGCCGCCGGGAGCAGGACCGGGGTCGGGCCGTACCGGTCGATCAGCCGGCCCTGCACCACCATGCCGAGAGCGGTTCCGGCGCCCAGCAGGCCGGCGGCCAGACCCGCCGACCCGAATCGGCCCTCGGCCTGCCGCACGAGGAGCAGCACCGCCAGGCCGAGCATGCCGATCGGGACGGAGGCGAGGACCGCTCCGGCGGCGGGGCGCAGCGTGCCGGGCCGGCGGAGGACGGCGAGAAGGGCGCCCGAGGCCAACCGGAGTCACTCCCCGATGAACGTAGGTCACCGGTGTCCGGGCGGGCACCGCGCACGGTCACCGCAACCGGAACCGTGGCGCGCCATTCATCAAACACCCGCCGACGGTCAGCTGGCCAGGCCGGCGACCGCGCGCCAGCCGTTCTCGTCGCAGAGGCGGCGGGCCGTCGCGACCAGGGCGACGGCGTGCCGGGACGGGTTCTGCGCCCGCCACAGCAGTGACCACGGGTAGTGCGGCACGGCCGGCTCCAGCGGCAGCCAGGTGAGCTCGTCGTCGCCGCGGCCGGCGGCCGAGCGGGGGACGCAGGCCACGCAGGTGTTCTGCAGGACCAGGTCGGCGGCGGCGCGGATGCTCTGCACGCTGCCGGGGAACATGGCCGGGAAGAAGCCGGCGGCGCGGCAGATGTCGGCGACGAACTCGTTGAACTCGGGGGCGCGGTCCTCGTCGGCCAGCAGCAGGGTCTCGTCGCGCAGGGCGCCGACCGGCACGGCGGTGCGGCCGGCCAGCGGGTGGTCCGCGCGTACCAGAACGCCCAAGGGGTCGAGGCGGAACAACTCGGAGGCCAGGGCGGGCGGGGCACCGGTCACCCGCCCGACGCCGATGTCGAGGCGGCCGTCGGCGAGCAGGCGGCACTGCTCCGGTACGCCCGCGGTGACCTGGTGGATCTCCAGGTCGGGGTGGGTGGCGCGGACGGCGCGGAGGATCGGGCGGATCGCGTCGTACCCCTCGTCGAGCACTCCGATCCGCAACGTGGGCGGGGTGGGCGCCGCACCCAGCGCGACCATCGCCGCGCGGTCGACGTGTTCGAGGATCTGCCGGGCCTCGATCAGGAAGCGGGCGCCGGCCGCGGTGAGCGAGATCTGCCGGCCGGTACGGTCGACCAGCAGCACGCCCAGCGTCCGTTCCAGCCGCTGCAGCTGTGTGGTCAGCGCCGACGGCGCGATGTGTTCACGGTTGGCGGCCCGGCCGAAGTGGAGTTCCTCGGCCACCGTCACGAAGAACCGCAGTTGGCGCAGTTCGAGACGGCCGCCGTCGGACATGGCGCGCACGACCCCGCTCCGGCTGGTCATGGGGACCTCCTCGACGGGATCGATCGGCTCCGCTGTCGACGAGTGTTATCGCTAACAATTCTGTAGTCAAGGCGTAAGAACTAGGAAACCTGGTGGATACGAGTCCCCTGTTAACGGTCACAACCCCGCGGCTCGATAGGCGGCGTCCTTGTCCAGCGTCTCGGCCTTGAGCAGGGCCCGGGCCAGCCGTTCGAGCTGGTCGCGGTGGGCCCGCAGCAGACGTACGGCCTCGCCGTGACATTCGTCGACAATGGCCCGCACCTCGCTGTCGACCAGCTCCCGGGTGGCCGGCGCGACACCGTCCAGGCCCAGCGGCGACTCGCTCCCGGGCGGCGGCAGCACGGTCACCGGCCCGATCGCGTCGGACATGCCCCACCGGCCGACCATCTGCCGGGCGATGTTGCTGACCTGGTCGAGGTCACTCTCCGCGCCGGTGGTCACCTCGCCGAAGACGATCTGCTCGGCCGCCCGCCCGCCGAGCGCCCCGATGATCCGGCCGCGCAGGTAGTCACGGGAGTACCCGTACCGGTCGGTGTCGGGACTCTGGAAGGTCACGCCGAGCGCCTGCCCGCGCGGGATGATCGAGATCTTGCGGACCGGGTCGGCGCCCGGCGTCAGCATGCCGAGCAGGGCGTGGCCGGCCTCGTGGAAGGCGGTGCGCTCCTTCTCCTCCGGGGTGAGCATGATGCCGCGTACCGTACCCAGCAGAATCTTTTCCAAGGCGTCGCCGAAGTCGGCCGCGGTGACCGTCTCGTGCCGCCGTCGCGCCGCCAGCAGGGCCGCCTCGTTGACCAGGTTGCGCAGATCCGCCCCGACCATCCCGGGCGTGGAAGCGGCCAACGACGCAAGATCGACATCGGGGTCCAGGGGTACGCCGCGCGTGTGCACGCGAAGGATCTGCTCCCGCCCGGCCAGGTCCGGTGGGCTGACCGTGACCCGCCGATCGAAGCGGCCGGGCCGCAGCAGCGCCGGGTCGAGGATCTCGGCCCGGTTGGTGGCGGCCAGCACCACCACGCCCTCGCTGCCGGTGAACCCGTCCATCTCGGTCAAAATCTGGTTGAGCGTCTGCTCGCGTTCGTCGTTGCCGCCGAGCGACTGCGCGCCACCCCGCGCCCGCCCTATGGCGTCCAGCTCGTCGATGAAAATGATCGCCGGCGCGACTCGTTTCGCCTGCTCGAACAGGTCGCGCACGCGGCTGGCGCCGACCCCGACGATCATCTCGATGAACTCGGACGCGGACATCGAGAAGAACGGCACCTTCGCCTCGCCGGCCACCGCCCGCGCGAGCAGCGTCTTGCCGGTGCCGGGCGGCCCCGACAGCAGCACGCCGTGCGGGATCCGCGCGCCCAGCCGCCGGTAGCGTTCCGGGTCGCTCAAGAAGTCGACGATCTCGGTGACCTCCTGCTCCACCTCCTCGATGCCGGCCACGTCGGCGAAGGTGGTCCGCGGCCCCGCCTCGGGCGAGAACAGCCGCGCCCGGGACCGGCCGAACCCGCCGATGCCACCGGCCGCGCCGGCCGCGGCTCGCCGGAAGAACCACACCATCAGGCCGATGATCAGCAGCGCCGGCCCGATGCCGAGCAGCAGCTGCTGCCAGAACGGCGCCGGGGCGTCCGGCGGGTTGGCGTTGACCGCCACGCCGTGCGCCTGTAGCAGCGCGAACAGGTTGTCCGCGGCGAACGTGGGTCGTTCCGTGGTGAACCGGTCGACCTGCTTCTTCTCGTACGTGACCTTCGCGCGGAACGTCCCCTCGATGGTGTCGCCGGTCGACGTGATCTCGGCGACGTTGGCCCGCTGGGCCTGCGTCACGAAGAACGTGTACGACACCGGGACCCGGGGCTCGGGCCGCAGCAGCGTCGAGGTGACCACCCAGTTGACCACCAGCAGCAGGAGCAACGTGACGGCGAGCCGCATCCACGGCGGGCGGGTGCGCTTCGGTGGGCCGCCTTCGACACGCCAGGGTTTCGGCGGGTCCGGCGCCGGTGCTGTCATGATCCCGGTTTACCCCCTGTCGGCCCTCCCCTGCCACCGCTATGTTCACTTCTCCGACTGGCTTAGTAGACTTCGGGAATGGATCTCACCCTGGCGCTGGCCGGTCTCGGCGTCGGCATCGTCGTAGGGCTGACCGGCATGGGCGGCGGCGCCCTGATGACCCCCATCCTGGTGCTGTTCTTCGGCGTCCCGCCGGTCGCCGCGGTCTCCAGCGACCTCGCCGCCAGCGCGGTGATGAAACCATTCGGCGGTTTCGTGCACGCGCGGCGCGGCACCGTCGACTGGCGCCTGGTCGGCTGGCTCTGCGCCGGCAGCGTGCCGTCGGCCTTCCTCGGCGTGCTGCTCCTGCGGGCGATCGGCGACGACGCGACGGTCCAGCACGCGATCAAGATCGCGCTTGGGGTGGCGTTGCTGCTGGCCGCCGGGGGCCTGCTGCTCAAGGCCTGGGCGGCCCGGCGCCGGCCGGGCGGCGGTCCGGCTTCCCGCGTCCGGGTACGCCCGGCGCCCACCCTCCTCCTCGGCGCGGCCGGCGGCCTGATCGTCGGCCTGACCTCGGTCGGCTCCGGTTCCCTGATCATCGTGGCGCTGCTCGCGCTGTACCCGGCCCTGCGCGCCAACGACCTGGTCGGCACCGACCTGATCCAGGCCGTCCCGCTGGTCGCCGCGGCCGCCCTGGGCCACGCCCTCTTCGGCGACCTGCACCTGGACATCGCCGGCGCGGTCCTCCTCGGCTCGATCCCGGGCGTCCTGATCGGCGCCCGCGTCTCCTCCCGCGCGCCGGCCGCCCTGGTGCGTTCCGCCCTGGTCATCGTCCTGCTGGCCAGCGCCCTCAAGCTCCTCGACGTCCCCAACGAGATCGTCGGCGTCGTGGTGGCCGCCGCCCTCCTCCTGGCCGCTGCCGTCGCGGTCGTCCGCCGCACCCGCCGCCGTAACGACGTAGCCGTGCCGACCCAGCCCACGAACACCGCCCAGTCCCAGCCGGAGCGCGCCGCCCCGCGCTGACCGCCGCTCGCGAAGAGCCCCCGCTCCACGAGCCGAACCGCGCATTCCCGGCCAATCCACCCGGCCGACCCTCCCGGCCACCCCTCCCGGCCGACCCTCCCGGCCACCCCTCCCGGCCGACCCTCCCGACCGACCCGACGGCCGACCGCGACCGGCCGCGACCGGCCCGCCGGCCAACCCATCCGCCCGACCGCGACCAACCCGGCCGACCAACCGCGGCCAACCTTCCCGGCCGACCGCGACCAACCCGCCGGGCCGACCGCGACCGACCGTCTCAGGTGAGCAGGGCCTCGGCCACCGCGTCGGGGTGCGTCAGCATCGACTCGTGGCCGCCGGGCAGCATGCGCGGCGTGCGGCCGATCCGGGCGGCCAGCTCGGTGCCGGGCCGGGCCAGCGCCAGGTCGTTCTCACTGAGCAGATAGTCGACGGGCACACCGAGACCGGTCACGTCGTCCACATCGATCGCCTCGGTGAAGTAGGTGCCCGGATGTGGGACGAGCAGGTCGAAGAACAGCCGCCGCGTCTCCTCCGAGCTGTCCGGCAGCAGCAGCGGCACCTGCTCGGGCACCACGGCGACGCTGCCGTCGGGCGAGGCCGCGATCGCCGCCCGAAGCATCTGCCGGTAGTCGGCGTTCTCGTCGATCAGCGGAACACCCCGGCGCGGGACGATCGCGTTGTAGTAGACGATCCGGCTCACCCGCTCGGCCACCTGGTGCGCCGCCGCGGTGAGCGGGTATCCGCCCCAGCTCTGCCCGACCAGGACCACGTCCCGCAGGTCGCGGTCGTCGATGACCGAAACCACGTGCCCGGTCGCGTCGGCCAGGTGCAGGCCGGTACGGGCGTCGCCGTCGGCCAGGCCGGGCAGGGTGAGCGTGACGGCGGCCCGCCCGGCGGCGCGCAACCGCCGGGCCACCGGCTGCCAGGACCAGGCCCCCTGCCAGGCGCCGGGGATGAGGACGTAGGTCGAGCGATCGGAGTTCATCGGGTTGCCTCCCGGGTCGATGGTGCGGTCATCGACACGAGTCGGCGCAACGCCTCAGGGTTCGGTGGCGGCGCGATGAAAAAGCCGCAACCCGCACACCCGGCCCACGCCCAGAGACATCAGCCGGTCGCGGCACGATGAAAAAGCCGCAACCGGCACACCCGGCCCGCATCCAGGGACATCAGCCAGTACGCGCGGGGCGGGCAGCCGTCGGCCAGATCCGCCGGATTGAGCACGTCGAGTTCCCACAGCACCAGGCCACGGGTGGCGGCGACGTCCGCGACCCGCTGCCGGATGCCCGCCGCCATGCTGACGTTCATGACCTCGACCAGCGGCGCCGTCCCGCGCAGGCGCAGCCCGCTGGCCCAGGCGGCGTCCACGTCGGCGTGCCAGCCCGCCCGTAGGTAACTCTCGAATGTGCCCGCATGCCCGGCCGCGACCGCCTGCTCGGCCTCGGCGCGACGGCCGGCGATCCGCCCGGCGCCGTCGACGGCCCGGTCGCGGGTGGCCAGCAGCGCCGACGTGAGCACCCGCCGCGACTCGTGCAGCCGGCGCTTGACCGTGCCGACCGGAACTCCGCAGAGCGCGGCGATGTCCTGGTGGCTGGTGACCGTGCTGAAGTACCGCAGCAGCGTGACCGTACGCAGTGGATCAGTGAGTTGCCCGACGGCGTACGCCACCCAGTCCCGCATCGCGTGCCGTTCCAGCAACTCCGCCGGGTCGGCCGAGAGTGCGCGCGGTTCCGGCACCTGGGCCATCGGAACCGCCTCGCGGGCACGTAGCCGCGCCCGGCTGTGGTTGCGGACGATGGTTTTCAGCCAGGGTCCGGCCGCGGCCGGGTCGCGCAGCTGCCCGATACGGGCCAGCGCTGTGAGTGCGGCCTCCTGGACCACGTCCTCGGCGTCATCGGGGCGGCGGAGCACGCTCAGCGCGACGGCCATCATCGCCGCCCGGTGCTCCCGCAACAGCGCGCCCAGCGCCGGCACGTCGCCACTCCGGGCCCGCTCGGCGAGTTCCCGCCCGGCGTCCGTCACGCCGCCGAAGGTAGCAGGCATCCGGTTGCTAATAGACGTATACGTCTATACGGTTGGGCTGTGCCTCTGGACGCGTCCCGCAACAGTCTCGTCGTACCCCTGCTTGGTCTGCTCCTGGAGCAACCCACGCACGCCTACGCCTTGACCGCCAGCCTGACCAGCCGTTATCCGCAGCTCCGGGCGACTCGGAGCACCGTCACGACGCTGCTGAAGAGCATGGAACGGGCCGGTACGATCGCCCCGCGCACGCCGGAGAGCGTCGGCAACCGGCCCCCGCGCACCGGCTACGAGCTGACCGCGGCCGGCGTGGCCGAGTTCAGCCGCCGGATCGAGGACGGCCTGCGCGACGCCCAGCCCGCGTCCACCGAGCTGATCGTGGCGGTGGCCTATCTGGGCATCCGGCCCGCCGCCGACGTCGCGGAGCTCCTCGACGCCCGCGCCGACCGGCTGGGGAACGGCCGGTTCGAGGTACCCGCCGGCATCCCCGAGGTGCAGATGCTCGAAGTGGACTACTGGAACGCCGTCGTCGACGCCGAGATCACGTGGCTGCGCACACTGGCCGGCCGCATCCGGACGCGCGACATCGCCTGGCTGGAAAGGACCGCACCGTGAAGTTCGGCATCTACCCCGGTGGCCGCGCCGGGACCATGTGCTCCCGCCCGTCCGAGCCCGAGGCGGTCGGCCGACTGGTCGACGAGTTGGCCGGCGGCGGCCCGTTCGTGATCCGCGAGTACGTCCACTACCTCGGCGACGACCCCGCACCCGAGAGCGTCGCGGCGATCGGGGCGGAACACGAGCTCACCCGCCTGACCATGCCCGACGACTGGTATGCGCGCGACGGCCGCGAGCTCGACCTGGTCGCCAGCTACCTTCCGCCGGCCGCCGACCTTCCGGGCTGGCTGCGGTTCCTCGACCGGATCATTGACCGGTACGGGCACCTGACGCGTTTTCTCCAGGTCACCCTCGAGCCCAATTTCCCCGTACCGTTGATCGACGGCAGCTCCCCCGGCGTGCTCGACGCGCTGACGCGGGGCCTGCCGCACGCCCGCGCCGCGCTCGACCGTCGAGGCCTCGGCCACGTCCGGGTCGGTTTCTCGGTGGCCGAACCGGCCGAATGGCTGGGCGGCGACGACGCGTTCTGGCAGCACTTGGCGGCGATCCCCGGGAGCGCGTTCGCGGCGCACCTGGACTACGTCGGCCTGGCTCTCTACCCGGACGCGTTCTCACCCGTGGCCCCGGAACACGTCGCACCGATGACCGCCCACGCGATCGAACAGTTGCGCGCCCGCATCCCGGCCGGCGTGCCGATCCACGTCGTCGAGAATGGTTCACCGAGCGGCGCACCGATCCCCCTCGTCGAAAACGCCCCGCCGCCCGACGCACCGAACCACGCCGTCGAAAACACCCCACCGCCCGGCGCCCCGAACCACCTCACCGAAAACACCCCACCGACCAGCGCACCAAACCACCTCACCGAAAACACCCCACCGATCGGCGCCCCGAACCACTTCGACGAGAACGGCTCACCGACCGGCCGGCCGCGCACCGAGGCCGATCAGGCGCGTTCGCTGCGGACCATGATCGAGACCATCCGGGCCGCCGGCGTCGGGCAGTACGAGCTGTTCGGCCTGCGCGACGCCGACAGCGGATCGCCCGAGCCGCTGGGCCATCTCGGCCTGGTCACCGACGCGTACCGGCCCAAGGAGGCGTTCGCCGCCTACCGCGACATCGTCACGACCAGCTTGCCGACCGTGTGATCGCGGGTGAAGTCGACCAGTGCCCGCACCCCGTCGTCGAGCCGGTAGCGGCGGCTGATCGTCGGCGTCAGCCCCGCCACCTCGGACATCCCACCGAGCGTGCCGTCCACGTCGAGCACGAGTTCGAAGTGGACGTCGGCACGGTCGAGGAACTCGGGCCGCGGAGGCGGGAAGGTGATCGTATAGAGGCGCCCACCCGGTCGCAGCGCCCGGCCCGCGCGGTGCAGGCGGTCGCTCGGAAGCACCAGGTTGAGGACGAGGTCGACGCCGTCCGGGTAGTCGTCGTCGTACCCGATGATCTCGCTCGCGCCCTTGGCTCCGAGGAGGGCGGCGTCGCCCGGGCGGCCGGTCGCGATCACCCGGTGGTCACGGAGCAGCGGCAGCAGGGTGGTGCCGACGCCGCCGGTCGCACCGATCACCAGGATGGTGTCGCCGGTCCCGGGGCGCGCGGTGGCGAGCAGGGCGTTGGCGGTCAGGCCGACGGTGGGCAGCGCGGCCGCGTCGGCCACGTCCAGGCCGGCCGGGCGGTGCGCGAGAAACGGGGTGTCGGCCTCGAAGACCGCGTACTCGGCCAGCGTCCCCGTGGTCATGCTCGGTCGCTGGGCGCCGGCCATCCGAGCCAGGGCCCGCGGCACGGCATGACCAAAAATCTCATCACCCTCCGTGTACGCGGTGACGCCGGCCCCCACCGCACTGACGGTGCCGGCGAAGTCGTTGCCCGGCACATGCGGAAACGTCAGCGGCGCGGTGTCCCGGTAGTCGCCGCGCGGGATCACCACGTCGCCCGGGTTGATCGACGCGGCGGCCACCCGAACC
The DNA here is from genome assembly GCF_043197135.1 of Actinoplanes sp. NPDC049265. NCBI lineage: Bacteria > Bacillati > Actinomycetota > Actinomycetes > Micromonosporales > Micromonosporaceae > Actinoplanes > Actinoplanes sp. NPDC049265. The sequence goes on along the minus strand of NZ_JBICSP010000018.1, from coordinate 127,010 downwards.
TGAATCTGACCCCGCCCCGGCTCGGGAACGGGCAGATCGTCAACCCGGAAGCTCTCCGGTTCCCCGTAACCGCGGGCGACAACAGCCTTCATGATCTTCTCCTCTAACCGGACCGGGTGGTCAGGTTAGCCATAAGCGGACCGCGCGGTCAACTTCGCGTCCCGGCCTCCGCGCGACCCAACGCCCCGCATGATCGCGGCCAACGTCGCATGCCGGCCTCCCCGCGAGCCGGCGCCCCAAATGATCACGGCCAACATCGCACGCCGGCCTCCCCGCGAGCCGGCGCCCCAAATGATCACGGCCAACGACGCACGCCGGCTTCCGATGCCCCGCATAATCGGACCACCCGGTCAACTTTTGTATGCTGGCCCTCGTGCGAGCCGATGCCCTGCGTAACCGGACGGCGTTACTGGCCGCGGCCGAGGCCGAGTTCGCCGACCGCGGTATGGACGCCTCGGTCGCCGACATCGCCCGCCGCGCCGGCATCGGCAAGGGCACCCTGTTCCGTCATTTCCCGACCAAGGACGACCTGCTGGCCGCGGTCGTGCTGGACCGGATCACCGGTCTCACCGCCCTGGCCGGCGACCTGAGCCGAGCACCCGACCCCGGGGCCGCCCTGGCCGAGTTCATGGCCGCCGCGGCCGGCCGCCAGCAGCAGCTCGACCTGTCTTTCCTACGCGCGTCCGGCGCCCTGAACGACCGGCTGGCCGAGACCCGCGAGCAGCTGTTCACCGCGATCCTGACCTTGGTCACCCGGGCCCAGCAGTCCGGCGCACTCCGCACCGACATCACCGGCATGGACGTGATCCTGTTGATGTGCGCGCCCAACCACGTGGTCAGCTTCGTTCCCGACGCCCCACCCGACCTGTGGCGCCGCTACCTGGCCATCATTCTCGACGGCCTCGCCCCCCAGGGCGCCCGCCCACTCCCCGCCCCACCACCCGGCGCCTGACTCCTTCCTACCCCAGTCGTCTCGCGGCTCCCGACCTGGCTCAGACAGCGCCGCCACCGAGCCGAAGCCCTGCCCGCGTCAGCCGCCTGGACCGCGCCAACCGACCGGCCGATCCCGAACCATCACAGCTCAACCCCGACAGCCACACCACTACCACCCGAGCGGCGACACCCACTCACGACACCCCAACCACCGCCCCACAACCACCCAAGCAGCCACACCCACTCACGACACCCCAACCACCGCCCCACAACCACCCAAGCAGCCGACTCCGACGGCCGCGCCACACACACCACCCGGGGCGGCCGCACCCCACCGACTCACTCCAACGGCCGCGCCGCTGGGCCGCGACCCCCGGCGGCGTGCTCACACATGCGGGCCCGCCGCCGGGGACCTACCGTCCTACCCCGCCGCGACGCTGGCTCCGGCCGCCTTGACCAGGGCGATCGTCTGCTCGATGGTCTGCGCCCGGTCGGCCGCGAACGCCTGGTCGATGATCACCAGCGGGTCGGCCGGGTAGACCAGAGCCGAGATGTGCAGGTGCCCGCCCGGGATGTCGGTCGCACCCAGGGCCAGCCGCAGCCGGTTGGAGCGGTACATGCTCTCGTTGGACAGATAGTTGCCGCCCCCACCCGACTGGGCCTGGCCGCCCGGCGTCGGGCCGGTGGTCTTGCAGGTCACCGTGCCAGTTGGGCGGTCGCCGGCGGCCCACTCGCAGATCTGCTGGTTAAGCCGGGTCGGCCATGGCGTGGTCCGGGCGTCGATCATCGCCTGGTACGGCAGCGTCGTCTCGATGAACTCCGGCTGCGGGCTGGGCTGCGGCCAACCGGCGGCGGGCGGGATCGGCTCCGGCGTGCCCTCGTTGTTGTTGTCCGGGCTGCCGCCGCGCCAGGCGCCGGCCCACTGCTCGATGTTCATCGTGCCCCGGTTGCCCTGACTGATCGTCATGATCAGGTCGGCCCGCTGGCCGCCCGCGTCCGGCGCCAGGTGCGGGCCGAACGCGTCCTCGACGATGCCCGCGTTGAAGCCGGACCAGGTCACCGGCAGGGCCACGGTCTGGATCTGGATCGTCCGGTGACCAGATTTGAACGTGACGCCGTCGAGCTGCAGCGCCGATGCCCCGGACGGGTTGGAGCGCCGGATCTCATTGTTCAGCTGGTACGGGTCGAAGCCGCTGACCAGGACCTTGGTGACCGCTTCGCGGTTGGGGAACTTGCTGGTGGTGATTCCACGCGAGGCATATTCGAAGGTACGCAGCAGAGCGGCACGTGAGTCGGCCGAGACGGTGAACGAGGGACGCCACTGGCGGAGGTCGCGCGTACCCATCAGCCGGGCCCAGTAGAGCGGGCGGTCGTCGTACCTCTCGATCGTGCCCATCCACAACCGGCCCTGGGCCCGCTCCACCGCGTCGTGCCACAACGTCTGGCCGCGCTGTTTCAAAAGCCGCTCCGCCGCCGCGACCGAGCGGGCCTGGCAGAGATCCTTACGCAGCCCATCCACATAGGAGTCGAAGCCACCCGCGGTGACCAGCGCGGACGGCACCTGCGGCCCGCCCGGCAGCGCGGGCGTGTCGATCCGCGACTCCTCGAACGTGGCCGGCGCCCCGCGGTCGAAGCAGGAGGGCGGCGCAGCCGACGCGGCCGGCGCGGCGACAAGGGGCCCAGCCAGCGCGATAGCGGCCGCGGCAAGCTTGCGAGACATGATCAAGGTGACCTCCGATCGATGTCCGCCGATCCTATCGACCGGCGAGCCACCCGTCAGCGCGCGTCGATCAGCCCGGCCTGAACGACGACGGGGCGGCGGGGCCGGGTGCCGACGACCACGTTCGCCGCCAGTCGCCCCGAGAAGCTCGTCCACCAACGGGTGTCCAGGCCCGGCGAGGTCGCGACGATCTCCCGATAGATGTCGTCGGCGACCGGGCCCGGCAGCGCGACCTCCTGAGCGGCCCAGGCTTCAAGCGCGTCGTCGAGATTCATGGCTGTTCCACCTCCTGCTGCTTCGGCGCGTGCCTCTCCGGCGCGCGTCGCACCGGCACGTCCTGATTCTGCGCGTGCTTCTCCAGCGCGTGCTTTACCGGCGCGTCCTGCTTCGGCACGTGTTTCACCGGCGCGTCCTGATTCTGCGCATGCTTCTCCAGCGCGTGCTTTACCGGCGCGTCCTGCTTCGGCGCGCGTTTCACCGGCGCGTCCTGATTCTGCGCATGCTTCCCCGACGCGTGCTTCCCCGACGCGTGTTTCTCCGGCGCTTCGTCATAGGCGACCAGGGCTTTGGACAGGGTGCGGCGGGCCAAGGACAGGCGGTAGCGGACCGTGCCGGCCGGGACGCCCAGTGCCGTGGCGATCTCAGCGCTGGTCAGCCCGCCCGCCGCGGTCAGCGTCAGGGTGACCCGCTGCTGCTCCGGAAGCTGCTTGATCGTGTCGGCGACCACGGCCACCCGTTCCGCGGCGATTACCGGGGTGCTGGCCGGCGGCGCCACGTCGGACGGCTGGGCGCGGAGCGCGGTGGCGGTGGCGGCACGCGTACGGGCGGCCCGATGCTCGTCGATCGACAGGTTGCGGGCAACCGTGAAGATCCACGCCCGCTGCCCGTCGCCGCTCAGCCCGGTCAGCTCTGGCAGCCGCCGCCACGCCCGCAGGAACGTCTCCTGCATCAGGTCAGCGGCCAGCCACCGGTCACCGACGCGCCCAGTGAAGTAGGCGTGCACGGCCGCCCGGTGCGCGTCGTACAGCCGGCGGAACTCAAGTGTGCGATCCATCAGCGACCCGGATCTGGCCCATGAGGGCCGTGGCCAGCACCTGGATGGCCGGGACAGCCCCGGCCGGCGCGAGAACGTCGCCGAGCAGGACCAGGTCGGCCACGTTCTCGCGGATCAGGTCGGTGGTGACACCGGCGCCGATGGTCAGATCGCCGAACACGACCAGGCTGATCGGGTGGTCGAGCAGCCGGAAGAAATCCGGGCCAAGCTCGATGTCGTCCAGAAAGATCCGTGGGTCGCCGGAGCGGTACCAGACCGTCTGCCCCTGCGCCTCCATGCATGATTCGAGCTGCGCCTGGGCCGCCTCCGGGGCGACCACCTGACCGGCGATGAGGATCTGGCTGTAGCCGACCGGCCCGACCTCACCGGTGATGATCACCTGGCCGGCCGCGACCAGGATGTCGCTCGGGTCGCCGCCCTGGTTGGCCAGGGCGGCGCCGGTCAGCCGGACCTGGCCGCTGAGCATCTTGACGTGCGGCCCGTCCGAGCCCTCGGGCCGGCGGTAGTAGGTGACCGTCCCCACGCCACCGCCCGACACCCGGCCGAGCGCCGCCTCACTGCCCCGCGGCGCGTACACCGATCCGATGACGCTGATCCGGGCCGGCAGTTCCCCGGTGACCGGCCCGGTGACCACCAGAACACCGACGACGATCAGCATCTCGTCCGGCCGCCCTATCCCGTCCCCGCCGACGACCAGCGGCCCGACGTGGATCCGGGCTTTCAACCCGTCGGGCACGAAGACCGTCACGCCGACCTCGGAGACCGGGATCGCCGCGTACGCCCCCGCCAGCCTCTCGGGCACGACGACCGCGCCCACCTCGCTGATCCGGCTGATCGCCGCCAACTCGTCCGCGCTGGTCAGATGGCTGAGGTCGAGCACCGCCCGCTCCCCGATCACGCCACGCTCGTCGCTCATCGCGCCCCTTCCACAACATTGCCGGCCACCTCGGGCGAGAGCCGCCGCGCCGCCGCCACCAGCCACTGTGCCAGCACGATCCGCGACCGGCGCACCGTCCTGAAATCCGCCTGAGGCGCATTCCCCCGATATGCCATCTCCACCTCACGCCGCAGTTCCTTCATTCGCACCGCGGCGAGCAGATAAAGGTCAGTCATCCGTCTCACTCCCTTCATGGAGTACGACGGGCGCCCCCAAAAAGTGTTGGGCCCGGCCCGCCCCGCAGCCAGCCGCGCCATCGCCCACAGGCCCGCACCCGCCCCGCGCACCCGCGCCCCGCCCCGCACTCCCCCGCGCACCCGCGCCCGCACCCGCCCCGCGCACCCGCGCCACAGGCCCGCACCCGCCCCGCGCCACAGGCCCGCACTCGCCCCGCGCACCGCGCCACGGGCTCACTTCGCCTATTCGCGTCGCGCGCCCGGGCCGGAAAGTTCTCACGGACGCCCGATGGGCGCGGCCGCGATAGCCCTCCCGGCCAGCCGGACCGCCGTCCGATCAAAAAGGCTGACTTTTCATGCGAGCTGCCAACTCTTGTTCCTGCGCAAGCATCTTCACCGTGAGCAAAGTCATCCGCGCCGCCGGCCTGGCGCTGCTGCTGGCGCTGGCCGGCTGCGACGACTCCCACGCCGCCTCCCCTGCCCCGGCGGCCTCGCCGGCCGCGAACTCGCCCAGCGACTCACCCGCCCCGAGCGCCCCCGCGCCGTCCGGGACGCAGCCGGCCTCCGGGACGCAGCTGGCGACCTTCGGCGGCGACGGCCGGCTCACCGCCGTGTCGAACGTCCACAACGACGGTTTCGTGGTCGTCGACAGTCTGCTCTCGGCCGGGGCGGAGCAATCGACCCTTCAGGTGTACGACCGGTCCGGCCATCCGCTGGCGCAGCTCCCGGCGGGCAGCTTCACCGGCGAGTGCGGCGCGGCCGACGTGCTCACCACCCGCGGCCGGCTGATCGTCACCGAGCTGGCCACCCAGAAGCCGGCCGAGGGCATCGCCAAGGCGACCAACGCGCTCACGCTGACCGCCACCGACGCCGCGACCGGCAGCACCGTGTGGACCGCCGACGTCGTGACGAAGTCCGAGGATCCGTTGCTCTGCCAGGCCTTCGACGGCGAGTTGTGGAACTTCAGCGCCACCCTGGACGGCCGTTGGGGCGCTCTGCTCTGGGACTCGGGCGACACTTCGATCGCCGTCGCGGTCGATCTGGCCACCGGCAAACTGCACCCACGCAAAGATCTGATGGGTACGCTCGGCAGCTTCCTGGTCACCGGCAGCAAGGACGCGGCTACCCTGACGACTCCTGACGGCTGGGCGCGGCTGGGCCGGCTCAAGACCGACGGCTCCTCCGGCGGCTCGGTTCCGCTCGACGGTCCCGGCGAGTACGCCCCCACCGGCCAGCTGGCCAACCGCGGCTTCAGCAACCCGCCGCGGATGGAGGTGACACCCGACGGTTCGGTCCTGGCCGGCGTCCTGGAGTCCAACGACGGTTCCGACTCGCACATCGACGGCTATGCCCTGCCCTCGATGCGCCGCCTGTGGCGGGTGCCGACGGCGGGTTCGTCCACCGACACGGTCGCCGGCATCAACGGCAACATCCTGCTCATCAACCGCGAGACGAACGGCGCGAGTGGCGGCGCCCTGCTGGCGCTGGACGTACACACCGGCAAGAAGCTCTGGAGCATCGACGTGGACGGCGGCACAGTGTGTGACGTCACCGGCAGCCAGGTGCTCGTCAACACTCACGACCAGCTGGCCACCTTGAGCACCGCCACCGGCGAGCAGCTCTCGTTCGCCGACAACCCGTACCGCGATCCGGCCACCGGTGTCACCGACTGCCCGCACACCCTCGAAGGCGCCCTGGGCGGCGTGGGCCTGGGCGACGGCACTGTCGTCCAGCTCCTCCAGCCCTGACCACCCCCGACCATCCAGGAGTCCACCGTGAAGTCTTTCCTCATAGTGGTTGGTTTCATCGTGATCATCGTCGTCGTGCGCATGGTCGTCTCCCGCGTCCTGGGCCTGGCCTTCAACCCTCTCGAGGCCAAACTCCGCCAGAAGCTCCTCGGCACGGGTCCCGCCCCCACCACCCAGACCACCACCGGCGGTGGCACCACCGACTGGACCACGACCACCACCCGGCCCAGCACCACGGGATCCATCGGCGGAGCAGCCTCCCGCACAGTCGCACCGCCGGCCGGCAACGACGTCGCCGCGGATCCGGCTCTTTCCGGGCTGGAGTCCTTCCAGGTGGTCAACCGAGCCGTCACCGCGCTCGCCATCCACCTGCCCGAGGCCGCCACCGCCAGCGGCGCAGCCCGAGCCTTATTCGACGCCGTGGCCGAAGCACTGCGCGCCGAGGACGAAGCCTCCCTGCTGGACGATTTCGTCCGCAACCCGCAGGACGACAGCCAGGTCAAGCGGACACTCCGCCAACACCTTCGCAGCCACCCCGAGACCGCCGCTGAACTCTCCCGCCTCACCGCCGCCGCCTGACAAGAGCCACAAACCGCGCCGGTCATACGGAGGCCAAGGCCGGCGCAGCCCCGGCCGACGGAGCCAAAGCCGGCGAGGGCCCCCAAAGAAGCCAGCCGACAGAGGCCAAAACCAGCGAAGGCCCCCAAAGAAGCCAGCCGACAGAGGCCAAAACCAGCGAAGGCCCCCAAAGAAGCCAGCCGACAGAGGCCAAAACCAGCGAAGGCCCCCAAAGAAGCCAGCCGACAGAGGCCAAAACCAGCGAAGGCCCCCAAAGAAGCCAGCCGACAGAGGCCAAAACCAGCGAAGGCCCCCAAAGAAGCCAGCCGACAGAGGCCAAAACCAGCGAAGGCCCCCAAAGCCAGCGAAGGCCCCCCAAAGAAAGCCCGGCCGAACGGGGGCACAACCGACGGCGGGCGCTAGGACGAGATCTCGGCCCGCGCCTGCTCGGCCATGCGGGCGACGACCGAGGCGTCGTTCCCCGCAGCGAGCCGAGCGGCCTCGTCAGCGAAGGCCAGCCCTTCCTCCCGGTCGCCCTGGGCTGCGGCGACATAGGCCAGCCCGACCAGATTGGCCGCCACCCCGGGCAGAAAGCCGAGCTCGCGGCGCAACCGGTTGGACTCCTCGAAGCGCCCCCGCGCCTCGTCGAACCGCCCCGCACCGTGGTCGGCGATCGCGAGGTGGCGCAGCGCGTACGACACCGTCAGCGAGTCGCCCAGCTCGCCCGCGCGTTCCAGCAGTGGAAGGGCCGCCCCCTCGTCGCCCCGGACGACCTGGTGGAACAGACCGGCCCAGAGCCACGCCGCCCCTTCACCGCGGGCGTCACCGGCCGCACGATACAGCCTGGCCGCCCGCTCGAAGAGTTCCAACTCGTGCTGGTCCTCGGCGCGGTCGGCCAGGAAGCGGGCGTGGAGCACCTTTCCCCGGGCAAGGGCCAGGTCGGCCTCGACCCCGTCCAGGTGCCGCTCGGCGACCGCAAGCCCGTCGTGCTCGCCGCCGAACATGGAGCGTTCGGCGAGATGTGCTGCCAACGGGATACGGTCGTCGCTGGTCAACGCGGCCCCCGGTGCACGCCGCCGAACACGAAGCGCTCGGCGAAGTGCGCGGCCAACACGCCGCCGAACACGAAGCGCTCGGCGAAGTGCGCGGCCAACGGGATACGGTCGTCGCTGGTCATCGCGGTACGACTGTCTCGATCGCCCACTGGCGGCAGGTGTCGAGGCGGTGCTGGACCAGGGCCAATTGCTCGGCCACCGGGCCGGGGCCGGTCGAGCCGGGTGTGGTCCGGGCGGCCAGCGCCGATCGCACCGAGAGGACCTCGCGCACCGACGGGTCGAGGTGCTCGCTGATCGTCTTGAGGTCGTCGTCGGAGACGTCCTCCAGCTCGCACTCGCGGGCCGAGCACAGCGCCACCAGCTTGCCGGTGATCTCGTGGGCGTCGCGGAACGGCACGCCCTTGCGGACCAGCCAGTCGGCGACCTCGGTGGCCAGGGAGAACCCGACCGGCGCGGCCGCGGCCAGGCGGTCGACCCGGACGGTCATCGTGGAGATCATGCCGGCCAGCGCGGGCAGCAGGAGCTGGAGCGTGTCGACGGCGTCGAAGGCCGGCTCCTTGTCTTCCTGCATGTCGCGGTCGTAGGTCAGCGGCAGGCCCTTGAGCATGGTCAGCACCGCCACCAGGCCGCCGGTCAGCCGGCCGCTCTTGCCGCGGGCCAGCTCAGCGATGTCCGCGTTCTTCTTCTGCGGCATGATCGACGAGCCGGTGGCGAAGGCGTCGTCCAGTTCCACCCAGCCGAACTCGGTGGAGGTCCAGAGCACGACCTCTTCGCCCAGGCGGGACAGGTGCACGCCGATCAGGGCGGTGACGAAGAGGAACTCGGCCACGAAGTCGCGGTCGGCCACGGCGTCCATGGAGTTGGCCGCGGGCGCGGTGAAGCCCAGTTCCTTGGCCACGGCGGCCGGGTCGAGGGGCAGCGAGGACCCGGCCAGGGCACCGCTGCCGAGCGGGGAGATCGCCGCCCGGCGGTCCCAGTCGGCCAGCCGGTCCAGGTCGCGGATCAGCGGGTGGACGTGGGCGAGCAGCCAGTGCCCGAAGCTGACCGGCTGGGCGTGCTGGAGGTGGGTCATGCCGGCCGCGGGGGTGTCCACGTTCAGCGCGGCCTGCTCGGTCAGCGCGTCGGCCAGCTCGATCAGCGCGGCGGCCACCCCGCGGGCGTGGTCGCGCAGGTAGAGCCGGAGGTCGGTGGCGACCTGGTCGTTGCGGGACCGGCCGGCCCGCAGTTTGCCGCCGAGCGAGCCGAGCCGTTCGAGCAGGCCGCGTTCCAGCGCGGTGTGCACGTCCTCGTCGTCGACGGTGGGCCGGAACTCGCCGGACGCGCACGCCGCCTCGAGGTCGTCGAGGGCGGCGAGCATCTTGCCGAGCTCGTCGGGGTCGAGCAGGCCGGCCGCCGCGAGCACCCGGGCGTGGGCGCGGGAGCCGGCGATGTCGTAGGGAGCCAGCCGCCAGTCGAACTGCACGCTGACGGAGAGCCGGGCGAGGGCCTCGGCCGGGCCGCCGGCGAACCGGCCGCCCCACAACGAGGTCTTGTTGTCCGATGAGCTCATGCGAGCCGCTTGTCCCGCGCCGACGCCATCCGCGAGGGCAGCCCCCACAACTGCACGAATCCCTTTGCGAGGGACTGGTCGAAGGTGTCCCCGGTGTCGTAGGTCGCCATCCCGAAATCGTAGAGGCTGGCCTCGGAGCGCCGTCCGGTGACCACCGCACGGCCACCGTGCAGGGTCATCCGCACTTCGCCGGTCACGTGCTGCTGGGTCTCGGCGATGAACGCGTCCAGGGCGTTACGCAGCGGCGAGAACCACAGGCCGTCGTAGACGAGCTCGCCCCACCGCTGGTCGACGGTGCGCTTGAACCGGGCGACGTCCCGCTCGACGGTCACCGCCTCCAGTTCCTGGTGCGCGGTAATGAGTGCGATCGCGCCGGGCGCCTCGTACACCTCACGGCTCTTGATCCCGACCAGGCGGTCCTCGACCATGTCGAGCCGGCCGATCCCGTGCGCGCCGGCCCGGCGGTTCAGCTCGGCGATGGCCTCGAGCGGGGTGACCGTCTCGCCGTCGATCGCGACCGGGTTGCCCTGGTCGAAGGTGATGGTGACCTCGTCGGCGTCGCGCGGCTCGGCCGGGTTCGACGTGTACGAGTACAGCTCCTCGATCGGCGCGTTCCAGATGTCCTCGAGGAAGCCGGTCTCGACCGCGCGCCCCCACAGGTTCTGGTCGATGGAGTAGGGCGACTTGTGCGACACGTCGATCGGCAGGCCCTTCTCTTCGGCCAGGGCGATCGCTTTGTCCCGGGTCCACGCGAAGTCCCGGGCCGGGGCGATCACCCGCAGGTCGGGGGCGAGCGCGCCGATGCCGACCTCGAAGCGGACCTGGTCGTTGCCCTTGCCGGTGCATCCGTGCGAGACCACGGTGCCGCCGTGCTGCTTGGCCGCCTCGACCAGGTGCCGCACGATCAGCGGCCGGCTGAGCGCCGAGACCAGCGGATAGCGGTCCATGTACAGGGCGTTGGCGCGCAGCGCGGGCAGACAGAAGTCGGCTGCGAACTCGTCGCGGGCGTCGACCACGACGCTTTCCACGGCGCCGCAGTCGAGGGCCCGCTGCCGGATGACCTCCATGTCCTCGCCGCCCTGCCCGACGTCGAGGGCGACGGCGATCACCTCCCCGCCCAGCTGGTCGGCGAGGTACGGGATGGCGACGGAGGTGTCCAACCCTCCGGAGTATGCGAGGACGACCCGCTCGGTCACGGGATGCTCCTTTCGATGGTGTCGTTGGTGTGGCCGGCCCAGTCGGCGAGTTTGTCGGCCAGGGCCTTGCCTCCGGTGACGTCGCGGGATACGACGAGGATCGTGTCGTCGCCGGCGATGGTGCCGACGACGTCGGAGAGCCCGGAGCGGTCCAGCGCGCTGGCCAGGAACTGCGCCGCCCCGGGCGGGGTTCGGAGGATCGCGAGGTTGCCGCTGGCGTCCACCCCGGTGAGAAGTTCACGGAGCAGCCGGATGAGCCGGGCCGGCGCGTGTTCGGCGTCGCGCAGCGGGCGGCGGCCGTCCTCGGGAATGACGTAGGCGCCGCTCACCTTGACCGCGTTCAGCTCTTCCAGGTCGCGGGAGAGCGTGGCCTGGGTGACCTGCACCCCGTCGGCGGCCAGCAGCTCGCCCAGCTCGGTCTGCGAGCGGACCGCGCGCTCCCGGATCAGCTCGACGATGCGGGCGTGCCGGCCGGCCCGCGTCCCGGGCCCGGTCACGACTCCTCGCCGTGTTCGACCAGCCAGGCGAGCAGTGCCTTCTGCGCGTGCAGCCGGTTTTCGGCCTGGTCGAAGACGGCGCTGCGCGGCCCGTCCATCATCTCGTCGGTGATTTCCTCGCCCCGGTGGGCGGGCAGGCAGTGCAGCACGATCGCTTCGGGCGCGGCGGCGGCCAGCAACTCGGCCCGGACCTGGTACGGCCGGAACGGCGTGAGCCGGTCACGACCGTCGGACTCCTGCCCCATCGACGTCCAGGTGTCGGTGGCGACCACGTCGACCCCGTCGACCGCCTCGAACGGGTCGCGCAGCACCTCGACCGAGCCGCTGGTCCAGGCGGCGATCTCGGCCGCCCGGGCGACCACGGCGCTGGACGGGTCGAAGCCGGCCGGCGCCGAGACCCGTACGTGCATGCCCGCTGTCGCCCCGGCCAGCAGGTAGGAGTGCGCCATGTTGTTGGCCGCGTCACCGACGTAGGCCAGCTTGACCCCCTTGGTGCCGCCCAGCCGCTCGCGCACGGTCTGCAGGTCGGCCAGGAGCTGGCAGGGGTGGTAGCCGTCGGTCAGCGCGTTGACGACCGGGACGCGGACGTCGGAGGCCAGCTCGGCCAGCCGGTCGTCGCCGTGGGTCCGGAGCACGATCGCGGACACGTAGCGCGACAGCACCCGCCCCGCGTCGGCCAGTGTCTCGCCCCGGCCGAAGTGCGTGTTCTGGGTGTCCACGATGATCGGGTTGCCGCCCAGCTCGGCGATGCCGGCCTCGAAGGACAGCCGGGTCCGCAGGCTCGGCTTGTCGAAAATGACCGCGACCGACTGCGGGCCGGCCAGCGGCTTGTAGCCGTACCGGTCGGCCTTGAAGGTGGCGGCCAGGTCGAGCACCGCACTTTGCTCGTCGGGCGACAGGTCGTCGTCGGCGAGGAAGTGCTTGATCACGGGAGTACCCCTTTCAGGGCGGCGAGGAAGGAGTCGGCCTGGTCGGCGGAGAGGATCAGCGGAGGGGCCAGCCGGATCACGGCCGGCTGCACGGGATTGACCAGGAAACCCTTGTCGCGCAGGGCCGTCGCGAGGCGGGCCGAGTCGGGGCCGGCCAGCTCGATGCCGAGCAGCAGACCCGATCCGCGTACGCCGAGCCCGAGCGCCTCGATGCCGCGCCTCAGCTGCTCACCGACCCGCTTGACGTGGTCGAGCAGCCCGTCCCCGGCGATGGTCCGGATCACCGCGAGCGCCGCCGCGCAGCACACCGGGTTGCCACCGAAGGTGGTGCCGTGCGAGCCCGGGGTGAAGAGCTCGGCGGCTCGCCCGAAGGCCAGGCAGGCACCGATCGGCAGGCCACCGCCGAGCCCCTTGGCCAGCGTGACGATGTCGGGTTCGATGCCGTCGGCCTGGTGGGCGAACCAGTGCCCGGTGCGGCCGATGCCGGTCTGCACCTCGTCGAGCACGAGCAGCGCGCCGGTGGCGGTGCAGATCTCGCGGGCCGCGGCCAGGTAACCGGCCGGTGGGACGACGACACCGTTTTCTCCCTGGATCGGCTCCAGGATCACCATCGCGGTCTCGCCCGTGACGGCGGCCCGCAGCGCGTCCACGTCGCCGTACGGGATGTGGGTGACCTCGCCCGGCAGCGGCCGGAACGGGTCGGCCTTGGCCGGCTGCCCGGTCAGCGCGAGCGCGCCCATCGTGCGGCCGTGGAAGCCGCCCTGGGTGGCCACCACATGGGTACGCCCGGTCAGCCGGGACAGCTTGAACGCGGCCTCGTTGGCCTCGGCGCCGGAGTTGCTGAAGATAACCCGGCCGTCGCGCCCGGCCAGGGCCAGCAGGAGCTCGGCCAGCGCGACCGGCGGCTCGGCGATGAAGAGGTTGGAGACGTGGCCCAGCGTCGTGATCTGCTTGGTGACGGCGTCGACCACGGCCGGGTGGGCGTGCCCGAGCGCGTTCACCGCGATGCCACCGAGCAGGTCGACATAGTCACGGCCGTCCTCGTCGGTGACCACGGCGCCGGAGCCGCGGACCAGCGCGAGCGGCGGCGTGCCGTAGTTGTCCATCATGGAGTCTTGCCAGCGGCCGGTCAGCCCGCTCATGACGGCGTCACCATGGTCCCGAAACCCTCCGACGTGAAGACTTCCAACAGGATCGAGTGGGCGACGCGACCGTCGACCACATGCGCGGCGGGCACCCCGCCGCGGACCGCGCGCAGGCAGGCCTCCATCTTGGGGACCATGCCGGACTCGAGCGACGGCATCAGCTTTTCCAGGTCGGCGGCGTCGATCCGTGTGGTCAGCGACGAGGTGTCGGGCCAGTTGGTGTACAGGCCGGGCACGTCGGTGAGGACGACCAGCTTGCGGGCGCCGAGCGCGACGGCCAGCGCGGAGGCGGCCGTGTCGGCGTTGACGTTGTGCACGACGCCGTCCACGTCGGGGGCGACGGTGGCGACGACCGGGATGCGGCCGGCCGCGATCAGGTCGTCGACCGCCGAGGTGTCGACCGCGGCCACATCGCCGACCTGGCCGATGTCGACCGGCTCGCCGTCGACGATCGCGTGCCGCCGCTCGGCGGTGAACAGCCGCGCGTCCTCGCCGGAGAGCCCGACCGCGAACGGGCCGTGCTGGTTGATCAAGCCGACCAGCTCGCGGCCGACCTGGCCGGTGAGGACCATGCGGACCACGTCCATCGCCTCGGGCGTGGTGACTCGCAGCCCGCCCTTGAACTCGCTGGCGATGCCGAGCCGGCCCAGCATCGCGTTGATCTGCGGGCCGCCGCCGTGCACCACGACCGGCTTGATCCCGGCGTAGCGCAGGAAGACCATGTCGGCCGCGAACGCCGCCTGCAGCGCCGGGTCGATCATCGCGTTGCCGCCGTACTTGATGACGACCGTCTCGCCGTGGAACCGCTCGAGCCACGGCAGCGACTCGATGAGGACCGCGGCCTTCTGGTGCGGGGTCATGGTCATGACGAGTACGCCGAGTTCTCGTGCACGTACGCGTGGGAGAGGTCGGTAGTCCAGATCGTCGCCGACATCTCGGCCTCGTGCAGGTTGACCTGGATGGAGACGTCGCGCCCGGAGAGGTCCACGGTGGAGCGATCCTCGGCCGCCGCCCCGCCCTTGCACACCCACACGCCGTTGACCGCCACGTCGATCCGGTCGGGCTCGAACGCCGCCCCGGTGGTGCCGACCGCGGCCAGGATCCGCCCCCAGTTGGGGTCGTTGCCGAACAGCGCGGTCTTGACCAGGTTGTTGCGGGCCACGGTCCGGCCGACCTCGACCGCGTCGGCCTCACTGGCCGCACCGAGCACCTCGATCGCGACGTGCTTGGTGGCGCCCTCGGCGTCGGCGATCAGTTGCTGGGCCAGGTCGTGGCAGACCGCGGTGACGGCGGCGGTCAGCTCGGCCTGGCTGGGCTGGACGTCGGAGGCGCCGCTGGCCAGCAGCAGCACGGTGTCGTTGGTGGACATGCAGCCGTCGGCGTCGATCCGGTCGAAGGTCAGCCGGGTCGCCTCGCGCAGCGCCTCGTCGAGCGCGTCGTTGCCGGCGACCGCGTCGGTGGTGACCACGACGAGCATGGTGGCCAGCGCCGGCGCGAGCATCCCGGCGCCCTTGGCCATGCCGCCGACGCTCCAGCCATCACCGGTGACGACCGCCGATTTCGACACGGTGTCGGTGGTCATGATGGCCTCGGCGGCGGCCGTGCCGCCCTGGCCGGACAGCTCCTTGGCCGCGTGCGCGACGCCGGGCAGCAGTTTGTTCATCGGCAGCAGCTCGCCGATCAGGCCGGTCGAGCAGACCGCGACGTCGCCGGCGCCGATCAGCATCGGCTTGGCCCCGCCGCGGAGAACGGCCGCGGTGTGCTCGGCGGTGGCGTGCGTGTCGCGGAAGCCCTGGCTGCCGGTGCAGGCGTTGGCGCCGCCGGAGTTGAGCACGACGGCCCGGACGACACCGCCCTTGAGCACCTGCTCGCTCCAGAGCACCGGCGCGGCCTTGACCCGGTTGCCGGTGAAAACGCCGGCGACGGTGAAGTCGGGGCCGTCGTTGACGACCAGCGCGACGTCGGACCGGCCGCCGTCTTTGAGCCCGGCGGCGACGCCGCTGGCCCGGAAGCCTTTCGGAGTGGTGACGGTCATGGCGCGACTCCCAGGGCGGACAGGCCCGCGGTCTCCGGCAGGCCGAACATCAGGTTTGCGTCTTGCACGGCCTGCCCGGCCGCGCCCTTGCCGAGGTTGTCGAGAGCGCTGACCACGATGATCCGGCCCGAATCGATGTCGACCGTTGCCTGCAGGTGACAGGAGTTGGAACCGGCGGTGGCCGCCGTGTGCGGCCACACGCCCTCGGGCAGGACGTGGACGAACGGTTCGTCGGCGTAGGCGGCGGCGAGCACCGCGCGCGGGTCGGGACCCAGAGCTTTCGCGGTGACCGTGGCCAGGATGCCGCGCGGCATCGGGGCGAGCACCGGGGTCATCGACAGGGAGGTGGCGCCGGTGGCCTGCTTGATCTCGGGGACGTGTTGGTGGGCACCCACCTTGTAGGGCGACAGGTCGCCCATGACCTCGCTGGCCAGCAGATGAGTCTTGGCCGAACGGCCGGCGCCGCTGCTGCCGGAGGAGGCGACCACGACCACGTCGGCCGGGTCGGCCGCCCCGGCGGCGATCAGCGGGGCCAGCGCGAGCGTGATCGTCGCCGCATAACAACCCGTGTTGGCCACTCGGTCGGACGCCGCGATCGCCGCGCGCTGACCCGGCAGCTCGGGTAACCCGTAGGTCCACGTGCCGGCGTGTTCGCCGCCGTAGTACTTCGTCCACAGGGCGGCGTCCTGCAGCCGGAAGTCGGCGCCCAGATCGACTATCTTGACGCCGGCCGGCAGCTGCGCCGCGAGAGCGGCCGACTGCCCATGGGGCAAGGCGAGAAAGACCAGGTCAGCGTCGGCCAGAGCGGCCGGATCGGTCGAGCCCAGCACCAGGTCGAGACCGGTCAGCTGCGGGTGCACCGCGGCCACCGGCAGACCGGCCTGACTGTGGGCGGTGGCCGCCACCAGCTCGAGCTCGGGGTGGCCCGAGATCAGGCGCAGCAGCTCACCGCCCGCGTATCCGCTCGCTCCCGCGACCGCGACTGAGTAACCCATGCAGCCCTCCGTATGACTATGCAGAGGACCGTATCAAGTAACAGGACGCGGCCACAACCGTGCCGTACGTCACCAGTCGTGCAGGGTGCCGTCCTTCAAGCGGTTGATGGGCAAATAGGCGGTTTGGTAGGGAAAGCGACCAGCGGCATCGAGATCCAGGCCCACGCCGAGGCCCGGAGCGGAGCCCGGATGCAGAAGCCCATCGGTGAAGGTGAACGACTGCGAGAAAACAGAGTCGGTCAGGGCGCCATGCTTCATGTATTCCTGGATGCCGAAGTTGTGCACGGCGAGACCGAGATGCAACGCCGCCGCCATGCCCACCGGCGAAATGTCGGTCGGCCCGTGAATGCCGGATTTGATGCCGTACTGCCCCGCGTACTCCAGAATGCGTTTGAGGTGTGTGATCCCGCCCGTGTGCGTCACCGCCGACCGGACGTAGTCGATCAGCCGCTCCGAGATGAGCGACCGATAGTCGTAGACCGAGTTGAACACCTCACCGATCGCCAGCGGGGTCGTGGTGTGCTGCCGGACCAGCCGCAACGCCGACGTGTCCTCGGCCGGCGTGCAGTCCTCCAGCCAGAACAGGTCGTACGGTTCCAGCTCCTTCCCCAGCCGCGCCGCCTCGATCGGCGTAAGTCGGTGATGCACGTCGTGCAACAGCGGCAACGAGGGCCCGAACTCGGCCCGCACCGCCTCGAAAACGCCCGGAATGTGCCGCAGATAGGACCGGCTGTCCCAGTCTTCCTCGACCGGCATCGGCACTCGTCCCGCCGGTTCGTACAAGGCAGAAGAGCCGACGCCGTAGACCTTGGAAAGGCCCGGCACGCTGGTTTGCACGCGAATGGCGCGATAGCCCTCTTCGAGCAGCTGATGAATGGACTCGAACAACGAAGGGAGAGAGGGTCCGGACGCGTGACCATAGGCGAGGAGGCCGGTCCGCGACGCCCCGCCCAGCAGCTGGTAGAGCGGCATTCCCGCGGCCTGCGCCTTGAGGTCCCAGAGGGCGACGTCCACGGCGGCGATGGCGGCCATGGTGACCGGCCCGCGCCGCCAGTACGCCCCGCGGTAGAGGAACTGCCAGGTGTCCTCGATGCGGTGCGCGTCGCGGCCGACGAGCAGCGGCGCGACATGCTCGGCGAGGTACGCCACCACGCTCCGCTCGCGCCCGTTGAGGGTCGCGTCGCCCAGCCCGACCAGCCCGTCGTCGGTGGTCAGGCGGAGCGTGACGAAGTTGCGGTCGGGGCTGGTCACGACTACTTCGGCGGATTCGATGATCATGAGCGGCCTTTCCGGGAGGGTTCCGGGCGAACCGTAGTAGAAAGAGCATGTGGCCAACGAGGTGACGGTCCCGCTGCTTCCCTGCCGGGACGTCGACGAGATCATCGCCTTCTACGCGGTGCTGGGCTTCCGGGCGACCTACCGGCAGCCCGGGTACGTCGCGCTGCGCCGCTCCGACCTGCATCTGCACTTCTTCGTGGTGCCCGAGTTCGAGCCCGAGACCTCGTACGGCTCCTGCCTGGTCCTGGTGGACGACATCGGCGCGCTGCACCGGGCGTTCGCCGACGGCATGCGGACCGCGTACGGCCAGGTCCTGGTCTCGGGCGTGCCGAGGATGACCAGGCCACGGGTACGCGCGACCGCGCTCAGCGGCTTCAGCATCGTCGACCCGGCCGGCAACTGGATGCGGGTGATCGCCCGCGGCATCGAACGCGCCCCCGGCCCGCAGACCCCGCTCGCCCGCGCCCTCGAACACGCCGTGGTGCTGGCCGACGTGCAGGACGACCACGAGCGGGCGGCGACCGTGCTGGACGGCGCGCTCGGCCAGGTGCCGCCGGACGAGGACCCGGCGGTGATGGCCGAGGCTTTGGCGTACCGTGCGGAACTTGCTTTGATCCTCAACGACGAGCGCACCGCCGCCGCGGCCCTGGAGCGGGCCCGCGAGCTCGACGCGACCGGGGCCGAGCTGGCCGAGTTCGCCTCGGAGCTGGACCGGCGGGTGCGCGACGTCACCGCGACGGTCTGAACGGGCAAACCACTGACACGTGTAGGTTCCGGAACCGTCCCGGGGTGACGGAACCGGTTCCGGGCTGTCAGACTGCGGTTTAGCCCCAAATCCGACCGCTGCCCCACCGCCACCCTTGACCGGACTAAAAGACTGCGTCCGTCGATCTTCCCGGAGGACCCCCACAGTGCCCGCTGACGATCCCTACCGTAATCCCGCGCTCACCGTCGACGAGCGCGTGGCGGATCTGCTGGGCCGGATGACCCTGCCCGAGAAGGTCGGGCAGATGCTCCAGCTCGACTCCCGCGGCGACCTCAAGGAGATCGTCACCGACAAGCTGGCCGGGTCGATCCTGCACACCTCGCCGCAGAAGCTGCTGGAGGCCATCGACCTCGCCGCCGGCACCCGGCTCGGCATCCCGCTGATCACCGCCGAGGACTGCATCCACGGGCACTCGTTCTGGCCCGGCGCGACGATCTTCCCGTCGCAGCTCGCGATGGCCGCCAGCTGGGACGCCGGCATGGTCGAGCGGGTGGCCCGCACCACCGCCGTCGAGGTGTCCGCCACCGGCGTGCACTGGACCTTCTCCCCCGTCCTGTGCATCGCCCGCGACCTGCGCTGGGGCCGGGTGGACGAGACGTTCGGCGAGGACCCGTTCCTGATCGGCGAGCTGGGCGCGGCGATGGTCCGCGGCTACCAGGGCGGCGGGCTCACCGACCCGACCGCGATCATGGCCACCGCCAAGCACTTCGCCGGGTACTCCGAGACCCAGGGCGGCCGGGACGCCAGCGAGGCCGACCTCACCCCGCGCAAGCTGCGCGCCTGGTTCCTCCCGCCGTTCGAGCGGGTGGCCCGGGAGGGCGTGGCCACGTTCATGCTCGGCTACCAGTCGATGGACGGCGTACCCATCACCACCAACCGCTGGCTGCTCAACGACGTGCTCAAGCAGGAGTGGGGCTTCACCGGCACGCTGGTCACCGACTGGGACAACGTCGGGCGGATGGTCTGGGAGCAGCAGGTCGCGGCCGACATCGCGGAGGCCGCCGCGGCCGCCGTCCGGGCCGGCAACGACCTGATCATGACCACGCCGAGCTTCTTCGAGGGCGCGCAGGAGGCGATCGAGCGCGGGATCCTCGACGAGGCCGAGATCGACGAGGCCGTCCGCCGGATCCTGCGGCTCAAGTTCCGGCTCGGGCTGTTCGAGAACCCGCGCGGCCCCGACTCGGCCCGGCAGGCGGCGGTCATCGGCGCGCCCGAGCACACCGGGCTCAACCTCGAGATGGCCCGCCGCTCGCTGGTCCTGCTGCGCAACGACGGCACGCTGCCACTCCGGAACAAGACGAAGATCGCGGTGCTCGGCCCCAACGCCGACGACGTGTCGGCCCAGCTCGGCGACTGGGCCGGCGACTCCGGCCAGGTCGACTGGCTGCCCGACGGGCACCCGCGGGAGCTCACCGAGACCGTGCTGGACGGCTTCCGCGCGCTGGGCGCGGACGTGACCTACGCCCGCGGCGCCGGCATCGTCGAGCTCGTTCCCGACCCCGCGGGTACGCACTTCCCGGACGGCCAGCCGCGCCCGCCGATCGCCCAGGGCATCGCCGTCGACGAGACCGAGCTGGCCGAGGCGGTGGCCGCTGCCCGGGCCGCCGACGTGGCCGTCGTGGTGGTCGGCGACACGGTCGCGCTGACCGGCGAGAGCAAGTCGACGGCCACGCTGGAACTGCAGGGCGGCCAGGCGGCGCTGCTGGCGGCGGTCGCGGCCACCGGAACGCCGATGGTCGTCGTGCTGATCAACTCCAAGCCGCTGGTCCTGCCGCCCGCGGCGGTCGGCGCGGCGGCGCTGATCCAGGCCTTCAACCCCGGTATGCGCGGCGGCCGGGCCATCGCCGAGCTGGTGCTGGGCGCGATCGAGCCGACCGGCCGGCTGCCGATCACCATGCCCCGGCATGTCGGCCAGCAGCCGGTCTACTACAACCAGATCCGGGGCCAGCACGGCCGCCGCTACGCCGACCTGACCCAGGAACCGCAGTTCGTCTTCGGCGAGGGCCTGAGCTACACCACCGTCGAATACTCGGACCTCGTCCTGGACCAGACCGAGCTTCCGGCCGGCGGCACGATCCGCGCGACGGTCAAGCTGACCAACCTCGGCGACCGGCCGGCGCTCGAGACCGTGCAGGTCTATCTCTCCGACCTCGTCACCAGCGTGACCTGGGCCGAGCGGGAGCTGAAGACCTACCGCCAGGCCACCGTCCCGCCCCGGGGAGAGACGACCGTCGACCTCGAACTGCCGGTGCGGGAGTGCACGCTGGTCACCGCGGACGGGCGCCGGGTGGTCGAGCCGGGCGCGTTCGAGCTCCAGGTCGGACCGAATTCTCGTGACCTGATCGTCGCGCGTTTCTCGGTCACGGCCTGACAGAATCGGGCGGGTGCAGAGCCTGCCCGACGACTTCGACACCGATGAGCTCGCCGCCGCCGTGACCCGTGAGTGGGGCGTGGCGGTGGCGAAACTCGAGCACGCGCCGGTCGGCTTCGGCAGCCATCACTGGACGGCGATCGACCCGGCCGGTGGGCGCTGGTTCGTGACCGTCGACGACCTCGAGATCGGCCGCTTCGCGGCTTCCGAGAACCACGACGACGCGTACGCCCGGCTGAGCCGCGCCCTGACCACGGCCCGCGCGTTGCGGGACGGCGGCGCGACCTTCGTCGTGGCGCCGTTCCCGACCGCGGGCGGCCAGGCGACGGTCCGGCTCGCACCCCGCTGGGCGGCGGCGTTGTACCCGCACGTCGACGGCACCGCGTACCAGTGGGATCAGTGGGCCGGCGACGAGCATCGCCGCGGCGTACTCGACATGGTTGTCTCGGTCCACGCCGCACCACCCGCCGTGCGCGAGAAAGCCGGCGTGGACGACCTCGTCGTGCCCCGCCGCGACGCGGTGGCGGCCGCCCTGGCCGGCGAGCCCGGCGGCGACGGCCCGTACGCCACCCGCGCCGCCGGCCTGATCCGCGAGCACGCCGACGCCGTGGCCGCCCGTTACGCCCGCTACGACGAACGCCGGGCCACTGTCGACCGCGGCGGCGACGTGCTGACCCACGGCGAACCGCACCCCGGCAACACGATGCGCACGCCCGGCGGCTGGCGCCTGATCGACTGGGACACCACGCTGGTCGCCCCGCCGGAACGCGACCTGTGGCTGCTCGGCCCGGCCATGGAACAGCCGTACGCCGAGGCCACCGGCCGCCCGCCGCGCCCCGAGGTCCTGTCCCTCTACCGCGAGTGGTGGGACCTGGCCGACCTGGCCATCGGCGTGGCCCGCTTCCGCGGCGTCCACCACGGCGGCACGGACGACGACGACACCTGGGAGATCATCTCCCGCGTCGTCGCCGAGTCATAACCTCACTTCCAGAGCCGTTCGGTGGCGATCCGGGCGCCGTCGCTCATCGCCCGGAACTTCGCCCACACGACGGTCGGGGCGATGGCGTCCATTCCCGCGACCGGGCCGAACCCGCAGTCGGTGCCGGCCACCACGTTCTCCCGGCCGACCACCCCGGCGTACTGGACGAGCCGCTGCGCGATCCACTCCGGATGCTCGACGACGTTGTTGCCGATGTCGACCATGCCCGGGATCAGGTACTTGCCGTCCGGCAGCCGGGTCTCGGCGAAGACCTCCCACTCGTGGGCGTGCCGGCCGTTGGCCGCCATCACCATCAGGCCGGCCGGCTTGGCCGGCAGCAGGTCGTCGATGATCTCGTGCAGCCCGATGTCGGTCGTCCGCGGCATCTCGCCGCCACCCCAGCAGACGTGCATGCGCACCGCTTCGGCCGGGATGCCGGACAGCGCGTGATTGAGCGCCTCGACCCGCATCCGCACCTGCCGCCGGAAGTCTTCGACCGAGTCGAAGACCGGTGCCACCATGGCCAGATCCGGGCAGTCGACCTGCAGGACGAAGCCCGCGGCGTGAATCGCCTCGTACTCGACCCGCATCGCCTCCGCGAGGGCGAAGAGGTAGTCCTCCTCGGTCGCGTAGTGCCGGTTCGGGGCGAACTGGGCGAGCAGGCCCGGCGACGCGGCGGTCATGAAGACCTCGTCGGTGCCGGCGGCCCCGGCCGCGGTCCGCAGGGTGGCGATCTCGGCCGCCACCTGCTCGTGGCCGATGTAGGACACCGGTCCGTCACAGGCGTACAGCCGCAGTTGAACCGCCGACCCCATCACGCCCAGGAGACGCTCGGCGAAGTCCGGGAAGTCGCGGATGGCGATACCCATCCAGCGCGCGAAGTTCGGGAATCCGTCCGCCGGCGGCACGGTGTCCGGTACGAACCCGCTGAGCCGGTCGACCGCGTACGACACGAACGCCGCCTTGCCGAACTCGCCGTCGTTGAGCACGTCGACGCCGGCCGCCGCCTGCTGCCGGGCGACCTCCTCCACCGCCGACCGCACCTCGTCGCTCAGCTTCCCGGCGTCGACGTCCTCGCCGGCCTCGCGCCCCATGACAAGATCGACCAGGCCCCGGGGCCGCGGGAGGCTGCCGGCGTGGGTGGTCACGATTCGGTCGGTGGTACGCAGCGCTGTCATCGTTGTCCTTCGGTCGAGCCGATCCAGATTCGGCCGCCACGCTAGACGCTCGAAGATCGAATTCCGCCGCGCTGCGGCCCGGTCTTCCCCGACGCACCGCCGGTCGTGCGCCGAACGGCCAGGCCTCTCCTCCCATCGTCACCGAGCCCTCACAGCGCGATCAGATGCGCGGGCCGAGTCGATCTACCTCACGGCCGCCAGGCCGCCACGATGTCGTCCGGACCCCAGACCACGGCTCCGGCGCCGGCGCCGGCGGGCAGATCAACGCCGGACCGGCTGACGACGAGCAACCCCGTGTGCACGGGACCGAAGCCTGGGACCCGGGCGGCGCCCTCCCGAAGCTGATGCAGGTCACGCGGGTCGAACGGGGTCCCCAGCCACTTCAATGATCCACAGAAGTGGATCCGTGCCGCCACCGGGAGCCGATCGGCGCCCACCACGTCGATCTCCGGGTCGAACTGCCGGTTCCACCACCCGCCGGGCGATGTCCGGGTTGGGGAACCCGACGAACTTCGGAAACCCACTCACGTAGGCTCAATCTACGTAGATTGAATCTACCTCACCACCGCGGGCTGGGCGGTCATCAGCGGGCGAAGGCTGTAGCCGAGGCGCCGGTAGGTGCGCTGGGCCGCCTCGTTCCAGACGTCGGTCAGCAGGGCCACCCGGCCGGCCGAGCGCATCAGGTCGTTGGTGACGAACCGGCACAGCGCGCCGGCCAGACCCTGCCCGCGCCGGTCGGGGTGGGTCGCCACGCCGGCGATGAAGCCCAGGCCCGGTGCCGACCACGCCTCGGCCGCCGTCGCGATCAGGGCGCCGTCGTCGTCGCGGACCGCCGCCCAGCGCCGCACGCCGGTGCCACCGGGCATCGCGAACGATCGCGGCGCGGCCATGGCCAGGAACTCGGCCACGCCGTCGTCGGTCTCCAGCCAGGCCCCCCGCTCGTCCCCGGGGGCCGGATCGGTCGTATCCATCCACAGGAAGTGCCCGGTCGCGCCGAGACCGGGCAGGGCCGCCATC
The DNA here is from genome assembly GCF_043197135.1 of Actinoplanes sp. NPDC049265. Taxonomy (NCBI): domain Bacteria; kingdom Bacillati; phylum Actinomycetota; class Actinomycetes; order Micromonosporales; family Micromonosporaceae; genus Actinoplanes; species Actinoplanes sp. NPDC049265. Next base: position 102,894 of record NZ_JBICSP010000018.1, on the reverse strand, counting down.
ACATCCTCGTCGCCGACGGCGTGATAACCCGGTCCCGTTTCGGCGTACGCCTCGGCCAGCAACCCGGCCACCGCCGCGGGCCGGCCGGACACCACCAGCCGGTCCCGCCGGGCCAGGTCGGGCGCCGCGACCACGATCGCGTCGTCGTTGCGCCAGCGCCTCGTCTCGGCCTGGGCCGCCCATTCGATCAATGGATCCACCCGTCCTTTCTACAAGTCTTGACCGGGGGTGAGAGAGTCGGCCCGTGCTGAGGAAATGGTTCCGCCGGGTGATCGTCGCGGGCGCGCTGGCCGTGGCTGCGGCGGTGCTGACGATGGCCGCCGGCGCCCTCTGGGTCAAAGGCGTCTCCGCAGGTCATGTGCACGCCACGGCGGCCGGCGCACCGACTGCGCCGGTGGCTCTGGTGCTGGGTGCAGAGATCTACCCGCACGACGTTCCCTCACCGTTCGTGGTGGCTCGGCTGGAGATCGCACGGCAGCTGTACGCCGCCGGCAAGGTCAAGGTGATCCTCGTCTCCGGGGATCACGGGCAGTGGACGTACAACGAGCCGGGCGCGATGTTCCAGTGGCTCGTCGAGCACGGTGTCCCGGCCGGGCGGGTGGTGCTCGACCACGCCGGCTTCGACACCTACGACTCGTGTGCACGGGCGCGGCAGATCTTCGGCGTACGGAAGGCCATTGTCGTCACGCAGAGCTACCACATCGAGCGGGCGGTGGCGCTGTGCCGGAAGCTCGGCGTGGACGCGGACGGGGTCGGCGACGACTCGGTCCGGATCTACCGGCAGCCATGGCTGTCCAGCTCCGGCCGGGAGCGGATGGCCGTCGTCAAGGCCATGCTGGACGTCGTGTCGGGCCGCGATCCGGTGTTCCTGGGGCGGCACGAGACGTCCGTCGACGATGCCCTGCGCTGATCGCCGTCCGTATGCATCATTTGACATAGATGACCGTAGACACGCAAGGCGATGTAGACCAAAGTGTCCGGTATGGCAGACCGGCGAGCCTTTCTTTCCGCGTCCGCCGCGGCAGCCGTCGCGGCTCCGTTCCTCGGCCGCCCCGGCCAAGCCCTGGGCAGCACCGAGGCCAGCGCGTCGCCCCGCACCCGGCTCAGCCCGCAAGAACCCGACCGCCAGCTCAAACAGGTGCTACGTGAGATCGATCCGCGGCGCATCGAGCGGATCGTCCGCCGCCTCGCCGCGTTCGGCACCCGGCACACGCTGTCGGCGCAGGACGACCCGGCCCGCGGGATCGGCGCCGCCCGGGACTGGATCTTCGAGCAGATGCAGGGGTACGCCGCCGCGTCGGCCGGCCGGATGACGGTCGAGCTCCAGTCGTTCATCCAGCCGGTCAGTCCCCGGGTGCCGGAGCCGACCCGGATCACCAACGTCGTCGCCACCCTGCACGGCACCACCGATCCCGGCCGCACGTACGTGGTCACCGGCCACTACGACTCACGGGTGACCGACGTGATGAACGCGACGGCCGACTCCCCCGGCGCCGACGACGACGCGTCCGGCGTGGCCGCCGTGCTGGAGATGGCCCGGGTCTTCGCCACCCGGCCGACCGAGGCGACGATCGTGTTCGCCGCCGTCGCCGCCGAGGAGCAGGGCCTGTACGGCTCGGACCACATGGCCCAGGCGTTGAAGGACGCCGGCTCCGACGTGCAGGCGATGTTCAGCAACGACATCATCGGCACCGGTGACGCGCACGACGGCACGCCGCCCGAGCACCGCACGGTCCGGCTGTTCGTGGAGGGCGTACCCACCTCGGAGACACCGGCCGAGGCAACCACCCGGCAGTCGGTCGGCGGCGAGAACGACGGCCCGTCCCGCCAGCTCGGCCGGTTCGTCCGCGACGTGGCCGAGAACCCCGACACCGGCATGAAGATCCGAGTCGTCTGGCGTCGCGACCGCTACCTCCGCGGCAGCGACCACGTCTCGTTCCTGCGCCGCGGCTACCCGGCCGGCCGCTTCACCGAGCCGCGCGAGAACTTCCGCCACCAGCACCAGGACGTCCGCGTCGAGGACGGCGTGCAGTACGGCGACCTGCCCCGGTTCTGCGACTTCTTCTACATCGCCCGGGTGGCCCGGGTGAACGCCGCGGTCCTGTGGTCGCTGGCCCAGGCCCCGTCGACACCGCGTGACGTGGTCATCGACACCACCCAGCTGACCAACTCGACGACGCTGCGCTGGCGGGCCGGCACCGACGACGACCTGGCCGGCTACGAGGTGGTCTGGCGCGAGACGACGGCCCCCGACTGGACCCACGGCACCCTGGTCGGCGCGGTCACGTCGGCCACGGTCGACATCTCCAAGGACAACGTCCAGTTCGGCGTACGCGCGATCGACCGCGCCGGCCACCGCAGCCCGGTCGCCGCGCCTCGCCCCAGCAGCTAGAAAAGCCGCCTGCTCGGGCCGAACGCGTCGGCGCGCCGTTCCCCGAGCGCGCGAACACGGACGGCGCGGTCACGTTCCTCCTGGACCGGATTCGTTCCGCCGGTTGCGGCGGGCCGCACCCCAGGCGTTCAGGCCGACGGCCCACACCACGGCGACGACCGCCCACCGCACCCAGGACAGGGCCGTCATCTCACCGGACAGCAGGTGCAGGACGGTCGCGTACGGCGTCACCCACTCCCGGACCGGCCGCAGCGCCGGCGCCAGGCCGAGCAGCAGGTAGAGACCCAGCGGCAGCACGATCGTGGCCAACCCCGCGATCACCGGCCGCCGCGGCAGCAACAGCCCGAACCCGGTCCCGACGAACTGGGCGACCACCTGGACGAGCACCCCGCCCACGGCGACCAGCACGGCGTCGTCCCAGTCGCCCGACGTCGCCAGCACGGCCACCACGGCCAGCACCACACCGAACCCGCCGACCGCGACGGCCAGGAACGTCGCGCGCAGCCACATCTCCGGCAGCCGCACCGCCGCCCGCGCCAGCAGCACCCCGGTGAACGGCAACGTGACCGACATCAGCATCTGCACCGCCTGCGACACCAGCACGAACGTCGCGTCGTCGGGAGCCCCCGCCGCCAGCCCGACCGCGCCCAGCACGCCGAGCAGCAGCGTCACTCCAAGTAGGACCCGTAGTGCCATAGCGTCAGGTTGCCGTGCCCGGCGCCCCCGTTCAAGGTGATTTGATGGGCGGCATGGATTACTTGGTCGTCGTGGCCGCCGTGCTGTCCGTCGCCGGCCTCGTCATGCTGATCGCCGGTTCGCGCGGACAGGACCGCCGCGCCACCGCGCTCCGCCTGGCCGCCATCGAGCGCAAACTCGACCTGATCATGAAGCATCATGGCATCGTCGAGCCCCGCGCCGAGGAACCCGACGTCCTCCAGCACCTGATGCGGGGCCAGAAGATCCAGGCCATCAAGGTCTACCGCGAGCGCACCGGCGTGGGCCTGGCCGAGGCCAAGGACGCGGTCGAGCGCATCGCCCGCGAACGCGGTCTCGACGCCCGCTGACCCGCACCCGCGGCCGGCCGGCTAGGGGCGTTGGTCGAGCCGGGCGACGCGGCGGACGCCGGCGGTACGCCGATAGCTGGCGTCCAGCAGTTCGGCGATCTCGGCCCAGTCGGTGTCGTCGCCCAGGTCGACGCCCAGCCAGCCGGACGGTCCCAGGTAGGCCGGCACGAAGCAGCGGCCCGGCCCGGACAACATCGCCGCGCGTTCGTCGGGGTCGGTCAGCACCAGCAGGGCGCGTTCGTGGCGGATCCATTCGCCGTCGCGTTTGACCGAGCCGCCGTAGTACGCGAACACCTTGGTCGTGTAGAAGGCCGGATGCCCATGCGAGATCTTCTCGGCCGCGTCGGGGAAGGCGAGGGCCAGGTCGCGGACGCGGGTCAGCAACGGATCGTCGTCGTCGAACATGATCGGGTGCGTCACGGTCAGCAGCCTGGCACAGATCGCCGGTGGCGGCCGCAAAGGGCTCGGCCGCCACCGGAAAAAGCATCGTCCGGGGCTGATCCGGACAAAACCCTACGAACGGTCTTAAAACTCAGGCCCCGCGCAGGACCGCCCCGGTGCTCTCCGCCGCGGCCGCCACGGCCGTGTCGCGAGCCGCCACCGCCTCCTCGACGGTCAGCGTCCGGTCGGGGGCACGGAACGTCAGCTTGTAGGCCAGCGACCGCATCCCCACGCCGAGCTGCTCCGACGCGTACACGTCGAAGAGCCGGACCGACTCCAGCAGCGAGCCCGCCCCGGAGACCAGCGCCGTCTCGACCTCGGCGGCGGGAATGTCGGCCGGCACCACCAGGGCCACGTCGATCAACGCCGGCGGGTACGTGGTCAGCCGCCCGGCCTGCGTCACCTCGCGCGGCGGGACCGAGTCGAGGTCGAGTTCCATGGCACAGACCCGCTTGGGCAGCTCGAGCGCGCTGAGGACACCGGGGTGCAGCTCTCCGGCGTACCCGACGATCTCGCCGTCGACGCAGACGGCCGCGCACCGGCCGGGGTGCCAGGGCGCGTACTCGGCCGCGCGTACCGACACCCGCCCGGAGGGCACGCCCGCCGCCGACAGAGCGGTCCGCGCCGCCTCCACCGCATCGCCCCACGTGGCCGCGCGCCCCTCGCCCCACCACCCGGCCGGGTCGAGCTCGCCGGTCAGCACCGCCGCGAGATGCCACGGCTGGTGCGGGACCAGGGCGTTGGCCGCCGCCCACTCGTCGGCCGACGGCCGGCGGTCGACCCCCAGGACCGGCGGCGGGGTGTCCACCGCCTGCGGGAGGACCACCTCACCGAGCTCGTAGAGGGCCAGGTCGCGCAGACCCCGGCCGAGGTTGCGGCGGAGCGTGCCGAGCAGGGTGGCCAGCAGCGACGTACGCAGCTGGGGTTCCTCCTCGGACAGCGGGTTGGTCAGCCGGACGGCGCTGCGCCGGGGGTCGTCGGCGGCCAGGCCGAACGCGTCGTGGACGGACGGCGCGACGAACGGGTACGACAGCACCTCGACGTAGCCGTTCTCGGCCAGCGCCCGGCCCACCGAGCGGCGGCGTTTCTGGGTGGCGGTCAGCCCGCCACCGCCCGGCGCCGGCGGCAGCACGCTGGGGATGTCGTTGTAGCCGCCGAGCCGCGCCACCTCCTCGACCAGGTCGGCCGGGTCGATCAGGTCGGGCCGCCACGACGGCGGTGTGACCTCCCAGGTCGACGCGACAGTGCAGCCCACCCGGGCCAGCAGCCCGGCGACGTCGTCGTCCGAGTAGGCCAGCCCGATCCGCCGCGACGGCAGCCCGGGGTCGAACTGGATCGGCGCGGACGCGACGACGTTGTCGATGTCGAGCACGGATGGATCCGGTTCGCCGCCGGCGAACGAGGTGAGGATGTCGACCGCCCGCTGCAACGCGACCAGCGGCAGCCGCGGGTCGACGCCACGCTCCCAGCGCTTGGCCGCCTCGCTGAACAGCTTGTGCCGCCGGGCCGTGCGCCCGACCATCACCGCGTCCCAGTGGGCGGCCTCCAGCAGCACGTCGACCGTGCCCGGCTGCCACTCGCTGGTCTCGCCGCCCATCACCGCGGCCAGCGAGATCGGCCCGGTGTCGTCGCAGATGACCATGTCCTCGGCGTCGAGCACCCGGGCGACGCCGTCCAGGGTGGTCAGTTTCTCGCCCGGGGTGGCCCGCCGGACGACCAGGCCGCCGTGCAGCCGCTGCAGGTCGAACACGTGCATCGGCTGGCCGAGCTCGACCATCAGGTAGTTGGTGATGTCCACCGGCAGCGAGATCGACCGGATCCCGGCCGCGGTGAGCCGCCGTTTCATCCAGTCCGGCGACTGTGCGTCGGGGTCGATCCCCCGGACGACGCGGGCGGCGAACCGGTCGCACCCGATCGGGTCGTCGATCCGCACCGGCCAGGGTGACTCGTCGGTCTTGGGCGCCGCCGCGACCAGGGCCGGATCGGTGTAGGCCGATTCATAGGCGTAGGAGAGCTCGCGCGCCATTCCGCGCATGGACATCTCGTAGCCCCGGTCCGGCGTGATCTCCACCTCGACCAGCACGTCGTCCAGCCCGATGACCGGCCGCGCGTCGGCCCCCGGCTCAGCCGTGCCGGCGGGCAGCACGAGGATGCCCGCGTGATCGTCGCCGATGCCGAGTTCCCGTACCGAACAGATCATGCCGTTGGAATTGCGCCCGTAGGTCTTCCGCGCCCCGATCTTGAACCCACCCGGCAGCTCGCCGCCGGGCAGGATCACGACAACCAGGTCATCGACGGCGAAGTTGGAGGCCCCGCAGACGATCTCCTGCGGCTCGGCCCGCCCCACATCGACCCGGCAGAAGCGGATCGGCTTCTTGAACCCGGTCAGTTCCTCGATCTCCCGCACCCGGCCGACCACCAGGTCACCGAGCACGGTGGCGGCCTGGTCGACGACCGACTCGACCTCCATGCCCAGGTTGGTCAGCGTCTCGTCCAGCTCCGCGGCGGTCAGCGACGCGGGCAGCTCGACATAGTCACGAAGCCACGACAGTGACGTCTTCATCGCGTCAGACCTCCATTCCGAACGTACGGGTGAACCGGGCGTCGCCCTCGACCATCTCGCGCATGTCGCTGACCCCGTTGCGGAACATCAGCGTGCGTTCCACACCCATCCCGAACGCGAAACCGGAATAGCGCGCGGGGTCCAGGCCACAGGCCGTCAGCACCCGCGGGTTGACCATGCCGCAGCCGCCCCACTCAACCCAGCGCGGCCCGTCCCGGTGCTGCTCGAACCACACGTCGAACTCGGCCGACGGCTCGGTGAACGGGAAGTAGTGCGGCCGCCACCGGGTCTTCGCGTCCGGCCCGAACATGGCCCGGGCGAAGTGGTCGAGCGTCCCGCGCAGGTGGGCCATCGTGATGCCCTCGTCGACGACCAGGCCCTCGATCTGGTGGAAGACCGGACTGTGGGTGGCGTCGAGCTCGTCCGACCGGTAGGCCCGGCCCGGGCTGACCACATAGATCGGCGGGGTCCGGGTGAGCATGGTGCGCACCTGCCCCGGCGACGTGTGCGTGCGCATGACCAGGCCCGGCAGGTCGACATAGAACGTGTCCATCGACCCGCGGACCGCGTTGTCCGGCCCGATGTTGAGCGCGTCGAAGTTCGCCCACTCGAGTTCCAGCTCAGGGCCGTCGACGATCTCGTAGCCCATGCCGATGAACAGGTCGGCCATGTGCTCCATGAGCGTGGTCAGCGGGTGCCGGGCGCCGCGCGGGCGCCGGTCCCACGGCAGGGTGACGTCGACGCGCTCCTCGACCAGCACGCGGGCGGCCCGCTCGAGCTCGAGGTCGGCCTTTCTCTGGTCGAACGCGGCTTGGATCGCGACCCGGGCCTCGTTGACACGCTTGCCGGCGTCGGACTTGGCCGCCGGCGGCAGGGAACCGATCTCTCGGCGGGCGAGCGAAACGGGCGAGCGGTCACCGAGATGCGCCGGTTTCAGACCACCGAGCGCGTCGAGATCTTTGGCCGCGTCGAAATCCGCTGTCGCGGAGGCCACGGCGGCGTCGAGCGCGGCCGGGTCGAGCAGGGCGGCCTGCTTCGGATCGTACGGATCGTTGCGATAGGACATGATGCGGCGAACTCCCTCACACCGGATGAGCCATCGGGCAGTTTACGGACGGCTGTGCCGCAGCCCGCCGGTCGGTATGAGGAATCGCGCAAGGAGAGACCCGTCAACCAGCGGGCCGCGTAAACCATCTCCCTATCGCCATGCCGAGAATCATAGACCACCCCTCAAGATCAAGAACTCCATATTCCCGCCCAGGTGCGGGTACAGACCGTATGCTCCCGCGGGCTCACGGTGCGTGATCCCCAAGGTCTCCGCTCCAAGGCGGCTCCCCCTTAGTGGTAGCCCAGCGTGCCATCCGCACCCCAAACACCGCCCGGCCCACCACCAAGAACCACGGTGGTAGCCCAACGCGGCATCCGGGGCCCGGGGCTCCGCCCGGGCCTACCACTGGGGTCAGCGGTTGAAGCGCTCGCGCCGCACCGTAGGCCGCTTGCCGCGGATAGTGCTGTGCTGCAGCGAGCGGATCACCCGATCGGCATCCGCCTCGGGCACCTCGACCAGCGCGAACCGATCCGTGATCTGAATCGCCCCGATCTCCCGCGACGTCAGCCCGGCCTCACCGGTGATCGCGCCGACCAGGTCCTGCGGCCGCAGCCCGGACCGGCGCCCGATCCCGACGAACAACCGGGTCGTGTCGTCGGGGACCGACCGGTTGCGCCCCCGCCGGTCGTCGTCGCTCCGCTTCCCGCCCGGGCGCCGCTCCTCACGCTCCCGGACCGGGGCCGCCGCCGGGATCTCCGGTTCGTCGATGTCGCCACCGTTGGCGTCGTGCAGCAGCTTCAGCCCGGCCAGGGCCACCAGCTCGATGTCGGCGTCGTCGATCAGCCGGTCGAGGATCGGCCGGAACCGGTCGAGGTCGTCGTCCTCCAGCGCCTCCTGCACGGTGCTGCGGAGCAGTTCCAGGCGGCGGGCGCGCAGGTCGGTCACGGTGGGCAGCTTCTCGGGGGTGATCCGCTGCCCGGTGAGCCGTTCGATGGCCTTGAGCATGCGCTGCTCACGCGGCTCGGCCAGGGTGATCGCGGCGCCTTCCCGGCCGGCCCGCCCGACCCGGCCGATGCGATGCACGTAGGCCTCGGGCGCCGACGGGACGTTGTAGTTGATCACGTGGGTCAGCTGCTCGACGTCGAGCCCGCGGGCGGCCACGTCGGTGGCGACGAGCAGTTCGGTGGCGCCGCTGCGGAGCCGGCTCATGACCCGGTCGCGCTGGTCCTGGCTCATGCCGCCGTGCAGCGCCTCGGCGCGGTAGCCCCGGCCGTTCAGGCTCTGGGTGACCTCGTCGACCTCTTCGCGCGTACGGCAGAAAACGATCGCCGCCTGCGGCATCTCGACATCCAAGACCCGCCCGAGAGCGGCCATCTTGTGGGCTCGGGCGATCAAGAACGCACTTTGGCGTACGCGGGGAAGGGTGTCCGCCGCGGCGGTGTCCCGGCCCATGGTGATCCGCAGCGGATCGCGCAGGTGCCGCCGGGCGATCGCATCGATCCGGGGCGGCATGGTCGCCGAGAACAGCACGGTCTGCCGGCCGGCCGGCGTCTCGGCCAGGATCGCCTCGATGTCCTCGGCGAAGCCCATGTCGAGCATCTCGTCGGCTTCGTCCAGCACCACGGCACTGATCTCGCCGAGCTGGAGCGTGCCCCGCTCGATGTGGTCGAGGACCCGGCCCGGGGTGCCGACGACGATGTCGACCCCGCGCCGCAGCACCTGCAACTGGCGGCTGATCGGCTGCCCGCCGTACACGGGAAGAACCCGCACCCCCAGCTCCCGGCCGTAGCGGTGAACGGCCTGGGACACCTGCTCGGCCAGCTCGCGGGTCGGCACCAGCACCAGCGACGCGGGTTCGTTCCGCTCGCCGCCGGTGAACCTCTGCAGCAGCGGCAACGCGAACGCCGCGGTCTTTCCGGTGCCGGTCGCGGCCTGTCCGACCAGGTCCTTGCCGGCGATCAGGGGTGGGATCGCCTCGCGCTGGATCGGTGTCGGTTCCTCGTAGCCGAGGCCACTCAGCGCGGCGAGCAACTCTTGTCGCAGTCCGAGCGCGACGAAGTCCGCGGCGGCATCAACATGGCCATCATCCATGCGCACCAGCTTACGAAGGCTTGCCGAAACCTCCCCGAGTGGTGTCGGATCGGGCTACCGCCGTTCGTTGGAGATGACATGACTGGATATCTGATCGCCTTCAACGCTGACTGGGTTCCCGACCTCACCGACGAGGACATCCGCCGGGCTTCGCAGGCCAACGGCGTGGTGATGGCCGAGATGAAGGCCGCCGGGGTGCTGGTCGCGGCCGGGGGCTTCGACGGCTCGACCCCGGTGTTCAGCGTCGACGCGTCGAGCGGCACGCCGCTGTTCACCGACGGCCCGTACGTCGAGTCCAAGGAGCATCTCGGCGGGTTCACCGTGGTGGAGGTGGCCGACGAGGCGGCGGCAAGGCATTGGGCCGGGAAGATCGCGGCGGCCTGCGGCTGGCCTCAGGAAGTGCGGCTGTTCCGATAGAGGTAGCCGCCTCAAGGCGCGTTCTGGGCCGACCCCGCCGACGCCGCCACGCGGGCCGGCGCGTTCGACGGCCCGCCGGCCGCTGCGGCCGGCGGGCACGTTGGCTGGGTGGGCGCTGACCAGGTGGTTCGGCCGTCCTCAGGCCAGGAAGTCGTCACCGAGCATGGCGCGCAACCGGGCCAGCGCCCGCTGGTTGCGCATCTTCACCACCGACACCGAGACCTTGAGGATCGTGGCCACGGTCTCGACGCTGTGGTCCTCGGCGTGCCGCAGCACCAGGACCGCGCGGTCCTCGACGCTCAGCCGGGCCAGCACGTCGACCAGGGCCATCCGCAGCTCGGGTGAGCCGGCGCCGGCCCGGTCGGGCTGGTCCGGCAGCTCGGCCAGGACGAGTTCGGAGCCACTGCGCCGCTTGTGCTGGTCGAAAACCAGGTTCATCAGAACCCGGCGGCTGTACGCCTCCAGGTTGGTGCCGGTGCGCAGGCGCGACCAGGCGGCGTACATCTTGGCGAAGGTCTGCTGGGTCAGGTCCTGTGCGAGGTGCCAGTCGCGGCACATCAGGTATGCGCTGCGCCGCAGCCGGGTGCCGGCCGAGGCCACGAACTCGGTGAACTCGGCGTCCTGGGCGGCTTTGGCGCGGCGGCGGCCCGCACCCCAGCCCTTCCGGGTCGCCTCGGCGGGGTTCTCCACGGGCCGGGACTGCGTCACGGTGCTGGTCACAGAACCCCTCCGACCGGCGCGCTCTCCGGGCAGGAGCGGCCGATGATGTCCTGTACGCCGGCCTTCCGCCCGTAATCGCGGTTGAAGGCGACGAACGTGGCCGGGCTGGCCAGCCGCAGCCGGAACGACTCGGGCAGCGACCGGGGCGTCACCGACTTGACGAAGTCGGGGTTGTCGGCCCAGAGCTTGACGAACTTTGCGTACGCCTCCTGGCGGCTCTCGAAGAGCACCTTGGTGACCCGCGCGTCGTCGTTGAGCGCTTTGCTCAGCGCCGTCCGCTGCCGGTCGGTCACTTCGTCGGTCAGGAAGATGGCCACGTCGGTGGCGTCGGTCTCGACCGTCCGCACCGAGCAGTCCGGCGCGGCCAGCATCATCCCGGCGGCGATCGTCTCCCGTGGGTGGTCGGGCACCCTCGTGCCGAGCAGCGGGCCCATGCCGGCCGCGGTGACCAGCACGACCACCACGCCGGCGGCCGCACCGGCGATGGCCAGCTGCCGTCGCTTGCGCCGGCTCCGGCCGCCCTGGGCCATGGCGGCCGCCGCCATCTCGCCCGGGTCGGCGCCCGGGTCGGCGATGACCGCCAGGTCGAAATGCTTGCGCAGGTTCGGTTCCACTGCCGCGTCTCCTCGTGTCCGTTCCGGTCCTGATTGATAGGACCGGATGGCACCCCGTTCAGGTCACACCCGCCGACCGGACCCGCGAATTCTATGGCTTAAGATTCGGACATTTCGGGCAAGGAGGACTCATGAAGATTTCCATCGCAGCCGCCGCCCTGGGGGCCGCGGCCCTGGTCGCGACCACTGCCGTACCGGCCTCGGCGGCACCCGCCTACACACCGGCTGGAGTCTGCGGCGCCGGCTACGGCGTCCAGCGTTCGAAGGCACTCCCCGGCGCGGTGACCTACCAGCTCTACAACGGCTCGACCACCTGCGTCGTCACCATCAAGACGGCCGACAAGGGCAAGTCCACCCGAGTCACCGCCGGCCTGCAGGTCAAGGGCGGCGGCTGGTCCTACGACACCGGCGACTACAAGTACTACGCCGGCCCGGTCAAGCGCGCGAGCAAGGGCAAGTGCGTCCGCTTCTTCGGCTATTCCCGCGGCACGAGCTACACCAGCGGGTACGCCAACTGCGGCTGACGCCCAGGGCTGTTGCGCGAGCACGTTCGGGTCGCCGTAGGCCACGACCACCGAGCCGCCGGCTCGCAGGCGCATGGGGTGCCGGTCGGCGGTTCGGCTGGCCGGGAAATTCGGTCTCGATCGAAGCGCCCGCACGCGAATCAGCGACAGCCCCTGGAGCAAAGCAACAGCGCTAGGGCCTAGAGCAGAATCGTTGTGATCCCGGCCTGGGGCGCCGGACGGTCCATCGCCATCAGGGCCGCCGGCGCCTCGTCGAGCGTGATCGTACGACCGACCAGAGCCGCCGGGTCGAGCCGCCCGTCGGCTACCATGGCCAGCATGTCCGGGTAGCCGGCGGCGGCCATCCCGTGCGAGCCATAGATTTCGAGCTCCCGCGCCACCACCAGGTCCCAGGGCAGCGCCGCGTTCGCGTCGGGCCCGAGCATCAGCCCGACCTGCACGTGCCGGCCGCGCCGGCGCAGGCTGCGCACCGCGGCGTCGGCCGTGACGGCGGAGCCGGCCGCGTCCAGCGTCACATGCACCCCACCCGGCACGATCGCCTCGATCACCGACGGATGGTGCAGCGTCAACGTCGACGAATAGGCAGCGCCGCCCGAGTCATCCGCGCCGGAAACGTCATCGCCAACCGCGCCGAAGACGTCAGCCGCGCCAGCCGCACCAGAGACGTCAGCCGCGCCAACCGCACCAGAGACGTCAGCCGCGCCAACCGCACCAGAGACGTCAGCCGCGCCAACCACACCGAAGACGTCGGAGCCGTCAGCCGCACCGGAAACGTCAGAGACGCCGGCCGCGCCGACCCAGTCGGAGACGTCAGCCGCGCCGGAGAAGCTGGTCGTGATCTCGACGGCGTGGTCGGCGCCGAGGGCGACGGCCCGCGCCCGGGCGGCCGGCGACGGGTCCACGGCGATCACGTGCGCCCCGAGCGCCTTGGCGATCAGCACAGCCGACAGGCCGACGCCACCGCAGCCCACGATCGCCACCCACTCGCCCGCGGCCAGCCTGGCCTGGGCGGTCAACGCCCGGAAGGCCGTGGCGAACCGGCACCCCAGCGCGGCCGCGCCCGCGAAGCCGAGATCGCCGGGCAGCCGCACCAGGTTGGTGTCCGCGCCCCGCACCACGACCAGCTCGGCGAACGACCCAGGGTCGGTGAATCCGGGCTGCGTCTGGTCCGGACACACCTGGGCGTCGCCGTCCCGGCAGTACCCGCAGACCCCGCACCCGTTGACGAACGGGCTGGTGACCCTGTCCCCCACCGCGAAGTCCCGCACCCCGGCACCGACCTCGACGACCTCACCGGCGAACTCGTGCCCGGGGATGTGCGGCAACGCCACCGGTTCGTGCCCTCGCCACGCATGCCAGTCCGACCGGCACACCCCGGTCGCCCGCACCGCCACGATCGCCCCGCCGGGCGGACACTCCGGCGCCGCCACCGACTCGATAACAGGCGCCGCCCCGACCTCGTGATAAACAACCGCCCGCATCAGCACCCCACCCGGCCCGCGCAGAAACCGACGCCCGCGCGATGAACAACGGCCCCGCGATGAACGACGGCCGCGTGATGAACAACGGCCCCGCGATGAACAACGGCCGTGTGAGAGACAACCGCCCGCATCAGCGCTGAGCCCGAGCCGAGGCATAGAGGCAGACCGCGGCGGCCGCGGCCAGGTTGAGACTTTCGGCGCCGCCATAGATGGGCACGCGCACCCGCGCATCCGCCGCGCCCAGCAGTTCGTCCGACAGTCCGTGCGCCTCCGACCCGAACAGCCACGCGGTCGGCGCCCCCAGCGACCCGTCGTCGACCAGCTCGTCCAGGCTCACGTCGCCGTAGCCGGTGGCCGCGAGCACCCGCACCCCGCCCGATCGCAGCGTCGACACGACGTCCACAGCGGACCGCGACCGCACCACGTCGACGTGGAAGAGCGACCCGGCCGACGCCCGCACACACTTGCCGTTGTACGGATCCACGGCCTCCCCGGCGAAGACCACCGCCTCGGCGCCGGCCGCGTCGGCCGTACGCAGAATCGTGCCCGCGTTGCCCGGGTCGCGGATGTCGGCCAGCACCGCGGTCAGCCGGCGGGCCGACAGCGTGGCCTCGGCCTGCTCGCACACCGCGACCACCCCCTGCGGGTGCACGGTCTCGGCCAGCGCGGCCAGCGCGTCCTCGGCCACCGCGGTCGCGGCCGAGGCGAACGGGTACCGGGCGATGGCGTCGGGCGTGGCGAACAGCTCGACCACCACTCCGGCGGTCAGGGCGGCGGCGACGGCCTGCGGCCCTTCGGCCAGAAAGCGGCCGGTCTGGTCCCGGTCACGCCGGCGTTGCAGCCGCCGGGCGGCGACGATCCGGGGGGTACGGGACGTGAAAAGGCGCCCTCCACCAGGGGAGGACGCCTCTGTCACGGGCAAGGTGCTCAGGCGGCCTGGGCAGCGGCGCCGCCGGTGCCCTCGGCCGCCACCGCGGCCCGGGCGACCTCGACGATCGCGGCGAACGCGGCCGCGTCGTTGACCGCCATGTCGGCCAGGATCTTACGGTCGACCTCGACCTCGGCCAGGCGCAGGCCCTGGATGAGGCGGTTGTACGTCATACCGTTGGCCCGGGCGGCCGCGTTGATGCGGGTGATCCACAGCTGGCGGAAGTCACCCTTGCGGTCGCGCCGGTCGCGGTACGAGTACTGCATCGAGTGCAGCACCTGCTCCTTGGCCTTGCGGTACAGGCGCGAGCGCTGTCCACGGTAGCCACTGGCGGTTTCGAGCAGCGTGCGGCGCTTCTTCTGGGCATTTACAGCCCGCTTGACGCGTGCCATCTTCGACTCCTAAATGGTCTAAAAAGGGCGCGTCAGCGGCCCAGCAGCTTCTTTACTCGCTTGGTGTCGGCCTTGGCCACCACAACGGTGCCGGTCATCCGGCGGGTGACGTGGGACGACTTGCCCTCGAGCAGGTGGCGCTTGCCGGCCTGCTCGCGGACGATCTTGCCCTTGCCGGTGACCCGCACCCGCTTACCCATGCCGGTGTGGCTCTTCATCTTCGGCACTTCGAACGCCTCTTTCCGTGCTCCCCGGAGGGAGGCTGTCTACTCTGCGGTGGTGTCGGCGGTTGTCACGGCCGGCGCAGCGCCGGCACCATCGCCCTCCCGCGGCGGGCGGGTCCTGCTGCCCTGGGCCGCGGTCTCCGCCGCCACAGCGGCGGCCTTGGTGGCCCGATGCGGGGCCAACACCATGATCATGTTGCGGCCGTCCTGCTTGGGACTGGCCTCGACGAAGCCGAGCTCGGAGATCTCCTCGCTGAGCCGGCGGAGAAGCCGGAAGCCCAGCTCGGGCCGGCTCTGCTCACGACCACGGAACATGATCGTGACCTTGACCTTGTCGCCCGCCTTGAGGAAGCGGACCACGTGACCCTTCTTGGTCTCGTAGTCATGCGGGTCGATCTTCGGCCGCAGCTTCATTTCCTTGATGACGGTCTGTTGCTGGTTACGCCGGGCTTCGCGCGCCTTGAGTGCCGACTCGTACTTGAACTTGCCGAAGTCCATGAGTTTGCACACGGGCGGGCGGGCCATCGGCGCCACCTCGACCAGATCCAGATCGACGTCCGCGGCCAGCTGCAGGGCGCGCTCGAGCGGGACGATGCCCACCTGCTCACCCTCAGGACCGACCAGTCGGACCTCTCTCGCCCGGATCTGCTCGTTCACGCGTGGTTCGACGCTGATGTGGCCTCCTCAGAACGGTTCCTCCACCACGGTCTGTGGCGAAGGCGTTGCCAATGTCGGTCGGCCATCACGACGCCCCGGGTACGGGCGCCGGGAAAGCAGAAGGCCCCGACGTATATGCCAGGGCCCGCTCGACCGGTCATCGGCGCCCCTGTGAGGACGCGCACCGAACCCCGGTTATTCCCGAGGGCGGTTGACCGGACCCGACCGCTAGTCGCGGCACAGGTGGGAACCAGCGGGCTCCTCTTTCGCACGAGCACCCATCGAAACGGACACACGTGTGGTCGACTGCAGGCGAGTCTACCAGGCAGAGCGTGACATCGTCCGGCGGGGCCACACGTTGTCACGCTCGGCCCGACACGTCAGGCCGCGGCCGCACCCGCGTGCAGGGCCCGGAGGACGCGAACTGCGCCCACCGCGTACTCCTCAGGCCGCGGCCGCACCCGCGTGCAGGGCCCGGAGGGCGCGGACGCCATCCACCGCGTACTCCTTGTCGGCGGCCTGCAACGCGTGGACCGAGACCGTCTCGTCGTCGTGCAGCTCGAGGGTCGCCCAGGGCGAGTTGCGGTCGAAGCGCACCGCCCGCACCGCCGACCACGGCAGGTCGTAGCCGCCGACCACGTTGCGGATCACCACGTGCTCGGCGTCGGCGGTGACCCTCGGCCGGGTGAAGGCGAGGACACCGAGGCCGATGAGCACGCCGAGGCCGATCATGGCCAGCTGGTCGCCCCGCTGGAACTGGCCGAACCCGTCACCGGTGGCCCCGTGCAGCCCGAAGCTCAGCACCGTGAACAGCAGCACGACGGCACCGGCGATGACGCCGGCGACCCAACGGATCCTGCGGGGCTGGAAAACCACGATCTCGATGGTACGCATCAGAGCCGGCAGTTCGAGATGTCGGTGGCGATGATCGCGCGGGCGCCCAGGTCGTACAGCTCGTCCATGCTCCGGTGCACGTCGTCGCGCCGGACCATGGCCTGCACGGCCACCCAGCCCTCGCGGGCCAGCGGTGACACGGTCGGCGACTCGATGCCCGGGGTCAGCGCGGTCGCCTTGTCGATCAGGTCGGCCCGCACGTCGTACGCCAGCATCACGAAGCTCCGCGCGACCAGCACCCCCTGCAGGCGCCGGATCAGCTGCGCGGCCCGGGCCCCGACGTCCTCCGAGGCCGAGGCCCCGCCGATCAGGATGGCCGACGACTTGAGCAGCGGCTCGCCGAGCGTGACGAGCCCGGCCTGCCGCAGCGTGGCGCCGGTCTCGACGACGTCGGCGATCAGGTCGGCCACACCCAGCCGGACCGCGTTCTCGACGGCGCCGTCCAGCCGCACCACCTCGGCGGTGATGCCGTGCTCGGACAGGTGCCGCTGAACCACTCCCGGGTACGCGGTGGCGATGCGCCGCCCACCGATGTCGTCGGCCGAGTCGAGGGTTCCGGCCGGCGCCGCCCAGCGGAACGTGGCCCCGCCGAACCCGAGATCGAGCAGCTCGGTGGCGGGGACGCCGGAGTCGACCAGCAGGTCGCGACCGGTGATGCCGAGGTCAAGGTCGCCGGTGCCGACGTAGGTCGCGATGTCCCGAGGGCGCAGATAGAAGAACTCGACGTCGTTGGGCTCGTCCCGGCAGATCAGGTCTTTCGGATCGGTGCGCTGACGGTAACCGGCATCTCGCAGCATCTGGGACGCCGGGGCAGACAGGGTTCCCTTGTTCGGAATGGCTATGCGCAACATCTCTGTGTGCTCCTGGTCACGAATCGAATAGGACAAAGCAGGAGGGTCTTCGGTCCCGCCGAGGTGGTGGCGGGGCCGCGGACGGCACATCACAGATGTCGGTACACGTCCTTGAGGTCGAGTCCGGTGGCGATCATCAATACCTGCGCCTGGTAGAGCAGCTGGGAGATCTCCTCGGCGGCCCGCTCGGGTCCTTCGTGCTCGGCGGCCATCCAGGACTCGGCGGCCTCCTCCACCACCTTCTTGCCGATGAAATGCACGCCCTTGTCGAGCGCGGCGACCGTGGACGAACCCGGGTCGCGCTGCTCCGCCTTGGCCCGCAACTCGGCGAACAACTCCTCGAAGGTCTTCACGAGAGGCGATTGTTGCAGCTCATTACTTAACGGCCACGGACGGCCCCACGTGGTGAGACGTGCCCTAGGCTGCCGTTCATGGTCAGGAGTTCTACCCTTGCCGCGCTGGGCAGCGCGGCAGTCATCGTCGCCGTCCTCACGGCCTGCGCCCCGGTCGACGAGAGCACCGGAGCCAAGGCTTCCCCCTCCCCTTCGGCCGACCCTTGCCCGCAGGGTCAGCTGCCGACCAAGGTGACCGGCAAGATCACGATCGGCACCGACAACCCGGCCTACGAGCCGTGGTTCACGGACAACAAACCTCAGAACGGTCAGGGCTTCGAGGCCGCCGTGGCCTACCAGGTCGCCGACCGGCTCGGCTACAAGGCCCCGAACGTGGTCTGGACTCAGGTTCCGTTCAACAACGCGATCCAGCCCGGGCCCAAGGCGTACGACTTCGACGTCAACCAGTTCTCGATCACGCCCGAGCGGAAGAAGGCGGTCGACTTCTCGTCCGCCTACTACCTGGTGCGGCAGACGGTCATCACCACCAAGGGCAGCAAGATCGAGAACGCGACCTCGATCGCCGCACTGAAGGACGCCAAGCTCGGCGCCCAGGTCGGCACGACCAGCCTGCAGGCGATCAACGACCTGATCAAGCCGACGGCCCAGGCGCAGGTCTTCAACAGCAACGACGACGCCAAGAAGGCGCTGCAGAACGGCACGATCGACGGTCTCGTGGTCGACCTGCCGACGGCGTTCTACATGACCGGCGCCGAGCTCGACAACGGCGTCATCGTCGGCCAGTTGCCGCAGGTCGGCGTGCCCGAGCAGTTCGGTCTGGTCCTGGACAAGGACTCGGCGCTCACCGACTGCGTGAAGGACGCCGTCGACGAGCTGCGCCAGGACGGCACCCTCGCGGTGCTGGAGAAGACCTGGCTGGCCGGCAGCACCGGGGCACGCGAACTGCAGTGACGGTCAGCGACGTCCAGAGGGAGCGAGTCGCCTACCGCCGGGGCCGGGCGATCCGCTCCGTTCTGCTGGCCGCCGTGTCGACGCTGATCACCGGCACGGTGCTGGTGCTCGCGGTGACCGGGTCGCCCGGGTGGGACCGGGTGCGAGAGTCGTTCTTCAGCTTCGACCTGGGCCGGGACGCCCTGCCGGCGGTGCTGGACGGGCTCTGGCTGAACATCCGGCTGCTGGTGGTGTGCGCGCTCGCGGCGCTCGCGCTCGGCTTGCTGGTGGCGATCCTGCGTACGCTGCGCGGCCCGGTCTTCTTTCCGGCGCGGGCGCTGGCCACCACGTACACGTACACGTTCCGTGGCGTCCCGCTGATCATCGTGATCTACCTGTTCGCGTTCGGCGTGCCCGGCCTGCGGCTGCAAGGCACGCCCGGCGTCCTCGTGCTGGGCGGGGCAGCGCTGGTGGTGACCTACGGTGCGTACCTGGCCGAGGTGTTCCGGGCCGGCATCGAGTCGGTGCACCCGAGCCAGCTGGCGGCGGCCCGGTCGCTCGGGCTGACCTACCGGCAGACGATGCGCCACGTGGTGCTGCCGCAGGCGGTCCGCCGGGTCGCGCCGCCGCTGCTCAACGACACCGTGGCCCTGCAGAAGGACGTCGGGCTGGTGTCGCTGGCCGGTCCGATCGATGCGGTACGCGCGGCGCAGATCTCCACCGCCGAGACGTTCAACTACACGCCCTACATCGTCGCCGCGGTCCTGTTCGTGCTGCTGGCGCTGCCGCTGATCGCGGTCACCGACGGCGTGACGATGCGCGCCGCCCGGCGACAGAACGCGGGCTCCTGATGCTGCTGTCGGTGACCGGGGTGCGGAAGGTCTTCGGATCGTCGGTCGTACTCGACAATCTGGATCTGACCGTCGACGAGCATCAGGTGGTGGCGCTGATCGGTGCCTCCGGCTCGGGCAAGTCGACCCTGCTGCGCTGCGTCAACCTGCTGACCGAGGTCGACGACGGGGTCATCCGGCTCGACGGCGAGGACATCACCGACCCGCGCGTCAATCCCGATCGGGTACGCCAGAAGATCGGTATGGTCTTCCAGTCCTACAACCTGTTCCCGCACATGACCGTGCTCGACAACATCACCCTGGCACCGACCCGCGTCCATCGGCGGGCGGCGAAGGAGGCCCGGGACCAGGCGATGGAGTGGCTCGACCGAGTCGGCCTGTCCGACAAATCAGGCAGCTACCCGGACCGGCTGAGCGGCGGCCAGCAACAGCGCGTGGCCATCGTGCGGGCGCTGGTCAACGGCCCCCGCCTGCTGCTGCTCGACGAGGTCACCAGCGCCCTCGACCCCGAGCTGGTCGGCGAGGTGCTCAGCATGATCCGCGACCTCAAGACCGAGGGCATGACCATGGTGCTGGCCACCCACGAGATGGGTTTCGCCCGTCAGGTCGCCGACCGGGTCGCGTTCCTGGACGGCGGCAAGGTCCTCGAGGAGGGCCCACCGGAGCAAGTCCTGGGCGACCCGGCCGAAGCGCGTACCCGCCAGTTTCTGTCCCGCATCATCGAAGCCGGCCGCCTCTAAAAGAGGCAGCCAAACGCCCCCCACCCCGCGCTACCACCAACACCACCAGTGGCAGCCAGACCCGGCATCCGCAGCCCAGACACCACCCCGCGCTACCACCAACACCACCAGTGGCAGCCAGACCCGGCATCCGCAGCCCAGACACCGCTCCTCGGGGCTACTACTTTGTTCAGCTCAGGGAGCGGATCGCCACGGCGGCGTCCAGGGCGGCCACGGTCGACTGCCAGCCCTTGTCCTCGATCGAGTCCTCCAGGCCGGCCCGGTCCTTGGCCTGGCCCAGCGACTCCACCGTCAGCACGCCGTGCGCGACCGGCGTCCGCTCGTCCAGCGACACCCGGGTCAGGCCGGCGGTCACCGCGTCGCAGACGTACTCGAAGTGCTTGGTCTCACCGCGGATGACCACGCCCAGCGCGACCACCGCGTCGCACCGCTGGGCCAGGGCCTGCGCCACCACGGGCAGCTCGACCGAGCCGGCCACCCGGATCACGATCACGTCGTCCACCCCGCACGCCTTGCCGGCCTGCTGGGCCCGGTCGACCATGTGGTCGACCAGGTTGCTGTGCCAGCGCGAGCCGACGATGCCGAGTTTGAGCCCGGCGGCGTCGACGGTCTCCATGTGCGGGTCACCGAAGCCGGCCATGTCGCCATCCCTTCGTAGGTGTGGTCAGTCTCCACCCGGCGACATCCGTGTCGCCGGGGAACTGCGATTAAGAGGCCCGTACGGCCGGACGGCCCCTCAGCCGAGCGCCTCGAACAGGTGGCCCATCCGGTCACGCTTGGTCCGCAGGTAGCGGACGTTCTCGGCGTGCACCCGCACCGGCAGCTCCTCGCGGCCGGTGACGGTCAGCCCGTACCCCTCCAGCCCCGCCCGTTTCGCCGGGTTGTTGGTCAGCAGCCGCATCGAGCGCACGCCCAAGTCGTAGAGGATCTGCGCGCCGGTGCCGTAGTCCCGGGCGTCGGCCGGCAGCCCGAGCTCCAGGTTGGCGTCGACGGTGTCCAGGCCTCGGTCCTGCAGCTGGTACGCCTGCAGCTTGTGCAGCAGCCCGATCCCCCGGCCCTCGTGCCCGCGCATGTAGAGCACCACCCCGCGCCCGGCCGCGGCCACCCGCTCCAGCGCCGCGTCCAGTTGCGGCCCGCAGTCGCAGCGCACCGAGCCGAAGACGTCACCGGTCAGGCATTCCGAATGCACCCGGACCAGCACGTCGTCGCCGTCGCCGAGCTCACCGAGGACCAGCGCCACGTGCTCGGCGCCGTCGGACAGCGCGCGGTAGCCGACCGCGGTGAACTCGCCGTGCTCGGTCGGCAGCCGGGTCTCGACCACCCGCTCGACCTGCTGCTCGTGCCGCCGCCGGTAGGCGATGAGCTCGGCGATGCTGATCAGCGCCAGGTCGTGTTCGGCCGCGAACGCCTCCAGGTCGGGCAGCCGCATCATGGTGCCGTCGTCGTTGACCATCTCGCACAGCACGCCGGCCGGTCGGAGCCCGGCCAGCTCGGCCAGGTCGATGGCGGCCTCGGTGTGGCCGGGCCGGCGCAGCACCCCGCCGACCTTGGCCCGCAGCGGGACCACGTGGCCGGGGCGGGACAGGTCGCCGGGCTGGGTGGCCGGGTCGGACAGCAGCCGGATGGTGTGCGCGCGGTCGGCGGCCGAGATGCCGGTGCCGATGTTCTCCCGGGCGTCGACAGTGACCGTGTACGCGGTGCCGCGCCGGTCTTGGTTGGTGTGATGCTGCGGCGGCAGGTCGAGCCGGTCGGCCTCGGCCTCGGTGATCGGGGCGCAGATGTAGCCCGAGGTGTAGCGGCGCATGAAGGCCACCAGCTCGGGTGTCGCCTTCTCGGCCGCGAAGATCAGGTCGCCCTCGTTCTCGCGGTCCTCGTCGTCGACGACGATCACGGCCTTGCCCGCGGCGACGTCCTTGATCGCGCGCTCGATGTCATCCAACATGACGGTCCCCCAGCATCTTCTCCACGTACTTGGCGATCACGTCGACTTCGAGATTGACCGGGTCGCCGATCGCTTTGGCGCCCAGGACCGTGAGTTTGAGGGTCGTCGGGATCAGCCCGACGCTGAACGACTGCTCGTCCACGGCCATCACGGTCAGCGAGACGCCGTCGACCGTGATCGAGCCCTTCTCCACCACGTACCGGGAAAGCTCCGAAGGCAGTGCGAACCGCAGCACCTCCCACTCGTCGGCGGGCTCGCGGGCGATGATCCGCGCGACCCCGTCGACGTGGCCCTGCACCAGGTGCCCGCCCAGCCGGCTACCCACCGTCGCGGCCCGCTCCAGGTTGACCGGACTGCCCGGCCGCAGTGCGCCCAGCGACGAGCGGCGCAGCGTCTCGCCCATCACGTCGGCGGTGAACACGCCGTCGACGTTGTCGAGCACGGTCAGGCAGACGCCGTTGACCGCGATCGAGTCGCCGTGCCGCGCGTCCGAGGTGACCAGCGGCCCCCGGATGGCGATGACAGCCGCGTCGCCCCCCGCGTCGGTGAGGTAGTTGACCTCGCCCAGTTCCTCGACGATGCCGGTGAACATCAGGACTCCTTCTGCCGGATGGTGGCGGTGAACCGCAGGTCCGGTCCGATCCGCGTGACGTCGGTGAGGTCGAGGTCGATGGCCTCGGCGATGGTGGTGACCCCGGCGGCGGCGAGCGCGTTGGCTCCCGCCCCGAGCAGCTTGGGCGCGACGTAGCCGGTCACCCGGTCGACCAGCCCCGCGGCCAGGAACGCGCCGGCCAGCGTCGGGCCGCCCTCGAGCAGCGCCGACCGCACACCCCGGTCGAAGAGCGCGGTGGTCAGCGCGTTCAGGTCGGTGCGGCCGTCCGGCCCGCGGCCGGTCTCGGCCGCTGTCGCGATCCAGGTGGGCGCGCTCTCGTCGCGGACTTTGGCCGATGATGGGGTACGCCCGGACGAGTCGACCACGACCCGCAGCGGTTGCCGCACCTCGCCGCCGGCGCCACGAACCGTGAGCTGGGCGTCGTCGGCCAGGATGGTGCCGACGCCGGCGATGATCGCGTCCACCGTCCCGCGCAGCCGGTGGACGTCGGCCCGGGCCTCGGCCGAGGTGATCCACTTGCTGGTGCCGTCGGCTGCCGCCGAGCGCCCGTCCAGCGTCGCGGCGAACTTCCAGGTCAGGTGCGGGCGTCCGCGCCGCACCGCGGTCAGCCAGACGGCGTTGCCCCGCTCGGCCTCGTCGCGCCGCAGCCCGGTGACCACCTCGACGCCCGCCGCCCGCAGGGTGCCCGTGCCACCCCCGGCCAGCCGGGTCGGATCGTCGACGGCGATCACCACGCGGCGTACCCCGGCCTTGATCAGCGCCTGAGCACAGGGCCCGGTGCGACCGGTGTGGTTGCAGGGTTCCAGCGTGACCACCGCGGTGGCCCCACGCGCCCGCTCACCGGCGTCGGCCAGCGCCACGATCTCGGCGTGCGGCCCGCCGGCCCGCTCGTGAAATCCTTCGCCCACGATCTCGCCATCGGAAAGCAACACACAGCCGACGACGGGGTTGGGATGCGTCGTACCGAGCCCGCGAGCGGCCAGCGCGACAGCGTGGCGCATCGCTTGATCCTCGGAGATCACCATTCCCCCTTCCAGGCGCGGCACGGTCACGCGCTGAAGGAGGAGAAAACGCAGGAAACGGACAGGAACGCCTAATCCCGTCACCCAGAAAGCCGGGCCCGGCACTTTCCAGCCGGCACCCCTGCCCCCAAGGCGGCGGTCAGGCGCAGCCTGACCGTTCCGCGCGCTCGCTCTCATCCGGACTGTCGATCAGGCCCCTCCAAGGGGTCGATCACCGTCGGCCCTGGGTTCTCACCAGGTCCACCGTCCGCCCTCTAGGGGCGTCCGGGTCGCGGGCTTACCTTCACTCGCGCGAAGGATCACCGCCGGTTCGGAATTTCACCGAGTCCCGCCAGCGCGTGGTGGGTCACCCCGAAGTCTTGCACTAAATCCGGGCGGTGACACCAGGCGCGTCTCGAAGGTCACACCTCGCCGGACGGATCGTCGGACGGGCTGCTACGACGCTGATCGATGGCCACGTACGAGCCGGGCTGGCTCTTGGCGACCTTTTTCATCTCCGAGGCCACCGCGACCACGACCCGCGCGTCGTCGAACCGCCGCCCGCCCGCCTTCGACTCGGCCACCCCGATCGAGAGCGTGACCAGCGCCGCCCGCTGCTTGTTGCCGCGCCGGTCGGGCACCTCGATGTAGCCTCGCTGCGCGTCGCTCGGGTCGTAGAGCTGGTCGGCCGCGTTCTCGAAGTCGGCCACCATCCGCTTGGTCAACGGCAGCACCTGGTCGGGCGTGCAGATGAAGACGAAGTCGTCGCCGCCGATGTGGCCCAGGAACACCGGCGGGCGGCCGGAGGTGGCCACCGCCCGGTGCAGGCTGCGGGCCAGCGCGGTGATGAACTCGTCGCCGCGGTCGAACCCGTACACGTCGTTGACGCTCTTGAACCGGTCGATG
Source organism: Actinoplanes sp. NPDC049265 (assembly GCF_043197135.1). Taxonomy (NCBI): domain Bacteria; kingdom Bacillati; phylum Actinomycetota; class Actinomycetes; order Micromonosporales; family Micromonosporaceae; genus Actinoplanes; species Actinoplanes sp. NPDC049265. Next base: position 78,257 of record NZ_JBICSP010000018.1, on the reverse strand, counting down.
TCGATGTAGCCGACCGAGTAGTCGCCGCCGGCCCGCATCCGGTCGACGATCTCGCGCCGGACCCGGGCGTTGCCGGGCAGACCGGTCAGCGGGGAGACCTCACGGAACTCCTTGTTGCGCCGCAGCGTGGAGGCGACCCGGGCGATCAGCTCGGCCGTGTCGAACGGCTTGACCAGGTAGTCGTCGACGCCCGCGGTCAGGCCGACGACCTTGTCGACGGTCAGGCCCTTGGCGGTCAGCATGATCACCGGGAGGGCGCTGGTCAGCGGCTCGGCGCGCAGTCGGCGGGTGAGCTCGACGCCGTCCATGGCCGGCATCATCCAGTCGATGACGGCGAGATCGGGACGGACCTTCTCCATCATGTCGAGGGCTTCCTGACCATCCTTGGCCCGGACCACCTCGAAGCCGTGCACCTTCAGGTTGAACGCGACAAACCCGGCGATGTCGTCGTCGTCGTCGACCACCATGATGGTGTCCGGGCCCGCATTCGGCTCCCCGGGCAGATCGGTCGCCTCCGCGCGAACGCCACTACTCACGACGACACTCCGCTCCGCTTCGCTCCCTCACGCTCGTACCCCCGTCTTGGAAGCTTGTTCCTTGAGCTTGCGCACCGCCTCGGCCGGGTCGTCGGCGCCGTAGACCGCCGTGCCGGCCACGAACGCGTCGGCACCGGCCTCGGCCGCCTGCTCGATCGTGTCGGCCGCGATGCCGCCGTCCACCTCCAGCCGCACCTCGAGGTCCATCGCGCTGATCCGGCGGCGCACGTCACGCACCTTGCCGAGCATCTCGGGCAGGAACTTCTGCCCGCCGAAACCGGCCTTGATCGTCATGATCAGCAGCGTGTCCACAAAGGGAAGCAGCTCGAGGTAGGGCTCGACCGGCGTGTCCCGGTCGATCGCCAGACCCGCCTTCGCCCCGGCCGCGCGCAGCGTCTTGGCCAGCGCGAACGGGTTGTCGCAGGCCTCGGCGTGGAAGGTCACGTTGTACGCGCCGGCTTCCGCGTACCCGGGGGCCCAGCGCTCCGGATCGGTGATCATCAGGTGCACGTCGAACGGGATGTCGGTCGCCTCGCGCAGGCTCCGCACGACCGGTAGGCCGATCGTCAGATTCGGGACGAAGTGGTTGTCCATGACGTCCACGTGCACCCAGTCCGCGGCGCCCTCGATGGCGCGTACCTCGTCGGCCAGATGAGCGAAGTCGGCGGCCAGGATGCTCGGCGCGATGATCGGCGAAGGCTTCACGCTCGAAGTGTAGAACCTGCACCGCCCGCCCGGGCTTCGCTCACCCGCGACGAGCCGCAATACTGATCGGTGACGATCCACCCTCTCGCCCGGGAGACCCCTTGCCGACTGTTCACCGCCTGCGCCTGTTCGTGCTGGTCGCGGCCCTCCTGACCGCCCTCGCCGGGTGCGGGAGCAAGCCTGCGGGGATTGACGGCGACCTGGGCGACGACTGGGGCCAGCCCGGTCAGGTGGCGCCCTTCCGCCCGGCCGTGCACGGGTGCTTCGACAAGATGGAGGCGACCGCGCCGCTGGCTCAGTACGCGCCGTTCGACTGCGCCGAGCGGCACGCGGCCGAGTCGTTCTACGTCGGTGACCTGCCGCGGAGCGCCACCAACCGGGACAAGGCCGAGCTGGTGGCCGGGGCCGAGTGCTCGAAGCGGGCCGACGGGTTCACCGGCGGCACATGGCGCACGGGTGCGCTGCGTCTGCAGCCGGTGCTGCCCGGGCCGGCCGGGTGGTCGTCCGGCGCCCGCTGGTTCCGCTGCGACCTGGGCCAGGTCGAGCCGGGTACCGACAAGGTGGTCAGCCGGGGTGGCACGCTCAAGGCGGCGCTGACCGGGGCGGCGCCGCTGATGTTGCGCTGTTTCGACCCGGTGGTGGACGGCACCAACGTCAAGCAGATGAAGCCGGTGGCGTGCGATCAGCCCCACCACGCCGAATTCACCGGTTTGTGGGACGCCCCGGAGGACGCGGCGCTGATCAAGCTGGACGACGACAGCCGGATGGCGAAGGGCTGCCGCACCTCGATCGCGGTTTACGCCGGCGTGCCGAACGACGGCAACCTGCAGTACCGCGCGGGCTGGCTGGCCTTCGCCCCGAGCAGCAGCGAGTGGTCGGTCGGCATCCGCGCGGTGCAGTGTTTCCTGTGGCTGGCGGACGAGCCGATGCGCGGCTCGTACTCCGGCGCCGGGTCAGGCAAGCTGCCGATCCACTACGAGTGAGACCGGAGCCGCTCCTGGAAGGCGGCCGTGTCGTTCAGCCGGGGAAAGTCGTTGCTGGGCACGGGCACCCCGAGAAATTCGCACAGCGGCGCCCAGCCCTGCTTCACCTCGAACTCGAGCAACCGGTCGGCGGGCACCTCACGGCGTACCGCCTCGTTGTGCTCTTCGAAGACGCCGATCACGAAGTCGCGGTCGTTGCACCGGCCCTTGAACGTCCCGTCCATCACGATCCGCTGCGCCACCCGGCCGGCTGGCGGCGCGTCCGGGGCCGAGGCCCGCTGCGCCGCCGCCACGAAGATGGTCTTGGACATGCTCTCGTACCAGGCCTTGGGGTCGCGCACGGTCAGCAGGACCTTGGCCTCCGGGTCGCGTTCGATGAGCTCGCGCCAGAAGTAGACGCCGGGCCAGTCCACCGTGGACCGATGACCGTCGATCGCGGCGTCCAGCGCGCCCGGCACCCCGTCGGCGGCGTCGATCCACCGCAGCGCGCGCTCGGGGTCGCCCATCAGCGGCAGGAAATGGGCGCACGGGCCGAAGCCCACCTGCTCCAGTGCCGCCTTGAGACTGAGTGTTCCGGTCCGTCCGAATCCCGCGCCGATGACATCCATGCCTGTCACCGTACCCAGAGTTTTTCGACCCGAAAGGTGAACTTTCGCTAGGAAGTGCGTCGGAGGACGGCCAGGAACATCGCGTCGGTGCCGTGCCGGTGCGGCCAGAGCTGCACCGTCGGGCCGGCGCCCAGATGCGGCATCCCCGGCGGGAGCAGCGGACGCGCGTCGACGAAGTCCACGCCGACACCGCTGCGGCGGGCGCCCTCGGTGACCGTCACCTGGGTTTCGACCATGTGCGGCGAGCACGTGACGTAGGCCACGACACCGCCGGGGCGTACCGCGCGGAGGGCGGCCACCAGCAGCTCCCGCTGCAACCGGGTCAGCGGCGGCAGGTCGGCCGGCGTACGGCGCCAGCGCGACTCCGGCCGGCGCCGCAGCGAGCCCAGTCCCGTGCAGGGCGCGTCCACCAGCACCCGGTCGAACGACTCCTCGGGCAGATCCGGGTCGCGGCCGACCGACCGGCCGTCCACCGGCAGCACGGTCACCGGCATGCCCTCGGTCGCCTGCTCGACCAGCCGGGCGCGGTGCTCGGCCACCTCGACCGCTGTCACCTCGGCGCCCCGGGCGGCGGCGATCGACCCGATCAGCCCGGTCTTGCCGCCCGGGCCGGCGCACAGGTCGAGCCAGCGGGTGTCCTGTCCCTCGATCGGGGCAGCCAGCAGTGCCGCCGCGACCAGCTGCGACCCCTCGTCCTGGACGTGGGCGCGGCCCTCGCGGATCGCGGCCAGGTCGCCGGGCGCCCCGCCGCCGAGATAGACGGCGTACGGCGAGAACGCCCCCGGCACGCCACCCACCTCGTCGGCCAGCTCGACCGCGTCGGCCCGCCCCGGCCGCGCGCACAGGTGCACGGCCGGCGGCTGGTTGTCCTCGATCAGCAGCCGGCGGGTGTCGTCGAGGTCGCCGCCCAGCGCCTCGCTGAACGCCCGGATGATCCACTGCGGATGGTTGTGCAATACCGCGAGGTTCCCGACCGGGTCCTCGTCGTAGCCGGGGGCCAGCTTGGTCAGCCACGTGTCGAGGTCGCCGCCCTCGGACACCTCCCGCATCACCGCGTTGGCGAAGCCGGCCGCGCCCGGCGCCACCGACCGGACCAGGTCGACGGTCTGGTTGACCGCGGCGTGGGCCGGCACCCGGGTGTAGAGCAGCTGGTAGACGCCCAGGCGGAGGGCGTCGCGGGCGGGCGGGTCGATCCGGGCCACGTCGCGCCCGGCCGCCGCCCCGATGACCAGGTCGAGGGTGCCGTGCGCGCGCAGGGTGCCATAGGTCAGCTCGGTCGCGAACGCCGCGTCCCGCCCGGCCAGCCGCAGCCCGCGCAGGATGTCGTTCAGGACCAGGTTGGCGTACGCGTCATCGCGGTGCACCGCGGCGATCGCCTCGTACGCGGCCTGCCGGGCCGGATCCCCCGGCGGGCGGCCGGACCGTGGACCGCGTCCCGTCCGCGCGTCCCGCTGCTGGCCCCGGCCTCCGCTGTAGCCCGGGCCGCCCGGCCGCCGGGGCCGTCCCGATCCGTGCGGCCGATCGGCCTGATGTCCCGTCATGCGAACGTCTCCCCCGCCTCGAGGCGGAGTCCCCGCGCCCAGTCAGTCGCGGACATCGGCTTCTTGCCGGCCGCGCGTACCTCACCCAGTGCCACCGGTGTGGTGGCCGTACCCGCGAAGACCTGGGTCCGCTCGACCCGGATCTCGCCCGGCTTCAGCGGCTCGGCGTTGGCCACCGGATGCACCGGACCCAGTTTGAGCCGGTCTCCGCGCAACGTCGTCCACGCCCCCGGCGCCGGGGTGCAGGCCCGGACGCGCCGGTCCACCCCGAAGGCCGGATCTCCCCACCGGATCCGCGCGTCCTCCACGGTGATCTTGGGTGCCAACGACACGCCCTCGGCCGGCTGCGGATGCGCCCGCGCCGTGCCGTCCTCGATGGCGTCGAGCACCGCCACCAGCAGCCCCGCACCCTCGGTGGCGAGCCGGTCGAGCAGGTCACCGGAGGTGTCGGCCGGGCGAACCCGCTCGGTCAGCGTCCCGTAGACCGGTCCGGTGTCGAGTCCCGCCTCCAGGTCGAAGACGCTGGCCCCGGTCACCTCGTCGCCATGCAGGACGGCATGCTGCACGGGCGCGGCGCCGCGCCAGGCCGGCAGCAGGGAGAAGTGCAGGTTGACCCACCCGTACCGGGGAATCTCGAGGGCGCTCGGTGGCACCAGCGCGCCGTAGGCGACCACCGGGACGCAGTCGGGGCCGATCTCGCGCAGCCGTTCCTGAAACTCGGGCTCACGTGGACGCTGCGGCGTCAGCACCTCGATGCCCCGCTCGTCGGCCCACGCTCCGACGGGCGAGCGGACCAGCTTGCGTCCCCGTCCCGACGGCGCGTCCGGGCGCGTGACCACGGCCACCAGTTCGTGTCGGGACCCGGCCACGGCGTCCAGGGCCGGCAGAGCCACTTCGGGCGTACCCGCGAAAACCAGCCGCATGCTCAGAGCCCCCGCCCGAAGATCCCGCGCCCGTGCGGGCTGTCCTTGACCACCGGCGGCTTCCCCGCGTCGTACCACTCGGCCGCCCGGATCTGCTTCATCGCCTCCTTGCGCCCGGCCGAATCCAGCCGGTCGAGGAAGAGAACGCCGTCGAGGTGGTCGGTCTCGTGCTGCACGCACCGCGCCATCAGTCCGGTGCCGACCAGCCGCACCGGGTCGCCGTGCTCGTTGAAGCCGGTCGCGACCACGTTTTGCCGCCGCTTGGTGTCGATGTAGATGCCCGGGATCGACAGGCAGCCCTCGGGCCCGTCCTGTTCCTCGTCGTCCGGGAACGCGAGGACCGGGTTGACGATGTGCCCGACCACGTCGTCCACGTCGAACGCGAACACCCGCAGCCCGACCCCCAGCTGCGGCGCGGCGAGCCCCGCGCCCCCTTCGTCCCGCATCGTCTCGGTCAGGTCCCTGACCAGCCCGCGCAGCTCCTTGTCGAAGTCGACGACCGGATCGGCCGCGGTGCGCAGCACCGGGTCCCCGAAGAGGCGGATGGGCTGAACAGTCACGCGACGCAACTCCTACCTAGGCGGTCCACTCACGGGAAGTCTACGGACCCGCTTTTTTCTGATGTACGCCCGACGTCACCTCCCGGGGCGCACACGCCGGCTGAGCGGTCGGTCACCCTCCGTGCCCACGCTGCGGGTTGTCCTGCCACACCTTCCGCACCAGCGCCTCGAGGCGGCGCTCCCCGTCCGGGGTCTGCGCGCCGGCCTCGATGGCGTCGCTCATGATGCGCAGCGCGACCGGATTCAGCAGGGCCATGCCGACCTCGTCCTCGACCAGCAGCGCGCCGGAGTGGTCGGCCGGTGGCAGCGCGCGCTTCACCGCCGGAATCACTCCGTCGGGGAGCGCGGCGATGTCGCGTGCGGTCCTGGTCACGTACTCGTCCAGCTCATCGGCGGGCAGCGCCCGGTTGATCCAGCCGTAGGCGGCCGCCGTGGCCGCGTCCACGCTGTCGCCGGTCAGGATGACCTCCATGGCCCGGTTACGGCCGATGCGCTCGCGCAGGTATTGCGTTCCGCCACCGCCGGGGATGATGCCCATCAGGGATTCGATCTGACCGATGCGGGCGGTCTCCAGGGCGGCGAAGGTCAGGTCGGCAGCGGCGACGAACTCGGCGCCGCCACCGCGGGCGATACCGGCCAGTTTGACGATGGTCACCTGCGGCTGATGGCGGATGAGTTCCCCGACCGCCTGGAAGACGTTCAGTCCGGCCGGCGCGGCGGCGACGAGCTCATCGAAGGTCTGCTTCTCGTCGAGGATGCGGATGTCGACGTGTGCCAGGAAGAACTCGCTGTCGGCGCTGTCGAACACGATGACCCTGATCGACGGGTCGTCCCGCACCGCGGCCAGCCGGTCGTGCAGTTCCCGCATCATGGTGGCGCTGAGCACGTTGACCGGCGGGTTGTGCAGCGTCACGGTCAGCACGCCGCCGCTCACGTGGGTAGTGATGGTGCGGTCCATCGGTGGTGTCCCCTCCCAGTAGGTATGCGATGCATACCTACTTTTGATTGCCTGGTTACCATGGTCAAGAACGCACTTTCGGCCAACCAGGGATGCTCGGGGATACCGATGCGGGACGACGCCGAGCCGGTGTTCCGGGCTGACTGCCCGAGCCGGCCGATTCTGGATCAGATCGCGGACAAGTGGTCGATGATGGCGATGGCCGTGCTGGATAAACCGGCGCGCTTCAACGAACTGAAGCGTCGCTTGCAGGGCATCACCCAGCGAGTACTGACCCAGACGCTGCGCCGGCTGGAACGGAACGGGATGATCACCCGCGTGGTGCTGCCCGGGCCTCCACTCGGCGTCGAATACTCGTTGACGCCGCTGGGCCGATCCTTACGAGAGCCGTTCATGCACCTGTACGGCTGGACCGTCGAGCACAGCGCCGAGATCGCCGCACATCAGCGGTCGTACGACGACAGGGCGTCCGCCTAGAACAAGGTGGCCGGGTCCATCTGCAGGCGGACCGGGTGGGCGGCCTTGCGGGCGCTGCGCATCGCAGCCGCCTCGTGCAGGGCGTGGGCCAGTTCGGCGGCCTTGCCACGGGAGACGCGCAGCAGGAAACGTTCCTGCTCGTTGTCGGCCGGCACCGGCCCCAGCACCTCGGTGCCGGCCGGCAGCCGGGCGATCTTCAGCAGGTCGGCGACCGCGTCGGCCGGCCCGGTGACGTCGGCCATCCGGGCTGCCGGAGGAAAGCGCAGTTCGCGCCGTTCAGCCAGTTCGCGGGCGGCGAACCAGCCCGGATCCCAGCGCAGCAACGCCTGCACCGTGGCCAGGGACCCGTCGGCGACCACGATGACCGAGCCGTCGGGCCGGGCCAGCGCCGCCGCGTTGAACCATCGCCGCATGGTCTCCTCGCCGGCGCGCAGGTCGGAGCGGGTCAGCAGGGCCCAGGTGTCGAGCAGCAGCACACAGCCGAAGCCGTCCTCGGCCACCGGCTCGGCGCCCGGCGTGGCCACCACGACGGCGGCCTCGGCCGGGACGGTGTCGAGGACCTCGTCCCGCCCGGAGGTGCGGACGGTCACGCCGGGGAAGGCTCGGCCCAGTTCTTCCGCGGTACGCCGGGCACCGGTCACCGACGCCCGCAGACGCCGGCCGCCGCAGGCCGGGCAGGCATAGTCGGCCGACACCCGTGCACACCACCGGCAGGTCGGCACGTCGCGCGCCCCCGCCAGACCGAGCGGCCCCGAGCAGTGCGGGCACCGGGCCGGCGTGCGGCACTCGGCGCAGGCGGTGGACGGCAGGTAACCCCGGCGCGGCACCTGCACCAGCACCGGCCGCCCGGCCTGAAGAGCAGTGCGGGCGGCCTGCCACCCGAGGCTGGGCAGCCGCGCCGTGGCCGCACCCGGGTCCCGGGCCAGCTGCGGATCGTCGCCGGTGGGCTGGATCCGGGCCACCCGCCCCCGGAGCGTGTCCCGCGAGGCGCTGATCTCTCTGGCCCAACCGGTCTCCAGCAGCAGTTGCGCCTCACCGGTCCGGGCGAACCCGCCGATCAGCGCCGAGCACCCGGCCAGCTGGGCCCGGGTCAGCAACACCTCGCGGGCGTGCGGGTAGGGCGCCCGCGGCTCGGCGTACAGATCGTCACCGTCGTCCCAGATGACCACGAGCCCGAGATCCCGTACCGGAGCGAACATCGCCGCCCGCGTGCCGGCCACAACCGACACCTGATGCCGGCTGGCGGCCAGAAACCGCCGGTACCGCTCGGCCGGCCCCGCCGCGGCGTTCAACGCGACATGCCGCCCGTCGCCGAGGGCCGCCCCGAGGGCACGATCCACCCGTTCGAGGTCGCGGGCGTCCGCGACCAGCACCAGCGCCCCATGCCCGCCGCGCACGGTCGTCGCGCAGGCCTCCGCGATCCGGGCCGGCCAGTCTTCACCGGGCAACGCCGACCACACCGCCCGGGCCGCCCGGCCCTCGGCCAGCGCCCGCAGAAACGCACTCCCGGCGACGTAGTCACCCCACCGATCCCCGCCCACGACGCCGGCCGGCCCACCCTGTGCGGAGTCAGAGCCGGCGTCGCTCTCCCCGCCCGGCGCCGGCGCGGGTGCCGGGCTCGACGAAGACGCCGGGTCGGGCGTGGACGCCGGGTCGGGCGTGGACGCCGGGTCGGGGTCGGGGTCGGGGTCGGGCGACGATGCCGGGTTCTGCGGAGACGCCGGATCGGGCGAGAGCGCCGGGTCTTGCGGAGATGCCGGGGCAAGCGAGGATTCCGGGCTCTGCGGAGACGCCGGATCGGGCGAGAGCGCGGAAGCCGGAGAGAGCCCGGGAGGCGGGGCTTTCTGGGACTCGACCCGGGCGTGGCGGGGCGGGACGGCCAGGCGGAGGACGTCCTGGAGGCTTCCCGCGTACCGGTCGGCGATCGCCCGGGCCAGGCGTGCCACCGCCGGGTCGAGGACGCGCTCGGCCGACACCACCTTGTCGAGGAACGCGAGTTTGCCGTCATGCCCCGACGACTCGGCCCGCTCCAGCAGGAAGCCGCTCACCAGTTGCCCGGCGAACCGGACCCGGACCCGCACCCCGGGCTGAGCCGCCTCGTCGTCGGACTCGGCCACCAGATAGTCGAACGGCCGGTCGAGGTGGGGCAGCGGCACGTCGACCGCCACCCGCGCCACCGGCCGGGTCGCGGCGGGCGACCGGGGCGGTTTGGCCTTCGCCCGCTTCCCGGAAACTTCCACGGCCCGATTCTCGACCGCCGGTACGACAGTTTCCCGCGCGGCCGCCGCGGAAGACCCAGCCGCCACCGAAGACGCGGACGACGCGGAAGAATCGGGAGGCCGAGCCGGCGCGGAAGACGCGGCGGCGGGAGGCGCAGCGAAAAGGGGCACCTCGCCGGATGACGAGGCGCCCCTTTCCGGAGGACCGCTAGGCAGCGGCGTTCTTCAGGTCCTGGGCGCGGTCCGTGTTTTCCCAGAGCAGCTCGGGGATCTCACGGCCGAAGTGCCCGTAGGCCGCGGTCTGCTGGTAGATCGGGCGCAGCAGGTCGAGGTCGCGGATGATCGCGGCGGGGCGCAGGTCGAAGACCTCGTTGATGGCCTTCTCGATCCGCTCGACCGACACGTTCTCGGTGCCGAAGGTCTCGACGAACAGCGACACGGGGTGGGCCTTGCCGATCGCGTACGCCACCTGGGTCTCGCACCGCTCGGCCAGCCCGGCGGCGACCACGTTCTTGGCCACCCACCGCATCGCGTACGCCGCGGACCGGTCCACCTTGGACGGGTCCTTGCCCGAGAACGCCCCGCCGCCGTGGCGGGCGTACCCGCCGTACGTGTCGACGATGATCTTGCGGCCGGTCAGGCCGGCGTCGCCCATCGGGCCGCCGATCTCGAAGCGGCCGGTCGGGTTGACCAGCAGGCGGTAGCCCTCGGTGTCGAGGCCGAGGCCTTCCAGCTCGGGGGCGATCACGTGCTCGCGGACGTCGGGCGTGAGCAGCGACTCGAGCGAGATGTCGGCGGCGTGCTGCGAGGACACGACAACGGTGTTGAGGCGGACCGGCTTGAGCCCGTCGTACTCGATGGTGACCTGGGTCTTGCCGTCGGGACGCAGGTAGGGAATCGTGCCGTCCTTGCGGGTGGCGGACAGCCGGCGGGCCAGGCGGTGGGCCAGCGCGATCGGCAGCGGCATCAGCTCGGGGGTCTCGGAGCAGGCGAAGCCGAACATCATGCCCTGGTCGCCGGCGCCCTGGGCGTCGAGGACGTGCTCGGAGCTGCCTTCGCGCAGTTCGACGGCGCTGTCCACGCCCTGGGCGATGTCCGGTGACTGCGAGCCGATCGAGACGCTGACTCCGCAGGACGCGCCGTCGAAGCCCTTCTTCGACGAGTCGTACCCGATGTTCAGGATGGTCTCGCGAACGATGCTCGGGATGTCCGCGTACGCCTGGGTGGTCACCTCGCCGGCGACGTGCACCTGACCAGTCGTGATCAAGGTTTCGACCGCCACGCGGCTGCGCGGGTCCTGCGCCAGCAGCGCGTCGAGAATGCCGTCGCTGATCTGGTCAGCGATCTTGTCCGGGTGGCCTTCCGTGACCGACTCGGAGGTGAACAGGCGGCGTGCCACGGTGCTCCTCAGATTCGTCGAACAGTTCGTTCCGCGGAAGTGTAGTCAACCCCGCGCCCTACGTGTCATGCCGTCCCATCGGACACGACCAGTCGTTTAACGACTTCGTCCCAGACCGCGTCGGCGACGTCGTCCTTGGGGCGTTCGCCGAGGTCGGCCACGGTGCCCTGGGCATCGAGAACGGTGACGGTGTTCGCGTCGGATCCGAAGACCCGGTCGACGCCCACCTCGTTCACCACGATCAGGTCGGCACGTTTCCGGACAAGTTTCGCACGTGCGTTCTCGATCGCGTCGTGAGTCTCGGCCGCGAACGCGACAAGCAGCTGACCTGGGGCCTTGGCCGCGCCGAGTTCGGCCGCGATGTCCGGGTTGGGAACCAGTTCGAGGGTGGGTACGGCGCCGTCGGCGGTCTTCTTGATCTTCTGCACGGCCATCGTGGCCGGCCGGAAGTCGGCCGGTGCCGCGGCCATCACGATCGCGTCGGCGCCGGCCGCGGCCCCCACGGTGGCCTTGCGTAGTTCCTCGGTGGTGGCGACGCGGATCACGTCGGCGCCGGCCGGATCGGGCAGTGTGACGTTCGCCGCGATGAGTGTGACGCGCGCCCCACGAGCCACGGCGGTACGCGCGAAGGCGTACCCCTGCTTGCCCGATGATCTGTTGCCGAGGAATCGGACCGGGTCGAGTGGCTCGCGGGTGCCCCCGGCCGTGACGACCACGTGCCGGCCGTGCAGGTCGCGGGGCCGGCCGGCCAGCGCGCGGCGGGCGATCTCGAAAATCTCGGCCGGTTCCGGAAGCCGGCCCTTGCCAGTGTCGGCGCCGGTGAGCCGCCCGACCGCCGGCTCGATGACCAGGTGGCCGCGCTGGCGGAGGGTGGCGACGTTGGCCCGGGTGGCCGGGTTCTCCCACATCTCGGTGTGCATGGCCGGCGCCCACACGATCGGGACGGTGGCGGTGAGCAGGGTGTTGGTGAGCAGGTCGTCGGCGATGCCGTGGGCGGCCTTGGCCAGCATGTCGGCCGTGGCGGGGGCGATCACCAGCAGGTCGGCGTGCCGCCCGATGCGCACGTGCGGCACCTCGTGGGCGTCGGCCCAGACCTCGGTGGCGACCGGTTGCCCGGAGAGGGCGGCCCAGGTGGGCTCGCCGACGAACTTCAGGGCCGAGGCGGTGGGCACCACGCGTACCCGGTGTCCGGTTTCGGTAAAGAGCCGCAAAAGCTCGCAGGCCTTGTACGCGGCGATCCCACCGCACACACCGAGTACAACGTTGGTCACAACTAACGCCCCCATAACGAAATGGCCCCGCGCCCACTATGCGGGACGCAGGGCCAACATTAACTAGCGGTTCAGGGGTTGTCGGTCGCCTCGGCGGTCAGCAGGCCGGCGTTGATCTCGCGCATCGCGATCGACAGCGGCTTCTCCTGCGGGGTCGTCTCGACCAGCGGTCCGACGTACTCGAGCAGGCCCTCACCGAGCTGGCTGTAGTAGGCGTTGACCTGCCGGGCGCGCTTCGCCGCGAAGATCACCAACGAGTACTTCGACGAGGTCTTGTCGAGGAGCTCATCGATCGGCGGGTTGGTGATTCCTTCGGGATTTGCGATGGTTCCCACGGTTTTGACAATCCTTAATGTTCTGGCGCCTGTGCTGGGGTCAGGTATGACGAACCGAGCAATCCTACCAGCTCATCAGCGGCACGCTCGACGAAATCATTGACCACCGTTCGGTCGAATTCTTTCTCCGCCGCGAGCTCGGAGTCCGCGTGCGCGAGGCGCTTGCGGATGGTCTCCTCGTCGTCGGTCCCGCGACCGATCAGCCGGCGTTTCAGCTCCTCGACGCTGGGCGGGGCCAGGAAGACCAGCTGCGCGTCGGACATGGTGGCACGGACCTGACGGGCGCCCTGAAGGTCGATCTTCAACAGAACGGGCCGGCCCTGTGCGAGCCAGCCCTCAACTTGCGCCCGGGGTGTGCCGTAGAGGTTCCCCGCGAATTCCGCCCATTCGAGCAGTTGCCCGCCGTCGATCAGGCGTTGGAACTCGGTCCTGCTCACGAAGTGATAATGCTCGCCGTCGGTCTCGTAGTCACGTTTCTTGCGGGTGGTCACCGAAACGGACAGCTTGATCCATGGCGAGCGCGCCCGGATCAGCTCGATCACGCTGTCCTTACCCACCCCGGAGGGGCCGGACAGGACGGTGAGTCGGGCTGCCGGGCGCGCGTCGTCATCCATGCTCACGGCTCATTCCTACACGAGCCGACGAGTCAGTTCGCAGCGAACTCCCCCAGGAGGGCCTTACGCTGCTGCTCGCCCAGACCGCGCAGACGACGGCTGTCCGCGATCTTGAGCTTCTCCATGATCTGGGTCGCCCGGATCTTGCCGATGCCCGGAAGCGCCTGAAGCACCGCCGAAACCTTCAGCTTGCCGACGACGTCGTCGCCTTCCGCACGGTCGAGGACGGCGGCGAGGGTGGTCTTGCCAGACTTGAGCTGATCCTTCAGCTCGGCCCGAGCCTTGCGAATCTCCGCGGCCTTCTCCAGCGCTGCGGCACGCTGCTCGGGGGTCAATGACGGGAGCGGCACCAGTTCTCCTCAGGTCCCTATCGCGCTGGTCGTTGAATACCGGCGCATCTGTGAAACGTGGTGTGCCAGGGAACCAAAGGGGCATGTGGTTCCTGGCGACTCGGAAAACTAGCGGTCAGGGAGGGTTTCGGCAACGTGGGGGTACCCCTCGATCACCTCCCGCCCAGCCTGCTAAGACGCTCGTTTCACCCGAGCGCGGCGCGGCAGTCGTCCGCCGCACGCCGCGCGGCGGCGCGCAAGGCGGTCACGTCGGGTCCCGCTCCGAGGACCTCACGTGAGTACGAAGGCAGCACGTTTGGCCGACTTTCGCCGAAGATCGTCCGGAGTTGATCAGGCGTCCCACCCTGTGCTCCCAGGCCCGGAGCGAGCAGTGGACCGTTCACCTTGGACAGCTCGTGACCGGTGTCGCCAATGGTCGCCCCGACCACCAGGCCGATGCTCCCGAGAGGACTCGCACCCGCGTTGAGCTGGGAAATCTCATCGATCACGGTCTGCCCGACGGTGCGGCCGTCCGCAGTGACGGCATGCTGGACGACCGGTCCCTCCGGGTTGGACGTGAGCGCCAGCACGAAGACGCCGGCGCCGTGCCGGGCCGCCGCGTCGAACGCGGGGCGCAACGAGCCGACGCCCAGATAGGGACTCACAGTAATCGCGTCGACACTCATAGGATTCGATGGATTTAGATACGCGTCGGCGTACGCGGCCATCGTCGAGCCGATATCTCCGCGCTTAACGTCAAGCAGGATGATCACTCCGGCTTCTCGTGACTGTCGGATAATTGACTCAAGAACGTGGATGCCACGTGACCCAAATCTCTCGAAAAACGCCGACTGCGGCTTGAGAACGGCGACCCGATCGGCGAGCGCCTCGGCCACCGTGAACGCGAAGCGTTCCAGGCCGGACACGTCGTCGGGCAGGCCCCAGCGACTCAGCAGAGCGCTGTGCGGATCGATGCCCACACACAGCGGCCCGCGCTCCTCGACGGCCCGATGCAGACGTTCTCCGAAGGTCGGCGTGGCCATGAGTCATCCTCTTCCTGTCAGCTCGCGGACACCGCGGCAGCGATTCCCTTGATAATGCGGGCGACGTCGGCGTCGTCCGTCACGTAGGGCGGCATGGTGTAGATCAGATCCCGGAACGGGCGCAGCCAGACCCCGGCGCCGGCCGCGGCCGCGGTGGCCGCCGGCACGTCCACGTCGTGGTCGAGCTGGACCACGCCGATCGCGCCGAGCACCCGCACGTCGGCCACCCCGGCCGCGCCCCTGAGCGGCTCCAGACCGGCACGGAGACCCGTTTCGATGCGCGATGTCGCGGATGCCCAGGAACCGTCGCCCAGAAGGCTCAGGGAGGCGTTGGCCACCGCGCAGGCCAGCGGGTTGCCCATGAAGGTCGGCCCGTGCGCCAGGCCGCCGCCCGGCCCGGCCGAGATCAGGTGGGCCACCTCGGGCGTGCACAGGGTCGCCGCGAGGGTCAGGTAGCCGCCGGTGAGGGCCTTGCCCAGGCACATGATGTCGGGCGTGACGCCGGCCCGGTCAGCGGCGAACATCGATCCGGTACGCCCGAAGCCCGTCGCGATCTCGTCGAAAATCAGCAGAATGTCCCGCTCCCGGGTGACCTCCCGCAGCACCCGGAGGTAGCCGGGGTCGTGGAAGCGCATGCCACCGGCGCCCTGCACGACCGGCTCGACGATGACCGCGGCGAGTTCGTCCGCGTTCCGTTCGACGGTCTCGACCAGCTCGGCCGCGTACCCGTCATCGAAGTGAGCCGGCGGCGGCGGCGCGAACACCTGCACCGGCAGCACCCCGGTCCACAGCGAGTGCATGCCGCCGACCGGGTCACAGACGCTCATCGGGTGGAACGTGTCGCCGTGGTAGCCGCCCCGCCAGGTGGCCAGCCGCCGGCGGCCGGGGCGGGCCTGCAGCGCCATCTTGATCGCCACCTCGACGCCGACCGAGCCGGAGTCGCACAGGAAGACGTGCTCCAGCCCGTCCGGGGTGAGGTCGACCAGCCGGGTGGCCAGCTCGACGGCCGGCGCGTGGGTGAGCCCGCCGAACATCACATGGCTCATCCGGGACGCCTGGTCGGCCAAAGCGGCGTCCAGCACCGGGTGCCGATAGCCGTGGATCGCCGCCCACCACGACGACATGCCGTCGACCAGTTCCCGGCCGTCGGCCAGGCGCAGGCGGACGCCCTGGGCGCTCTCGACCAGGTACGGGTCGGAGCGCCCGGGCATCGGCCCGTACGGATGCCAGACATGCGCCCGGTCGAGCGCCAGAAGCCGATCAGCCTCGCCCGGCGCCGGGCTGGGGGCCCGGGACGGGCGGGCGGTCACGACGGTCGCCGGTCGGCGGCCGGATCGAAGGCTCGGACGATCGCCCGGGTGAGGGCGGGACCGCGGTAGACGAAACCGGAGTACAACTGCACCAGCGCGGCGCCGGCGTCGAAGAGCCGGCTCGCGTCGTCCGGGTCGAGGATCCCGCCGACCCCGATGATCGGCAGCCGCCCGCCGGTCTCCTCGTGCACGAAATGCACGACCTTGCGGGCCTTCTCGGTCAGCGGTCGCCCGGACAACCCACCCGCCTCGGCCGCCCGCGGCTGGTCGGCCGGGGCCAGCCCGTCCCGGGCCAGCGTGGTGTTGGTGGCGATCACCCCGGCGGCGCCGTAGGCCAGGCAGACCTCGAGCAGCTCGGCGATGGCCGGCTCGGCCAGGTCCGGTGCGATCTTCACCAGCACCGGCGTCTTGCCGGCCAGTGCGCCCAGCAGCGCCCCGATCGCCGACTTGTCCTGCAGGGTCCGCAGCCCGGGAGTATTGGGCGAGGACACGTTCACCGCGATGTAGTCGGCGTGTTCCTGGACCAGGTTGTACGAGGTCAGATAGTCCTCGACGGCCTCGTCCAACGGCGTGACCTTGGACTTGCCGAGGGAGACGCCGACCGGGATGCCGACGTCACCGGCCGCGGCCAGCCGACCGGCCAGCGCGGCGGCGCCCTCGTTGTTGAAGCCCATCCGGTTGATGATCGCTTCGCTGTCGCGCAGCCGGAACAGCCGCGGCCGGTCGTTGCCGGGCTGCGGGTGCGCGGTGACCGTACCCACCTCGACGAAGCCGAAGCCCATGGCCGGCCACGACGCCAGTGCCACACCGTTCTTGTCCATCCCGGCGGCCAGCCCGACCGGGTTGGGGAACCGCACGCCGAAGACCTCGACCGGCTTCGATACCGCATAACGCGAGCGCAACGCTTTCATAAACGGCGCGCCCAGCCCGGCCAGCCGCGAAAGGGTGAACTCGTGCGCCCGCTCGGCGTCGCCCCCGCCGACCCGGAACAGGATCGGCCGGAGCGTCCGCTCGAAGACGGTCATCCGTCGCTCCGCAGCAGCGCGTGCAGCTCCTGCAGCGGGCGGACGGCCAGGTCACCGCGCATCAGCGCCTCGATGCCCATCACCGCCGCGGCGGCGCCGGGCACGGTCGTGATGCTCGGGATGTCGTTGGTGACGGCGGCCGACCGCAGCTCGTACCCGTCGGATCGGGCCGACGCGCCGGAACCCTGCGGGGTGTTGATGATCAGCGCGATCTCCCCGGCCGTGATCAGCGCGATCGCGTTCTGACCGGGGCTCTCGAAGTGCTTGGGCACGACCTCGCAGGCGATGCCGTGCCGGCGCAGCACCTCGCCGGTGCCGGCCGTGGTCACGATCGTGAAGCCCAGGTCGGCCAGCCGCTTGATCGGGAAGATCATCGAGCGCTTGTCCCGGTTGGCCACCGAGACGAAGACCTTGCCGCTGGTCGGCAGCGACCCGTACGCGGCGGCCTGCGACTTGGCGAACGCCTGCCCGAAGCCGGCGTCGATGCCCATCACCTCGCCGGTCGACTTCATCTCGGGCCCGAGCAGGCTGTCCACGCCCTGACCGGCCGGCGTGCGGAACCGCTTGAACGGCAGCACCGCCTCCTTGATCGCGATCGGCGCCGACTCCGGGGTGGAGCCGCCGTCGCTCGTCCGGAGCAGCAGTCCCTCGTCGCGCAGCTCCTGGATGGTGGCGCCGAGCATGATCCGGGCGGCCGCTTTGGCCAGCGGTACCGCTGTCGCCTTGGAGACGAACGGCACGGTCCGCGAGGCCCGCGGGTTGGCCTCGAGGACGTACAGACTGTCGTCCTTGAGGGCGTACTGGACGTTGAGCAGGCCGCGGACGCCGACGCCGCGGGCGATCGCCTCGGTGTAGCGGCGCACCTCGGCCAGGTGCGAGCCGGCCAGGGTGATCGGGGGCAGCGAGCAGGACGAGTCGCCGGAGTGAATGCCGGCCTCCTCGATGTGCTCCATCACGCCGCCCAGGTAGACCTCGCCGGTGGCGTCGCAGAGCGCGTCCACGTCGATCTCGATCGCGTCGTCCAGGAACCGGTCGACCAGCACCGGGTGGTCGGGCGAGATCTCGGTGGCGCGGTCGATGTACGCGTTCAGCGTCGGCTCGTCGTACACGATCTCCATGCCGCGCCCGCCGAGCACGTACGACGGCCGGACCAGCACCGGGTAGCCGATCGTGTCGGCGATGGCCTTGGCCTCCTCGAACGAGGTGGCGGTGCCGTGGTCGGGCGAGCGCAGCCCGGCCTTGGCCAGCACGTGGCCGAACTGGCCCCGGTCCTCGGCCAGGTCGATCGACTCGGGCGAGGTTCCCACGATGGGTACGCCCGCGGCCTTCAACCGCCGGGCCAAACCGAGGGGTGTCTGCCCGCCCAGCTGCACGATCACGCCGACCACGCCCGGCCCGCCGGCCGCCTGGCCGGAAGAGTCCTCGGCGTGCACCACCTCGAGCACGTCCTCGAAGGTCAAAGGTTCGAAGTAGAGCCGGTCGGCGGTGTCGTAGTCGGTGGAGACCGTCTCCGGGTTGCAGTTCACCATCACGGTCTCGAAATCGACACCCCTCAGTGCCATGACCGCGTGTACGCACGAATAGTCGAACTCGATGCCCTGCCCGATCCGGTTCGGCCCCGAGCCCAGAATGATCACCTTGGGCCGGTCGGACGGCGCGACCTCGGTCTCCTCGTCGTAGGACGAGTAGTGGTAGGGCGTGTTGGCCTCGAACTCGGCCGCGCACGTGTCGACGGTCTTGTAGACCGGTCGCACCCCGAGCCGGTGCCGCAGCGACCGCACGCCGTCCTCGCCGGCGAACTCCGGCCGCAACGCCGCCAGCTGCCGGTCGGACAACCCGGCCCGCTTGGCCTTGCGCAGCAGCGCCTCGTCCAGCACCTTTGCGTCCGAGATATCCCGCCGCAACTCAACGAGCGCGGCGATCTCCTCCAGGAACCAGGGGTCGATTCCCCTGCTGGCTTCGTGCACCTCCTGAACGGTGGCGCCCAGCCGGAGTGCGCGCTCGACCGTATAGAGACGCCCGTCGTGCGGAGTTCGCAGAGCTTCCAGAGTCTCTTCCAGCGAAATGCCGGAATCGTCGGTGGTCCAGAAACCGGCCGCGCTCGTTTCGAGCGAACGCATCGCCTTGTTCAAGGCCTCGGCGAAATTGCGGCCCAGTGACATCGCCTCGCCGACCGACTTCATCGTGGTGGTCAGCTCGGCGTCGGCCCCGGGGAACTTCTCGAACGCGAACCGCGGGATCTTCACCACCACGTAGTCCAGCGCCGGCTCGAACGCGGCCGGCGTCTTCAGCGTGATGTCGTTCGGGATCTCGTCCAGCGTGTAGCCGATGGCCAGCTTGGCCGCGATCTTGGCGATCGGGAAACCGGTCGCCTTGGAGGCCAGCGCCGACGACCGGGACACCCGCGGGTTCATCTCGATCACGACCAGGCGCCCGTCGGCCGGGTTGATCGCGAACTGGATGTTGCAGCCCCCGGTGTCCACCCCGACCTCGCGCAGCACGGCGATGCCCAGGTCGCGCAGCTTCTGGTACTCCCGGTCGGTCAGCGTCATGGCCGGGGCCACGGTCACGCTGTCGCCGGTGTGCACGCCCATCGGGTCGACGTTCTCGATCGAGCAGACCACCACGACGTTGTCGTGCTTGTCGCGCATCAGCTCGAGCTCGTACTCCTTCCAGCCGAGCACGCTCTCCTCGATCAGCACCTCGTGCACCGGGGAGTAGGCCAGACCGGCGCCGGCGATCCGCTCGAGATCCTCGTCGGTGTGAGCCATGCCGGAGCCGAGGCCACCCATGGTGAACGACGGCCGGATGACCACCGGCAGCCCGAGCTCGGCGACCGTGGACCTGACCTCGTCCATCGAGTGGCAGACCTTCGAACGCGGTGTCTCCCCGCCGGCGAGCGCCACGATGTCCTTGAACAGCTGGCGGTCCTCGCCCTTGCGGATGGCGTCGATGTTGGCGCCGATCAGCTCGACGCCGTACTTGTCCAGGACGCCGCTCTCGTGCAGCGCGACCGCCGTGTTCAGCGCGGTCTGCCCGCCCAGCGTGGCCAGGATCGCGTCCGGCCGCTCCTTGGCGATGACCAGCTCGACGAACTCCGGGGTGATCGGCTCGACGTAGGTGGCGTCGGCGAACTCAGGGTCGGTCATGATCGTGGCCGGGTTGGAGTTGACCAGCGAGACGCGCAGCCCCTCGGCCCGCAGCACCCGGCAGGCCTGGGTGCCGGAGTAGTCGAACTCGCACGCCTGCCCGATGACGATCGGCCCCGAGCCGATCACCATGATGTGCCGCAGATCTTCACGCTTGGGCATGCGTCAGCCCTTCTTCTCGACGAGCTCGACGAAGCGGTCGAACAGGTAGTCGGCGTCGTGCGTGCCGGCTGCCGCTTCGGGGTGGTACTGGACCGTGAAGGCGGGCACGTCCTTGGCCCGCAAGCCCTCGACCACATTGTCGTTGAGGCACACATGGCTGACCTCGACCCCGCCGAAGTCGGTGTCGATCACCTGGTTGAGCGGGGCGTCCACGGCGAACCCGTGATTGTGCGAGGTGACCTCGACCTTGCCGGTGGTCCGGTCGAGCACCGGCTGGTTGATGCCGCGGTGGCCGTACCCCAACTTGTAGGTGCCGAAGCCCAGCGCCCGGCCCAGGATCTGGCTGCCGAAGCAGATGCCGAACAGCGGCACCTCGCGGCGCAGCACGTCGCGGGCCAGCGCGACCGGGTGGTCGGCGGTGGCCGGGTCGCCCGGGCCGGGGGAGAAGAACACCGCGTCCGGGCTCACCGCCAGCAGGTCCTCGACGTTCGAGGTGGCCGGGAGGATGTGCGTGGTCACGCCGCGGGCGGCCAGCCGGCGGGCGACGTTGCGCTTGATGCCCAGGTCGAGCGCGGCGACCGTGTACCGGTGCTCGCCCTCGGCCTCGACCGTGTAGCGGGAGCCGGTGGTGACCTCGGCCGACAGGTCGGCGCCGAGCATCTGCGGCTGGGCCAGGACCCGTTCGCGCAGCTCCCCGGGGTCGGTGGTGACCGACGAGATGCCCACCCGCATGGCGCCGCGGGAACGCAGGTGCCGGGTCAGCGCCCGGGTGTCGACCCCGGCGATGCCGACCACGCCCTCGGTGGCCAGGCGCTCGTCCAGCGAGGCGGTGGACCGCCAGTTCGACGGCCGGCGGGCCGGGTCGCGGACGACGTAGCCGGCCACCCAGATCCGGTCGGACTCGTCGTCCTCGCCGTTCACCCCGGTGTTGCCGATCTGCGGAGCGGTCTGCACCACGACCTGCCGGTGGTACGACGGGTCGGTCAGCGTCTCCTGGTAGCCGGTCATGCCGGTGGTGAACACGGCCTCACCGAACGTCTCACCGACCGCACCGTAGGCGTTCCCCCGGAAGGTGCGGCCGTCCTCGAGCACGAGGATCGCTTCGGTCATTTCTGTGCCTTCCCGTCGAGAACCGTCGGCTCGCCCCTCAGGAAGGTCGCGACGATGCGGCCCGGCAGGGTGGTGCCCGCGTACGGTGTGTTGCGGCTCTTGCTGGTCAGACCGGAGGGGTCGACGACGCGGCGCGCGGCCGGGTCGACCAGGGTGAAGTTGGCTGTTTCGCCCGGCTGCAAACCACGCCCGTGCGAGGTGAGACCGGCGATACGCGCGGGGGTGAGCGACATCCGGTCGGCGATCAGATCCCACCTCTCCCCGAGGACTTCGAGGACGATCGGGAGGGCGGTTTCCAGACCCACCATCCCAGGGCGTGCGTACGCCCACTCGCACTCCTTGTCCTCCACCGCGTGCGGGGCGTGATCCGTGGCGACGATGTCGATCACGCCCTCGATCAGGGCGGCTCGCAGCGCCTCGACGTCGCGGGCGGTGCGCAGCGGCGGGTTGACCTTGAACACCGGGTCGTAACTGGCCGCCAGCTCGTCGGTCAGCAGCAGGTGATGCGGGGTGACCTCGGCGGTCACGCGTACCCCCCGGGCCTTGGCCTGGCGCAGCACCTCGACCGACCCGGCGGTGGAGACGTGGCAGACATGCAGCCGGCTGCCCACGTGCTCGGCCAGCAGCACGTCGCGGGCGATGATCGCCTCTTCGGCGACCGCGGGCCAGCCGGTCAGACCGAGCCGGGTCGACACCTCGCCCTCGTGCATCTGCGCGCCCTCGGTCAGCCGTGGCTCCTCGGCGTGCTGGGCGATGATGCCGTCGAAGGCCTTCACGTACTCCAGCGCGCGGCGCATCAGCCGGGGGTCGGCGACGCAGTGCCCGTCGTCGGAGAAGATCCGGACGTTGGCGGCCGAGGCCGCCATCGCCCCGAGCTCGGCCAGCTGCTTACCGGCCAGCCCGACGGTGACCGCGCCGATCGGCTGCACGTCGACCAGCCCGGCCTCGCGCCCGAGCCGCCACACCTGCTCGACCACGCCGGCGGTGTCGGCGACCGGCGAGGTGTTGGCCATCGCGCAGACCGCGGTGTAGCCGCCCATCGCCGCCGCACGCGAACCGGTCTCGACCGTCTCGGCGTCTTCCCGGCCCGGTTCCCGCAGGTGCGTATGCAGGTCGACCAGACCCGGCAACGCCACAAGACCTTCGGCGTCGACAACCTCCGCCTTCTCGCTGATCGCGTCGACCAGCACCCCGTCCCGTACGAAGAGATCGGCCGGCGCCGCGCCCAGAACCGAAGCGCCTCTGATGACGTACGAGGTCACGCCTTGCCTCCCAGCAGAAGATAAAGAACGGCCATCCGAGCCGAGACGCCGTTGGCGACCTGCTCGACGATCGTGGATCTGGTCGAGTCGGCCACCTCGGGCGCGATCTCCATGCCCCGGTTCATCGGGCCGGGATGCATGACGATCGCGTGCTCGGGCAGCTTGCGCATGCGCGACGCGTCGAGTCCGTAGCGGCGGCTGTACTCACGCGCCGACGGGAAGTAGGAGTCCTGCATCCGCTCGGTCTGCACCCGCAGCATCATCACCACGTCGACGTCGGGCAGGACGCTGTCCAGGTCGAAGGACACATCCGCACCCGGCCAGAGCGGGATCAGCGTGGGCGGCCCGACCAGGGTGACCTTGGCCCCCAGAGTGGTCAGCAGCAGGACGTTGGAGCGCGCCACCCGGCTGTGCAGCACGTCGCCGACGATGGCCACCCGCAGCCCGTCGAGTTTTCCGAGCCGAGAGCGCATGGTGTACGCGTCGAGCAGCGCCTGCGTCGGGTGCTCGTGGGTGCCGTCCCCGGCGTTGATCACCGAACCGTCGACCCAGGACGACAACCGGTGCGGCGCGCCCGAGGCCGGGTGCCGGATGACCACCGCGTCGGCGCCCATCGCCTGCAGGGTCAGCGCGGTGTCCTTGAGGCTCTCGCCCTTCGACACACTGGAACCCTTGGCCGAAAAGTTGATCACGTCGGCGGAGAGCCGCTTGGCCGCCGCCTCGAACGAGATCCGGGTCCGGGTCGAGTCCTCGTAGAAGAGGTTGACCACGGTCCGGCCGCGCAGCGTGGGCAGCTTCTTGACCTCGCGACCGGCCAGCGCGGCCATCTCGCCCGCGGTGTCCAGGATCAGCGTGGCGGTGGCCGCGTCCAGATCGGCGGCGGAGCGAAGGTGCTTGATCATCGGGGGCCTCCGGTCAGCTTGACCTCGTCCGTGCCTTCGTCGGTCTCGGCCAGCGACACCCGGACACTCTCGTCCAGCGCGGTCGGGATGTTCTTGCCGACGTAGTCGGCGCGGATCGGCAGCTGCCGGTGGCCGCGGTCGACCAGCACGGCCAGCTGCACCGAGCTGGGCCGGCCGACGTCGTTGATCGCGTCCAGGGCGGCCCGCACGGTACGCCCGGAGAACAGCACGTCGTCGACCAGGATCACCCGCCGGCCGTCGATGCCGCCGCCGGGGATCTCGGTCTTGCCGAGGGCCCGGGTCGCGTGCAGGCGCAGGTCGTCCCGATAAAGCGTGATGTCGAGGGACCCGAACGGAATGTCCACTCCCTCGAAGGCGTGGATCCGGCCGGCCAGCCGATGGGCCAGCGGGACGCCTCGGGTCGGGATTCCGAGCAGGACGGTGTCGGTCGCGCCCGACGTCTTTTCCAGGATCTGATGCGCCATGCGATCGACAACGCGTTGGATGTCGGCAGCGCCGAGAATAACCTTCGACCCCGCGCCAGAGCTTGCGCCGGTCATATTGGCATGCGGCTGCGCATGCATAAAGGACCTCCTTATCCGCCTCACGGGACGGCTCGTTAAAGGATGTCTTCTATGTCACGGACCCGCTTGATCAGCGGGCCGTGGCTGACGCTACGTTACCAGTGCGCAGTGCGTTGACCATGGTGACGTGGCTGACGTCGAGTCGGGGATCACAGAGGGAAAACATAGGCAACTTTCCCAGGAGTCCCACGACACATCGGCGACCAACACTTGACCAGAGGTCGCAACGGCCGTACCGTCACGCTGCGTAGCGATCGCGGAGGAAGAACCCTCCGGGCCAGCACAGTACTGGGAGTGTCCGAATGCCGTCTGAGTACGCCAAGTCGTTGGGCGCCCGCCTGCGCTCGATCCGCCAGCAGCAGGGCCTGTCCCTGCAGGGCGTGGAAGAGAAGTCGAACGGCCGTTGGAAGGCCGTCGTGGTGGGCTCGTACGAGCGCGGCGACCGTGCGGTCACCGTCTCGCGTCTGGCCGAGCTGGCCGATTTCTATCGGGTTCCCGTGTCCGAGCTGCTGCCCGACGGCAGCGGCATCCGGCTCGAGGCAACCAACAAGATCGTGCTCGACCTCGAGAAGCTGTACGACACCACGGGTGAGGACCTGGCCTACGTGGCCCGGTACGCCCGGGCGATCCAGCAGCAGCGTGGCGACTACAACGGCCGGGTCCTCTCGATCCGCGCCGACGACCTGCGCGCTCTCGCGATCGTGTACGACATCTCGCCGTCCGGCCTGATCGAGCGCCTGACCGAGCAGGGCGTGCTGGTCGCCGACCCGCGCGCGTTTTTCGCGAGCTGACGCTCAACACAAGAAAGGGGAGCCCAGGCGGGCTCCCCTTCTTCGTATGCGTGAAAAAGATCAGCGAGTGGCGAACTCCGCGATGCGGCCGAGGATGCCGTTGAGGTAGCGCGGGCTGTCGTCGGTGGACATCTGCTTGGCCAGCTCGACCGCCTCGGTGATCGCGACCGGGTCGTCGATCTCGGAGACGTAGAGCAACTCGTACACCGCGATCCGGGCCAGGTTGCGGTCGACCACCGGCATGCGGTCGATGGTCCAGCCCTCGGCGTAGCTGGCGATCAGCTCGTCGATCCGGTCGAGATGCTGCGCCACCCCGTCGACCAGGCTGATCGTGTAGGCCAGATGGTCGGGGTGCGGCTTCTCGATGCGTTCGAGGTAGGTCCGCATGACCTCGTTCGGCGACAGGTCACGCAGGTCGGCCTCGTACAGCACATCGAGGGCACGCTTGCGCGCCTTGCGGCGCGCCGGCATCTGCGTCTTGGGGCCCTCAGCCATCAGGTCAGCTGCGGCCGAGGTAGCGGCCGTCGCGGGTGTCGACCTTGATCTTTTCCCCGGTGGTGATGAACAGCGGCACGTTGACCGTGGCGCCGGTCTCGACCGTGGCCGGCTTGGTGCCGCCGGTCGACCGGTCACCCTGCAGGCCCGGCTCGGTGTAGGTCACCTCGAGGAAGACGCTGGTCGGCAGCTCGATGTAGAGCGGGACGCCCTCGTGCTGAGCGACAGTGGCCTCGGCCTCGGGCAGCAGGTAGTTTGCCGCCTCGCCGACCGTGCCGCCGGCCACCTGGATCTGGTCGTAGGTGTCCAGGTCCATGAAGACGTAGTCGTCGCCGTCCTGGTAGAGGTATTGCATCGTGCGCTTGTCGACGGTCGCCGTCTCGACCTTGGTGCCGGCGTTGAAGGTCTTGTCGACGACCTTCCCGGAAAGCACGTTCTTGAGCGTGGTGCGCACGAACGCACCGCCCTTGCCCGGCTTGACGTGCTGGAACTCAATGACGGACCAGAGCTCGCCGTCGAGGTTGAGCACGAGACCGTTCTTGAGGTCGTTGGTGGAAGCCATGTCCTGCCTTGTTCTCGTCGGTGACCGACCGAGTCTACCGGCGCGGCGGCCGCCCTGCTAACCGGGGTTTTGCGCGACGTATCGAAGAGCCAGCCGATAGCCGTCCACACCCAGGCCCGCGATCACCCCGGTGGCCATGGCCGACACGACCGAATGGTGCCGGAACTGCTCACGTGCGTGGATGTTGCTGATGTGCACCTCGACGAGCCGGTTGCGCAACATGGCACACGCGTCCCGGATCGCGTAGTTGTAGTGCGACCACGCCCCCGGGTTGAGCACCACCGGCGCCTCCTCGTCGGCCGCGGCGTGCAGCCAGCCCAGCATCTCGTGCTCGGCGTCGGTCTGCCGCACCACCACGTCCAGGCCCAGCTCCTGCCCGGTCGTCTGACAGAGCTTCACGAGATCGGCGTACGAGGTCAGCCCGTACACGTCGACCTGCCGGGTGCCGAGCCGGCCCAGGTTCGGGCCGTTGAGCACATACACGCGGGTCATCGCGCCACCTCCGCATAGGCGTTGGCCAGCAGTTCCGGGCCGGGACCGGCGAGGATGCCGGGCTTGGCCAGGCCGTCCAGCACCACGAACCGCAGCGTTGCGGCGCGGGCCTTCTTGTCGACCCGCATCGCCGGCAGCAGCTCGGGCCACGCGTCGGCCGGGTACGAGGTCGGCAGCCCCACCGAGGTCAGCACGTCACGGTGCCGCTGGAACAGGGCGGAGTCGATGCGGCCGGAGAGGTGGGCCAGGGCGGCGGCGAAGATCAGGCCGACCGACACGGCGTGACCGTGCTTCCAGGCGTACCCCTCGCGCCTCTCGATCGCGTGCCCCAACGTGTGGCCGTAGTTGAGAATCTCGCGCAACCCCGACTCGCGCAGGTCTTCGCTCACCACGTCGGCCTTGACCTGGATGGCCCGCTCGACCAGCTCGCGCAGGACCGGGCCGCGCGGGTCGAGGGCCGCGGCCGGATCGGCCTCGACCAGGTCGAGGATGAGCGGGTCGGCGATGAACCCGGCCTTGATGATCTCGGCCAGGCCGGCGACCAGGTCGTCGGCGGGCAGCGTGTCCAGCATGTCCAGGTCGCAGAGCACGCCGGCCGGTGGGTGGAAGGCACCGACCAGGTTCTTGCCGGCCGCGATGTTCACCCCGGTCTTGCCGCCGACCGACGCGTCGACCATGCCGAGCAGCGACGTCGACACCGGCACCCAGCGGACGCCGCGCAGCCAGGCCGCGGCGATGTAGCCGGCCAGGTCGGTCACCGCTCCCCCGCCCACCCCGACCACCACGTCGGTGCGGGTGAAGGCGGCCGCGCCGAGCTCGTCCCAGCAGCGGGCGGCGACCTCGACGGTCTTGCCCGCCTCGGCGTCGGGAACCTCGATGAGCAGCGGCGACGGCAGCTCGCGGGCCACCGCTTCGGCCCGTTCCCGCAGCGGCGCGGCGAACAGCACCGCGGCACGGGCGGCCCCGCCGATCAGTTCGGGCAGGTGCTTGGCGAGGTCCCGGCCGACGAGGACGTCGTAGGGCCGATCGCCACGCACGGCGATGCGTGTGGTCACACGGTGCACAGTATTCGGCCGCCTCTGGGGTTATATCTTTCTAACCCCAGACGGGTTACAACTGTCGCATGCCGAAAATCAACGTCTACCTTCCCGACGAGCTCGCCGACGCCGTCCGCGACGCCGGACTCCCGGTCTCCGCCATTTGCCAGCGCGCCCTGGAATTCGCCGTACGCCGCATCACCACGATCCGGCAGACCGTGCTCAGCGCGATCGACGACGAGGAGCTCGGCACCCAGCTGACCTCGTTCACCGCCCGCGCCGTGGCAGTCCTCAAGCTGGCCCGGGACGCGGCCGGCGGCGGCCAGATCGGCACCAGCCACCTGCTCCAGGGCATGATCACCGAGGGTTCGAACATGGCCGTCGCCATCCTCCGGTCGATGGAGATCAACCCGTCGCGCCTGACCTCGCCGGCCGACGAGACCGGCGACGGGGGCTTCAGCCGGCCCGCCGCGACCGCGCTGGAACTGGCCGTCGCCGAGGCCACGGCCCTGGGCCACAACTACGTCGGCTGCGAACATCTGCTGATCGGGCTGGCCGTCGAGACCGAGGGCGGCGCCGGCCGGGCGTTGCGCGAGGCCGGGGCGGACGCCAAGTCGCTGCGGCGCTCGGTGTCGGCCGCGCTGGCCGGCTACACCCAGGCCAAGAACCCGGCCGCGCAGAACAGCGCACTGCTGATGCTCGTACGGCGTGAACTGGCCCCCCTGATCAAGCGGGTGGAGGCTCTTGAATCCCGGTAGTCAGCAGTTTCGCGATCTCGGCCGCGATCTCCTCGGGCTCGCGGTCGTCGGTGGCGACCGTGTGCGTGGCGACCTCGGCGTACAGCGGGCGACGCTGATCCAGCAGGTGCTTGAGGGTGGCGCGCGGGTTGACCGACAGCAACGGCCGGCCCGCGCCCAGCCCGACCCGCTTGATCGCGGTCGCGAACTCGGCCGACAGATAGAACACGGTCTGCCCGCGCAGCCCCGCCCGGGTCTCCTCGCGCAGCACGGCGCCGCCGCCCAGTGCCAGCACACCGTCGAAAGTGGACAGCGCGTTGGCGATGGTCTCGACCTCGAGCCGGCGGAACTCGTCCTCACCGTCGTCGAAGAAGATCTCCGGGATCGGCTTGCCCGCCACCGCCTCGATCAGCGTGTCCGAGTCGGCGAACGGCACGTCCAGCCGCAGCGCCAGCGTCTCACCGACCGTGGTCTTGCCCGCGCCCGGCGCACCCACCATCACGGCCACCGGGGCCATCAGCTGATCACCAGGCTGGCCAGGTAACCGGCCAGGTTGCGGCGCATCTCCTCGGCCGAGTCGCCACCGAACTTCTCGACCGCGGCCTCGGCCAGCACCAGCGCGACCATGGCCTCGGCGACCACCGCGCCGGCCGGGACCGCGCACACGTCGGACCGCTGGTTGATCGCCGTGGCGGGTTCGCCGGTGGTCACGTCGACGGTCTGCAGGGCCCGGTTCAGCGACGAGATCGGCTTCAACGCCGCGCGTACCCGCAGATTTTCGCCGTTGGTGATGCCACCCTCGAGGCCGCCGGCGCGATCGGTGACCCGCCGCACACCGTCCGGCGTCGGGATGATCTCGTCGTGCGCGACCGAGCCCCGCGACCGGGCCTGCGTGAAGCCGTCGCCGATCTCCACACCCTTGACCGACTGGATGGACATCAGCGCGGTGGCCAGGCGGGCGTCCAGCTTGCGGTCCCATTGCACATGAGAGCCCAATCCCGGGGGTACGCCGTAAGCCAGCACTTCCACGATGCCGCCCAGGGTGTCGGCGTCCTTCTTGGCCGCGTCGACCTCGGCCACCATCCGGGCGCTGGCCTCCGGGTCGAGACAGCGCAACGGGTCGGCGTCGATCCGGTCGGCGTCCTCGGGCATCGGGATCAGGCCGGACTTGGCCGCCACCGACCCGAGCTCGATCACATGCGACACGATGTCGATGCCGAGCGTCTGCTTCACGATCGCCTTGGCCACCGCGCCCACCGCGACGCGGGCGGCGGTCTCGCGGGCACTGGCACGTTCCAGAATCGGGCGGGCGTCGGAATGCCCGTACTTCTGCATGCCGGCCAGGTCGGCGTGGCCCGGGCGGGGCCGGGTCAGCGGCGCGTTGCGGGCCTGGGCGGCCAGCTCACCCGGGTCGACCGGGTCGGCCGACATCACCGTCTGCCACTTGGGCCACTCGGAGTTGCCCACCCGGATCGCGACCGGACTGCCCTGTGTCACCCCATGCCGGATGCCGCCGATCAGCTCCAGCTCATCCTGCTCGAACGACATCCGCGCGCCGCGCCCATAACCCAGCCGCCGGCGCGCCAGATCCCGCCCGATGTCATCGCTCGTCACATGCACCCCGGCGGGCACGCCTTCAAGCAGCGCGACGAGCGCCGGACCATGCGACTCACCTGCGGTCAACCAGCGCAACACGGCTGACAGTCTGTCACGCCGCGCTTCCTGTCCCCACACCCGCCCGCCGCCCTTTGCTCTGAGCACACATAGGCATCACCAGCCCGGCCCGGGCGAACCCAGCTCAGCCCGACGCCTCAGCGTGAGTGGTAGGCGCCGGTCAGGAAGTGCGGAGGGCGGCGGCCGCGGTCAGGGCGTCGCGCATCGCGGATTCGGGCGCGGGGCGTACCCCCGTGAACTGCTCGAACTGGGACAGCGCCTGGGCGAGCAACAGGTCCAGGCCGGACGCCACCCGGAGGCCGGCGGCCGTCGCGGCGGCGGCCAGGGGCGTGGGCCACGGGTCGTAGATGGCGTCGAACAGGACCGTCCCGGGGCGCCAGTGAACCGCCGTCGCCAAGTCGTCGGCCGCGCCCTTCGGGACGGTGGAGATCACCGCGTCGGCGGCGAACGCGCCGGGGGCGGCGGCCCAGTCCAGCGGGTCCAGCGCTATACCGAGGGCGGCCGCCACCGGCGCCAGTTCGGAAGCAGCGGCCGGCCGGCGGGTCACCAGCGTCACCCGCGGCGCACCCAGCAGCGAAGCCGCTGCCAGGGCGGCCCGGGCGGTGCCACCACCGCCCAGCACCGTCACTGTCGGCGCCGACGCCACCCGGGCGTCGCGGAGCACCCGGACCATGCCCGGAATGTCAGTGTTGTCGGCGTGCCACGAGCCGTCGGGGCGGCGGGCCAGAGTGTTGGCCGCACCTACCGCCGTCGCCTCGGCGGAGGCCGACGCGCCCAGCGTGAGGCCGACCTCCTTCAGCGGCATGGTCAGCGACAGCCCGGCCCACTCGGGGCCGAGCCCGGCGACCAGGTCCGGTAGCTCCGCCGCGGCGCACTCGATCGCCGTGTACGTCCAGTTCAGCAGCCCGGCCGCGGCGAACCCGGCGGTGTGGATGACCGGCGACAGCGAATGCGCGATCGGCTTGCCGCACACCGCGGCCCGACGGCCTTCGGTCACAGGACGCCGTTCTTCTCGGCGATCTTGCGGTTCTTCTCGTGCTGCTCGTTCGTCGCCGCGAACGCCGAATGGCCCTGCTTGTCGATCGCCACGAAGTACAGCCACGGACCGGCCGGCGGGCTCTCCGCGCCCTTCAGCGCGTCCTGGCCGGGGTTGTTGATCGGCGTCGGCGTCAGACCGGGCTTGTTGTGCGTGCGGTACGGGTTCTTCAGGTCGTTCAGCTCGGCCCTGGTCATGTTCTTGGAAGGCTTCTTGGGCTTGCCCTGGAGCTGGTAGTAGTAGTTGATCCCGACGTCGAACTGCAGGCAGTTGCACGGGAAGGTGTTGCTGTAGAGGCGGTTGTAGGCGACCCGCGCCACCTTGCCCAGATCATCGGAGTTGCCGGCCTCGGCCTGCGCCAGCGACGCGACGGTCAACGCCTCGTACGGGCTGATCTTGCGCTCGTCCTGGACCTTGTTCACGAAGTCGAGGCTCTCGGTGACGGTCAGGAAGTGCTGCACCATCTCGGAGAGCATCTGCTCGGCGGTCGCCTTGGGCTCGAACTCGTAGGTGTCCGGGAACAGGAAGCCCTCGATCGACTTGGTGACCTTCTGCTTGTCCGTGCGGTTGAACCAGAACGCCGGCACACCCAGGGCCTCGGGATCCTTCGCCGCGGCCTTGAAGTCGTCGACCTTCACGCCGGTGGCCTTGGACAGGATGGCGTACACCTCGAGCGCGGTCTTGCCCTCGGGGATCGTGATGCCGTTGCTGACCCGGCTCTTCGGATCGAGCAGCGCCGCCACGGCCGCGTCGGCGGACATCTGCTTCTTCAGGTTGAACGTGCCGGACTGGATGTTCTTGCCGCGGGGGTTCTTCTCCGCCGCCTGAGTGAAGGCCTTTGTGCTCTTCACCACATCTTTGTCGACGAGCACGTTGCCCATGTCGGTCAGTGACGAGTTGGCTTTGATCTGCACCTGGATCGTGCCGGTGCCGGCGCCGTCATAGTCGGCCGCGGTGAAGAAATCCCGGATCTTGCTGTATCCGAGGTAGACGCCACCGCCGAGGACGGCCAGCAGGATGAAGGCCATCAGGAAGGCGACCACCGAGCGGCCACCACCGCCGCCCTTGCCTCCCTTGCCCCGGCGGTGCCGGGGTTTGCCGCGTTCGGCGTGATCCTCGAACGCCAGGTCAAGCTCGTCGATCATCTGCTCTGCCTCCGCTGCGCGTCCAGCCAGCTCTGCAGGATCTCCACCGCGGCGGCCTGATCGACCACCGCCCGCTGCCGCTTACCCCGGACGCCACGTTCGGCGAGCCGGCGAGTCGCGACCACGGTCGACATCCTCTCGTCCGCCAGGACGACCGGAACGGGCGATATGGCACCCGCCAGTCGCTCAGCGTACGCACGAATGTCAATGGCGGCAGCCCCCTCGTCGCCATTCAGACGCACCGGGAGGCCCACCACGACCTGCACCGTCTCGTGTTCCCGCACGAGCCGGCCGAGCTCAGCTATGTCAGCGGGTACGGAATCGGCGGCCGCACCCATGTCACGGGACACCGTGGCCAAAGGGGTTGCCAGGATCCCGTCGGGATCGCACAGTGCGACCCCGACACGGACCTTACCCACGTCGACACCCAGCCGCCTACCCCGAGGCAGTACGGACACGGCCACCCCCTGTAATCAGGCGGCCTCGACGACCGCCTTCTCCACCGCCGCGAGCAGGGACGGAACCTGGTCGGCGGGAACACCGCCACCCTGCGCAAGGTCGGCGTTACCGCCACCCCGGCCGGACAGCGCGCCCTTGACCAGATCGCTCGCGGAGAGCCCACGCGACTTGCCCGCCGCGTTGACCGCGACGATCAGCGACGCCTTGCCGTTGGCCCGGGCCGCCACCGCGACCACCGCGGGACGGCTCTGGTCGATCTTGCCGCGGATCTCCTGAGCCAGGGTACGCACGTCGTTGCCCGCCGCGCCCTCCGGCGCCTCGGTTCCGACGAACGCCACGCCACCCAGGTCACGGGCCTGCTGGGCCAGCGCACCGGCCCCACCCAACACCATCTGCGCGCGCAGCTTCTCCAGTTCTTTCTCGGCGTCCCGCAACGCCGTCACCGTCTGCTCGACCCGGTCGGCGACCTGCTCGCCGGGCACCCGGAACAGCTCGGCCAGCCGGGACACCAGCAGGTGCTCCTTGGCCAGGAAGCCGAACGCGTCGATGCCGACCAGCGCCTCGACCCGGCGGACCCCGGAACCGATCGACGACTCGGTGAGGATCTTCACCAGGCCCAGTTGACCTGATCGCGCCACGTGTGTTCCACCACACAGTTCACGCGCGTAGTCACCGACCTCAACCACGCGGACCTCGTCGCCGTACTTCTCACCGAACAGCGCCATCGCACCCAGCCGGCGCGCTTCCTCCTGCGAGGTGATGAACGCGTGCACCTCCAGGTCGCGCAGCAGCACCTCGTTGACCTGCTGCTCCACGTCGAACAGCACGTCCGGGGAGACCGCGCCCGGGGTGTTGAAGTCGAACCGCAGCCGGCCCGGCGCGTTCAGCGAACCGGCCTGCGTCGCCGACTCGCCCAGGAACGCCCGCATCGTCTGGTGGATCAGGTGGGTCGCGGTGTGCGACCGGGAGATCGCCTTGCGCCGGGTCACGTCGATCTCGGCGAAACCCGCTTCTCCGGTGCGTACCTCGCCCCGCAACACCCGCGCCTTGTGCACGATCAGCCCGGGCACCGGCGTCTGCACGTCGACCACCTCGAGCCGGCCGCCGCCCACGTTGATGATGCCGGTGTCGGCCTGCTGGCCACCGCCCTCGGCGTAGAACGGCGTGTGGTCGAGCACCAGCTCGACGTAGTCGCCCTCGCCGGCCACCGGCAACGCCTCGCCGTCACCGCCGAGCAGCGCCCGCACCCGCGACTCGCGGCTCACCTCGGCGTAGCCGGTGAACTCGACCGGCCCGCCCTGGTCGAGCACGCTGCGGTACGCCGACAGGTCGGTATGACCGGTCTTGCGCGCCGCCGCGTCCGCCTTGGCCCGGGCCCGCTGGTCGGCCATCAGCCGGCGGAAGCCGTCCTGGTCGACCTCGAGACCCTGCTCCTGCGCGATCTCCAGGGTCAGGTCGATCGGGAAGCCGTACGTGTCGTGCAGCTGGAACGCCTTGTCCCCGGAGAGCTGAGGCTGCTTGGCCCGCTTCGTCTCGGTGATCGCGGTGTCCAGGATCGTGGTGCCCGCGCGCAGGGTGGAGAGGAACGCGTCCTCCTCGGCGTACGCGTACGTGGAGATCCGCCCGAACTCCTCGGCCAGCTCCGGATAGGACGGCGACATGCAGTCCCGCGCCACCGGCAGCAGTTCCTGGAACGACTGACCCTGCCAGCCGAGCAGGCGCATCGAGCGGATCGCGCGGCGCATGATGCGGCGGAGAACATAGCCGCGGCCCTCGTTGGAGGGGGTCACGCCGTCACCGATCAGCATCAGCGAGGTGCGGACGTGGTCGGCGATCACGCGCAGGCGCACGTCGTCGGGGTGGCTCTCGGACGCGGCGTGACCGGACTTGCCGTACGTCGTGCCGGTCAGCTCGGCCGCGCGGGCCAGGACCGGCCAGACCTCGTCGATCTCGTAGAGGTTGTCCTTGCCCTGCAGGATCGACGCGATGCGCTCCAGGCCCATGCCCGTGTCGATGTTCTGTTTCGGCAGGTCACCGACGATCGTGAAGTCCTCCTTCGACTTCACGTCGGTGATCTCGTGCTGCATGAAGACCAGGTTCCAGTATTCCAGGAACCGGTCCTCGTCGACCTCGGGGCCGCCGTCCGGGCCGTACGCCGGGCCGCGGTCGTAATAGAGCTCCGAGCACGGACCGGCCGGCCCCGGAATGCCCATCGACCAGAAGTTGTCCTTCTTGCCGCGGCGCACGATACGGTCCGGTGACATGCCCGGCTGCTGCTTCCAGATCTCGATCGCCTCGTCGTCGTCGAGGTAGACCGTCGCCCAGATCTTTTCCGGGTCGAGACCGAAACCACCCTGCTCGACCGGCTTGGTCGACAGCTCCCAGGCCAGCGGGATCGCGCCCGCCTTGAAGTAGTCGCCGAACGAGAAGTTGCCGTTCATCTGGAAGAACGTGCCGTGCCGGGACGTCTTGCCGACCTCGTCGATGTCCGGCGTCCGGATGCACTTCTGCACGCTGACCGCGCGCGGGTAAGGCGGCGTCCGCTGACCCAGGAAGAACGGCACGAACTGCACCATGCCGGCGTTGATGAACAACAGGTTGGGGTCATCGATGGCGGGCAGCGGGGCACTCGGCACGACCGTGTGCCCGTTGGCCTCGAAATGCGCCAGATAGCGCCGCTTGATCTCCGCCGTTCTCATCGCTGATGACCCTCCTGGGCGTGACGCCCCACCGTGCCGCCCTGCGCGTCGTCACGCAGCTCGGCGAATTCGTCCTGATACAACTCGCCCGCGGCGAAGGCCTCGTGGATCTCTTCTTCCCGTTCGGCCATTCCCTCGCGTACGTCGTCCACGAAGTTACGTACCGACTCGACCAGGCCGCCAGCGGATTCCGACAGCGACGTCGCGATCCCCGACGGCGTGTACTGCTGGGCCTTGCGCGTCAGCTGACGGACGACCAGGGCTCCGACGGCCAGGCCGGCCCCCAGCCAGAGCAGGCGCTTCATGTGCGGTTTTCCCTTCGTGGGGTCAGCGGGACCGGGCGGCCTTGCGGCGCTGCTTGAGCGTGGCGCGGACCTCACGCTCGTCCTCGGCCTTGCGGCGGGCCGAGGCGGCCTTGCGCAGCCCGTACCCGAAGGACGCGACCTTGATCAACGGGTTCGCGGCGGCGGCCGACACCACGGTGGCCAGGTTGGCCACGCTGGCCGTGACGTTCTGGGCGTGGCTGGTCATGGTGTCGACCTTGGCCAGCTGCACATTCACCCCGTCGAGCGAGACCTGCACCTGACCCAGGGCGGTGTTCACGCCCTCGACGGTTTCGTTGACGTTGCCGAGCAGCGGCCCGGTCCGCTCGGTCACCTCGTTGATCGCCCGGGTCGCGGCGTCCACCGTGCGGCCCAGCTTGAGGATCGGCACGGCCAGGAACAGAACGAGCATCAGGAAGGCGCCCGCCGCGATGAGACCTGCGATTTCTCCGGCGTCCATGAAGCCTCTCCTCTTTTGCAACCGATCGACAGCGGCAGGACAACGTGCAGACCCTACCGTCCGTTACCGGCCGCCGCTCCGCGACACCTCACGACTGTGTCGGGGACGGCTCCAGGAGAGGATCGCTGGGCACCACCGGGTCCGGCGTCTCGCCCACCAGCGACGGATTCACCGCCGGTTGCGGCTTGCCCCGCTGATCGGCGATGGCCGCCTGCACCTTGATACTGACCGTCGAGCCGGTGCAGTTCTTCGGCGGCCCGGTCGGCACGACACCGTCCGGCCCGAGCGACGGCAAGGTGGCCGGATCCTGGGCGGCGACCGCGTCCACGGCGCACTCCGGCTGGCGCACCCACAGGTCCAAGGTGAACTCGTCCCGCCGCCAACAGGTGTACTTACCGTCCGAAATGGGCTGTTCCGGACACGACTCGACCTTCCACGGCTGCCAGCCCGCGGTCGACAGAGCCGCGGTGTACGCCTTGGCCGTGGCCTCCGTCGGCTGCCCCGACTGCACGGTCCGCTCCCGGAACTTGCACTCCTCCAGGCACCACCGGCTGCCGCTGCTGCGGTCGTCGACCTTGGTGGTGGCCCAGCCCGGCAGATCCAGCGAGTCGAGCGACGCGTAGACCGGGTCGCTGCCCATCGACCGCAAGGCGACCAGCGCCGGCAATAGGATCAGCGCGATGATGCTGGCGCCGATCAGCACACCGACCCGCAGGCGGCGCTGCGACCGCAGCTTGGCCAGGATGGGGTTGGTCTCGGCTTCGTCCGGGTCCGGCTCTTCCTGGGGTACGCCCAAAGCCCCGCTGCGCTCACCCAGGTCCGCCCCCGGCACCGCCACCGACGCCCGCCCCGGCACGGCCTGACCCACGTCACTGGGCACCGCAACCGAAGCGCGCCCCGGCAACGCCTGACCCACGTCACTGGGCACCGCAACCGAAGCGCGCCCCGGCAACGCCTGGCTCACGTCACCCGGCACCGCAACCGACGCCCGCCCCGGCACGGCCTGGCTCACATCACCCGGCGCGGCCACCGACGCCCGCCCCGGCAACGCCTGACTCACATCACCCGGCACCGCAACCGACGCCCGCCCCGGCACGGCCTGGCTCACATCACCCGGCGCGGCCACCGACGCCCGCCCCGGCACGGCCGGGCTGACGTCCCCCGGTGGGGTGACAGCGGCTCGGCCCGGGCTCGCTTCCGCCGGTGTCGCACGGCCCGGCACCGCGTGGCCGACATCACTGGGGACGCTGACGCTGGCCCGCCCGGCCGGCTCGGGCGTCCCGTGCCGCGGACCGCCGTCCCCCGGCGCCGCGACCGAAGCCCGCCCCGCCCCGCGCGCCCGCACCTGTTGGAACTCACCACTGTGCCGTCCCACCGGCTCGCTCGGCGCCGGCACGGAAGCCCGCCCCGCCGGCTCACCCGGCGGCGGAACACTGGCGGCACCACTGTGCCGCCCACCCGGCTGCACCTCGGTGAACTCCCCGCTGTGCCGCCCACCTTCAGGCGGCTGCACCTGCGTGAACTCACCACTGTGCCGCCCACCGCGCCGCATCCCCGGCCGCCCGGCGGCGTCGTCGGCCGGCGACACCGGCCGCACGCTGGGCGCGGCACTCTCCGCGGCCCCCGTCAGCGAGGCCCGGCTGAACTCCCCCGTGGCGAACCGCGCCCGCGGCCCGGTCTGCTCCCCCGGCGGAGGCGGCACGGACGCCCGTCCCGGAGTCCCCGCCTCAGGCACAGGCACACTGGCCCGCCCCGGCGCCGCCGACCGAACCCCAAGCCCCTGGCTGTCCTCAACCCCAGGCTGCCGCCCACGACGCCCCGGCAACCCTTGACTGTCCTCCACGCCGGGCGCCCGACCGGCCCCGGCCGCGAAACCCTGACTGTCCTCAACACCAGGCCGCCGACCCACCCCAGCCGCAAAGCCCTGACTGTCCTCAACACCAGGCCGCCGACCCACCCCAGCCGCAAAGCCCTGACTGTCCTCAACACCAGGCCGCCGACCCACCCCAGCCGCAAAGCCCTGACTGTCCTCAACACCAGGCCGCCGACCCACCCCAGCCGCAAAG
>NZ_JBICSP010000018.1:0-40178 GCF_043197135.1 Actinoplanes sp. NPDC049265 | reverse complement strand
AGCCCTGACTGTCCTCAACGCCGGGGTGACGACCGGCCCGGCCAGGGAGGCCCTGACTGTCCTCAACACCCGGGGGCGGAGGCGGGGCCGCGCGACCGGCCTGGGTCGGACCCTCCGGTGCCGAGCGACGGCCCTGCCGCGGACCCGGCGGCTCCGGCTGACCGTGGCGCGGGTCGGTCTGACCAGGCTGACCGTGACGCGGGTCGGCCTGAGCGGGCTGACCGTGGCGTGGCTCGGCCTGACTGGGCTGACCGTGACGCGGGTCGCCCTGCGGTCCGTTGGGGTTTCGGGAGTCGGTGTGCAGGGCGTTCGGGCCCTGGTCGTCCTGCTGCGGAGCACGACGAGCCGGCCCCGGCTGGCCGGGCCGCGGGATGCGTCCGGTGCCGCGCCCGGTCGGGTCGCCGGGCCGGCGGATCGGTCCGGACGGGCTGTCGGCCATCGCACCCGCCCGGCCGGGCACCGCCGGTGTGCGGGCGCCCTCGCGCCCCGGAACCACCGGCGGCACGATGCTGGCGCTGGCCCGCACCGGCTGGCCGGTCGGGCCCACACCCTGAATGTTGCCGGTCGCCCGCCCCGAAACCGCCCCGGTTCGCGCACCAGGCGCGGCACCGGTTCGCGCACCAGGCGCAGCATCGTTCGCGGGCCGCGGCGGAGCGCCACGCTGGCCGCGTGGAATCGGCCCGGTGCGTCCACCCGGTTCGGGCAGCCCGTGCCGGCCGGTACCTTCTTCCTCCGGCCCCGAAGACCCGCGACCACGCGGCCCGACCTGCGCGAACTCACCGCTCGCATGCCGCCCGCCACCCTCCGGCGGCGCACCCCGCCCCGGCGGCGTTCCAGGCCGCTCTGGAGTCGGCATCCCAGCCGGCGAACCAGGCCGCGGCCCACCCGACGGACCGGCCGGCGAACCCGGACGCGCCCCACCCGACGGACCAGAAGGCGAACCAGGCCGCGCCCCACCAGAAGGACCGGCCGGCGAACCAGGCCGCGACCCGCCCGACGGATCAGCCAACGAATCCGGACGCGCTCGACCCGACGGGCCGGCCGGCAAACCCGGACGTGCCCCAGACGGCCCGGCGGGCGCGCCGGGAGCGTGCATTCCCGCAGGCAGGCCACCATTCGGCGGCGGCGCGGCCCCGGTCGCCCCACGAGCACCGGAAACGGCACGCCCGGCCGGCGGCGGCGCCCCCCGCCGAACCGCCCCGGATTGATCGCCCCCACGCCGAATCGGCCCGGAAGCATCGTCCTGAGCACGCCGAATCGGCCCGGAGGGCTCGTCCTGGGGACGCCGAATCGCACCCGAGGCCTCGTCCTGGAGGCGCCCGATCGGCCCCGACGGATCGTCCTGAAGACTCTGCGGCCGCTTGATCGGCCCGGAGGGCTCGTCGGAAAGCCCTGCCCGCCCGAGCGGCATCGCCGGCTCATCGCGACGCCCTCCGCGCCGGATCGGCCCGGAAGGCCCGTCCGGAGAAGGCGGCACCGGCACCCGCCCCGATCCGCGCGCCGGCCCAGCCCCGGGCGAGACCGCACCCCGCGGAACGCCCCCCGGCGGAACCGCACCCGGAGGAACCGCACCCGGAGCACCGCCCCCCGGCGGAACCGCACCTGGAGAAACAGCCCCGGGCGGGACCGCACCCGGCGGAACCGACGGCGCGTTCCCACTGGCCGGAACCCCACCCGGCGCCGGCCCGCTGTATCCACGGGCCGGACTACCAGGCCGCGGCCCACCACCCTGGCCAGGCGCCGAGCCACCAGCACCGGCCGCCCCGGAAGAAGCATCGATCTGCCGCCGCCCACGCCCAGGCTCACCGGCCGGCCCACTCACCTGCGGCTGCTGCCCCGACGGCCGCTGCCACGACCCGGACGGCGACTGCCACGACCCGTCGAACCGCGCCCGCGCCGGACTGACCGGCTTAGCCGGCATCACAGGCTGCTGACCCGGCATCCCAGACTGGGACGGCATCCCAGGCTGACCCGGCATCGCGGGCTGACCCGGCATCGCGGGCGGGGAAGGCATCGCAGGCTGGGAAGGCATCGCGGGCGGGGACGGCGCCGGTCCAGGCTCCTCGTCCGGCCCGGGCGCCACCGCTCCGGACTTGCTGGTGCGCCCGTCGCCGGCCTTGCCCGGCCCGATCGCCCCGCGCTGCTGCTTGGCCGTACGCAGGTCGTCGAGCCAGCCGGTCTCCTCCTGCGAGATCTCCTCGGGCGCGTCGGGCTCCGCCGGCCGGCCCCGTCCGAACAGCCGGCGGCTCCGGCCGGTCTGGTCGTTGGTACGCGGGTCAGCGTCGTCGGGCCGTTCGGCACCGCGCGGGCTCACGGCTGTTCCTTTCCGGCGGCGGGGCCGCTGTCGTCTCGGTGTGCGTCGATGTCGTCGCCAGCCGCCGAGCCTACGGTCGAATTCTGTGCCGCGCCGTCGTCCGAATGTCCTACCGCACCCCCATCGCCGTCCTTGGCACGAGTTGCCGGGGGCGGCGTGGCAGCGGCCCGCGTCGTCGGCGAGCCACGGACGATGCGCCGCAACCTCGGAAGACGTTCCGACACCGCGCGTTCGGCCCCGTGTTCCGAAGGTCGGTAGTAATCGGCACCGACCAGGTCATCCGGGACATACTGCTGGGTAACCACACCACGTAGGTCATCATGCGGATATCGGTAGCCCTGACCGTGACCAAGACCACGGGATCCGGGGTAGTGCGCATCACGCAAATGTGCCGGGACGGCACCGCCCCGTCCCGACCGAACATCGGCCATCGCGGCCCCGAGCGCGGTCGTCACACTGTTCGACTTGGGCGCCGTGGCCAGATGCACCACCGCCTGGGCCAGGTTCAGACCCGCTTCGGGCAGACCCACATTCTGTACGGCCTGAGCCGCCGCCGTGGCGACCAGCAGCGCCTGCGGATCGGCCATCCCGACGTCCTCACTGGCGAAGATCACGATCCGCCGCGCGATGAACCGCGGATCCTCGCCCGCCACCAGCATCCGGGCCAGCCAGTGCAGCGCGGCATCCGGGTCGGAGCCGCGCATACTCTTGATGAAGGCGCTGGTCACGTCGTAGTGCGCGTCACCGTCGCGGTCGTAGCGGACGGCGGCCACGTCCACCGCCTTCTCCGCGGTGGCGAGGTCGATCTCCCCGCCGCCCTGGGCCTCGGCGGACGACGCGGCCGCCTCCAACGCCGTCAGCGCCTTGCGGACATCGCCGCCGGCCAGGCGTACCAGATGATCCTCGGCTTCTGAACTGAGCGTGACGGCACCGCCCAGCCCGCGCTCGTCGGCGACCGCGCGCCGGACCAGCGAGCGCACCGCGTCGTCGTCGAGCGAGTGCAAGGTCAGCAGGACGCAGCGGGAGAGCAGGGGCGAGATGACCGAGAAGTACGGGTTCTCGGTGGTCGCCGCGAGCAGCGTGACCGTGCGATCTTCGACCGCGGCGAGCAGCGAGTCCTGTTGGGTCTTGCTGAAGCGGTGAACCTCGTCGATGAACAGTACGGTCGGCGGCCCGCCGGCGCGGCGTTGGCGGCGGGCGGTGTCGATCACCGTACGCACATCCTTGACCCCGGCCGTCAACGCGGACATCGCCACAAACTTACGGTCGGTAGCCGCCGCCACCAGATGCGCGATGGTGGTCTTGCCGGTGCCGGGCGGCCCCCAGAGGATCACCGACATCGGTGACGCGCCGGTGACGAGCTGGCGCAGGGGCGCGCCGGGCGCCAGCAGATGCTGCTGTCCGACCAGCTCATCGAGGGTGGCCGGGCGCATCCGGACGGGCAGCGGCGCGTCCGCCGGAGGCGGCGTGAAGCCCGACGCCGCGGCATGACCGGGCGCCGCGGGTGCCTGGAGCGAGAACAGCCCGTCGGATTCCATCAGCAGCAGAGAGTACCGGCCATCGGCCCGTGCCCGAAATGCACGGAGGACGGCCGGTACACCGATCTATCGGTCAGCCGCGGCCCGGGCGACGCCCGTAGAAGCGGCGGCCGCTGCCCGAACCGTTGCGCGGGCCACTGCCGATGCCGGCCAGGTAGAGCGAGAGCAGCAACAATCCGAGCGCCGCGAAGGTGGGGAAGTTGAAGAGGTCGGTCTGCTTCACGTCGAGCAGATCGAGCAGGAGGTAGATACCGAAGACGACGGCAGCGGCAATCGCGAGCATGATTTGTTCCTCCGGGGGTGAGAGCACTTCGACGAACGTCATACCCACCTCCCCCACCTGCCAAAACTCCATCGTGGAGCAGCCTGAGGGATCGATAGGGTGTCGACGAGCGGCTCCCCGGCCCCGGCGACCCCACCGGCCTGCGCGGGTACGTCTACAACGTGGCGACGCGCCCGCCCCACCGGCGCCGCGGCTACTCCCGCGCGTGCATGACCGCCCTGCTGGCCTGGTTCGACGAAGCGGGCGTCGCCACCGTCGACCTGCGAGCGTCCACCGACGGCGAGCCGCTGTATCGCGGGCTCGGCTTCCGGCCCACCTCTCAACCGACCCTGCGGTACACCTTTCCGCGATGATGTCCTGATGCAGCCCACCATCGTCGAGCGCGCCGAACAGCCCTACATCGGCCGGCGCGAAACGATCACGATGACCGAGTTCGCCCACATCGCCGACCAGCTACCGGAGATGTTCGGCGACCTGGCCGCCCGGGGCGTCGAGATCGCCGGCCCGCCGTTCTTCCGCTACCGCGTGATCGACATGGCCGCCGACCTGACCGTCGAGGCCGGCATCCCGGTCGTCACCCCGCCCGCCGTCCAGGAGCCGACCTTCACCGACACGCTGCCGGCCGGCCGCTACGCGACGATCCGCCACATCGGCCACCCCGACGAGCTGATCGGGGTGACCGCGAAACTCCTCGACTGGGCCCAGCAGCAGGGCCTCACCTTCGACATGCGCCCCACCCCATCGGGCG
This sequence comes from Actinoplanes sp. NPDC049265, assembly GCF_043197135.1. Taxonomy (NCBI): domain Bacteria; kingdom Bacillati; phylum Actinomycetota; class Actinomycetes; order Micromonosporales; family Micromonosporaceae; genus Actinoplanes; species Actinoplanes sp. NPDC049265. The sequence continues at coordinate 35,295 of NZ_JBICSP010000018.1, read as the reverse complement.
AGGTGTGGGAGTGCCGCCTCGAGCAGATGTTCACCAACCCGGCCGACGAGCCCGACATGCACCGCTGGGAGACCCACCTCTACTTCAAGCTGAGCTAGCCGGCGGCAGGTCGACGGCGCGACCAGAGCCGGTACGGGCCGGTCAGGCTGGGCGGATATGAGATGGTGACGGGATGGGTACGGGGGATTGGGAACAGCGGGTGGCCGCGCTCTGGGCCACGATGGACGAGCACGATGCGACGGAGTTCCTCACGCTCGTCGAGAAGCTGGTCGAGGAGTTGCCGCCGGACGCGCCCGAGGGCTTCTTCGAGCGGGCCTGCGCCCTCGACTCGACCGGGCACTCGGATCTGGCCGTCCCGCTCTACCGCGAGGCCCTGGCCGCGGGCGTGACCGGTGAACGCCGCCGCCGCTCCGTGATCCAGATGGCCAGCTCGCTGCGCAACCTGGGCCGCTCGCAGGAGAGCGTGGCCCTGCTCACCGACGAGTTGAAGCAGCCATCCGACCACCTCGACGACGCGGCGAAGGCGGTGCTCGCCCTGGCCCTGACCGACGTCGGCCGCGAACGCGAAGCGGTGTCCCTGGCCGTCGGCGCCCTGGCCGCCCATCTGCCCCGCTACCAGCGTTCGATGGCCGACTATGCCCGCCTCCTGCTCAAACCCGACCCGGCCGCCGACCCGGAATCAGACGTCCACGACTGACCCGCCCGACCGGCCCAGACACCGCCCGGGCCCAGCGGTCGCAGAGCGAGCCGATCACGACTCAGCCGTCATCGCGGAAAGCTCGGCCTCCCGGTCCTGCCGGCTCCGCGGCCGCCCCAACGCATCAGGCCGGGCATCCCACGGACGCGGACCGGACAGCGGCCGGTAGTTGACCCCCAGCGCCGCCAGCCGCTCGGCGTGGACGGGAAGCCGCTCGCCGAAGTCGTCGCCCCGATGCCAGACCGCCTCGGCGAAGGCGGCCAGCCGCGGAAAGGCCATGTAGTCGACGCGGCGGGACGACTCCATGTGTTCGGTCCAGAGGTTGGCCTGAGCGCCGATCACCCGGGCGGCTTCGGCCTCGGTCAGGCCGGGCGGGACCGGGTCGAAGGCGTGAACCTCGGACAACGGCAGGACGGTGCCGACGGGGGTGGGTTCGCCGGGGTCCTCGGACTGGCGGTAGTCGAGATAGACCGCGGTGTCGGGGCAGGCGACGACCTCGTGGCCGGCCCGGGCGGCGCGGGCCGTGCGGGCGGGGCCGCGCCAGGCCGCGACCACGGCGTCGGCGGGGGCGCCGCCGTCGAGGATCTCGTCCCAGCCGTAGGCGCGGCGGCCCAGGGTGCGCAGATGCGCGGCGGCCTGGCCGATCCACCAGGCGTGCACGGCGCGTTCGTCGGCGAGGTCGTGGGCGCGGCGGAACTCCTGGATCGCGGCGGACTCGGCCCACTCGCCGGGCGGGCATTCGTCGCCGCCGATGCCGATGATCTCGGAGGGGAAGATCGAGCAGACCTGGGTGAGCACGTCGCGGACGAAACCCACGGCGGTGTCGGAGACGTTGAGCAGGTGGGTGGAGATGCCCCAGGCGGTGCGTACGGCGGGGGTCGCGCCGTTGCCCAGCTCAGGGTAGGCCGCGATCGCCGCCTGCATGTGCCCGGGCAGGTCGATCTCGGGAACGACGGTGACGTGGCGGGCGGCCGCGTAGGCGACGATCTCGCGCAGGTCGTCGGCCAGGTAGTAGCCGCCGTGCGGGCGTTCGTCGTAGCGGCCGTGCGACGACGAGCCGAGCATGCTGCGCGGCCGCCACGCGCCGACCTCGGTGAGCCGGGGCCAACCGGGCACCTCGAGGCGCCAGCCCTGGTCGTCGGTCAGGTGCAGATGCAGCACGTTCAGTTTGTGAAAGGCGATCAGGTCGATGAACCGCAGCACGTCGGCCACCGGCATGAAGTGGCGGGCCACGTCGAGCAGCACGCCCCGCCAGCGAAAGCGCGGCGCGTCCTCGATCTCGACGTGCGGCACCGCGGGCACCGCCCCCGCGGGCAGTGCCCGCCGCAGGAACGCGGGAGGCAACAGCTGCCGCAGCGTCTGCAACCCGTAGAAGACCCCGGCGGCCGATCCCCCGACAACTGACACCTCGTCATCGGAGACGACCAGCCGATAGCCCTCCCGGGGCCGCGACTCGTCCAGCCCCAACGTGACACCGCCGAGCCCCTGTGCCGACGGGCCGGTGGAAGGCAGCGCGGGCGACCCGAGCTGAGCGGGCCCGTCTGGCAACGCCACCCCGACGGGCTGCAGGACGCCCCGCAGCCAGACAGCGACACCGGCCAGCGCCGGCAGGTTGGACAACGGCAGATCGGTGAGGTCGCGGGCGCGGTCGACCGGCGCGGCCGCCGCGACGGGGGCGGGGATCAGCGAAAGCAAGGATGTGGGGGTCATCAGAAGTATGTGTCTAGCACGTCGACGAGGCGGCGTTCGTCGTCGATGAGGGGGATGTGCCGCCACTTGTCGAACGCCGTGCACGGGTGGGACAGGCCGAAGCGGATCAGGTCGCCCGGTTTGACCGGCACGCCGGGGTCGGCGCGCAGGTAGCAGTGGTGGTCGTTGAGCTTGGTCACGGTCAGGCCGGTGGGCGGGTCGAGCACGATCGGCAGGCCCTCGTCGAACGGCGCGTCGCGTTTGCCCATGCCGGCCAGCGCCAGGCCGGGCTCGGGCACGGAGATGACCTGCGCCCACATCTCCATCGCGGCGTGCAGCGGGCCCTCGACCGGCACCCGGTTGAACGGCGTCTTCTCGCGGTAGAACCCGTCGTCGTGGGTCACCGAGGCGCCGCTGCGCAGGATCAGCTGCCCCAGCCCGGCGCCGGCCAGCCGGGCGGTGACCCGGTCGAACCAGGCGCTGCCGCCGGCGGACACGATCGGTACCGGCGGCAGGAGGCCCGCGGCGCCGAGACGCCGGACACCGGACGCCAGTTCGTCGAGGAAGGCGTCGACCGAAGGCTCGTCGGACAGCTGTCCTTCGTACCCCGTCACGCCCGAAAGCGTCAGCACCGGCGCAGCGGCCACCGCGCGTGCCACCGCCTCCAGCTCCCCCAGATCGCGCACGCCCGTGCGCCCACCCGCGTGCCCCAGCTCGACCAGCACCCGCAAATGTCCCCCGGCCGAGGTGGCCGCGCCGGCCGCGGCCGCGACCCCGGCCGGCGAATCGACCTGGAACCAGACCTCCCACCCGGCCGCGACCTCGGCCGCCAGCCAGCGCAGGGCGGCGGGATCGAGCACCTCGTTGGCGATCAGGACGCGGGGTACGCCGAGCCGGCGCATCACCAGCGCCTGGTTGGGCGTGGCCACCGTCATCCCCCACGCGCCCGCCTCGAACTGCAGCTCGAGCAGCTGTGGCGCCATGGTCGTCTTGGCGTGCGGGGCGAAGTCGAAGCCGTGCCGGGCGCAGTAGGCCGCCATCGTGGCGACGTTGGCCCGCACCGCCGACTCCCGGACGGTGAGCAGCGGCCAGGTGAAGCCGCCGTCGAAGATGCTCGCCCCGCGGGCCGGCCCGCCGCCGGACGGCGCCCAGAAACCTTTGGCCCGCCAGTCGATCGGTTCGTCGGGGATGTCGAGCATCGCGCCCTCCTTGACCGTTGATCGCTGATCCGATGGAGTCACTTCGAGGATTCTTCGCGACGGTGGAGGTCGAGTGCGAAACTTGCGCGATGCGAAGGTCGAGGTAGGTCGCGAAGAACCCTCAAAACCTAGCAAGCCCGACCGACATTTTCCGGAGAGCGCATGCCCGAGCCGTACGACCTGCTGCTCATCGGGGGCGAGGTGCTCGATCCGGGCGGCGGGCAGCGTGGCCGGCTGGACGTGGCGATCCGCGGCGGGCTGATCGCCGAGGTGGGCGCGGCGCTGCCCCGGGACGCGCACGAGATCGTCGACGTGGCCGGTGATCTGGTCCTGCCGGGCCTGGTCGACGTGCACACGCATGTCTATCCGGGCGCCGGCTACTGGGGCATCGACCCGGATCCGATCGCGTGGCACACCGGGGTCACCACCTGGGTCGATGCCGGGTCGGCCGGTGCCTACTCGGTCGCCGGGCTGCGGGATTTCGCCACGGGCCGCCGGGTGCGCGTTCGCGCGTTGCTCAACATCGCCGGTCAAGGGCTTTCCGCGCGTACGGGAGAAGGGGTCGATCTCGCGAATTGTGACCCCGACCAGGCCGCGCGGGCCATCCGTGAGCACCGTGACCTGGTCTGCGGGGTCAAGGTGCGCATCGACCGGGAGACCGTCGGCGACAACGGCGTCGAACCGCTGCGCCGGGGCCTGATCGCGGCGCGGGAGTGTGGCGTGCCGGTGATGGTCCACATCGGAACGACCCCGCCGGCCCTGGCCGACGTGCTGGAACTGCTGCGGCCGGGCGACCTGCTGACCCACTGCGCGAGCGGATTGGCCCAGCCCACCGGCCCTGAGGCGCGTGCGGCGTACGAGCGGGGCGTGCTCTTCGACATCGGGCACGGCTCCGGCGCCTTCGCCTTCGACGTGGCCGAGGAACAGCTGGCGAGCGGGATGCCGCCGCACATCATCTCCACCGACCTGCACGCGCGTTCGGTCTACGGACCGGTGTTCGACCTGCCGACGACCATGGCCAAGCTGCTCGCCGCCGGCCTGCCGCTGGACGACGTGGTGGCGAGCGTCACGATCCGCCCCGCCCAGGCCCTCGGACTGCAGGCCGGATCACTCGCGCCGGGCCGCCCGGCCGATGTGGCGGTGTTCACCCGAATCGCCGAGCCGCAGCAGCTGACGGACGCCCATCGACAGACCCGCACGCTCCCGTTTCGCCTGGTCAACCGACATACGTACGTGGGTGGCCGCCGCCTGCCGGCCCAGTGGCCCGCTCCCCCGCCGCCCTGGGTGCCGCTGACCGCCGAGCAGACGGCGGCACTGCGGGAGCGCGAGAATGCCATCCGCGACCTGCTCGCCACGCCTCTCGTGGGCGTCGACGGGCTGGCCGAGCAGTTCCCCCGCTCTATTCCACCGAAGGAGTCCTGATGCCGAAGCGTTCCGTCAACACCGACAAGGCCGCGCCCGCCGGCGGCCCGTACTCGCACGCGATCGTGGCCGGTGACACCGTCTACCTGGCCGGGGCGGTGCCCGCGCTGGCCGACGGCACCCGCGTGACCGGGTCCTTCGAGGAGCAGGCGCACGCCGCCTTCCGCAACCTGGCGGCCGTGGCCGAAGCGGCCGGCGGCAGCCTCGACCAGGCCGTCCGGGTCGGCGTCTACCTGCGCGACTTCGACAACTTCCCGGCCATGAACGAGGTGTACAAGGAGTACTTCGGGGGCGAGCACCCACCGGTCCGCACGACCATTCCGGTCGAGCTGCGGGGCATGGAGATCGAGGTGGACGCGGTCCTCTACCTGGGCTGACCGGGCTTTCCCGTCTCTTTCTGGCACCTCGCCCCTCGGCGCATGGCTTCCGGTGGGCGGCCCTGCCCCGGGCGAGCGCTTCCTCGGGCCGCTTCCCCGCTCTCTCTCGGTTTCCCTCGTTCCTCTTGGGCGGCCTTCCTGTTGAGCGGCTTTCCCCCGGGTGGCCTTCCATGGCGGGCAGGTTCCTTCGTCGGGTGGGCGGCCCTTGTTGTTGAGCCTTCCCCCGGGTGGCCTTCCACGGCGGCGGGTCTTTCGTCGGGTGGGCGGCCTTCCTGTTGAGCCTTTCCCCCGGGTGGCTTTCCACGGCGGCAGGTCTTTCGTCGGGTGGGCGGCGTTTCGGGCGCTTCGCGGGCGGTAACCGAGTGCGAAGATCGCGTAACACGACGGCAACACCAGGCTGCCAGCATGCGGTGGGCGAGATCAGGGAGGTCCGTTGTACCTCAGCCAGCACGAGCAGGAACGGCTGCTCATCCACGTCGCGGCCGACGTCGCGCGGCGGCGGCGGGAACGTGGGCTCCGGCTCAACCATCCCGAGGCCACCGCGATCATCACGGCGTTCCTGCTCGAAGGCGCGCGCGACGGCCGTACGGTCGCCGATCTGATGGACGCCGGCCGGCGCGTGCTGACCCGGGACGACGTGCTCGATGGCGTGCCCGAGATGCTGCCGGAGGTGCAGGTGGAGGCCACCTTCCCGGACGGCACGAAGCTGGTCACCGTGCACGGACCGATCGCATGATCCCCGGCGAGGTGATCCACGGCGCGGAACCGGTGGAGATCAACGTGGGCCGGCCCGAGCTCCCCTTGACCGTACGCAACACCGGCGATCGCCCCGTGCAGGTGGGTTCGCACTACCACTTCGCCGAGGCGAACGCCGCGCTCGAGTTCGACCGGGAGGCCGCCTGGGGCCACCGCCTCGCCATCCCGGCGGGCACGTCGGTCCGCTTCGAGCCGGGCATGCCGCGCGACGTCATACTCGTGCCGCTGGCCGGCAACCGAATCGTGCCCGGCCTGCGCGGCTTGGCCGGTGGCCCGCTTGACGCCACGCCGCCAACTTCCACGGCGCCGCCTTCTTCCCCCGCGCCGCCCCCTTCCACGGCGCCGCTTTCCTCCGCGCCGCCGCCTTCCTCCGCGCCCCCTTCCCCTGCCGCGCCGGGCGACGGCGGCTCGCGGTGACCGCCCTGGACCGCGGCCGGTATGCCGCGCTCTACGGGCCGACCGCCGGCGACCGGATCCGGCTGGCCGACACCAACCTGCTCATCGAGATCGAGGAGGACCGCAGCGGCGGGCCCGCGGCCGGTGACGAGGTGGTGTTCGGCGGCGGCAAGGTGATTCGCGAGTCGATGGGGCAGTCGCGCGCCACCCGGGCCGAGGGCACGCCGGACACGATCATCACCGGGGCCGTGGTGCTCGACCACTGGGGTGTGGTCAAGGCCGACGTCGGGATCCGGGACGGCAAGATCGTCGCGCTGGGCAAGGCCGGCAATCCGGACACCATGGACGGCGTACACCCGGATCTGGTCATTGGCGGTGGCACCGAGGTGATCGCCGGGAATGGGAAGATCCTCACCGCCGGGGCGATCGACAGTCACGTACACCTGATCAGCCCGACCATCCTGCAGACCGCGCTGGCCAGCGGCATCACCTCGATCATCGGCGGTGGCACCGGGCCGGCCGAGGGCACCAAGGCCACCACTGTCACGCCGAACGCGTGGCATCTGGCCCGGATGCTGGAGGCCATCGACTCGTTCCCGATCAACGTGCTGCTGCTGGGCAAGGGCAACACGATGTCGGCCGAGTCGATGTGGGAGCAGCTGCGCGGCGGGGCCGGCGGGTTCAAGCTGCACGAGGACTGGGGTACGACGCCGGCCGTGATCGACGCCGCGCTGCAGGTCGCCGACGCGTCGGGGGTGCAGGTGGCGATCCACACCGACACGCTGAACGAGGCCGGTTTCGTCGAGGAGACGTTGCGGGCGATCGGCGGGCGATCGATCCACGCGTACCACACCGAAGGAGCTGGCGGCGGCCACGCGCCGGACATCATCACTGTCGCCTCGCACCCGAACGTGCTGCCGTCGTCGACCAATCCGACCCGGCCGTACACCCGCAACACCCTCAGCGAGCACCTCGACATGCTGATGGTCTGCCACCACCTGAACCCGACCGTGCCCGAGGACCTGGCGTTCGCCGAGAGCCGGATCCGGCCGTCCACCATGGCCGCCGAGGATCTCCTGCACGACCTCGGCGCGATCTCCATGATCGGCTCGGACTCGCAGGCCATGGGCCGGGTCGGCGAAGTGATCATGCGAACCTGGCAGACCGCGCACGTGATGAAGGCGCGGCGCGGCTCGCTGCCGGGCGACAACGGCGCCGACAACCTGCGCGCCCGCCGGTACATCGCCAAGTACACGATCTGCCCCGCGGTCGCGCACGGCATGGCCGATCTGGTCGGCTCGGTCGAGCCCGGCAAGCTGGCCGACCTGGTGCTGTGGGATCCCGCCTTCTTCGGCGTGCGCCCGGCCCTCGTGATCAAGGGCGGCATGATCGCGTACGCCCAGATGGGCGACGCCAACGCCTCGATACCGACGCCGCAGCCGGTGCTGCCGCGACCGATGTTCGGCGCGTACGGTGCGGTCCCCGCGCAGACGTCGGTGGCGTTCGTGGCCCAGGCCGCCCTCGACGCCCTGGTCGGCGACCGCATCGGCTGCCGCCGCCAGTTCGCGCCGGTCGCCGACACCCGCAAGGTCGGCAAGGCGGACATGCCGCTGAACGACGCCCTGCCCCGCATCGAGGTCGAGCCGGACACGTTCACGGTCCGCGTCGACGGCGAGGTCGTCGAACCGGACCCGGTGACCGAGCTGCCGATGGCCCAGCGCTACTTCCTGTTCTGATGTCGTCGCTGGCCACGCTGCTCGTGCTCGCCGACGGGCGGCTGCCCGCGGGCGGCCACGCGCACTCGGGCGGCTTCGAGGCGGCGGTGTCGGCCGGCCGGGTCGGTGACCTGCCAGGCTTGGAAGGGTTCCTGCGCGGCCGCCTGCACACGTCCGGCGTGGTGGCCGCCGCCTTCGCCGCCGCCGCGTGCACCGCAGCCGCGACTCGACTCGCTGATCTGAACGAGGGGCTGGATGCGCGGACCCCGTCGCCGGCACTGCGGCGGGCCTCCCGGGCGCAGGGGCGGGCGCTGCTGCGGGCCGGCCGGGCGATGTGGTCGTTCGAGCAGCACGCCCGGGATCCGCATCACCCGGTGGCGTTGGGCGTGGTCGCGGCGGCGGCGGGGCTCGGGCCGGTCGAGGCGGCGACGGCGGCCGCTCACGGCACGGTGACCGGGCCGGCCAGTGCGGCCGTACGCCTGCTGGGTCTCGATCCTTATGCCACGCACGCGCTGATCGCGGCCCTCGCCCCCGACTGCGACCGGATCGCCGCGCGGGCGGCCGCGGTCGCCGGCGCGCCCGTCGACGACCTGCCGGCCGACGGCGCCCCGCTGCTCGACATCGGCGCCGAACACCACGCGAGCTGGGAAGTGCGGCTCTTCGCATCCTGAGGAAGGTGTTGTCCCATGACCGATCATCCGCACGAGCACGGCCCCGACGAGGTCCCGCACACCCACCCCGACCCGGGCGTCGACCCGCACACGGCGCTGGCCGGCGGCCCGCGGGCGCTGCGCATCGGCATCGGCGGCCCGGTCGGCTCGGGCAAAACCGCCCTGGTCGCGGCCCTCTGCCGGACGCTCGGCGGCGAACTCCGCCTGGCCGTGGTGACCAACGACATCTACACCACCGAGGACGCCGACTTCCTGCTCCGCAACGGTGTACTGCCGGCCGAGCGCATCCGCGCCGTGGAGACGGGCTGCTGCCCGCACACCGCGATCCGCGACGACATCTCCGCCAACCTGGACGCGGTCGAGGACCTCGAGGGCGCTCTCGGCCCGCTCGACCTGATCCTGGTGGAGAGCGGCGGCGACAACCTGACCGCGACGTTCAGCAAGGGCCTGATCGACCGCCAGATCTTCGTGGTCGACGTGGCCGGCGGCGACAAGGTTCCGCGCAAGGGCGGCCCCGGCGTCACCGCCGCCGACCTCCTGGTGATCAACAAGACCGACCTGGCTCCCCTGGTCGGCGCCGACCTGAGCGTCATGGACCGCGACGCCCGAGCGCGCCGAGGCGACCTTCCCACGGCGTTCCTGTCGCTGGTCGAGGACCGGGCCGCCACCCCGGTCGCCGACTGGATCCGCACCCTGGTCAAATCCGGCGCCACCGCCCCCGCCTGATGCACGCCGCCCCTTTCGCACCACGAGCGGCCAGGTCTTCGGAGCACGCCGCCGTAGCGGGTCGTCTCTGATGCGCGCCGCCGCGCGGATCGTCGCCGAGGCGAAGGCCGGGGCAACCCGCCTGACCGTGCTGCGCGGCGAGTCCCCGCTCCTCCTCCGGCGAACCGGCCCGCCCGCACGAGTCCGCCCGCGGACCGGCGCGGACGCAGGAACCCGCCCACCAACCGGCCCGGACGCAGAAATCCACCCACCAACCGGCCCGGACGCAGGAGCGACCGTCCACCTGGTCGGCGGCGCCGCCGGCCCGTTGCGTGGCGACGACCTGCTCCTCGAGATCGAGGTGGGCCCCGGCGCCAACCTGGAGATCCGCAGCGTAGCCGCGACCCTGCTGCTGCCCGGCCGCCCCGCGCCACCTTCCCGGCTGGTCGTCCGGGCGACAGTGGCCGGCACCCTGCGCTGGCGGCCCGAGCCGACGATCGCCGCGGCGGGCTGCGACCACCACGCGATCACCGAGGTCGACGTGGCCGAGGGCGGCACTCTGCTCTGGCGCGACGACCTGGTCTGCGGCCGCCACAACGAGCCGTCCGGCGCGGTCCGGTCCGACACCACCGTCCGGTACGCCGGCCGCACCCTCTATCGGCACCGGCTGACCGTGGGACCGGGCGCCCCGGGCTGGTCCGGAGCCGCAGTCCTGGGCGACGCCGGAGCCACCGGCTCGGTGGTCATGGCGGGTCCGGATCTGCCCGAGCCGCATCGGCCGGCCGGGGGCGCGGCGGTCATGCGGCTGTCCGGTCCGGGACTGCTCGCGACGGCGGTGGGCCGGGACATCCGCGACGTCCGGGCCGCACTCGATCCTCTGTGCGCGGCCCGAACCCCGGCGATGGCCGCGTAGGGGCCGTCCTGTCGATCAGCCGGAGTGAGGCGGGGCCCGGAGTGTGTCTGCCGTCGGGCCGCGAAGCACGCTGTTGACCGGCCGGCCCGGCCCTATGCGGCGACCGCGATCGGCACGCCGTGCTCGTCGGTCAGGGCCAGGCGCGTCCGCAGGTTCCCCTGGGTGGCCACCCGCTCGAAATACTCGGTGCGGCGCCGCTGCAGGCAACCCTTGCGGGTACGCGGCCCGCCCGCCGCCACGGTGAGCAGTTCGGGCGCCAGGGAGCTGTTCAACCCCTCCCGCAGCAGCCGCAACGCCTCGGTGCGGAGCTGGGAGATGCGCGACTCGGTGACGCCGAGCCGGGCCGCCACGTCGCTGAGCGGCTGCTCCTGCAGGAACGACTCGGTGACGACCTGGCGGAGGCGTTCGGGCAGGGCCTGGATGGCCTGGTGCAGGTAGCCGAGGCGCTCCCGTTTGAGCAGCAGGTCCTCGGGGCCCTCGGACGTCTCGGGCACCATCTCCTCGGCCGCCCCGGTGGGGAAGCCCTGGAGGCTGAGCAGCGCGGCCTTCTGCACGTCGTCCTCGACCGACGCCAGTTCGGCCACGCCGATGCCGAGCATCTCGGCGACCTCGGCGTCGGTGGGTGTCCGGCCGAGCGCGGCGGTGAGTTCGGCGCGCGCGGCGGTGGTCTTGCGGGCTCTGGCGCGTACGGACCGGCTGGCCCAGTCCTGGCCCCGCAACTCGTCGAGCAACGCCCCGCGGATCCGCACCGCGGCGAAGCGGTGGAACGGGATGCCACGGCTGACATCGAAGGTGCGCGCGGCGCCGAGCAGTGCGGCGAAGCCGGCGGACGACAGGTCGTCGGCGTGGACATGACCGGGAACGCGGTTGAGCAGTTCACGGACCAGATGGCCAACCATCGGCATGTGTTCGCGGACGAGGTCCTCGATATCGCGCGCGGACGGCGCGTCGTGGGTGGTGCCGACGGCGGCGGGGAGTTCGGTCGTGTCGATCACGGAGGTCCTCCTCGCAGAGGCGACCCGGCGCTGGGCCGGATTGCGGTCCGGCTGACGCGGAAGGGACAGGCGTCAACCGGCTGACGAGGAAGACATTCGCCGTCCCCAGGTGCAGGGGCGGCCGAACTCGGTTGCTTTTATGGTGCTTTTTGCGAAAAGTCCTCAGAAAGCCCCGCGCGGGGGAGGGACGGCCACGCAGCAAGAGCCGCGCGAAGGAGGCCCGGCGTAAAGGGAAGGGCGGCGCGGGGGAAGCAGCGGCCTCAGGAAGAGTGCAGCGCGCTCGGGGTAGCGCGAAGCGAAGCCTGCCGGGGCGCGACCAGCTCCCGCCGCACCCACCGCATCCGGCGCGCGGCCGACTCCGGGTGGTCGCCGAACTCCTCGGCCACGGCGGCGGCACAGCCGTCACTGCCGTGGCGGAGGATCATCCTGGTGACCGTGTCCTCCACCCGCTTGCGAGTGGGACAGTCGGAGGGCTGCAGGTCGGAGACGAACAGTGCCTCCGCCGCCAGGTCCTCAACGGTGCTGATCATGCCGAGCTCCCCGCGTTGCGACGTTTTGCTCTGTGACCTAGCTGACAGCGACATCATCCACGCGAAGCTGCCAACCGGCCCGCAGGCACGCCGACGAGGGAAGAAAAGCGGCGGAACGTGCCCGCAACCATCAACTGCACCCTAACGCCATGATCGGCCGGCTGATCACCAGCCGGCCGATCACGTGTCACGAAACTTCAGGTCGTCGCGTTGCCGTCGGTCCCGGCGGGGTTCCCGAGCCCGTCCTCGTCATCGTCGCTGCCGGTGTCGACCGGCGGCTTCGACGGGGTGGTCTCCTCGGCGGTGGGCGTCGGAGTGTCGCTGGGCTTGTCGTGTCCCGCGGGACTGGGCTCGAAACAGACGGGGTTCTGGGGCTCCCGGATACACAGCGGGCGGTTGTCGACCGGGCTGGAGTTGGACGACGCCGGGTCGGTGGGACCGTCGACCGGGTCCTTGGAGCCGTTGCCGGCCGGCTGGGTGATCGTCACGGGAACCGGGATGACCACGCCGCCAGGGCCGATGGAGATGCCCGGGCGCGGGGTGACCGGCGGGCCGAACCGGACCTGGCCGTTGGACAGCCGCTCGACCGGCCGCGACGGCTGGCCGGGCTTGGGTGACACGTACGCGTCGCAGGTCTGCCCGCCGAGCTGGAACACCATCGGCGCGGCGTTGCTCACGTCGTATCGGCCGGTGAAGTTGAGCGTGACCGCCTTCTGCGGGCTCAGCGCCGTGGCCCCCTTGACCGTGACCGCCTGCTGCTGCTGGTCGAGGTTGACCCCGCCCTGACCGGCGGTCGACAGCACCTGGTCGCCGGGCATGATGAACCAGAGGTTCCAGTTCTTGATCGCCTGGTTGTCCCGGTTCGCGACCGTGACCGACGCCTTGAACCGCTTGTCCGCCTCGGACCAGACGGCATAGCTCACGACGCACTTACCCGACGCGGCCAGCACGCTGGGCTGCGGCTGCCCCTCGGCGGAAGGAGTGCGACCCCCGCCTTTGGCCGCGAGTGACCAGCCGTACGTGGCCACGCCGAGCAGCGCGACCGTGCCCGCCACGATGAGTACGCGGCGGCCGTGGGTGCGTCCCGACCGAGGCCGGGGCGCGCTCGGACCGGCACCGGCCGGCCGGTCCTCACCCGGTGGCGGCGTGACGCCACCACCCGGGTCCTCGTCCGGTGCGCCGGGTGTTCCGTACGCCGGCCGCAGTGCCGTGGCCGAGTCGTCGGCCGGCATCATCAGCGGGGCGGGCGGTGCACTGGCCACCGGGGTGGAGCGGGGCAGGGCCCCGAAGCGATTGTTGCGTCCGGGCGTCTGGACCGGGCCGCGGTTGGGCGCCGCGGTCGAGGGTGCGCCGTCGACGGCGGCCTCGACCTCGGCCACCGGGACCGGGATGGCCGGTGCGCCGGGAGCGGGTGAGACCGGTGCGCTTTCCGCGGCCGCGGCGGCCATGGCGGTCGCGGCGGCGAGCCCGGCGGGCCCGTCGGCGGCCCGCACCGCGGCGACTCCGCGCCCGGCCTGGACCGGGCCGTCGGCGACGCGGGCGTGTCCGGGGCGGACCCGGGCGTCGGTGTACGGGTAGGCGCTGGGCAGGATCGTGGTGTCCTCGCCGTTGTCCGACGCCCACTCGGGGATGTAGTTGCGCGACACCGGTGCGCCCGCGGACGCGCCGGCCAGGATCTCGGCCAGCTCGGCGCTGGACGGCCGATCGTCGGGCCGTTTCCGCAGGCACCGCTCGACCAGGTCGGAGACGATGACCGGCAGGCCCTCGACCGGCGGCAGCGGGTCGGGCTCGGTGTACTGGTGGGCGCGCAGCAGCGCCGTCGTGGTGCCGACGTCCCACGGAAGCTGCCCGATCAGGGTGCGGTAGATCAGCAGGCCGACCGCGTACACGTCGGTGGCCGGGCTGACCTGGCCGCCCTCGAGCCGCTCGGGTGCGAGGTAGGCCGGGGTGCCGAGCAGGCTGCCGTCCGGGTCGATGTCGTTCTCGCCGATCAGGGCGGAGATGCCGAAGTCGACGACCTTGGCCCCGGTCGGGGTGAGCATGACGTTGGCCGGTGTCACGTCGCGGTGCACGATGCCACGGGAGTGGGCGGCGGCGAGCGCGGCCGAGACCTCGGCGGCGATGCGGACGGCCGCGGGCCATGGCAGGCGCCGGGACCGGGCCAGGACGGCGGCGAGCGACTCGCCGTCGACCAGTTCCATGACCACGTACGGGACGGGCTCGCCGTCGACCGTGACAGCCTCGCCGTAGTCGTACACGTTGGTGATGTGCGGGTGGCTCAACCGGGCCGCGGCCTGCGCTTCCGCGCGAAGCCGGCGCCGGAACGACGAGTCCGCGCTCGTCGAGGGTGGCAGTACTTTGACCGCCACCTGGCGTCCGAGGACCTCATCGAATCCTCGCCACACCACTGACATCCCGCCGGCACCGAGCCGCTCGACCAACCGATAGCGGTTGGCCAGCAGACTCGAACCGGGCAGGTCCGTCGTGCTCATGTGCCCCCACATGCGCGTTCGAGAAAACGTCGAGAGGCACCGCCATGCTTCTCAACGCCGGGGTGCCTCTCGGCCACCTGGACCGTCAGCTTTCCCCATCGACGGCGAGGATGTTAGCCGACGTTCGGCCACTATCTCGACTGCTCAAATAGCGGGATGACCTGCGCGTGGTCACTCTGCGTGGCACGGCCGGATGTTTTGGTATGAGCACTGTAAGAATCAGCGTTTGCGCAGGTCAGGGTGGGTTTATCGGTCCGTTACCCGGAGGCCCGGTCCCATTCGATGCGATTCGCCGGAAGTTCGGCTACTCACCCGATCGGGGAATCCCTTGTGGAATCCATATACCAAGTGTGTCTGTAGCGTTACGCACCGAGCATATTTGTCGGTGTCTTAACCAGATATCCGAAGGCCTCACCGGCGACGATTACAGAGAGTTGCCATCCGGAGAGTGGCATTTGGCACCCTCCAACGATGCACAACGAGGGGCGCGACCTGCGCAACCTCGACTGATCGGCCGATAACCAGACGTCGATCATTCTTTAATCAGCAACGACGCGGGCGGCGCGCCGTTTCACGCCCACCGAAGGGTCGGCCGGCACCGCGCCGAGATCGGCGAGCAACGCCAGCATCGGGGCCATCTTCTCGTACAGCACGAGAATGGCGTCGCCCGGTTCGGCCATCTCGAGCGCCGCGGCGACGGCCGCGCGATAGCCCTCCGCGCGTACCGATCGCAGCCCCGGCCGCCGCAGCCGCATCTCACGCTCCACCAGCGCGACCACCTCCCCCGGCTCGCGTCCCCGCGGGTCGGAGTCCTCGTGCAGGACGACCCGGGTGACACCGTCGGCCAGCACCTGGGCCGAGGCGGCGATCAGGTCGTCGCGGCGGTCACCGGGCAGCGTCACCACGGCCAGGCAGCGTCCCGGACCGAAGAGCTTGTGCAGGGTACGCAGCGCGGCCGCCAGCGCCGCCGGATTGTGCGCCGAATCCACGAACAGCGAGACGTCGCCGCGCCGCAGCAGGGTGCCGCGTCCCGGGTTGTGGGCCGGCGGGTCGAACGTGGTCAGCCGCTCCAGCACCGCCTCCTGCGAGGCGCCCATGGCCCGGGCCGTCGCGATCGCCGCCAGCGCGTTCATCGCCTGGTAGGGCGCGGCGCCGGCGTAGGCACCGGGCAGCTCGCCGATCCGGATCAGCGGGGTGCGCCGGGCCCCCACCGCCTGCACCAGCCAGCCGTCCTGCAGCACGTACGCCATGCCGCCCTTGGCCAGGTGCGCGGCCACCACCGGCTGGGCCGCGTCCTCGGCGAACCAGACGATGCGCTTGTGCTCGGCGCGGACCCGGGGGCGCTCGGGCAGGTTGCGTACCCACGGGTCGTCGGCGTTGAGCACCAGCGTGCCGCCGTCCTTCACGCGCTCGGCGACCAGGGCCTTGACGTGGGCGATGTCCTCGATCGACTCGAGCCCGTCCTGACCCAGATGATCGCCGGTGATATTGGTGACCACCCCGACGTCGGACCAGTCGTAGCCCAGGCCGCGCCGCAGGATCCCGCCCCGCGCGGTCTCCAGCACGGCCACCTGCACGCCCGGGTCCCCGAGGACCATCTGCGCCGAGCGCGGCCCGGTCGCGTCCCCCGCGTAGATCACGCGGCCGTCGATGCTCACGCCGTCGGTGCAGGTCAGACCGACCTTCAGGCCGGACCCTTCGAGGAGGTACGCGGCCAACCGCGCGACGCTGGTCTTGCCGTTGGTCCCGGTCACCGAGGCCAGCGGGATCCGCCCGTCCGAGCCGGCCGGGAACATCGCCGCCACTATCGCGTCCCCGGCGTCGCGGGCCTTGCCCTGCACCGGGGCGAGGTGCATGCGCAGCCCGGGCGAGGAGTTGACCTCGATGACCCCGGCGCCGGTGTGCATCGGGTCGGCCGACGGCGGCACCGGCTCGCCGATGTCCGGCAGTCGCAGGTCGATCCCGGCCACGTCCAGCCCGGCCAGCGCGGCCACCCGCAGGCAGAGCCGGGACACGTCGGGGTGCCGCCGGTCGGTCACGTCGCGGCTGGTCCCGCCGGTGGACAGGTTGGCGTTCTCGCGCAGCCACACCTCGCGCCCGGCGGCCGGCACGGTGTCCAGCGCACAGGCCTGCCCGCGCAGCACCCCGGCGGCGACGTCGTCGACCCGCATCCGGGTGAGCACCCGGGCGTGGCCCTGGCCGCGGCGCGGGTCGGCGTTGGCCCGGTCGATCAGCTCGCCGACGGTGTGCTCGCCGTCGCCGACCACGTGCGCGGCGATCCGCTCGGCCGCGGCCACGATCTCACCGGCCACCACCAGCACCCGGTAGTCGCGGCCGGGCAGCTGCCGCTCGACGACCACGTCGCCACCGGCCGCGGTGAAGGCGGCGACGACCTGCGCGGGCGTCGACAGGCCGAGGGCCACGTGCTCGCCCTGGCGGCCGTACCGGGGTTTGACCACGACCGGTCCGCCCAGCCGGGCCAGCCAGGCGACGGCCTCGTCGGCGGTGGCCGCCGCTCCCCCGGGCACCACCGGCACGCCGGCCGCGACGAGCAACTCGCGGGTGATCTGTTTGTCCCGGGCGATGTCGATGCCGACACCACCGGTCCGGTCGGTCATCGCCGCCCAGGCCATCCGGCGGCGGTTGCCCCAGCCGAGACGCAGCAGGCTGAGGTCGGACAGCCGCTCGACCGGGATGCCGCGGCGGCGGGCGGCGGCCACGATGGCCGAGGTGCTGGGCCCGGTCGCGGCCTGGTCGGCCAGTTCTCGCAGCCGGTCCAGGGGCGGTTCGGCGCCGGGCCCGTCGACGACCGCGGTGACCAGGTCGACGGCGGCCTCGACGAGGGCCGCGGAGAGCACGCCGGGCACCTCGTCCCGGGGGCACTCGACGATCACGTCGTACACGCCACGCGTACCGGTGGACACCGTGCGGCCGAAGCTCACGTCCCGCCCGATCAGCTGGGACAGCTCGAGGCCGACGTGCTCGGTCACGTGCCCGAAGTAGGTCCCACCGCGCATCCGGCTCACGAAGCCGCCGGGCACGCCGGCCGCGCAGTGGTGCTCGGCCAGCCCGGGCAGGACCCGCAGCAGCCGTTCCGGGAAGCCTTCGACGTCGCAGGTCTCGCGGCCGGCCAGGGCGCCGAGGTCGAGGCGGGCGACCATCGCCGGCCGGGAGACGTGCACGTTGGGACCGCGCAGGTGACGGACACTGATGATCTCCATACGGCCGCCCCCGTTACCCCGGTCCGGATATGGCTTGAGGGTAAACGCAACAAAACTGGAATATTGGACTAATCGCTGGAGTCCGCGGGCAGCAGATGGGTGACCTCGGGCCGGCCCGTGGCGAGGGCGGCGGCCTCCTCCTCGGCGTGCTCGTCGGTGCCGGTCAGCCGGTCCTCGTGCTGGGCCAGGTGCTCGGCCCAGGTCGGCACCAGGTACACCTCGATGTACTGATCCGGCTGCTCGCCGTCGCGGAACAGGTCCCAGCGGGTGGCCCCGGTCTGCTGCCGGGATCGGCGTACCGCGTCCATGGCCTTGACGAACGCGGCGCCCGACGCGGCCGGAACGGTCCAGACGGCCTGGACCATCACCGGCCCCTCGTCCAGGTGCGGCTGCAGCATCAGGTGCGGCTCGGGCCAGTAGCTGACCGGCCCGCGGTCCGAGCCCTCGTGGGTGTGCAGCGGCAGCCACCGTACGGTCAGCGTGCCGGCCAGCATCACCGCGGCCGCCACCAGAAAGGTCGTCCGCAGCCCGCCCGGCCCCGCCACCTGGCCCCAGATCACCGCGCCGGCCGCCTGGCCGCCCGCGAACACCACCTGGTAGACGGCGAAGCCCCGGGCCCGCACCCAGTTGGGCAGGAACAGCTGCATCGCCGCGTTCATCCGGGACACCAGCGTCATCCAGGCCAGTCCGGCGATCACCAGCGCCCCGGCCGCGACGACCGGCTGCCGGATCAGAGCGATCAGGACCAGGGCGATGGTGTACGCGCAGCCGCCCGCCCCGATCAGCACATCCGGGGTGGTCCACCGCCGCACCCGGGGCATCAGCAGCGCACCGGCGATCGCGCCGACCCCGAGCGCGGCCAGCAGGATGCCGTAGCCGCTCGCGCCGAGGCCCAGCCCCGCCCGCGCCACCAGCGGCAGCAGGCTCCAGATGACGCTGCCGGGCAACACGAACAGGATGACGCGGAGCAGGATCCGGCGTACCTCGGGGGAATGTTCGACATAGCGCGCGCCGGCCCGCAGCGCCGGGACGAACCGCTCCGTGCTCGTCTTCGCCGGTGGCCGCCGCCAGCGCAGCAACGCGACCGCGAAGATCGCGAACGACAGCGCGTTGAGCGCGAAGACCACCGCCGGACCGGCCTGCGCGACGATCAGGCCGGCCATCGCGGGACCGGCCGAGCGGGCCAGGTTGGTGTTGACCGCGCCGAGCGACGACGCGGCCGGCAGCTCGTCGCGCGGCACCACCTCGGGGATGATCGCCTGCCAGGCCGGCAGGGTCAGCGCCTGCCCGGTCCCGAGCGCGAAGGTGAAGGCCAGCAGCAGCGGCGGCGACATCGCGCCGGCCCAGGTCAACGCGGCCAGCACAGCACCCACGACCAGGAGGCTCAGTTGTACGCCGAGCAGCAGCCGCCGCCGGTCGAGCTCGTCGGCCAGCGCGCCCGACGGCAGAGCCAGCAGCAGCACCGGCAGCATGGTCACCGCCTGCACGAGGCTGACCCAGGTGACCGCGCCGGGCTCGCGGACGACCAGCCACTGCGCGCCGACCGTCTGCATCCAGGTGCCGACGTTGCTGGCCAGGACGCCGATCCACAGCCCGAGGAAGATCTTGTTCCTCAGTGGCGCCCAGTTCACTGGCGCAGCGTAGCTCCCGGTCCGAGCTCGCTCACGACGTCCCGGTTGCTCGCGATGGCATGACCGGCGGCGCAGTGCAGCTCGGCGTGCACCTCGGCGCCGCAGTCGCGGTGCACGAAGATCTGCGGCGGCCCCTCCGGCCCGGCCAGGTACCGGTCGCCCCAGGCCGCCACCGCGACCAGCACCGGGTAGATGTCCAGCCCCTTGTCGGTCGGCCGGTATTCGTGGCGCTCGCGGGAGCCGGGCTCGCGATAGGGAACTTTGCGCAGGACGCCGGTGTCGACCAGCATCGCCAGCCGGTTGGACAGCACCTGCCGCGGGATCGCGGTGCGGACCCGCATGTCGTCGAACCGGCGGATGCCGTGGAACACCTCGCGCATCACGACCAACGTCCATTTCTCGCCGAGGATCTCCATGGCACGGGCGATCGTGCAGTTGTCGACCGAGTAGTCGAGGGCCGCGGGACGCATGCCAGTAGGCTAGGTCTCGTTGACAGACCTAGCAAGCCGTGCTGGACTGCGTCCATGACGCAGACCCAGCCTCGGTCCCGCACCTTCGAGTGGTCCGACCCGGCCGTGTACGGCCCGGTGGTAGCGGCCGGCGCGAGCGGCCTCGAGCTGCTCCAGACGATGGCCCGCGGCGAGCTGCCCCCGCCGCCGGTCCTGAACCTGATCGGCATGACCGGCTTCACCGTCGAGGAAGGCAGCGTCACCGTCTACCTCGAGCCGCAGGAGTTCCACTACAACCCGCTCGGCACGGTCCACGGCGGCATCATCTCCACGCTGCTGGACACCGCCACCGGCTGCTCAGTGCACAGCACTCTGCCGGCCGGCGTGGGTTACACCTCGCTCGACCTCACGGTCAAGTTCCTGCGCCCGGTCACCCTCGAGTCCGGCGAACTGACCTGCACCGGCTCGGTGATCCAGCGTGGCCGCCGGACCGCCCTGGCCGAGGCGCGACTCACCGACGGGAAGGGCCGGCTCGTCGCGCACGCGACCTCGTCCTGCATGATTTTCAGCCCCGAGTGATCACGGGCCTCAGGTCCTCGGCCGGCGGCGCCCAGACCGCGGCGTCGGCCTCGACCTGATCACCCGAGCGGATGTCCTTGACCTCGTCGGTCTCGCCCGGGAACCACACGTACGGGATGCCGCGCCGCTCGGCGAACCGGATCTGCTTGCCGAACTTCGCCGGGACCGGCGCCACCTCGGTGCTGATCCCCCGGCTCCGCAGCGACGCCGCGATCCGGTCACAGTCGGCCCGCTGCTCCTCGTTCGGCAGCGCCACCAGCACACAGGTCGGCACCTTGCGCGACACGGCCAGCGCGTTGTGCCCGAAGAGCAGGCCGAGCATCCGGGACACGCCGATCGAGATGCCCACGCCGGGGAACCGCTCGGTGCCCGACGACGCCAGGTTGTCGTACCGGCCGCCGGAGCAGATCGAGCCGAATTTCTCGTACCCCTCGAGCTGGGTCTCATAGACGGTGCCGGTGTAGTAATCCAGGCCGCGCGCGATCTTCAGCTCGGCCCGCACCAGACCCGGCGCGTGCCGCCCGGCCGTCTCGACCACCTGGAGCAGCTCGCCCAGGCCCTCGTCCAGCAGCGGATCGTCGACGCCGAGCTTGCGCACCGCGTCGGCGAACGAGCCGTCCCCGGCCGAGATCGCGGCCAGCTCCAGACAGGCCGCCGCCTGCGCCGGCGTTGCCCCGGCGGTCTCGATCAGGAGCGCCGCGACCTTGTCCGGGCCGATCCGGTCGAGCTTGTCCACGGTACGCAGAACCTGATCGGTGTCGGTCAGCCCCAGGCCGCGATAGAAGCCCTCGCACACCTTGCGGTTGTTGACCAGGATCGTGGCCCGCGGGATCGGCAACCCACCGAACACGTCCCCGATCACCAGCGGCATCTCGGTGTCGTAGTGGAACGGCAGCGTGTCGCGGTCGACCACGTCGATGTCGGCCTGCAGGAACTCGCGGTAGCGGCCCTCCTGCGGGCGCTCGCCCCGCCACACCTTCTGGATCTGGTAGCGGCGGAACGGGAAGTTGAGCTTGCCCGCGTTCTCGACCACGAACCGCGCGAACGGCACCGTCAGGTCGAAGTGCAGGCCCAGATTGTCAGATGATCCAGCGTCGTTTCGTTCTTCTCCGGGGTCTTCCTGCAGACGCTTGAGGAGATAGACCTCCTTGGACGTCTCGCCCTTGCTCAGCAGGGTCTCGATCGGCTCGACGGCGCGCGTCTCCAGCGGCGCGAAACCATACAGCTCGAAGGTCGTCCGGATGCGGTCCAGGGCGTACTGCTCGATCATCCGCTGGGGCGGGAGCCACTCAGGGAAGCCGGAAATAGGCACGTGTTTCTCTTCCTTTACGAGGCGCTCAGATCCCGGAGGTACGGGTTGCCGGTCCTTTACGAGGCGCTCAG
Source organism: Actinoplanes sp. NPDC049265 (assembly GCF_043197135.1). Taxonomy (NCBI): domain Bacteria; kingdom Bacillati; phylum Actinomycetota; class Actinomycetes; order Micromonosporales; family Micromonosporaceae; genus Actinoplanes; species Actinoplanes sp. NPDC049265. Next base: position 13,475 of record NZ_JBICSP010000018.1, on the reverse strand, counting down.
ATCCCGGAGGTACGGGTTGCCGGCGCGCTCACGGCCGATGGTCGTCTCGGGGCCATGACCGGGCAGGACAACGGTGTCGTCGGCCAGCGGCAGGATCTTGTCCCGCAGGCTGGTCAGCATCGTCTCGGTGCTGCCGCCCGGCAGGTCGGTACGCCCGATGGATCCCGCGAAGAGCACGTCACCCGAGAGGCAGACCTGATCGGTCTCCCACCGGCTGCCGGCGCCGGGCAGGCGGAACAGCACCGACCCGCCGGTATGGCCCGGTGCGTGATCGACGGTCACCTCGAGCCCGGCCAGGCTCAGCGTGGCGCCGTCGGTCAGCTCGGCGACCTTCTCCGGCTCGGCATAGGGCACTCGGCCACCGAACAGCTGGTCGAGGCTGACGCTCAGGCCCTTCTGCGGGTCGGCGAGCATCTCCCGGTCGCCCGGGTGGACGTAGGCGGTGATGCCACGCGCACCGCACACCGGCGCGACGGAGAACGTGTGGTCCAGGTGGCCGTGGGTGAGCAGCACGGCGGCCGGCTGCAACCGGTGCTCGGCCAGCACCTCGGCCAGGTCGTCGAGCACGCCCACGCCCGGGTCGACGATCAGGCACTGCTCGCCGGGCGCGGGCGCCACGACATAACAGTTGGTCCCGAATGCCTCAGCCGGGAAGCCGGTGACCAGCACGGCGTGTCTCTCCTCGAATAGAACGGTCGATCGTATGAGCTTAGGCCGGGTTTCAAATTCTTTCCCGGGGTGGGACCCTGTTGGCGAATTTGGAACTTGGTCTAGTGGCGGGCGCACACCACTTTCTCAGGCCATACCCGTACACTCTCTCGCGGTGTGGCGTGAGGCCTCCGCCACAGTGCGACGGGAAGGGAACCACTCGGTGGCATCCAGCAAGGACCGGCAGCGCAAGCTGGCGCGCGAAAAACTCGACCGGCAGATGCAAAAGCGCGCGGTCAAGCAGCGGCGCACCCGGCGTGTCCGGGCCGGCGTCGGCGCCGGGCTCGCGGTCCTGCTGATCGCCGGCGGCATCGCCTGGCTGGGCGGCGTGTTCGACAGCGACCCGCCGACCGACCCCGCCGCCGACGACATTTGCGTGTGGACCCCGCAGAGCGCCGCCAACCAGCCCGCCCTCAAGGACGTCGGCACCCCGCCCACCGACGGCATCCCGACCACCGGCACCCGCCCGCTGACGGTCACCACCAACCAGGGCGCACCGATCACCGCCAGCCTCAACCTCACGACGTCCCCGTGCGGCGGCGAGAGCATGCACTACCTGGCGTCGAAGAAGTTCTACGACAACACCGAATGCACCGAGATCACCGCGTTCGGCGCCCTGCACTGCGGCGACACCAGCGGCAACGGGCTCGGCGGCCCGACGTACACGTTCTACAACGAAGACGTACCGACCGTGCCGACGCCCGACCCGAGCACGTCGGCCGCGCCCAAGCCGGCCACCCCGGCCTACCCGGCCGGGACGGTCGCCCTGATCAGCGACCCGCCCGGCAACAACGGCAGCCAGTTCCTGGTGTTCCTCAAGGACTACTCGCCGAAGGACCAGGCACAGTATCCGATCATCGGCAAGGTCACCGGCGGCCAGGACACGCTCACCAAGATCGCCAAGATGCCTACCGTGGCGAACACCAACGGTGACAAGGTCAAGCCCAAGGACAAGATCCTGATCCAGTCGCTGACCGTGGGTGACGCCGTTGCCGGCGACGCTCCCGCACCCGCACCGTCGGCGAGCACCCAGTCCTGAAATAGGTCAGTCAGCACAGCAGGAGGACAACCGTGTCGTCGATAAAGGACCGGCAGCGCGCGGCGGCGCGAGCCCGGCTCGAGAAGGAGATGGCCGAGCGCGCGGAGGCCGCCCGCAAGCGCCGTCAGCGCCAGGTCATCATCGCCTCGGCAATCGCCGTCGTGGTCATCGCCGGGGGCGCCGTCTGGCTGGTCAGCGCGCTCGGTGACGACGACAAGCCGAAGAACGAGGCGGGCTCGCCCCCACCCGGCACCGTCGCCTGCACCTGGAAACCCGAGGCCGGAGGCGAGGCCCAGGGCGGCGCCAAGCCCGTCGACGTCGGCACCCCGCCGCCGAACGCCGCCAACACCGGCAAGGACACGCTGACGATCACCTCGTCGCTCGGCCCGATCACCGCCACTGTGGACAAGTCGAAGACGCCCTGCACGGCGTCGGCGTTCGAGTTCCTGGCGTCGAAGAAGTTCTGGGACGGCTCCAAGTGCCACCGGATGACCACCCAGGGCATCAAGGTGCTGCAGTGCGGTGACCCGACCGCCAAGGGCAAGGGGTACAGGCAGACCGACGGCACCGGCGGGCCGTCCTTCCGGTACGCCGAGGAGAACCTGCCCACCAACTCCGGTGCCTCCACCGGCCCCGACGGCAAGCCCAGCGGCCCGCCGGCGTACCCCGTGGGCTCGATCGCGATGGCCAAGACCCAGGAGCCGGCCTCGACCGGCAGCCAGTTCTTCATCGTGTACGGCGAGACGCCGCTCCCGCCCGACTACACCCTGCTGGGCAGCATCACGGCGGGCATGGACGTCGTGCAGAAGATCGCCAAGGGCGGCGTCGACGACGCCAACGGCCCCGGCGACGGCCACCCGAAGGTCGAGCTGGAGATCAAGTCGCTGACCATGGCCGCGGCCTGATCGCCTGACACGCCAAAAGGCGGGCCTCCCCGAGAGGCCCGCCTTTTCCATGCCCGCCCCTGGCCCTTGCCGTCCGGCGCCCCGCGCGCTTGTTCACCGGCGCGCTCGTTGACCCGCGCTCGTTGACCCGCGCTCGTTGACCCGCGCTCGTTGACCCGCGCTCGTTGACCCGCGCCGGTTGACCCGCGCCGGTTGACCCGCGCCCGTTGACCCGCGCCCGTTGACCCTCGCTCGTTGACGGGCATGCACCTTCGCAGGCGCGGCTTCGCTCAGGCGCCGGACGTCACTCGGTAGGCGTCGAAGACACCGTCCACCTTGCGCACCGCGGCGACCAGGTGGCCCAGGTGTTTCGGGTCGGCCATCTCGAACGTGAACCGGCTGACCGCCACCCGATCGCGGGTCGTGGTCACCGTGGCCGACAGGATGTTGACCCGTTCCTCGGACAGCACCCGGGTCACGTCGGCCAGCAGCTTGTGCCGGTCGAGCGCCTCGACCTGGATCGCCACCAGGAACGTGGACGCCGACGTCGGCTTCCAGCTCACCTCGACCACGCGTTCGGTCTGCTCGCGCAGATCCTCGGCGTTGGCGCAGTCCTCGCGGTGCACGCTCACGCCACCCGAGCGGGTGACGAAACCGAAGACGGCGTCGCCCGGCACCGGCGTACAACAGCGGGCCAGCTTGACCCAGACGTCGCTGACACCCTTGACCACCACGCCCGGGTCCTGCGCGGTCTGGCGGTTGCGGGGCGGGCGGGTCGCGACGGCGGTCTCGGCGATGTCCTCGACCGCGCCCTCCTCGCCGCCGAAACCGGCCACCAGCTTTTGCACCACGGACTGGGCCGAGACGGTGTTGTCGCCGACCGCGGCATAGAGCGACGCGAGGTCGGCCAGGTGCAGATCGCGGGCGATCGTCTGCAGGTTTTCCGTCGTCATCATGCGCTGCAGGGGCAGGCCCTGCTTACGCATCGCCTTGACGATGGAATCCTTGCCGATCTCGATCGCTTCCTCGCGACGCTCCTTGTTGAAGTACTGGCGGATCTTCGTACGTGCGCGCGGGCTCTTGACGAACCCGAGCCAGTCCTGCGTCGGGCCGGCCGTCGCCGACTTCGACGTGAAGATCTCGATCACGTCGCCGTTGGACAACGTGGACTCCAGCGGCACCAGCTTGCCGTTCACCCGGGCGCCGATGCACTTGTGGCCGACCTCGGTGTGCACCGCGTACGCGAAGTCCACCGGCGTCGACCCGGTCGGCAGCGGGATGACGTCGCCCTTGGGGGTGAAGACGTACACCTCCTGGCTGGACAGGTCGAAACGCAGCGCGTCCAGGAACTCGGACGGGTCGCTCGCCTCCCGCTGCCAGTCCAGCAGCTGCCGCAGCCAGGTCATCTCGTCGATGTGGGCCGGCGGGCCGACGATCGTCGCGCCCTTCTGCTCCTTGTACTTCCAGTGCGCGGCGATGCCGAACTCGGCCGTGCGGTGCATCGCGAACGTGCGGATCTGCATCTCGACCGGCTTCCCGGTCGGCCCGATCACGGTCGTGTGCAGGGATTGGTACATGTTGAACTTCGGCATCGCGATGTAGTCCTTGAACCGGCCGGGCACCGGCTGCCAGTTCGCGTGGATGACGCCGAGCGCCGCGTAGCAGTCGCGGACCGTGTCGACCAGGATGCGTACGCCGACCAGGTCGTAGATGTCGTTGAAGTCCCGCCCTCGCACGATCATCTTCTGATAGATCGAGTAGAGGTGCTTTGGCCGCCCGGTCGTCTCCGCCTTGATCTTCGCCGACTTCAGGTCGAGCGAGACCCGGTTCGTCACCTGGCGCAGCAGCGCCTCCCGCTGGGGCTGGTGCTCGCCGATGAGCCGGTTGATCTCTTCGAACCGCTTCGGGAACAGCGTCCCGAAGGCCAGGTCCTCGAGCTCCCACTTGATCGTGTTCATACCGAGCCGGTGGGCCAGCGGCGCCAGGATCTCGAGCGTCTCCTTGGCCTTCTGCTCCTGCTTGGCCCGCGGGAGGAAGGTCAGGGTACGCATGTTGTGCAGGCGGTCGGCCAGCTTGATGACGAGCACCCGGGGGTCCTTGGCCATCGCCACGACCATCTTGCGGATCGTCTCGGCCTTGGCCGCGTCGCCCAGCTTGACCCGGTCGAGCTTGGTCACGCCGTCGACCAGCAGCGCCACCTCGGGCCCGAAGTCTTCCCGCATCGAGTCCAGCGAGTAGTCGGTGTCCTCGATCGTGTCGTGCAGCAGCGCCGCCACCAGCGTGGTGGTGTCCATGCCGAGGTTGGCGAGGATCGTCGCCACCGCCAGCGGATGCGTGATGTACGGGTCGCCGGACTTGCGGTATTGACCGGAGTGCCATCGGGCCGCCACGTCGAAGGCCCGCTGCAGCGCCCGTCCGTCGGCCTTGGGGTGCGAGGCTCGGTGGGTGGCGATCAGCGGCTCGAGCACTTCGCTGACCTGCGTACTCTGCCAGGGCGCGTTGAACCGGGCCAGCCGGGCCCGAACCCGCCGCCCGGTCGGCGCGCTGGCCAACCCGAACCCGCCGGAGGACTCGTCCACCGGTGGCACCGCCGGGGTGGCCTCGCCGTCACCGGGCTTACCGCCCGGTGCGGCCTTGGACGCCGGAGCGTCGGCGGCCGGGCTTGCTGTGCCGTTTTGACCCTCGCCGTTCTGCGCAGCGTGAGCCTCGTGATCAACGGCCGAGGTCGTCGCCGGAGGCGCGGCCTCTCCCGCCGCGCCGGCCTCAACCGCCGCGCTGGACCCACCCGGCTGCACCGTGTCCTCCGTCGAGGGTGCGACGTCGCTGGACACCGGCCTCCTCACCTCACTGCTCACCTGCTTGGGAACGCCATCCTACCTGCCTGGTCTTCCCGCGGCTCCCGGCCCGAACACCTGAAAACCCGGCCAGGATCTGACTGGTGGATCAGCCAAGGGCGAGGCGAGACCCAGAGGGTGGCTGGCAACCGGCGCAAAGCCCCGAATACTCGTGTCGTATTTGGGTGTTTTGCGGCGGCTGTCGAGTGCGCTCTGGGCCACGCCGCAGCCCTGGCTCGTCCACCAGTCAGACCCTAGACCGTCAGGAGCGCGTGCACCTCGCGCGGTGCCAGCCGCTTCCGGCCGTCCAGGAATCCCAGTTCCATCAGAACGGTAAACCCGGAGACCGCCCCGCCGGACCGCTCTACCAGATCCAGTGCCGCCGCGGCGGTGCCACCCGTGGCCAGCACATCGTCGACGACCAGGACCCGCTGTCCGGCCACGAAGGCATCCTGGTGCACCTCGAGGGTCGCCTCGCCGTACTCCAGCGCGTAGGAGGCCGAATGCACCGCCCGAGGCAGCTTCCCCGCCTTGCGGATCGGCACCACGCCGGTGCCTTCGGCGTAGGCGATGGCCGCGGCCACTACGAACCCACGGGCCTCGACCCCGGCGACGACATCGAACGAGCCGGACCCGTGGAACGCGATGATCCCGTCGATCACCTGCCGGAACACCGCCCCGTCGGCGAACAGCGGCATCAGGTCCTTGAACACGATCCCGGGCTTGGGGAAATCCGGCACATCGAGCACCTTGCCGGCCACCAGTGCGGCCAGATCCGCAGTCTCACGCACCGCCCAACCCTACCGGCCCCCATCTTGACCCCGAACGCCGAGCGGCCACCGAACGCCGAGCGGCCACCGAACGCCGAGCGGCCACCGAACGCCGAGCGGCCACCGAACGCCGAGCGGCCACCGAACGCCGAGCGGCCCGCCACAAGTGATGTGGCGGGCCGCTCGGGCGACTCGGCCGTGTTTCGCAGTCCAGCCGAGGCTGCGACCCACGGCCCAAGAGATCAGCGGCGCTTCTTGCCGCCTCCGGGCCGGTTACCCGACCCACCGGGACGCCCACTCCGGTTCGTGTTGCGCCCCGAGGTGGGACGCGCCCCCGGCCGAGGCGAGGAGGACGCCAGCGAGGCCACCGGCGCATCGTCCGGCACCGGCGCCACTTCCGGCTCGGCGTCGGTGGCCGAGGCAGTGGACTTGGCCGCCTTCTTGCGCGGCGCGACATCTCCTGACCGCCCCGCGGCCCGGCGGGTGAGGACCCGGGCGTTGTGCGACTTGATCCGCGGCTCCTGGTCCTTCAACGCGGTCAGCAGCGGCGACGCGAACATGATCGAGGAGAGAACGCCCAGACCCATACCCACGAAGAGCACCAGGCCGAGGTCCTTCAACGTGCCCGCCCCCAGCAGGCCGGCCCCGATGAAGAGCAGACCGCCGACCGGAAGCAACGCGACCAGACCGGTGTTGATCGACCGCATCAGCGTCTGGTTGACCGCCAGGTTGGTCGCCTCCGCGTACGTCCGGCTGCTGCCGCCCGTGATGCCCCGGGTGTTCTCCTGGACCTTGTCGAACACCACGACCACGTCGTAGAGCGAGAAGCCCAGAATCGTCAGGAAGCCGATCACGGTCGACGGCGTCACCTCGAAGCCGACCAGCGAGTACACGCCGGCGGTGAGGATCAGGTCGAGCAGCAGCGACGACACGGCCGCCGCGGCCATTCGCCATTCGAAGCGGATCACCAGGTACGCCATGACGAGCACGAGGAAGATCGCGAGGCCGATGAGGGCCTGCCGGGTGACCTGGCCACCCCACGCCGCCGACACCCGGTTGTCGCTGATCTTCTCAGCCGGCACGCCCAGATCGGCGACCAGCGCCGACTTGACCGCGGTGGCCTCGTCCTGGGACAGCGCCGAGGTGCGCACGGTGTAGTTGGCGTCGGGACCGCTGCCGACCCGCTGCGCCGCGGTCACCTGTGCTTCCTCGCCGACGTTGGCCGTGTCGATGGCCTTGCGGACGGCGTCTTCCGCTTCCTTCTGCGTACCGATGGTGGCCGGCATGATGAGCTGGCTGCCGCCCTTGAACTCGATGCCGAGGACGAAGCCGCGGATGGCGAAGCTGCCGATCGCGATCAGGACCAGGGCGGCGGCCACGATGAACCAGGTGCGGCGCCGGCCGATGATGTTGAGGTTCGCCTCACCGCGATAGAGGCGATCGGCGAGTCCCTGCTTGGCCATGTCAGGCCTCCTTCACGCGCCGGCCCTTGACCGGCTCGTCGGTGGTGGCGTTCTTGAGGACGCGGCCGAGGCCACTGACCCGTGGCGACAGGAACGCCTTGGTGTTCGCGAACATCGTCATGATCGGGTGCCGGAACAGGAACACCACGACCAGGTCGAGGATGGTGGAGAGGCCGAGCGCGAACGCGAAGCCCTGAACCACGCCGACCGACACGATGTAGAGGACCACCGCGGCCATGATCGTGATGGTGTTCGCCGAGATGATGGTACGCCGCGCGCGGGCCCACGCCCGTGGCACCGCACTTCGCGGACTTCGACCCTCGTGGATCTCGTCCTTGAGTCGTTCGAAGTAGATGACGAACGAGTCGGCCGCGACACCCAGTGACACGATGAAGCCCGCTATGCCGGCCAGGGTCAGCGTGAACCCGGCCGAGCGGCCGAGGATGACCAGCGCGGCGAAGGTCAGCAGACCGGACAGGATGAGACTGAGGAAGATCACCGTGCCGAGCAGGCGGTAGTAGAAGAACGCGTAGATGGCCACCAGCGCCATGCCGATGCCGGCGGCGAGCAGACCGGCCTCGAGCTGCTTGATGCCCAGCGTCGCGGTGACCGTCTGCGCGGTGGCGTTGTCGAACGTGACCGGCAGCGCGCCGTACTTGATCTGGTTGGCGAGCTCACGGGCCGAGGCGGCGGTGAACTGGCCGGTGATCTGCGACTGGCCGGACAGCACGCCCTGGATCTCCGGAGCCGAGATGATCTTCTTGTCCAGGACCACCGCGACCAGGCAGTGGGTGGCGCCGGAGGAGACGGCCTGGGCGGCGGTGAGGCAGGTGTCGCCCTGGGCCGGCGTGAACGCCTCGCGGGTCAGCTTGGTCCACTTCGGCTGGCCCGCGGAGGAGAAGTCCAGCGACACGACCCACTGGCCCTGCTGCTGGTCCATCTGCGGGCTGGCGTCGGAGATGTCGGTGCCGATCACCTTGGCCACGTCGAGCAGCATCTTGGCGCCCGAGTCACAGGTGACGACCTGCGCGTCGGGGTTGTCGATGGCGCCGTTGGGCCGGGCGTTGAGCTGGTCGCAGCTGATCGTCGGGATGAAGAACTGCATCTGCGGCGAGAGGGCGTTGACCTCGGGGCCGTTCAGCGTGTTGAACTTCGCGAACTGCTTGCCGGCGTTCGGGTCGGTGGACAGATCGACCGGCGCGGCGAGCTTGGTCGCCGCGGCGTACAGGGCCGGGCCGACCTTCTTCTCGATCTCGGCGATCAGAGCCTTCTGGTTCGGCGGGACCGCGGCGGCACTGCCGGTCGGCGACGGCGCCGGTGCGGGCGCGGCCGACACCGGTGCGCTCGGCGTGGCGCTGGGTGCCGGAGCCTTCTCGACCTCGCCACCGCCCTGCCCACCGGTGTTGCCCGACGGCACCGGAGCGGTCGGTGCGCCCGGAACGGGACCGGAGGCTCCCGGGGCCGGCGCGGACGGCGCGCCACTGGGCTGCACGGCCGGCGGGTTGATCGCCTGCGCGGCCACGTCGCCGCTGGCCTGCAGCACCTTGCGGAAGCGCATCTGCGCGGCCTGGCCGACGTTCTTGAGCTGGTCGTTGGCCTCACCGGCGAGGGAGACCACGATGTTGCGGTTGCCCTCGACAACCACCTCGGCCTCGGAGACACCGAGCGCGTTGACCCGGCTCTCGATGATCCGCCGGGCCTCTTCCATGCTCTGCTGCGTCGGCGCCTGGCCGTTGGACGCCAGCGACGCCACGTAGACGGCCTGGGTGCCGCCGACCAGGTCGAGGCCGAGCTTGGGGTGCAGGCGCTCGGTGAAGCTGCCCTTCGCACCGAACCCGAGGAAGGCGATGCTGTAGAGGATGATGAAGATCAGGCCGAGCACGGCGAGTTGCCGCCCGGGATGTTGCTGCCCCTGTGGTGGTCGTGCCACGGCTGTGAATCTCCCTAGTACGGAATGGGCCGGCGAGGTGGGGTGAGCATGGCGGACGTCGCCGGCAGCCCGCGCCGGCGACGATTATGCCTATTTTTCACATCGTCGGCTGCCCCGTGACATTGGGGCAGCCGACGGAAAGAAATCAGTCCTTCTTGCGCGTCTCGACGACCGGGCTGACCGGCTCGTCGGCCACCGGAACCTCGGGCTCCGGCTCGGGCTCCTCGGGCACGCCCACGCTGGTGACGACGCGAGCGATGGCCGGACGGGCGAAGCGGGCGTTGACGCCGGGCGCGATCTCCACGGTGACCACATCGTCGTCGACCGAGACCACTGTCGCGTGCAACCCGCCGATGGTGACGATCTCGTCGCCGGGGCCGAGAGTCGACTGCATCGCCTGCGCCTCACGACGGCGCTTCTGCTGCGGGCGGATCATCATGAAATACATGACGGCGAAGAGCAGGACGATGAGCACGAGCGGCATGAAGCTGCCGCTGCCACCCTGCGCTGCCGCTGCGAAATTTGGCACGAGAAAGCCTTCCTGAGGGAACACACATCCCACTCGATCGGCGGCGAGTCTAATCCCTCTAGCTGGGAAGTCCCTACGCGCCTCCGGTATCGGTCCGATTACGGGCCGTTTTCCGCCATCCCCCGATCAGGTGTCATCGCGAGCGAAGAGGTCGGCCTGCACGGCCCGCCCGTCGGACGGCGGCGCCTTGCCGAGGTGGAACCAGCCGGCCTCGGTGGCGACACGACCACGCGGCGTACGCGCCAGCAGCCCCGCCCGCACCAGGAACGGCTCACACACCTCTTCCACCGTGTCCGACTGCTCCCCCACGGCCACCGCCAGCGTGGACAGCCCGACCGGCCCGCCCCGGAACGACTCGATCAACGCCCGCAGCACCGCCCGGTCGAGCCGGTCCAGCCCCAGCGCGTCGACGTCGTAGACCTTGAGCGCCTCGAGCGCGGCGCCGTGGGTTACCACCCCGTCGCCACGGACCTCGGCATAGTCACGCACCCGGCGGAGCAACCGGTTGGCGATGCGCGGCGTGCCCCGGGAACGCCCGGCGATCTCCCGCGCGCCCTCCGGCGTGATCGGCACCCCGAGGATCCGCGCCGACCGGTGCAACAGGGCGTCCAGATCGTCCGGTGAGTAGAAGTCGAGATGCGCGACGAAACCGAACCGGTCACGCATCGGCCCCGACAGCAGCCCGGCCCGGGTGGTCGCGCCGACCAGCGTGAACGGCTCGACGTCGAGCGGGATAGCGGTGGCGCCGGGCCCCTTGCCGACCACCACGTCGACCCGGAAGTCCTCCATCGCGCTGTACAGGAGTTCCTCGGCCGGCTTGGCGATGCGGTGGATCTCGTCGATGAACAGGACGTCACCCTCGGCCAGCCCGGTGAGGATGGCGGCCAGATCGCCGGACCGCTCGATCACCGGCCCGCTGGTGGTGCGGATGCCGCTGCCCAGCTCGGCCGCCACGATGTTGGCCAGGGTGGTCTTGCCCAGGCCGGGCGGGCCGGAGAGCAGGATGTGGTCGGGCGGGCTGCCCCGCTTCATCGCACCCTTGAGCAGCAGGTCGAGCTGATCGCGGACCCGGTGCTGGGCGATGAACTCGGTCAGCCGCTTGGGCCGGACACTGGCCTCCGCGTCCAGTTCGGTCTCGTCGACCTCGGGCGAGACCAGATCGTCATTCATCGGGTACGCCCGAGCAGCCTGATCGCCTGCCGCAGGAGCACCGGCACCGCCGGCACCTCACCGTCCACGGTCTCGGCGACGGCGGCCACCGCCTGGTCGGCCTGCGACGCCGTCCAGCCCAGGGCGAGCACGCCCTGCCGCACCTGCTCCTGCCAGTCGCCGGGCCGCGGCGAGCCGGTGGCCGCGGCGCCGAGCACGCCGACCGGCCCGATCTTGTCGCGCAGCTCGAGGACCATCCGCTCGGCGCCCTTCTTGCCGATGCCCGGAACCTTGGTCAGCGCGTTCAGGTCGCCGCCGCTGATGGCTCGGCGTACCGCGTCGGGGTGATGAACCGCGAGCACCGCCTGAGCGAGCCGCGGACCCACCCCGCTGGCCGTCTGGAGCAGCTCGAAGAGCTGTTTCTCGTCGTCGTCGGCGAACCCGTAGAGGGTGAGCGAGTCTTCCCGGACGACCAGGCTGGCCGCCAGCCGGGCCTCCTGGCCGGCCTTGAGCCCCGCCAGCGTGCCCGGAGCGCACTGCAGCTGCAGGCCGACGCCGCCGACCTCGACGACCGCGCTGTCCGGCGCGATCGAGGCGACCACGCCACGCACGCTGGCGATCATCGAACCCCTCCCCTGACTCTCCGCTGGGCGGTCCGCTGCGCGGCGGCGACCTGCCTGGCCCGGGCGGCCGCGGCCTCGATCCGGGCCCGGGTGCCGCCCCGCCAGATGTGGCAGATGGCGAGAGCGAGCGCGTCGGCGGCGTCGGCCGGCTTGGGTGGCGCGTCCAGCCCCAGCAGCCGGGTGACCATCGCGGTGACCTGTGCCTTGCCGGCCGTCCCGGAGCCGGTGACGGCCGCCTTGACCTCACTCGGCGTGTAGGTCTGGACCGGCAGCCCGGCCCGCGCCCCGGACAGGATCGCGACCGCGCTGGCCTGGGCCGTGCCCATCACCGTCCGTACGTTGTGCTGGGAGAACACCCGCTCGACGGCGACGCTCTCGGGCTGGTGCTCGGCGACCAGGTCGGCCAGCGACCGGTCGAGGTGCAGCAGCCGCAGGGCGATGTCGTCCTCCGGCTCGGTGTAGACCACGTAGTAGCCGACCAGCTTGCCCGGCCGCCCCGGCACGCCCTCGACGACGCCGACGCCGCAACGGGTGAGCCCCGGGTCGATGCCGAGCACGCGCACCAGCCCAACCTCCCTGTACGTGTGTTCGATGAACAGTAGTGGATGGCGCATCTTGCTTCACCGGCGACACGCCTCCAAGCTGAGACGTGTATCTCGTGCCGCCGATGGACGACGAGCCCCCGCGTGAGTTCGTCGACTTCGTCGCGGACCGTCTCCCGTGGATGTCGGCCGAGGCGAACCGTCTGACCGGCGGCGCCGAGCAGTCCGTCGGCCTCGCCGCCCTGGTCCTCAGCGACCTGGCCCTGCACTGGCGCCGACTGTCGCTGCGGGCCCGCCTGTCGCACACCGACGAGGCCCGCGCCTTCGTCGCCAAACGGCTGGCCCTGCGGGGTAAACAGTGGCGTGAGGAGCAGATCTATCAGGTCGAGGTCAGCGTTTTGCGGCCGGTTTATCAGGCCGCGCATTTCCCGGCCAGCTATGCGGTCCGTAAGGCCGAGGTGCTCAGTTCCACGGTTCGCCTGGCCACGGCGCCTATGGCCGAGGCGGCGATCGCCTGGGCCGATGCCCGCCATCGAGCGCAGCTCCACAAGATCGTCCGCACCGTGATCGTCATTGTCGCGGCGGTCGCCGTCTTCCTGAGCCTGATCCCACCCACCGTCGAGTACTGACTCACCCTCGACGGCCCACCCACCCTTTGGCGGCCCACCCCTCGGCGGCCACCCTGTTGGCGGCGCGCTTACCCTTGGCGTCACTCAAAGTCGGGCGGCCGTGCCCGCAGCCTGCCCACTCACCCTCACTGCGGCCGCGAGCGCACGTCCAGTGGTAGCCCCGAGCGACCCCCGCCGCACGGAAAGCGCGCCCGGCTATCACTCCCGCAGGGAGTGGTAGCCGGAAGGAAGGGCGCGCCCGGCTACCACTGTTGGGGTTGGAGGGTGACCGCTTACGCAGGTGGAGCGAAGCGACCCTCGGCGGGAGTGCCCTGTGTCAACCGGTGGTGGGGTGTTGGGTGAGTAGGCGTTGTAGGGCGCGGTGTTCGGTGGGTT
>NZ_JBICSP010000017.1:60596-199487 GCF_043197135.1 Actinoplanes sp. NPDC049265 | reverse complement strand
ACCCCCTACAACCCAGCCGAACACCGCGCCCTGCAAACCCTGCTCAACCCAACCCCACCAACCGGTTGACACAGGGCACTCCCGCCGAGGTCGCTCCGCTCCACCTGAGTGAGTGGTCACCCGCCGGGCCGGCCGAGGTGAGCCGGCGGAAACAGCCCGCCCGGTCCCACCACCGAGGTCGGCGGTGGTAGCCCAGGGCCGGCCGCGGCGCAGCGGGAGTTCGCCCGCTGCGCCGGCATGGTTGCCGAGGTGGCGGCCGGTCACCACCTCGGCAACCATGCCGGCGTCGGGGTGTCAGCCGCCGGCCATCGCGCCGACGATCAGGTACGGCTCCCGTCCGGCCGCGACCGGCGACGGCAGCTCGGCGTCGGGGTCGTCGTTGGAGTGGTCCTCCGCGCAGGCGAAGAAGCGCACCAGCGGCCGCCGCTTCCCGGTGCGGCGGTCGCGCATGGTTCCGACCAGCATCGGGAAACGCCCCTCGATCGCGTCGAGCACGGACCGCTGCGTCGCCACGCCGGCGACCTCGACCTCGACCTCGCCACTGACCCCGGCCAGGGCCCGCAGGTGCGCCGGCAGAATGACGCGGATCACGAGACGCCGCCGGGCGTGTAGAAGAGCGGAAGGACGACCCGGGTCACGAGATGCCGCCGGGCGTGCGGAAAAACTGGAGGACGACGCGGGTCACGAGATGCCGCCGGGCGCGTAGAAGAGCGTAAGACCCGGGTCACGAGATGCCGCCGGGCGTGTAGAAGAGCGGCCGAACGACGCGGCTCACGGCAGCACCTGGGCCTCGACCGACAGCACCGGCGGCAGGTCGCGGACGATCGGCGCCCAGGTGTCGCCGCTGTCGGACGACCCGTACACCTGGCCGCCCGACGTGCCGAAGTAGACGCCGCAGTCGTCGAGCGTGTCGACGGCCATCGCGTCGCGCAGCACGTTGACGTAGCAGTGCTGCTGGGGGAGGCCGGCGGTCAGCGGTTCCCACTCGTCGCCGCCGACGCGGCTGCGGTAGACGCGCAGCTTCCCGTCGGGGACGTAGTGCTCGGAGTCGCTGGTGATCGGGACGACGTAGACGGTCTCCGGTTCGTGGGCGTGCACCGCGATCGGGAAGCCGAAGTCGCTGGGCAGGTTGCCGCTGACCTCGCGCCACTGCCCGCCGGCGTCGTCGGTGCGCAGCACGTCCCAGTGCTTCTGCATGAACAACGTCTGCGGGCGGGTCGGATGCTGGGCCAGGCGGTGCACGCAGTGGCCGACCTCGGCGTCCTGGTCGGGGATGCCACCGCTGCGCAGGCCGCGGTTGATCGGCTGCCACGACTCGCCGGCGTCGTCGGTGCGGAAGGCCCCGGCGGCCGAGATGGCCACGAACATGCGCCGCGGGTCGGCGGGGTCGAGGATGATCGTGTGCAGGCAGAGGCCGCCGGCGCCGGGCTGCCACTGCGGGCCGGTCGGGTGGTGGCGCAGGGCGGTCAGTTCGGTCCACTCCCGGCCGCCGTCGGTCGAGCGGTAGAGCGCGGCGTCCTCACCGCCGGCGTAGACGGTGTCCGGGTCGGTCCGGGACGGCTCCAGGTGCCAGATGCGCTTGAATTCCCATTTGCGGGGCGTCCCGTCGTACCAGAGGTGTTCGCCCACGGCGCCGTGGTAGTCGAAGTCGTTGCCGACCGCGGCCCAGGACCGGCCGCCGTCGTCGGAGCGGTGGATGACCTGGCCGAACCAGCCGCCGGAGGCGGAGGCCCAGAGCCGGTCGGGATCGGCCGGCGACCCGGCCACGTGGTAGATCTCCCACCCGCCGAAGAACGGCCCGTCGACCGTCCAATCGGTGCGGGTGCCGTCGGCGGTCAGCGTGAACGCCCCTTTGCGGGTGCCTACGAGCAGTCGGACACGGTTCATCCAGAGAGTGTGCCCGCCCCGGACGTCGAGCGCAGCAGTTCATCCATTCGGGTCGCGTCCAGTGGGGCGGAGTAGAGGAAGCCCTGGCCGGACCGGCAGCCCAGCAGGGTCAGCTCGGCCGCCTGGGCCTCGGTCTCGACGCCCTCGGCGACGGTGTCCAGTTCGAGGATGCGGCCGAGCCGGATGACCGCTTCGGCCACCGCCGAACCGGCCGGTGTGCCGTCCAGCTCGGCGACGAAGCAGTCGTCCAGTTTGAGTACGTCGACCGGGAGCCGGGTGAGGTGGCGTAGCGACGAGTGGCCGGTGCCGAAGTCGTCGAGCGCGATGCGTACCCCATGACCGCGCAGTTCGGTGAGCCGGTCGACCAGTTCGGGCGCGTCGACGCAGGCGGTCTCGGCGATCTCCACGGTCAGGTCCCCGGGGTCGAAGCCGGTACCGGCGAGGACGGCCAGGAGCTGGTCGGCCGCGTCGTCGGCGTCGAGCTGGCGGGGCGAGAGGTTCACGGCGAGGCGTACGCCCGGCCACCGCACCGCCTGCGCGCACGCTTCGGCCAGCACCCAGTCGCCGATCGCACCGATCAGCCCGGACTGCTCGGCCAGCGGCAGGAACGCCTCCGGAAGCAGCCGCCCGCGTACCGGGTGATTCCAGCGGACGAGGGCCTCGACCTCGGTGATCTCTCCGGTGATGAGCGAGACGACGGGCTGGTAGGCCAGGCTCAGCTGCCCGTCGCGGATGGCGTCGCGCAGGTCGTCCTCGAGGGTCGTGACCGGTACGGCGGGATCGTGCATGCCGGCCACGTACGCGCGCCAGCCGCTCCGGTCGCGTTTGGCGTGGTACATCGCGGTGTCGGCGTGGCTGAGCAGGTTGCCGTCGGGCCGCGACGGTGTGGACAGGGCGATGCCGATGCTGCCCCCGGGCACGATGGCCACGTTGTTGATCTCGACCGGTTGGGCCAGCTCGGCCAGGACGCGGGTGGCCACCGAAATGGCGGCCTCGAGCCGGCCGATCTGGGTCAGAACGACGGCGAATTCGTCGCCGCCGAGCCGGCCGACGGTGTCCGAGCCGAGCACGCAGCGGTGCAGGGTGCGGGCGACGGAGGCGAGCAGCAGGTCGCCGGTCTCGTGCCCGTACACGTCGTTGACCTGCTTGAAGTGGTCCAGGTCGAGGTAGAGCACGGCGATTCCGGTGTCGGTGGCGGCCGCGGCGGCGGTGCTCTCGTCCAGGGTGCGCAGGAGTTCGGCCCGGTTGGCCAGCCCGGTCAGGGCGTCGTGGGAGGCCTCGTACGCGAGCCGGTCCTGGGCCTGCCGGCGTTCGGTGACGTCGCGGTGGTTGATCACCCAGCCGGACACCGCGGAGTGGGCGGTCATGTCCCGCAGCACCATCTCGTGCCAGCGCCAGTCACCGTCGGCGTGCTGCAGGCGTACCTCGGCTCGATGTTCTTCCCGGCCGTCGGCCAGCGCCGAGCGCAACCGGGCGACGTCGTCGGGGTGGACCAGCTGGTGGTAGTCGGTGTCGACCAGGTGGTCGGGGCGGTGGCCGAGGACCCGTTCCATGGCGGCGCTGACCGAGACGATCTTGCCGCTGCGGTCGACCACCACTGTCACGTCGGACGAGTCCTGCACCAGCGCCTCGTAGCGTTCGGCGCTGTGCCGTAACGCCCGGTCGGCTTCGGCCCGGATCCGGTCGGTCTCGTTCTGGGCCTGTTCGGTGAAGCGCCAGTAGACGATCTGCACCGCGCAGCAGCCGAGCACGAAGCCGCCGTGCACCGCGGCGTACTGGATGAACCGGACCGCGCTGGGCGGGTCGGAATAGAGCAGCGCCGGCGCGACGTGTCCGACCAGCAGGTGGTGCAGCACTACCAGCACGACCGACAGCGCCAGCGGCACCCAGTCCTGGTAGAGGCTGATCAGCCCGATCATCAGGAAGAAGGCGAAGTGCAGTTCGGTACGCCCGCCGCCGAGCGTCACGAGCAGCGCCGCCGCCAGCAGCAGCCCGAGCGACACCAGGAACGGGCCGAGCCGACGCCCGCGGACGAAGACGCTGCCGATGGCGCAGCAGGCCAGGGCCCCGCCCATCGCCGGCGCGGCCCAGGAGGCGTGCACCATGTCCTCGGGGCCGTGCGGTTCGGTCAGCACACCGACCATGGTCAGTATCGGGATCTGTACCCACAGCACGAGCCGGAGCGCGGCGTGCCGGGCCTGGAACGCCGCGTCCGACAACCGGACACGGGGCAACAGACCCGCCCGAAACGCTCCCACCGACTCTCCTCATCCACGCTGATTACTCCCCTGTTCGGCCGGTGCCGCCGGGAATTGAGAGCCGATCGCCGGGGATTGAGAGCCGATCGCCGGGGATTGAGAGCCGATCGCCGGGGATGACGGCGACGCCGAGGATCTCGATCAGGGCCTCGGGCTGCCACAGGCTGGTGCAGCCGATGCCGGCCATGGCCGGGTAGACCGGACCGGCCAGTTCGCGCCAGACCTGGCCGATCTGTTTGCCGTGGGCCTGGTAGCCGGGGATGTCGGTCAGGTAGATCGTGATCGACACCAGGTCGCCGGGTTCGCCGCCGGCCTCCCGCAGCGTGGTCAGGACGTTGGTGAACGCCTGCCGGAACTGCTCGACGATGCCGCCGGGGACGATCCGCCGGTCCGCGTCGAGGGCGGTCTGCCCGCCCAGGTAGAGCGTGTTGCCGGCCAGCGTGCCGTGCGAGTAGCCGCTGGGGCGGGGCAGCGTGCCGGGATTGATGGGGATGGGCGTCATGTCATTGACTTTATTTTACGGTCGTGAAAAATACGAGATATGGAGCCCGACCTCAGCAAGTACGTTCTCGAGGGCGACAACTCGATCTACCGGCTGCCCAGCGGCCTGGTCGCGCCGGTCGTGACGCGCGGCGGACAAGAGGACGGCAACACCGCCGACTCCGGTGGCGCGAGCCGCGTCTCGGGAGTGAGCATCCAGCACACGCCGGCCACCCGGCTGTGGTTCGGCAAGGTCTACAACGATCCCGGCTACCGCTCGGTCAGCCACCACCACGGCGAGGCCGAGACCGGTGGGTACGTGCTGTCCGGCAAGGCGCGGATCTACTTCGGCGAGCGGTTCGAGGACTACCTCGACATGGAGACCGGCGACTGGGTCTTCGTGCCGCCGTTCCTGCCCCACATCGAGTGCAACCGCGACCGGACCCGGCCACTGACCTGGCTGACCACCCGCACCCCGGAGAACATCGTGGTCAACCTGCCCGACGTGCCGGACGCCGACCTGCCGGGCTGGGCCGACCGGTGAGCACCTCCGAGATCGTCACCGCCGCGCTCACCCTGAAACAGATCGAACCCGACGTGTACGTGGGCACGACCCAACCGTGCCCGTGGCCCAAGGCGTACGGCGGTGACCTGGTCGGCCCGGCCACCGCCGCGCTGATGCGGTCGGTCGCCGACGACAAGAGGATCCACTCGACGCACAGCTATTTCCTGCGCCCGGCCGACATCGGTGCCGAGGTCCGCTACGAGGTGGAGCGGCTGCGCGACGGCCGCGGCTATGCCACGCGGCAGCTGCGCGCGTACCAGTCGGGCAAAGTCATCTACACCGCGCTGGCGTCGTTCCAGAAACCGGAGGCGGGCGACTCCTACACCAGCGCCTTTCCCGGTGACGTACCCGATCCGGGCGACCTGCCGACGTCGAGGGAACACCTGAGCGGGGCGGAAGCGACAGCGGCGACCGAATACTGGTCGGGCGGGCGGGGCTTCGACATGCGGCACGTACCCGATCCGATCTATCTCCGGGTCGGGAACCGGCAGCCGCGTCAGGCCGTCTGGGTGAAGCCGTTCGACCCGCTGCGCCCGGTCGACGGGCTGACCACCGAGCAACTGCACACCGCCGCGCTCGCGTACGTCTGCGACTACACGATTCTCGAACCGGTGCTCCGGGTGCTGGGCCGGCCCTGGGGCGAACCCGGACTGGTCACCGCCAGCCTCGACCACGCCATGTGGTTCCACCGCGGCGGGCCGGTCGACGACTGGCTGCTCTACGTCCAGGACGCGGTCGCCGCCGACACCGGTCGCGGCCTCGGCACCGGGCGCTTCTTCACCCGCGACCGCCGGCACCTGGCCACGGTCGCCCAAGAGGGGATGATTCGTACGTCCTGAGAGGACCCGCCGTGGAGCGATCCGCGCACGTCGACACGTTCACCCGCGACCACCTGCCGCCCGCGCACCTGTGGCCCGAGATCGAGTTCACCCTGCCCGCCCTGCGGTACCCGGCCCGTCTCAACGCCGCCACCGAGCTGATCGACGTGCCGGCCTCCCGCGGGCCGGAGCGCCCGGCCCTGCTCACCCCGTCCGGCGACGTCTGGACCTACGGCGAGCTGAGGTACCGGGCCAACCAGGTGGCGCGGTTCCTCACCGAGGACCTCGCCCTCGTGCCGGGGCAGCGGGTCCTGCTGCGCTCGCCCAACAACCCGTGGACCGTGGCGGCCTGGCTCGGCGTGCTCAAGGCCGGCGGTGTCGTCGTGACCACGATGGCGGCGCTGCGGGTGCGTGAGCTGGCGCCGGTCGTACGGCGTACCCGACCGGCCTTCGCCCTGGTTGATGACCGGTTCCTGCTCGACCTGGCGGTGCCCGTGGTGCCGTATTCCGCGCTGCGTCGAGGCGCGGAGGCGAAACCGGGGGATTACGAGAACGTCGACACCGCCGCGGATGACGTCGCGCTGCTCGGGCCCACCTCCGGCAGCACCGGCGAGCCCAAGGTCACCATGCACTTCCACCGCGACTTGCTCTCCATCGACAACACGTTCGGCCGCGAGGTGCTCCGGCTGCGACCGGACGACGTGGTCGCCTGCTCGGCCCCGCTCGCCTTCACGTTCGGGCTGGGTTCGCTGGTCGTGTTCCCGCTGCGGGCCGGCGCCACCGCGCTGCTGACCGAGGCGACCACCCCGGTGCAACTGGCCGAGCTGGTCGAACGGCACGGCGTCACGGCCCTGGCGACCGCGCCCACGGCGTATAAGACGATGCTCCGCGAACACCGGGACCAGCAGCTGGGCGGCTTGCGGGTCGCGTTGTCGGCGGGCGAGCACCTGCCCGTGGTGACCTGGGAACGGCTGCGCGACCGGCTCGGCCTGCGGGTGATCGACGGGATCGGGACCACCGAGCTGCTGCACATCTTCATCTCCGCGGCCGGCGACGACATCCGCCCCGGCGCCACCGGCCGTCCGGTGCCCGGCTGGCGGGCCACCGTCCTCGGGCCGGACGGCACCGCACTCGGACCGGGCCAACCTGGCCGGCTCGGCGTCATCGGACCGGTCGGTTGCCGCTACCTCGACGACGAGCGGCAGGCCGCGTACGTCGACAACGGCTGGAACGTCACCGGCGACACCTTCCTCGCCGACGACGACGGCTACCTCTATTACCAGTCGCGGACCGACAACATGATCGTCTCGTCGGGCTACAACATCGGCGGCTATGAGGTCGAGTCGGCCATCGACACCCACCCCGACGTGCTGGAGAGCGCGGCGGTCGCCCGACCGGACAGCGAACGCGGCTCGGTCGTCTGCGCCTTCGTCGTGCTGCGGCCGGGCGTGACCGGCGACGCCGCGCTGGTCAAGGACATCCAGAACCACGTCAAGCAGCTCCTGGCCCCGTACAAGTACCCGCGCGACGTCCGGTTCATCGAGGCCCTCCCGCGCAACGCCAACGGGAAACTCCAGCACTTCCGGCTGCGGGCGATGCTGTGAAGGTCGCGGTCATCGGCGGCGGCCCGGGCGGGCTGTACTTCGCCGCGCTCATGAAGCAGCTCGACCCGTCGCACCGGATCACGGTGTGGGAACGCAACGCCGCCGACGACACGTTCGGCTTCGGCGTGGTCTTCTCCGACGAGACGCTGGGCGGCATCGAGAACGCCGACACCGAGTTCGCGGGCGCGATGGCCGACCGGTTCGCGCGCTGGACCGACATCGACATCCACTTCCGCGGGGTCACGCACACCGTCGGCGGGCAGGGGTTCGCGGCGATGAGCCGCCAGGAACTGCTCGGCCTGCTTCAGCGGCGGTGCCACGCGCTCGGCGTGACCATCCACTTCTCCGCCCCGGCGCCGCCCGACCTGGCCGAGACGCACGATCTGGTGGTGGCGGCCGACGGCGTCAACTCGGCGACGCGCTCCGAACACTTCGGACTCACCCGCGACGAACGCCGCAACCGCTACATCTGGCTCGGCACCGACCGGGTCTTCGAGGCGTTCCAGTTCTTCATCAAGGAGACGCCGTGGGGGATCATGCAGGTCCACGGCTACCCCTACTCGGATCGGCGCTCGACCTTCATCGTCGAGATGCACGAGGACGTCTGGCTGCGCGCCGGAGGTCACGACCTCAGCGTCGGACGGCTGAGCGAGATCTTCGCCGGCGAACTCGACGGTCACCGGCTGCTGGACAACAAATCCCGGTGGATCAATTTCACGACGGTACGCAACGAGCGCTGGCACCACGGCAATCTGGTGCTGGTCGGCGACGCCGCGCACACCGCGCACTTCTCGATCGGCTCGGGCACCAAGCTCGCCATGGAGGATTCGCTGGCCCTGGCGGCGTGCCTGCACGAGCATTCCGAGATCAAAACCGCACTTCACGCGTACGAGGAAGAGCGCCGGCCGGTCGTCGAATCGACGCAGCGGGCGGCCCAGGCGTCGCTGGAGTGGTTCGAGAACATCGGGATGTACGCCGGCCAGGAACCGGCCCGGTTCTGTTTCAACCTGCTGACCCGGTCGCGCCGGATCACCTACGAGAACCTGCGCACCCGCGACCCCGCGTTCGCCGACCGGGTCAACGCCGCCTTCGGCCGGGTCGAGGCGCCGGCGATGTTCCAGCCGTACCGCCTGGGTGATCTCGATCTGAAGAACCGGATCGTCGTGTCACCGATGGACATGTACTCCGCCGTCGACGGGATCCCGGACGACTTCCACCTCGTCCACCTCGGCTCCAAGGCGATGGGCGGCGCCGGCCTGGTGATGACCGAGATGGTGTGCGTGTCGCCCGAGGGCCGGATCACGCCCGGCTGCACCGGCATCTGGACCGACGAGCAGCGCGACCACTGGACCCGGATCGTCGCCTTCGCACATGCGCGTAGCTCGGCCCGGATCGGACTGCAGATCGGGCACTCCGGGCGCAAAGGATCGACCCGGCTGATGTGGGAGGGCATGGACGAGCCGCTGCCCGACGGGAACTGGGACGTGATCGGGCCGTCGGCGCTGCCCTACGGCCCCGGCTGCCACGTGCCCCGGGAGGCGACGCGGGCCGACCTCGACCGGGTCGTCGCCGACTTCGTGGCCGCCGCCCGGCGCGGGGCCGAGGCCGGGTTCGATCTGCTCGAACTGCACTGCGCGCACGGCTACCTGCTGTCGTCGTTCCTGTCACCGGTGGCCAACCGGCGGACCGACGAATACGGTGGCCCGCTGGCCAACCGGCTGCGGTTCCCGCTCGAGGTGTTCGACGCGGTCCGGGCCGTGTGGCCGGCCGGGCGGCCGATGAGCGTACGCATCTCGGCCACCGACTGGCTCGACGACGGCACCACCGAGCACGACGCCGTCGGGATCGCCCGAGCCTTCGTCGCCCACGGCGCCGACGCCATCGACGTGTCGACCGGCCAGGTCGCCCAGCACGAGCGGCCCGCGTTCGGCCGGTCCTACCAGACGCCGTACGCCGACCGGATCAAGCACGAGGTGCCCGGGGCCACGGTGATCGCGGTCGGGGCCATCGCCTCCTACGACGACGTGAACTCGATCCTGCTGGCCGGCCGGGCCGATCTGTGCGCTCTCGGGCGTACCCATCTCTATGACCCGCAGTGGACCTTGCACGCGGCCGCCGAGCAGGAGTATCGCGGGGCCGACTGGCCGGTGCAGTTCCGGCCCGGCAGCCGCAAGCCGCCGTCGGCCCGCACCGACGCCGTCCGCCCGCGCCTCCACCTGCTGCGCCCCGACCGTGCCGAGGACGACACCCACGTGCGCTGGCGGCCGCCTCCGATAGGCTCGTGATCATGGCGGTGGACGCCCGCGTCTCCCAGTTGATCCTGACGATCTTCGCCCTGTACGCCCGGACCGAACACAACTGGCTGTCGGTGGCGTCGGTGGTCCGCCTGATGTCCGACGTCGGCGTCGACGCCCAGCCCACCCGCAACGCCGTCTCCCGCCTGAAACGCCGAGGCGTCCTGGCCGGTTCCCGCTACGACGGCGCGGCCGGCTACGCCCTCGACGGCCCGACCCTGGAGATGCTGGCCGAGGGTGACCGCCGCATCTTCCGCCGGGCCCGCGCGTCCCCCGGCGACGGCTGGGTGATGGTCCTCTTCTCGGTCCCCGAGTCCGAACGCGACCAGCGCCACGCCTTGCGAACCACTCTGACCCGCCTCGGCTTCGGCACGGTCGCCTCCGGCGTCTGGGTGGCCCCCCAGCACCTGGCCGACGAGACCCGCCACACCCTCGAGCGCCGCGGGCTGTCCGGCTACGTCGACATTTTCACCGGCGACTACGTGGCCTTCGGCGACCCGCGCATCAAGGTCGCCCAGTGGTGGGACCTGTCCGACCTGACCACCATGTACGCGGACTTCCTCCGCCGCTACACCCCCGTCCGCGACAGTCCCCCCACCACCGGCCCCGACGCCTTCCGCCTCTACATCCCGATGCTGACCGAGTGGCGCCGCCTGCCCTTCCGCGACCCCGGCCTGCCACTGTCCCTGCTCCCATCCGACTGGAACGGCGAGACCGCGGGCGCCCTCTTCGACGACCTGAACGCCGCCCTCAGCGACCTCGCCGGCAAACACGCCCACGAGGCCATCCACACCTGAGCCGTGTGCCGCAGCTTCTGGCCCCCGGCCGGCTTGCCGGCGCCGCTCGCGCTCAGGCGCGGGGCCGATCCTGGTTCGCCAGGCGTCCAGCCTGCTCTCTCGCCGTCCCTGCCGCCCCGCCCAAGCCGCGCTCAGCGCGGTGCTCGCGCCGGAGGGTGGGACGGACTCGACGGTCAGCGGTTGAGGTGGGTGCGGAGGAGGCGTTGCAGCGTGCCGCGGACGTCGGCGGCCGGGATCAGGTCGACCAGGGCGCGGACGATGTAGGGCTCGGGCTGGCGGTCGGCTGCGACCAGGCCGATGCGGGAGCCGCCGGAGCGGCCGCTCAAGGGGACCACGCGCATGCCGGACGGGACGCCGAAGGTGTGCAGCCAGGCGTGGGCGATGACGCTCGACCAGCGGCGGGTGGCGATGTGGGCGTAGAGGGCGTCGACCGTGTCGGTCTCGACCGCGGGGGCGGGGACGGGGCCGTGGGCGGCGAAGAGGCCGTCGATGATGCGGCGGTTGCGCATGCGCGGGGTGAGCAGGACGAGCGGCAGCTTGGCCACGTCGGGCCAGGTCACCGCCGGGCGTTCGGCGAGTGGGCCGGAGGCGGGAGTGAGTAGCAGGTAGCGCTCCTCGTACAGGGGAAAGGTTTTCATGCCGACCAGGGTGTCGTCGTCGAGGTAGGTGAGGGCGACGTCCAGTTCGAAGCCGGCGAGCTGGGCCGCCACCTCGCGGGAGCTGAGCGAGGTCAGCGTCACCCGGATCTCGGGATGCCGGGTGCACAGTGGCGTGGTCAGCAGTGACGCCGCGGTCAGGGCCGTGGGGATGGCGCCGAGGCGCAGGGTGCCGGTGAGTTCGCCGCGCATCGAGGCCAGGTCCTGCTGCAGGGCGGTGGCTCCGGCCAGGATGCGGTGGGCCCACAGCAGCACGCGTTCGCCCTCGGGGGTCAGGCCGGCGAACCTATGGCCCCGCCGGACGATCTGCACGTCGAGTTCCCGTTCCAGTTTGCGGATGGCGGTGGACAGCGACGGCTGGGAGACGTGGCAGGCGGCGGCCGCGCGGGCGAAGTGGCGTTCACGGGCCAGCGCGACGAGATATTCGAGCTCTCTCAACAGCACCGTCTGTGACATACTGCATACAGTAGACCACCAGGAGGTGTCTCGTGTCACAGATATCGACCGACGTCTACGGGCGTCGCTACCGGGTCGGTGAGTCGGACGTCGAGCTGCTCGGGCGGCCGCGGATCTGGATCAGGAGGGCGGCCTGGGCGTCGATGGCCGCGGTCAGCCTTTTCCAGTACGGGTACGCCGCGGCGCTGCCGGCCTTCGTCGAGCTGAACGGCTGGACGACCCGGCGCGCCCTGCTCGTCCTCGCGGTCTGGGTGTTCTGCCAGGCCGGCTCGGCGGCTCCGGCGGCCTGGCTCTATCGCCGCTCCGGCCGCAACCCGGAACTCCTGCTCCTCGTCGCGGCGGCCCTCTGTGCCGCCGGCCTGATCTCCCTCGCCCATGAGAACAGCGGTTACGGGTACGCCATCTACGGCGGCCTGGGAACCGGCCTGGCCTATGTGGTCAGCATCGGTGCCGTGACCGAGTGGTTCCCGGAACGTATCGCCTCGGCCAGTGGTGCGGTGAGCGGTGCCTTCGGCTACGGCGCGCTTCCGTTCATCCTGATCGCCGGGTTGACGGTGAACAGGGTCATGCTCGACGTGACGGCGGTCGTGGTGGCGGTCGTGCTGGTGACCGCCGCCCTGCTGATCCGCCGTCCGCCTCCGCACTGGTGGCCGTCCCACCTGGATCCACACCGGTGGGCGGTGGACCGCAGCCTCAACAACAGCATTCCCAACAACCGTCCCGCCCTGCGCCACTTCTCCTTCCGGGCGGCTCTCAGGTCCGGCGTCCTGCCCGTCCTGTTCGTGGTCGTGGTGCTCACCTCGGTCATGGCCTTCTTTGACATCGCGATGCTGGCGACCGGACGCTGGCCCGCGGTGTCGATCGCCGTCCTGGCCGTGTCGACGGGGCTGGGCCGGTGGCTGAGCAGCCGCCTGTCCGATCGCCTGGGCCGCCGCCGCACCCTCGCGCACGCCCTCATGGTCGGCGCCCTGGCCCAGTTCGTCCTGCTCGCCTCGCACGGGAACCCGATCGCGGTGGTGCTCGCCGGCTTCGGCACCGGGGCCGGTTACTCGCTCTTGATCGGTCTGGTCCGCGACTGGTTCGGCGACGAGGCCACCCTCTCCAACTACGGCGTCGTCTACACCGGCAAGGCGGTCGGCGGCGTCCTCGGCATCATCCTCGCGACGGGCCAGAACGCCTGGGCCGTCGCCGGCGGTCTCGGGCTGGTTGCTGCCCTGTTGGCCTATCGTCTGCGCCAGCCCGGCCGCCCGTTGCTCACCCTGCCGCGTTGAGCGGAGGCGCAAAAGCGCGCTGACCTGCGTACCCGCGGCCATTCAGCTCTTCTATCGATGTCTTTCAAACACACTCTGGACACATGGCTGTTACATGCGACAACATACTGACTACGAAATACGGTATGCAATCCAACCACTACTCAGGTCCGTCGTTGGGGCACCGCATTCGTCTCCGCGACCCGTTCAGCGTCGTACAGGAGGATCACGATGACCAAGGCACTCGAGGGCATTCGCGTTCTCGACATGACCCACGTCCAGTCCGGACCGTCGGCGACCCAGATGCTCGCCTGGCTCGGCGCGGACGTGATCAAGCTGGAAGCCCCCGGCCACGGCGACATCACCCGGAGCCAGCTCCGCGATCTACCCGGCGTGGACAGCCTCTATTTCACGATGCTCAACTGCAACAAGCGCAGTATCACGCTGAACATGAAGAATGACCAGGGCAAGGAGGTCTTCACGAAGCTGCTGTCCGAGGTGGACGTGCTCGTGGAGAACTTCGGCCCCGGCGTGGTCGACCGCTTCGGCTTCCCGTGGGAGCGGCTGCAGGAGATCAACCCCCGGCTGGTGTACGCGTCGATCAAGGGTTTCGGCCCCGGCCGGTACGCGGGCTTCAAGGCCTACGAAGTGGTGGCCCAGGCCATGGGCGGCGCGATGAGCACCACCGGATTCGAGGACGGGCCACCGACCGCCACCGGCGCGCAGATCGGCGACTCGGGCACCGGCATCCACCTGGTCGCCGGCATCCTGGCCGCGCTGCTGCACCGCACCCAGTCCGGCCGGGGACAACGGGTGCAGGTCGCGATGCAGGACGCGGTGCTCAACCTGTGCCGGGTGAAGCTGCGCGACCAGCAGCGCCTGGCCCACGGGCCGCTGGGCGAGTACCCCAACGAGAACTTCGGCGACGAGGTGCCACGGTCGGGCAACGCGTCCGGTGGCGGACAACCCGGCTGGGCGGTCCGATGCGCGCCGGGCGGCCCGAACGACTACATCTACGTGATCATCCAGCCCACCGGGTGGGCGCCGATCGCCGAGCTGATCGGCCGCCCCGAGCTGGCCGACGACCCCGAGTGGAGTACGCCCAAGGCGCGGCTGGACAAGCTCGACAAGGCGTTCCAGCTGATCGAGGAGTGGACCTCCAAGCACACCAAGTGGGCGGTGATGGAGGAGCTCAACGCGCACAACATCCCGTGCGGCCCAGTGCTGTCCACCCGGGAGCTGATCGAGGACGACACCCTGCGGATGCTCGGGTCGGTCGTCTCGGTCGAGCACCCGGAACGCGGCACCTTCAAGACCGTCGGGTGCCCGATCAAGCTGTCCGACTCCCCGGTCGACGTCGAGCGGTCACCGCTGCTCGGCGAGCACACCGAGGAGATCCTCGCGGAGATCGGCTTCGAGGGCCGGGCCGCCGAACTGCGCGCCGCCGGCGCCATCTGAGGAGGCCTTTCTCATGGACAAGATCAAGGTGCAAGAGATCCTCGACCAGGTCGCCGCGGACGGCCGTTCGTCGCTCACGGCTCCGGAGGGCCGGGCGGTGGCTGAGGCGTACGGGATCAGCACGCCCGCCGAGGGCCTGGCCACCAACCCGGACCAGGCCGAGAAGCTGGCCCAGGCCATCGGCTTCCCGGTCGTCATGAAGATCGTCTCGCCCGACGTGCTGCACAAGACCGAGGCCGGCGGCGTGATCGTCGGGGTCGGCAGCCTGGCCGAGGTCGGCTGGGCGTTCGAGAAGATCCTTTCTTCGGTACGAGAGCACGTGCCCGGCGCGGACATCCGCGGTGTGCAGATCCAGAAGCAGCTCGGCGGCGGTCACGAGGTCATCGTCGGGGCGGTCACCGACCCGAGCTTCGGCAAGGTGGTCGCCTTCGGGCTGGGTGGCGTGCTGGTCGAGGTGCTCAAGGACGTCACGTTCCGGCTGGCCCCGGTTACCCGGGAAACGGCGGCGTCCATGCTCGACGGCATCGCCGCGGCCGAGATCCTGCGCGGGGTACGCGGGGCCGAGCCGGCCAACCGCGAGCTGCTCATCGACCTCGTCGTGCGGGTGTCGCAGCTGGTCACCGACTTCCCGCAGCTGGCCGAGGTCGACCTCAACCCGGTGCTCGCCACCGGTGACTCGGCCGTCGCGGTCGACGTACGCATCATCGTCGACCCTGCCGCGGCCGAACGGCCCGCCACCTTCACCACCGAGCAGATCCTGACCGCGATGAACCGGATCATGAAACCGGCCGCGATAGCGGTCATCGGCGCCTCCGCCGAAGCCGGCAAGATCGGCAACTCGGTGATGAAGAACCTGGTCAACGGTGGGTACGCCGGCCAGATCTACCCGATCAACCCGAAGGCCGACGAGATCGGAGGCCACAAGGCGTTCAAGTCCATCGCCGACGTGCCCGGCGACGTGGACGTGGCGGTGTTCGCGATCCCGGCCAAGTTCGTGCCGCAAGCCCTGGACGAGGCCGGCGCCAAGGGGGTGGCCGGCGCGATCCTCATCCCGTCCGGGTTCGCCGAGACCGGCAACCAGGAACTGCAGGACGAGGTGCTGGCCATCGCCCGGCGGCACGACGTACGCATCCTCGGGCCCAACATCTACGGCTACTACTACACGCCGGAGAACCTGTCGGCCACGTTCTGCACGCCGTACAACGTACGCGGGGGAGTGGCTCTGTCCTCGCAGAGCGGTGGCATCGGCATGGCCATCCTCGGGTTCAGCCGCTCGTCCGGCATGGGCGTCTCGGCCATCGTCGGCGTCGGCAACAAGGCCGACATCGACGAGGACGACCTGCTCACGTTCTTCGAGCACGACGACAACACCAACCTGGTGGCCATGCACCTGGAGGACCTCAAGGACGGGCGGGCGTTCGCCGACACGGCCAAGCGGGTGTCGGTACGCAAGCCGATCGTGGTGCTCAAGGCCGGCCGCACCGACCAGGGCGCGAAGGCGGCCGGCTCGCACACCGGCGCGCTGGCCGGCAACGACAAGGTCTACGACGACATCCTGCGCGAGAGCGGCGTGATTCGGGCGCCAGGCCTCAACGACCTGCTCGAGTACGCCCGCGGCGTGCCACTGCTGCCCACGCCCACCGGAGAGAACGTCGTCATCATCACCGGCGCCGGCGGATCGGGCGTGCTGCTCTCCGACGCCTGCGTCGACAACGGCCTGAAACTGATGGAGATCCCGGCCGATCTCGACGCGGCCTTCCGGGCCTACATCCCGCCGTTCGGCTCGGCCGGCAACCCGGTCGACATCACCGGCGGCGAACCACCGTCCACCTATCGCAACACGATCGCGCTCGGTCTCTCCGACGAGCGGGTGCACGCGCTGATCCTGGGCTATTGGCACACGATCGTGACGCCGCCGATGACCTTTGCCGAACTGGTCGTCGACGTCGTCGAAGAATTTCGCGCCAAGGGCATTCACAAGCCGATCGTCGCCAGTCTTTCCGGTGACGTCGAAGTGGAAGAGGCCAGTGCGTATCTGTATCGGCACGGCGTCGTCGCTTATCCGTACACCACGGAAAAGCCGGTGGCGGTCCTCGGTGCCAAATATCGCTGGGCCCGCGCCGCGGGCCTGATCACCCACCCGTAACGAGCGAGCTGCCGCCCCACGCCTCAACGTCGAACGGCAGCTCAAGGAAGCACAGCCCGGTCTGGACCTTGCCCGTCGCAGACCACGTATCTCTGTCCTTCAAGGAGGCTCAGTCATGGTCTCGACACCAGACCGCCCACCTGCCGAGAATTCTATCTCGAATGGAAGAACCGGCAACGCGACAAACACCACAGTAAACGGCTACCGCGAGATCATTGACGGGAACGGCCGGACCTATCGGCTGGGCGAGACCGACCGGGAAATTCTCGGGCGATCGCGCCGGTGGATGGTGTTTCTGCCGTGGATCGCGATGATGGCGATCAGTTCGTCGGAGTACGCGTTCTCGTCCACCGACGAAACCCTGTCTGAAGCGCACGGCTGGCACGGCGCGCACATCTTCTGGCTGCTCGGCGTGTGGGTGCTGTTCCAGGCGGCGGTCGCGTTCCCGACCGGCAAGCTGCGCGAGAGCGGCCGGCTGTCGGCCCGGGCGGCGATGCTGTGCGGCGCGGTCGGCACCGTGCTGGGCTACCTGGCCCTGGCGTACGCGCCGAACGTGATCGTCGCGTACATCGGCTTCTCCGTCCTCGGCGGCACCGGCGCCGGCATGGTCTACGCCACCTGCGTGAACATGGTCGGCAAGTGGTATCCCGAGCGCAAAGGCGGCAAGACCGGGTTCGTCAACGGCGGATTCGCGTACGGGTCGGTGCCGTTCATCTTCATCTTCACCAACTACATGGATACCAGCAACTACGGTGGCACGCTGACCTGGATCGGCTTCCTGCTGGCCGCGTTCGTGGCGGTCACCGGGATCTTCTTCCGGGACCCGCCGAAGAACTGGTGGCCGGTGCACGTCGACCCGCTCAAGGTGGCCGACGACCCGCGGGTGCGGCGTTCGCTGTCCAAGAACCCGCCCGCCGTCAAGCAGTACACGCCGCGTGAAGCCGCGCGTACCCCCGTGCTCTATCTCATGTGGTTCTGCCTGTTGATGACGGCCGGCGTGAACATCTTCGGCATCGCGTTCCAGGTGCCGTTCGGCAAGGAGATGGGCTTCGCCGGCGGCATCGTGGCCCTCGCCATGAGCCTCAAGGCCGTGGTCAACGGCACCGGGCGCGGCGTGATCGGCTGGATCTCGGACCGGTTCGGCCGCCGGCAGACCCTGACCATCGTCTGCGTGA
Organism: Actinoplanes sp. NPDC049265; assembly: GCF_043197135.1. Taxonomy (NCBI): domain Bacteria; kingdom Bacillati; phylum Actinomycetota; class Actinomycetes; order Micromonosporales; family Micromonosporaceae; genus Actinoplanes; species Actinoplanes sp. NPDC049265. The sequence continues at coordinate 181,643 of NZ_JBICSP010000017.1, read as the reverse complement.
TCCTCGGCCTGGCCCAGTTCGCCGTCTACCTGTCCGGCTCGATCGGCAACATGCCGCTGTTCCTGCTCGCGTCGATGATCTCCGGCTTCGGCGGCGGCGCGATCTTCCCTCTGTTCGCGGCCATGACCGCCGACTACTTCGGGGAGAACAACAACGCCTCCAACTACGGCATGGTCTACAGCTCCAAGCTGGTCTCCGGGCTGGTCGGGTCCGGGCTGGGCGCGGTGGTTGTGGCGGCCTGGGGCTACGGCGGCGCGTTCGTGCTGGCCGGCTGCATCGGCCTCTTCACCGGCATCCTGTCCCTGCTGCTCAAGCAGCCCGGCCGGGGCAGCCGGGCGGCCGAGGCCGAGGCCGTCCCGATGACCCGCGCGACCGTCGCCTGAGGTGGTCCCGTCCAGTGGTAGCCCCGGGCGGTATCCGCCGCGCGGGCAGCGCTCAGGGCTACCACTTCGGTTGGCGGTGGCAGGGCCGGGCGGTTTTCGCGCGGCGGGCAGCGCTCAGGGCTACCACTTCGGTTGGCGGTGGCAGGGCCGGGCGGCTTTCGCGCGGCGGATGTCGCCCGGGGCTGCCACTGGGGGTTTCGTTTGGGTGTGGGTTCGCATACTGTATACAAGACTTCAGGGAGGGAGGCGGCGTGCGGATCGCTGTTCTCGGCGCCGGCGCCATCGGCGCGTATGTCGGAGCGGCCCTGCACCGGGCCGGAGTGGAAGTCCACCTGATCGCCCGCGGCGCGCACCTCGCGGCGATCCGGCGCGACGGCGTCCAGGTGCGCAGCCCGCGGGGCGATTTCACCGCCCGGGCCCGGGCCACCGACGACCCTCGCGAGGTGGGGCCGGTCGACTACGTGTTCCTCGGGCTCAAGGCACACGCGTACGCCACGGCCGGCGCCCTGGTCGCCCCGCTGCTCGGCCCGCACACCGCGATCGTCGCCGCGCAGAACGGCATCCCGTGGTGGTACTTCCACGGGCTCACCGGCCACCCCCTCGAGGGCCGGCGGATCGAGTCGGTCGACCCGGGCGGCGCCACCACCGCCGTCCTGCCGGTCGACCGGGCGATGGGCTGCGTCGTCTACTGCTCGACCGAGATCGAGCGTCCCGGGGTGATCCGGCACCTCGAAGGCACCCGCTTCTCCATCGGCGAACCCGACGGTACGCGCTCCGAACGCTGCCTGGCCTTCGCCTCGGCGATGGTCGAGGGCGGTCTCAAGTGTCCGGTCGAGACGAACATCCGCGACGACATCTGGATCAAGCTGATGGGCAACGTCGCGTTCAACCCGCTGAGCGCGCTGACCCGGGCCACGCTGGCCGACATGTGCGGCCACCCGGGCGCTCGCGAGCTGGTCGCCGAGATGATGCGCGAGACGGTCGCGGTGGCCACGGCGGCCGGTTGTGAGCCGTCCATCTCGGTCGAGCGGCGCATCGACGGCGCTGCCCGGGTCGGCCACCACAAGACGTCGACCCTGCAGGACCTGGAGGCCGGCAAGGAACTCGAACTCGAGGCGATCATCGGCGCGGTGGTCGAACTGGCCGACATGACCGGCGTCCCGGCCCCGACCCTGCGCAACGTCTACGCGGCCGTCGACCTGTTGGCTCGCACGGTCACCGCCCCGGTCGGTGCCCGGTGAACCCGTCGTCGGAGGATCGGGTCCGTCGTCGCGGCCGGCGGGAGGCGGCGCCGAGTCCGGCCGCACTGGTCGACCCTGCCATCGCGGAACCCGTGCGCGCGGCGGTGGCCGCGTGTCGCGAGCAACGCGGCAACCTGCTGCCGATCCTGCACGAGATTCAGCGGACGCTCGGGCACGTGCCCGCCGACACCGTGCCGGTGCTGGCCGAGGAGCTCAATCTGTCCCGGGCCGAGGTCCATGGGGTGATCACCTTTTACCACGATTTCCGGGCCGCGCCGACGGCCGGGCACCAGGTCAAAATGTGCCGCGGCGAGGCGTGTCAGGCGGTGGGCGCGGAGGAGTTGTTCGCCGCGGCGCCGGTGGTGTGCGGGCCCGGCGCGAGTGTCGAACAGGTCTTCTGCCTGGGCAATTGTGCGCTGGGGCCGTCGGCCGTGGTCGACGGTCGCCTGCTCGGGCGGGTTGACGCGGACCGGCTGCGATCGGCTTTGGAGGGTGCGTCATGACCACGGTTCACGTCCCACGGGATTCGGCGGCCCGCTCAGTCGGTGCCGACGAGGTGGCCGCCGCGATCCAGGCCCACTACCCCTCTCTGACGGTCGTGCGCAACGGGTCGCGCGGCCTGCTCTGGCTCGAACCACTGGTCGAGGTGGACACACCGGCCGGCCGGGTGGGCTTCGGCCCGGTAACCCCGGCCGACGTGCCCGGCCTACCGCTCCTTGCTCTGAGCACAAATGCGCATCACTCGCCGGGGGTCGGGCCGGTCGCGGAGCCCGAGCCGCTCCTTGCTCTGAGCACAAATGCGCATCACTCGCCGGGGGTCGGGCCGGTCGCGGAGCCCGAGCCGCTCCTTGCTCTGAGCACAAATACGCATCACCCACTGGGGATCGGGCTGGTCGAGGAGCACGAGTGGCTGGCCGGGCAGCAGCGGGTCACGTTCGCGCGGATGGGAGTCACCGACCCGCTGTCGCTCGACGACTATGTCGCGCACGGTGGCCTGGCGGGACTGCGGCGAGCGCGGGCCATGACGCCGGCCCAGGTGGTGGCCGAGGTGACCGAGTCGGGCCTGCGCGGCCGCGGCGGCGCCGGATTCCCGGCCGGTGTCAAGTGGAAGACCGTGCTGGAATGCCCCGGCGACCTGAAGTTCGTGTGCTGCAACGCCGATGAGGGGGACAGCGGCACGTACGCCGATCGCATGGTCCTCGAAGGCGACCCGTTCATGCTGATCGAAGGCATGGCCATCGCCGCCCACGCGGTCGGCGCGAGCGAAGGCTACATCTACATCCGCTCGGAATATCCGGATGGCGTGGCGGTCATGCGTGAGGCCATCGGCCGGGCCGCGGCCTGGCTCGACGGGTTCCGGCTGGAGGTGCGGGTCGGCGCCGGCGCGTACATCTGCGGTGAGGAAACCTCCATGCTGGAGAGCCTGGAGGGCAAGCGGGGCATGGTCCGGGCCAAGCCGCCGATCCCGGCCTTCGAAGGGCTGTTCGGCCGGCCGACAGTCATCAACAACGTGCTCACTCTGGCGACCGTGCCGACGATTCTGGCCGGCGGCGCCGAGGCCTATCGGGAGCTGGGCGTCGAACGGTCCCGGGGCACCCAGGTGTTCCAGCTGGGCGGGAACGTCGCGCGCGGCGGGATCGTCGAGACCGCGTTCGGGATCACGCTGGGCGAGCTGGTCGAGGGGTACGGCGGCGGCACGCGGTCGGGGCGCCCGGTGCGGGCCGTGCAGGTCGGCGGGCCGCTCGGGGCGTACGTACCCACAGATGATTTTGATCTGCCGATGGACTACGAGGCGTTCGCCAAGGCCGGGGCGATGCTCGGGCACGGCGGCATCGTGGTCTTCGACGACTCGGTCGACATGGCCGCCCAGGCCCGCTTCGCGTTCGAGTTCTGCGCGGCCGAATCGTGCGGCAAGTGCACGCCGTGCCGGGTCGGGGCGGTGCGCGGCGTCGAGGTGATCGACCGGATCCGGTCCGGCGTCGACCGCGACGAGAACCTGGCCGTGCTCGAGGACCTGTGCGAGCTGATGACCGACGGCTCGCTCTGTGCCATGGGCGGGCTCACCCCGATGCCCGTACGCAGCGCGCTGACCCATTTCCCGGACGACTTCGAAGCGAGGCAACCGTGACTCTGCTGAAGGAACCCGACCACGGGACACCGGAACGCGAAGGGCCGGCGACCGTGACCGTCGAGGTGGACGGCCTGCCGGTCGTCGTACCCGAAGGCACCTCGGTCCTGCGCGCCGCGTCGCAGGCGGGTGTGAGCATTCCCAAGCTGTGCGCCACCGACAGCCTGGAGGCGTTCGGGTCGTGCCGGCTGTGTGTGGTCGAGATCGACGGCCGTCGCGGCACCCCGGCCTCGTGCACCACGCCGGTGACCGACGGGATGCGGGTCAGCACCGAGACGCCCCGCCTGCAACGGCTGCGGCGTGGGGTGATGGAGCTCTACATCTCCGACCACCCGCTGGACTGCCTGACCTGTTCGGCCAACGGCGACTGCGAGCTGCAGGACATGGCCGGTGCGGTGGGTCTGCGGCAGGTTCGCTACGGGTACGAAGGGAAGAACCACCTCGACGCGCCCAAGGACACCAGCAACCCGTACTTCGACTTCGACGCCTCCAAGTGCATCGCCTGCTCACGCTGTGTCCGCGCCTGTGACGAGGTGCAGGGCACGTTCGCGCTGACCATCGCCGGGCGCGGCTTCGAATCGACGGTGTCGCCCGGCGCCGGCGGCTCGTTCATGGAGTCCGAGTGCGTCTCCTGCGGGTCGTGCGTGCAGGCCTGCCCGACGGCCACGTTGCAGGAGAAGTCGGTGGTGCAACTCGGCCTGCCGTCGCGCACGGTGATAACGACCTGTGCGTACTGCGGCGTGGGTTGCTCTTTCAAAGCCGAACTGCGCGGCAACGAGCTGGTGCGGATGGTCCCGTACAAGGACGGCGGCGCCAACGAGGGCCATTCGTGCGTGAAGGGCCGCTTCGCTTTCGGGTACGCCGGCCATCCCGACCGCAAGCTCGAACCGATGGTCCGCGACACGATCGACGAACAGTGGCGCGTGGTGTCGTGGGACGAGGCGATCGGCACTGTCGCCCGGCGGATGCTCGACATCCAGCGTCGGCACGGGGCCGGCGCGATCGGCGCGATCTCGTCGTCCCGCTGCACCAACGAAGAGGTGTTCGTGGTGCAGAAGATGGTCCGGGCCGCCTTCGGCAACAACAACGTCGACACGTGCGCGCGGGTGTGCCACTCGCCGACCGGCTACGGGCTCAAACAGACCTTCGGAGAGTCGGCGGGTACGCAGGACTTCAAGTCGGTGGCCCAGGCCGACGTGATCATGGTGATCGGCGCCAACCCGACCGACGGGCACCCGGTCTTCGCGTCCCGGATGAAGCGCCGCCTGCGCGAGGGCGCCAAGCTGATCGTGGTCGACCCGCGGCGCATCGACCTGGTCCGCTCGCCGCACATCGAGGCGGCCTACCACCTGCCGGTCCGCCCCGGCACCAACGTGGCCGTGGTCAACGCGATGGCCCACGTCGCGGTGACCGAGGGGCTGGTGGACCGGACGTTCGCCCTCGAACGCTGCGAGGACTTCGACGGCTGGGCCGAGTTCATCGCCGGCGCCGAGCACAGCCCGGAGGCGGTCGAGGCGATCACCGGTGTTCCGGCGGCCGACCTGCGCGGGGCGGCCCGGCTCTACGCGACGGCGGCCAACGGCGCCATCTACTACGGCCTCGGCGTCACCGAACACAGCCAGGGGTCGACCATGGTCATGGGCATGGCCAACCTGGCCATGGCCTGCGGGAACATCGGGCGGGACGGGGTCGGCGTGAACCCGCTGCGTGGCCAGAACAACGTGCAGGGCTCGTGCGACATGGGCTCGTTCCCGCACGAGCTGCCCGGCTACCGCCACGTGTCCGACCAGGCCGTCCGCGGCGTCTTCGAGAAACTCTGGGGCCGCGACATCGAACCCGAACCCGGGCTGCGCATCCCCAACATGTTCGACGCGGCGATCGGCGGCAGCTTCCACGGGCTGTTCGTGCACGGCGAGGACATCGCCCAGTCCGACCCCAACCTGCGGCATGTGAGCGCCGCCCTGCACGCGATGGAGCTGGTCGTCGTCCAGGACCTGTTCCTCAACGAGACGGCGAAGTTCGCGCACGTGTTCCTGCCCGGCGCGTCGTTCCTGGAGAAGGACGGCACGTTCACCAACGCGGAACGGCGGATCAACCGGGTACGCGCGGTGATGCCGCCGCGCACCGGCAAGCACGAGTGGCAGATCATCTGCGAGATCGCCACCGCGATGGGCTACCCCATGGGGTACGACCACCCAAGTCAGATCATGGCCGAGATCGCGTCGGTGACTCCGACCTTCGCCGGCGTCTCGTTCGAGCTGCTCGACAAGCTGGGCAGCGTCCAGTGGCCGTGCAACGAGAACGCGCCGGCCGGCACCCCGGTCATGCACATCGGCGAGTTCGTCCGGGGCAAGGGCAGGTTCGTGCGTACGGAGTACGTACCCACCGAAGAACGCACCACCCGCCGCTTCCCGCTGGTCCTGACCACCGGCCGGATCCTGAGCCAGTACAACGTCGGCGCGCAGACCCGGCGCACCGGCAACGTCGCGTGGCACCCCGAGGACCTGCTCGAGGTGCACCCGCACGACGCCGAGGACCGCGGCATCACCGACGGCGACCTGGTCACCCTGACCAGCCGGGTCGGCGAGACGACGCTGCACGCCCGGGTCTCCGACCGCATGCCGGTGGGCGTCGTCTACACCACCTTCCACCACCCGGTCACCGGCGCCAACGTGGTCACCACCGAACACTCCGACTGGGCCACCAACTGCCCCGAGTACAAGGTGACCGCCGTCCAGATCGCACTCACCCGGCCGATCCATGTCTGAGCGTCCCGGCACCGTGCCGGCCGAACAGCGCATGATCAACGACATCTCGCGGCAGTTCCGCCACTTGCCACCCGGCGAGGCGGCCGAGGCGATCGCCGCGCACGTCCGCCGGTTCTGGGACCCGCGCATGCGGTCCCGCCTCCAGACCCTCGTCGACCAGGCCGCGCCCCTGGACCCCCTCGCCATCGAGGCCGCGCGCCTCGTCCGCTGACCCTCAGTGGTAGCCCCGCCCGGTGCGCCCGCCCCGCATCCCGTTCCCGCCTACCACCGACCCCCTCAGCGGTAGCCCTGGGCGGTGTGCATGCCGCGCATGCCGTTCCTGGCTACCACCGACCCCCTCAGTGGTAGCCCTGGGCCGAGTGTGCTTCCCGGCTACCACCGAACCCCTCACTGGTAGCCCTGGGCGGTGTGCATGCCGCGCATGCCGTTCCTGGCTACCACCGACCCCCTCAGCGGTAGCCCTGGGCGGGATGGGGGCCCGGACACCGCCTGGGGCTACCACTTCGACGTCACCTCGCGGGAGAGTCATGTTGCTCAAGCCTGGAACCGACTGGCCGACTGTGTACGCGCGCTGCCGCGAGGTGGCGCCCGAAGCGTTTCAACCCGGAGGGCTCGCCAACTTCTGGGGCGGGCTGTGGCGGATCGGCGGTGCCACGACACCGGGCGTGTCCCCGGTGGACGGCGCCGAGATCGCCGGGGCGCCGGCCGTCGACCAGCTGACCGCCACGGCGGCCGTGCGGGCGGCGTACGACCAGCATCGCCCCTGGGGTGACACCCCACTCAGCGTGCGAAAACAACGGGTCGCCGCCGCCCTCGACGCCCTGGGCGAGCATCGCGAGCTGCTGGCGCTGCTGCTGGTCTGGGAAATCGGCAAACCGTGGCGGCTGGCCACCGCGGACGTCGACCGCTGCATCGACGGCGTGCGGTGGTACGTCGAGGAGATCGACCCGATGCTGGCCGGCCGCACCCCGCTGCCCGGGCCGGTGACCAATATCGCCAGCTGGAACTATCCGATGAGCGTGCTCATGCACGCCATGCTGGTGCAGGTGCTGGCCGGCAACGCGGCGATCGGCAAGGCGCCCACCGACGGCGGGGTGAGCTGCCTGACGCTGGCGGTCGCGCTGGCCGCCCGCGAGGGACTGCCGCTCACGCTGATCAGCGGCAGCGGGGCCAAGCTGTCCTCGGTGCTGGTCGGCGCGCCCGAGGTGGGGTGCGTGTCGTTCGTCGGCGGGCGCGACGTCGGCGGGCAGGTGGCGGCGCGGCTGGTCGACAGCGACAAGCGGCACGTGCTCGAGCAGGAGGGGCTCAACTGCTGGGGTGTGTGGGAGTTCAGCCAGTGGGAGCTGCTGTCCGGGTTGGTGCGCAGGTCTTTCGAGTACGGGAAACAGCGCTGCACCGCGTACCCCCGGTATGTCGTCCAGCGCCGCCTCTTCGATGCGTTCCTGGCGGCGTACCTGCCGGCCATCCGCGAGGTCCGCTTCGGTCATCCGCTCGCGGTCTCCTCCGTCGAAGATCAACTTCCTGATCTCGAGTACGGGCCCCTCATCAACCACGCCAAGGCCAAGGAACTCAACGACGTGGTGTCCGAGGCGATCGCCCGCGGCGGCGTCCCGTTGCACCGGGGCTCGCTCGCCGACGGCCGGTTCCTCCCCGGACAGCCGACCGACGCATACCTGCCGCCGGTCGCCCTGCTGGCCCCGCCGCGTTCGTCGCCGCTGCACCACGCGGAGCCGTTCGGTCCCGTGGACACCATCGTGCTGGTGGACACCGAGGCCGAGTTGCTGGCCGGGATGAACGCCTCCAACGGCTCGCTGGTCGCCTCGCTCGCCTGCGACGATCCGGTGCTGGCGGCGCGGCTGGCGGCCGACGTGCAGGCGTTCAAGGTGGGCGTCAACCGGCCGCGGTCCCGGGGCGACCGCGAGGAGGTCTTCGGCGGGCGGGGTGCCTCGTGGCGTGGTGCCTTCGTGGGCGGGCCGCTGCTCGTGCACGCGATGACGACGGGCGACGAGCCGTTGTACGGCAACTTCCCGTCGTCGGCCCGCTTCCCGTCCGATGTGTAGGGCCTGGCAGGTGATGCGTATTTGTGCTCAGAGCAGCGGCAGGGCCTGGCGGGTGATGCGTATTTGTGCTCAGAGCAGCGGCAGGGCCTGGCGGGTGATGCGTATTTGTGCTCAGAGCAGCGGCAGGGCCTGGCGGGTGATGCCTATTTGTGCTCAGAGCCTCTGAGCACAAATACGCATCACCGGCGGTGAGCAGGGCGTCCTTGGCGTGCATTTCGGCGACTGTATGCTAAAACCACTGACCCGAGCACCCATCGGAGGACGCGATGCCCGACAGCCCCACCCGGCGGACCCGTTCGGCGCGGCAGCCGCTGGAGCGGCCCGTGCCGTTGCGCCAGGCGGTCACCGACGTCATCTCCGACATGATCATCAACGGCGAGCTCCAGCCCGGCGAGCACCTCGTCGAGCAGGAGCTGGCCGCGCAGCTCGGGGTCAGCCGCCAGCCGGTCCGCGAGGCGCTGCAAAGGTTGCACGCCGAGGGCTGGGTCGACCTGCGGCCGGCGCTGGGCGCGTTCGTGCACACCCCGACGCCCAAGGAGGCCGACGAGCTGCTCGGCGCCCGTACGCTGCTGGAGGCCGAGTCGGCCCGGCTGGCCGCGGTGAACGCCACGCCCGAGACGGTCGAGCAGTTGTGGAAGCTGCAGGCCACCGGCGAGCAGGCGGTGGCCAAGGACGACGAGGCCGGCATGGTGGCCGCCAACGCGGCGCTGCACCAGCACATCCTCACGATGTCCGGCAACAAGATCATGGCCGAGCTGATCGGCATGGTCGACCGGCGGGTGCGGTGGTATTACCGGCCGATCGCCCGGGCTCGGGGGCAGGAGGCGTGGGACGAGCACCGTGAGCTGATCGAGACCATCGCCGGTGGGAACGGCCGCAAGGCGGGCGAGTTGATGCGCAAGCACACCGAGCGGACCCGCAAGATCTACGAGCAGCGGGCGGCCACTCCGGAGTGACCGCCCGCCGGCCGGGTCCTACTTGTACATGGTCTGGTTCATGGTTCCGGGGGCGTAGGCGTCCGGGTCGACCCAGACGTTGATCAGCGACGGCAGCCCGGATTCCCGCGCCCGCCGCAGGGCCGGTGCGATCTGGGCCGGGTCGCGGACCTCTTCGCCGTACCCGCCGAGCATCTGCGCGAACTTGTCGTAGTGCACGTCGCCGAGCGTGTTGCCGACCCGTTCCCGGGCTTCGCCGTACTTGCGCTTCTGGCCGTAGCGGATCTGGTTCATCGACGAGTTGTTGCCGACCACGCCGACGAACGGCAGGTTGAAGCGCACCATCGTCTCGAAGTCCCAGCCGGTGAGGCTGAACGCGCCGTCGCCGAAGAGGCAGACCACCTCGCTGTCGGGGCGGGCGTACTTGGCCGCCATGGCGAACGGGACGCCCACGCCGAGCGTGCCCAGCGGGCCGGGGTCCATCCAGTGGCCCGGCGCCTTGGGCTGCACCACGCCGCCGGAGAAGGTGACGATGTCGCCGCCGTCGCCGATGAAGATGGAATCCTCGGTCAGGAACTCGTTGATCTCGTGGGCCAGGCGCAGCGGGTGGATCGGGTCGGCGTCGGAAAGCTGGCGGGGGAGACGCTTCTGGTACGCGGCGGTCTCCTCGTGGCGCAGCTCGTCGAACCAGGCCTTGCGGTTGACGGACGAGCCGGCCCGAGTCACGGCGGCCAGCACGGCGCCCGGGTCACCGACGATGCCCAGGTCGATGTCGCGGTTCTTGCCGACCGTGCGGTAATCCATGTCGATCTGGACCACCGTGGCCGATTGCGGGAGCCGCCGGCCGTACCCCATCCGGAAGTCGAACGGCGTCCCCACGATGATGATCAGGTCGGCGTTGTCGAAGGCGTAGCGCCGCGACAGGTGGAAGTGATGCGGGTCGCCGGGCGGGAGTGTGCCGCGGGCGGCGCCGTTCATGAACGCCGGCACGTTGAGGGTGCGCACCATCTCGATCGCGGCATCGGTGCCGCGGCCGGTCCACACCTGGGTGCCGAGCAGGATGGCCGGTTTCTCCGAGCGCGCGATCAGGGCGGCCAGGGCCTCGATGGCGGCCGGGTCGCCGGCGCTTTTGGTGCTCGCGCGATAGCGCCCGGGTGCCGGGATCGTGCAGTCGGCCAGGTTGACCTCGGCGTCCAGCACGTCGCGGGGGATCTCCAGGAAGGATGGGCCGGGGGCGCCGTTGTAGCACTCGCGGAACGCCATCGAGACCATGTCGGCGCTGCGGGTGGTGTGCGGGACGGTGGCGGCGAACTTGGTGATCGGCTGCATCATGTCGACGTGCGGGAGGTCCTGCAGTGAGCCCATCTTGTGCTGGCTGAGCGCGCCCTGGCCGCCGATCAGCAGCATCGGGCTCTCGGCCCGGAAGGCGTTGGCCACGCCGGTGACGGCGTCGGTGGTGCCCGGGCCGGCGGTGACCACGGCCACGCCGGGCTTGCCGGTGATCCGGGCGTAGCCGTCGGCGGCGTGCGCGGCGACCTGCTCGTGGCGTACGTCGACGACCTCGATGCCCTCGTCGACGCAGCCGTCGTAGATGTCGATGATGTGCCCGCCGCAGAGCGTGAAGATCACGTCCACGCCCTCGGCCTTGAGTGCCTTGGCGACCAGGTGGCCGCCGGAGATCGTGTCGGGATCCTCGCTGGGCCGGCGCAGGATCTTCTCCGTGGACGACTCGGTGGCGGTCTGTGTCATGATGCCCTCCGGGATTGAAGACTGCATACCGTATGCCGACTATCCTCGCCGCTCTACTTTGGCTTGTCCAGTCTGTGGTAGACCACATATTGCATACAGTATGCTCCTGGCATGGATCTGTTGGAGCATCAGGCAATGCGTCTGTTCGCCGCGCATCAGGTGCCGGTCCCGGCCGGCGAGGTCGCCGACACGCCCGCCCGGGCCGGCGCCATCGCCGCCCGGCTCGGCGGTGCCACCGTCGTCAAGGCGCAGGTCAAGGTCGGTGGGCGCGGCAAGGCCGGGGGAGTGAGGGTCGCGGCCACGCCGGCCGAGGCGTCCGCTCGCGCCGGGGAGATCATCGGCATGGAGATCAAGGGCCATCGGGTACGCGAGGTGCTGGTCGCCGAGGCGTCGAACATCGCGACCGAGTACTACCTCGCCTTCCTGGTCGACCGGTCGGCACGGGAGATCACCGGGATGTTCTCGTCGTCCGGCGGCATGGACATCGAACAGGCGCCCGCCTCGTCGATCGTCCGCATTCCGGTCGACCCGCTGGATCTCACGGCTCTTCCCCCGGCGATCGTCCCCGTCGCGGAACGGCTGTGGGCGGTGTTCGTCCGCGAGGACGCCACGTTGGTCGAGGTCAACCCGCTGATCGTTGACGCGGCCGGCCGGGTGCTGGCCATCGACGGCAAGGTCACCCTGGACGACAACGCCGCGTTCCGTCGCTCCTTCGCCGGCCTCTCCGGGCGGCCCGACGATCCGCTCGAGGCCCGGGCGGTCGCCAAAGGGCTCAACTACGTGAAGCTCGACGGCACGGTCGGGATCATCGGGAACGGGGCCGGCCTGGTCATGTCCACGCTCGACGTGGTGGCCGGGGCGGGTGCGCGGCCGGCCAACTTCCTGGACATCGGGGGCGGGGCCGGCGCGCAGGTCATGGCCGACGCGCTGTCCGTCGTACTCGACGACCCGGCGGTGAGATCGGTGCTGGTCAACGTCTTCGGCGGCATCACCGCGTGCGACGCCGTGGCCAACGGTGTGATCCAGGCTCTCGACCAGCTCGGCGCGGCCGTGACCAGGCCGATCGTGGTGCGGCTGGACGGCCACAACGCGAACGCCGGGCGCGCGATCCTGGCCGGCGCCGGGCATCCGATGGTCACGCTGGCCGACACGATGGACGACGCGGCGGCCCGGGCCGCCCACCTGGGGAGGTAGTCATGGCGATCTGGTTGACCGAGAAGTCGCGCGTCATCGTGCAGGGCATGACCGGCGCCGAGGGGGCCAGGCACACCCGCCGCATGCTGGCCGCCGGCACCGATGTGGCCGGCGGCGTGAACCCGCGCAAGGCCGGTACGTCGTTCCAGGTCAAGGACACGTCCTTGCCGGTCTTCGCCTCGGTGGGTGAGGCAGTGGAGGCCACCGGTGCGGACGTGTCCGTCATCTTCGTACCGCCCGCCTTCGTCAAGAACGCCCTGCTGGAGGCGGTCGACGCCGAGATCCCGCTGGTCGTCGTGATCACCGAGGGCGTGCCGGTGCTGGACACGGCGGCCGTGTGGGCCCGTACCCGCGACAGCGCGACGCGGATCATCGGCCCGAACTGCCCCGGCCTGATCAGCCCCGGCCGTGCCAACGCCGGCATCATCCCGGCCGACATCACCGGCCCCGGCCCGATCGGCCTGGTCTCCAAGTCCGGCACCCTGACCTACCAGCTCATGCACGAGCTGCGCGACATCGGCTTCTCGACGTGCGTCGGCATCGGCGGCGACCCGATCATCGGCACCACCCACATCGACTGCCTGGCCGCTTTCGAGGCCGACCCTCTCACCGCGGCGATCGTGCTGATCGGGGAGATCGGGGGCGACGCGGAGGAACGGGCCGCGGCCTTCATCGCCGAGCACGTCACCAAGCCGGTGGTCGCCTATGTAGCCGGTTTCACCGCGCCGCCCGGCAAGACGATGGGTCACGCCGGGGCGATCATCTCCGGCTCGTCGGGCACGGCCGCGGCCAAGGCGGAGGCCCTGTCCGCGGCCGGCGTCCGGGTCGGCCGCACCCCTACCGAGACGGCGTCACTGCTGCGCGCAGCGTTGCGAGAAACTCAGTGAGCCGGGGTTCCGGGCGGCTCGCGCTTTCCGGGGTCAGCCGGGGCTGGAGCGGCCGCGGTTCGCGCTTTCCGGGGGTCAGCCGGGGCTGGAGCGGCCGTGGCGCCAGTAGCCGAAGAAGGCTATGTCGGACTTGGCGACGCCACGGTCGTTGACCAGGTGGCGGCGCAGGCCGGTGGGGAGTTTGGACTCGCCCGCCACCCAGGTGTATGAGCGGCCGGCCGGGAGGATGGCCTCCTTGATGGTGGCCAGAGCCAGCGCGCCCGGGCGGCCGAGGCCCTCGCGGCGCGGGAGCCAGTGGATGCGCGCGCCGGGCGGGGCGAGGATGTCGGTGCGGATGTCGGCGGGCGACGGGACCTCGAGGAAGACCTCGGCGGTCAGGGCGTCCGAGGCGTTCTCCAGGATGGACAGGATCGCGGGCACGGCGGATTCCTCGCCGGCCAGCAGGTGCCACTCGGCCTCGGCCGGCGGCAGGTACGAGATTCCCATGTCCCAGATGCCGGCCTCGTCGCCCGGGCGGGCCGAGGTCGCCCAGGCCGCAGCCGGGCCCTCGCCGTGCAGCGCGAACTCGATGTCGATCTCCTGCTCGCCCGGGCGGGCGCGGCGGATCGTGTAGTTGCGTACCCACGGACGAACCGATTTCGGCAGCAGCAGGACCTGAGCCATCCACGCCTCGCTGTTGAGGGTCGGCATCCGCAGCGAGCGCTGGCCGAGGCGGGGGAAGAACAGTCGCACGGTCTGGTCGAAGCCGGTCACGACCAGGTGCCCGAGGTCGGGGCCGCCGAGGGTGACGGTGCGGAACGACGGTGTGGTCTGCTCGGTTCGCAGCACCGTCAAGGTGATCATGCGGCGGGCCGATGGCAGTTGCACCTTCGGCAGGATGTCCCAGCTCATGACATAATTCTGAGCAATTACTCGTCTTCTTGGAAACTCGCTTTTCCTCGGCCCGGGAAGGGAGCGGCGACGTGCGCCAGCTGGAGCCCCGTAAGCAGCCGCGACAGGTGCGCGCCGAGCTCACCCGGGAACGCATCCTGACCGCCGCTGCTCACGTTTTCACCGAGCACGGGTACGCCGCCGGCACCACCAACCGCATCGCCGAGCGGGCCCGGGTGTCGATCGGCTCGCTCTACCAGTATTTCCCGAACAAGGACGCCATCCTGGCCAGCCTGCTGACCCGGCACCTCGACGCCGGCATGGCGGCCCAGCGCGCGACGGCCGGCGCCGACCTGGCCGACGTCCTCCGCAGCCACGTCCGGGCGGCCATCGACAACCACCGCGACGACCCGCGGCTGCTGCGCCTGATGATCGAGCAGGCGCCGTTCTCACCCGAGCTGATCCGGCGCATCGAGACCTATTCGCAGCAGCGCGTCGAACAGACCCGCGCCCTGCTGGAGAACCATCCGCAGGTGCGGGTGGCCGACACCACCACCGCGGCCGAGCTGATCGTCGCCACCGTCGAGATGGTCGTACACCAGCTGGTCATCGCCCAGGTCGACACCGAACGCCTGGAGAACGAGATGGTGGCCATGCTGACCCGCTATCTGACCGGGTCATGACAGACGCGCGGCCGCCGTCGTGCTCCTCCCCCTGGGCTGGTACGCCGCCCGCCGCGCACAGGGACGCGCGTCTAGAACTCCCGCACGGAGTCGATGGCGGCGCCGTGCGGGGTGTTCGCCTCCCGCTCGATCATGATCTCGACCAGGGCAGGGCGGCTGGTGCGGGCGGCCTCCTTGCGGGCCCACTCGATGGCGTCGCGGATGTCGCCGGGATCGAGGACGCGGCGGCCGGAACACCCGTACGCCTCCATGATCTTGACGTTGTCCGAACCGTACGTGTCGTAGTGGATGTTGACCTCGTAGTTGATGTCGTACGGAATCTCGGCCTGGCGGATCAGCCCCAGGTACTCGTTGTTCAGCATGATCAACACGAACGGGATGTCGTACTGGGCGGCCACCGCCAGCTCCTCGACCAGGAACTGGAAGCCGTAGTCGCCGACCACGCCGACCACCTCGGCATCCGGTGCGGCCTTCTTGACGCCGATCGCCGCCGGAATCTCCCAGCCCAGCGGCCCGGCCTGCCCGCACACCTGGTAGCGGCGGGGCGCATGCACCCGCTGATGCTGCCCGCCCCAGATCTGGTAGAGCCCGATCGCCGTGACGAAGTAGGTCTCCGGCCCGAACACGTCGTTGATCTCGCGGTAGACGCGCGGCGCCCTGATCGGCACCTCGTCGTAGTCGTCTCGCCGGCCGAGCTCCTTTTTCAGCGACTCGACGCGGGCCAGCCACCCTTCTCTGGAATTGTCAAAGGACCGCCGCCGGACCGCTGCGAGCAGCTCGCGGAGGAAGATCCGTGCGTCCGAAACTACGCCGAGATCGGGGCCGAAGACCTTACCGATCTGAGTCGGTTCGATGTCGACGTGGATGAACCTGCGGTCGCCCCGATAGACGTCGAGCGCGCCGGTGTGCCGGTCACCGAACCGCGCCCCGACCGCCAGCACCAGGTCGGACTCCAGGAAGGACGCGTTCCCGTACCGCTGCGAGGTCTGGATCCCGGTCATCCCGGCATGCAGCGGATGGTCGTCGTCGAGCGCGCCCTTGCCCATCAGCGTGACCTGCACCGGCACCCGCAACTCTTCGGCCACGTCGCGCAACTCGACTGACGCGTCGGCCAGGATCACGCCGCCGCCGGCCAGAATCAGCGGGCGCTCGGCGGCCAGCAGCATGTCCAGCGCCTTCTCGACGCGCGGCAGGTGCGGGCGGACCGGGGTCACCGGCAGCGGCGCGTCCACCGACGCATCCCATTCGATCAATTCCCGCTGTACGTCGAGCGGCAGGTCGATGAGCACCGGCCCCGGCCGCCCCGACCGCGCCACCTGGAAGGCCTTCCGGAAGATCCAGGGCGCCTGGGCCGCCTCCTTGACCTGCACCGCCCACTTCGTCACCGGCTCGGCCACGGCCACGATGTCGACCGCCTGGAACGCCTCCTGGTGCAACTTGGCTGAGACCGCCTGGCCGGTGACGCAGATGATCGGCACCGAGTCGGCCAGCGCGGTGTACAGCCCGGTGATCATGTTGGTGCCGGCCGGCCCGGACGTGCCGATCGCCACGCCCACGTTGCCGGTGGTGCGCGACCAGCCGTCGGCCATGTGGGTGGCGCCCTCCTCGTGCCGCACGATCAGGTGCTCGATCCGGCCGTCGCGCTCCATCGCGTGGTACAGCGGCAGGATGGCCGCGCCCGGACAGCCGAAGACCGTGGTCACGCCCTCCGACCGGAGCACCTCGACGACGGCCTGCATGGCGGGCATCTTCGGCATGACAAAACCTTTCTGCGGGGTACGAGCGGAAAGCGCACCGGCGACCATTGGTGCGCAGAGCTGTTCTGAGCACTGGCGACTATTGGTGAGCAGAGCGGCTCTGCTCACCGAGGGGGTGTCATTCGCGGCCGGACAGGGCTGTGGTCACGGTCAGCAGGGCTGAATGGTCGTCGGCGCCGTGGCCCATGGCCCGCGCCGCCGCGACCAGCTGGGCGGTCAGCCCGGCCAGGGGCAGCGCCACGCCGGCGCGGCGGGCGGCGTCCAGCACGATGCCCATGTCCTTGTGGTGCAGGTCGATCCGGAAGCCGGGCCGGAACTCGCGGGCGATCATCGACGCCCGCTTCAGGTCCAGCACGCGGCTCGCGGCCAGCCCACCGGCCAACACGTCGAGGCCCTTCGCGGGGTCGACGCCGGACGCCTCCAGCAGGACGATGGCCTCGCCGACGAGACCGTAGACGCCGGCCACGACGAGCTGGTTGGCCGCCTTGACGACCTGGCCGGCGCCGTGCCCGCCGACGTGCACGACGGTGCGGCCGAGGACTTCCAGCAGCGGGCGGGCGGCGGCGACGTCGTCCGGCGTACCACCGACCATGATGGACAGGGTCGCCTGCTTGGCGCCGACCTCGCCGCCGGACACCGGCGCGTCCAGCACCCGGAGCCCGCGTTCGGCGCCCGCGCGGGCCACCGCGATCGACGTCTCGGGGCGGATCGTGCTCATGTCGATCAGCAGCGTGCCCGGCTTGGCCCGGGCCAGGATGCCGTCCTCGCCGTACGCCACCTGTTCGACCTGCGGATGGTCGGGCAGCATGGTGATCACCACCTCGGCGTCGGTGACCGTGTCGGCGACGCTGCCGGCGACCCGGCCGCCGATCGCGCCGAACTGCCGCAGCGGCTCCGGCTGCCGGTCGAAGCCGGCCACCCGGTGGCCGGCCGCGACCAGGTGGCTGGCCATGGGCGACCCCATGATCCCGAGTCCGACGAACCCGACGTCCATCACACGACCTCCTTGCTCAGCCAGCCGAAGCTGTCGGCGGTACCGGAACTGGGGATGTATTCGAGTCCGACGTGACCGCGGTAGCCGTGCGCGTGCAGGCGCCGGACGACGCCGAGCAGGTCGACGTGGCCGGTGCCGGGCTCGTGGCGGCCGGGCGCGTCGGCGATCTGCACGTGCCCGATCCGCGGGGTGAGTTCGTGCAGCGTGCTGAGGTCGTCGCCGTTGACCGCGAGGTGGTAGAGGTCGGCCAGCAGCCGCAGGTTGTCCCGGCGAGGGAGCCGGTCGATCACGGCGAGCGCGTCGGCCGCTTTGCGCAGCGGGTAGCGCGGTGCCCCGCTGAGCGGTTCGATGACGATCTGGCCGTCGATCCGGGCCACGTGGTGGGCGGCGTGCGCGAGCGCCTCGATCGCGATGTCGTCCTGCTGTCCGGGGTCGGCGCCGGGCAGCCGGTTGCCGTAGAGGGCGTTGAACGACCGGCAGCCGGTGCGCACCCCGATCTCCACGGCGATGGCGACGCTGTCCAGGAATTCTTGGGTACGCCCGGGCCAGGACACCAGCCCCCGGTCGCCGCCGGGGAGGTCGCCGGCGAAGAAGTTGAGCCCGACCAGCCGGACCCCGGCGTCCAGTACGGCGGTGACGAACCGGTCGACCTCGGCGTCACCGGGCTGGGCGGTGTCGAACGGCCACCAGAACTCGACCGCGTCGAATCCGGCGGCGCGGGCCGCGGCCGGGCGCTCCAGCAGCGGCACCTCAGTGAAGAGGATGGACAGATTCACGTCGTACATTCCGGTATCCTGTATGCAGTATGGAGCTACGTCAAGCTGGACACGGAGCAAGAGGCGGCCAGTGGGGCCGAAGGTCAGCGGCCCGTGATCATTCGATGACTGATGCGACGTCGGCGCGAGCGGCCCGGTAAATCCGAGGTGAATTTTCCTGCGCCGATACACCCGTTTTGTCGGCCGCGCCACGGGCGGCGAGCGCGGCGAACGGTGATCCGCGGCTGGGCCGAAGGGTTGATTCTGAACTCGATGCATCCCACAGTTATGCAGATCGGGGGCGGTGCAGGCATCATGCATCGCGGTTGGCGAACGAAGGGGAAGCTGGATCATGGCGGAGATCCATCACCTTGCTCACGGATGGGTCACCCCCACCGCGAGTTATGTGCTCTCGGTGCTCGGGTCCTTACTGGGCCTGACCTGTGCGGTGCGGTTCCGGACGGCGAACAGTCCCGGCGCCCGGAACTTCTGGCTGATTCTGGCCGCGGTCGCGATCGGCGGCACCGGCATCTGGACGATGCACTTCGTCGCCATGCTCGGATTCGACGTCGTCGGCACCCCGATCCGGTACGACGTCGGCCTGACCGCGGCCAGCGCCCTGCTCGGCATCGTGGCGGTCGGCATCGGCCTGGCCATCGCGCTGAACGGCACCAGCGCCCGGCAGCTGCGGATCGTCGGCGGCGGAGTGCTGGCCGGCCTGGGCGTGGCCGGCATGCACTACACCGGCATGGCGGCGATGCGGCTGGACGGCGAGATCGACTACAGCATCACCCGGGTCGGCATGTCGATCGGCATCGCGGTGGTCGCCGCGGCCGTCGCGCTGTGGCTGGCCGTGACCGTCCGCAAGGCGCCGGCCATCCTGGCCGCCGCCCTGATCATGGGCGTGGCGGTGAACGGCATGCACTTCACCGGCATGTCGGCCATGTCGGTGCACCTGGAGCCGGCCGTCACGCCGCCCTCCGGTGCGGCGGCGTCGCAGCTCATCCTGCCGATCGGGCTGACCGTGGTCTTCGCGGTGCTGGGCCTGCTGTACGCGCTGATGGCGGCGCCCACCGACGAGGATCGGGCCGGGCTGGCGTATCTGGCCGCCCGGCAGGACGGCCCTGACGCCGTCGGTGAAGCGCCACGTCCGATCCAGCAGCAGGCGGCCGCGAACGCCCCGCGTCCGATCCCACAGCAGCCGCCCACGAACACCCCGCGTCCGATCCCGCGGCAGGCGCCCGCGAACGCTTCGCGTCCGATCCAGCAGCAGCGGCAGGCGGCGTTGCCGCAGCACCAGCCGCCGGCGGTGCCGCAGCAGCGCACGAACTCCGGCCCGTCGCTGGGCGAGCAGCTCGGATCGCTGCAGCGCGAGCAGGCCGAGGCGGCGGCGCAGGCCCACGCGGACGGCGACGAGCACACCCGCAAGCTGCAGGGCCCGCGCCGGATGCCGAGCGCGAACAGCAGCTGGACCTTCCGCGACCGCGCTGACAAGTAAAAGCCGTGCCGACAAGTAAGCCGCGTCGACAGTGACGCGCCGACAAGTAAAAGGCCGCCGACAAGAAGGCAGCCGCATCGACGAGAAGGCGCCATCGCCGGGCCCGACCGGGCCCGGCGATGGCGTTTTTGCCGTCCGCGGATGCCAGGTCGGCGTGAACAGTAGGCCGACCGGGCAACCGGGATGACCTTGCGGGTGATGACGCTGGGTGACTACTGATCAACGATCGAAGGGACGGCGGCGTTTCGGTGGACCGCTGTCCTGTTACGTAGGTGGTGGCATGCCCGTGGGCGTCGGAATCCTCGGCACCGGTTCGTACCTCCCGTCCCGTGAGGTGACCAATGACGAACTCGCCACCCTGGTCCCCGGGGCCGACCCGGAGTGGGTGACACGCAAGACGCTGATCGAGGCGCGCCGTTTCGCGGCACCGGACGAGGCCGCCTCGGACCTCGCCGCGAAGGCCGCGATCCCCGCCTTGGAAGCCGCCGGAGTGGCCGCCACGGACCTCGACTACGTGATCGTCTCCACCTCAACCGGTGACTCTCCGCAACCGCCGACGGCTAGCCTCGTACAGGATCTGATCGGCGCCGACCGGGCCGCCTGCTTCGACATCAACGTGGTCTGCGCCGGTTTCGTCTTCGCCCTGTCCATGGCCCGCAGCCTGGTGGCGGTCCAGCCCGGCGCCAAGGTGCTGGTGATCGCCTCGGACGTCTACTCGCGGATCCTCGACTTCCAGGACCGGCGTACGGCCGTGCTGTTCGGCGACGGCGCCGGCGCGGCGGTGGTCGGCTCGGTGCCCGACGGGTACGGCATCCTGGAGACCGAGCTGGTCAGCCGGGGCGCCGCCCATCAGCTGATCCGGGTCGAGGCGGGCGGCAGCCGCAAGCCGGCGTCGCACGAGACGGTCGACAACGGCGAGCACTTCTTCCGGATGGACGGCCGCGGCGTACGCGATTTCGTCGCCGAGCACGTCCCGCCGGTGCTGGCCGAGATGCTGGACCGGGCCGGCCTGCACGCCAAGGACGTCGACCACTTCGTCCCGCACCAGGCCAACGGCGTGATGCTGCGCGAGCTGGTCGACCTGGCCTCGCTCGACGGCGCCACCACCCACCTGACGCTGGACCGGTACGGCAACGTCGGCAGCGCCTCGGTGCCGGTGGCGCTGGACGCGGCGGTCCGCTCCGGCGCCCTGCACGACGGCGAGCTGGTCCTGCTGGCCGGTTTCGGCGGCGGCATGGCGGTGGGCGCTTCGGTCCTCCGCTGGCACACCGCCGCCTGACCAGGAGCTCCCGGGGCTGGACTGTTCCTTGACGATGCAGTCGACCTTGTCGTTGTTGTCGGTCCCGACGAACGCCGACTTTCCGGGGTTCGATCCCGAGCCGCCGGGCGCGAAGAAGGTGCCGTTGCCCCCCCGGGGCGTATCCCCACACCAGCCCGGAGTGCGTCGGCTGCCTCTGTGGGCGCCGCCCAACCGACAAGTGGTAGCCCCGGGCGGCATCCGAGAGTCGGATGCCGCCCGGGGCCACCACTGTTCTCGGGGTTGGAGGTGAGGGGGCGGGCGTGCGGTAAACAGCACGGCCCGGGGACAAAGCGGACAGGGGTCGATGGCTGTCGCCCGCTGTGGTTGCATGATCGCCGTCGATATATCACGGGGGTGACCATGACGACACGTACGACCGTGCCGATCGGTGCGGCGATTCCGGATTTAGCACGGTGGGGACTGACCAGCGACGCCGATCTGGTCTACCGCACCCTGGTCACGATGGGGCCGCACGCCGCGTCGGCGCTGGCGACCGAACTCGGCCTCGCGCCCCGGCGGGTGGATGCCGCGATCGCCGAACTGCGCGCCGTGGGGGCGATCTCCGACCTTCGTACGGTGTGGGCGTCCCGCCCGCCGGCCGAGGTGATCCAGGAGCTGCGCCACCGGCGGATCCGGCTGGCCGACCGCACCGCGCAGATCCGCACCCACCACGCGATAGTCGAGGGCGCGGTGGGCCGGCCGAATCTGGGCGACGGGGTGCGCTACCTGCCCAGCCGTGCGGTGACCCGGCGCCGGCTGGCCGAGCTGATGGCCACCGAGCGGGTCGAGCACCTGGCCATCAACACCGAGCAGTCCTTCGACACCGCCTCGGCGCAGGCGGCCGCGCCGCTCAGCCGGAACGTGATCGAGCGCGGCGTACGCATGCGCGTGCTCGGCCTGCCACCGGCCGACGGCGACCTGCACGTGGACACCTCGGTCTTCGGCCACCCGTTCCTCGGCTACCGCGAGGCGCCCGAGCTACCGATGAAACTGCTGGTCATCGATCGGCGGTACGCGCTCTTCCCGGCCGACCCGGCCGATCTGGAGCGCGGCTACCTCGAGATCAGTCAACCGGGCGTGGTCAGCGCGCTGGTCATGCTCTTCGAACATCACTGGCTGGCGGCCACCGACCCACGGGAGGCCGGCCTGCCCGAGATCGCTCTGGACGAACGCGAGAAGGAACTGGTCGGCCGGCTGGCCCGGGGCCGCACCGACGTGCAGGCGGCGGCCGAGATGCGGATCAGCACCCGGCTCGTCACCAAGATCATGCGAAACCTGATGGACCGGCTCGGCGTGGAGAACCGCTTCCAGCTCGGGCTGGTCCTCGGGGCCGCGCGGGCCACCCCTGTGCCACTGGATATCTCTTCCGAGGAGAACTGATGTTCCGTCGTCTGTCGCCGGCCCTCATCGTGGTGCCGGTCGCCGTCCTGGCCTGCGCCCAGCCCGCCGCGGCCCTGCCGGTCCCGCCCGGTACCAACATCTGCGCGACCGGCACCCTGGAGGCCGGGGAGCGGCCACCGGCCGACCCGGGTCGGACCCCGCTGGTGGTCCGCATCCAGCCGTGCGCGGGCACCCCTGCGGAGGATCTGGCCGCGGGTCGCTGGGGACTCGCGGAGTACGACCAGCGCGGAGGTCACATCCGGAGCAGCACGCTACGGCCGTTCGACGGGCCGGGTGTGACTCAATACTTGGCGCCCGGCTACCGCGACGGCAACGACCAGGCCGACGGAAGTCTCGGCGGGGTGCGAGCGGTCTGCCTGGTCGCCGGCCTGACGTACAACCGGGTCGCCTGCGTTCGGACCGAGCTCGATCCGGACCACCGGGTCGTGATCACGCCGTTGCCGGCCGACAACCCGCTCGTCTCGCTGCCGGTGTCGCCCGGCCATCCGGGCGGGAACGATCCCAACCCGGAGTGCGGCGCCTGCGTGTGAGTCAGTCGTCCTGCCGGGGCAGGATCGCCACCTCACGGTAGAACCGGTCGATCTGACGGACCGTGGCCTCGAAGTCGTCCAGGCCGAACGGCTTGGTGACATAGGCGTTGGCGCGGTGCTGGTAGCTGGCCACGATGTCCGGCGCCGCGCCCGACGTGGTCAGGATGACCACCGGGATGGCCTTGAGCTCGTCGTCGGTCTTGATGGCGGCGAGCGTCTCCCGGCCGTCCATCCGCGGCATGTTGAGGTCGAGCAGGATCAGGTCGGGGCGCAGCGCGCCGGTGTATGGCCCCTCGCGGTGCAGGTATTCGAGCGCTTCGCGGCCGTCGGCCACCCGGGTGACCGTGGCGCTGCGCTCCGTGGCTCCCAGTGCCTCCTCGATCATCAGCGCGTCGGCGTCGTCATCGTCGACGACCAGGATCTGGAGGCTCCGCACCCGACTTCTCCTCTGTTTGCAGTGGCGCAAGCATAGGGCCCGGCCTCGGATCCGTTCCATGGCCACCCGGTAGGAAATCACCGGTCCGTGAGCGCCGTGCGAAACGAGACATGTCTCATACGGCCCTCATGCAACGAACAGGTAACGGCAGCTCAACACCGGGCGAGCCGGAGTGACGGAGTCGCAGCCGAAGGTAGTCGCGATATCGAGGCCACCGAATCGAACATCGGACGCGTCACCGACACGTGAGCCGAATCCCCCCCATCCCTCACTTCCGCCACCGCCGCCCGAGCTGGTTCGGATGGCGGATCAGGCATCGCCCGAAGTGGCAGCGGATCATCATCCGCACCATGGTCGTGCTCGCGCTGGTGAGCGGGGCCGGCTGGGGCGCGGCCGAGGTGTACGTCGCCTCCGTGCCGATGCGCGACGAGCCGCCCGGCCCGCAGGCGTCGGTGCTCTACTACAGCGACGGCAAGACCATCCTGGCCCGGGTGGGCACCGCCGACCACAACGACGTGCCGCTGTCGGCGGTGCCGGCGGCCGTGCGTCACGCGGTGCTGGCGGCCGAGGACCGCGACTTCGCCGACCACGGGGGCGTCTCGGTGCGCGGCGTGCTGCGGGCGATCGTCTCCGACCTCAAGGGCGGTCACGAGGGCGCCTCGACCATCACCCAGCAGTTCGCCCGCAACGCCTACCTGACCCAGGACTTCTCGGTCGACCGCAAGGCCCGCGAGATGGCTATCGCGGTCAAGCTGGAGCGCAGGTACAGCAAGGACGAGATCCTCGAGCGCTACCTGAACACCATCTACTTCGGCCGCGGCGCGTACGGGATCGCGGCGGCGGCCAACGCCTACTTCGGCGTACGCCCGGACCAGCTCACCCCGGCCCAGGGCGTGGTGCTGGCCGCGGTGATCAAGGACCCGTACCACTTCGACCCGGCCGTCGACGCCCGGGCCGCGAAGAACCGCTTCCTGTGGATCGCCAAGGCCGCCGCCGAGGCGAAGTGGCTGCCGACCGGCCTGACGTACCCCGCGGTGACGTTGACCCGCACCAACGTCGGCGGCAAGAACGGTGTGGTCGTCGACCAGATCGAGAACGAGCTCAAGGCGCGCGGCATCAGCTCGCAGGACCTGCACACCAAGGGCCTGTCGGTGGTGACCACGCTGGACCGGGTGGCCCAGCCGGCCGCCGTGCAGCAGGTCACGCAGCAGCTCCAGGTCCAGCCGGCCGGGCTGCGCGGCGCGCTGGTGGCCCTCGACCCGCGCAGCGGTGCGGTCCGCGCGTACTTCGGCAGCGACCAGGGCCGCGGCTACTACGATTACGCGACCGCGCCGCACCCGGCGGCGTCCACGTTCAAGCCGATCGTGCTGAGCGCCGCGCTGGAGCGGGGGATCGGCTACAACTCCCGCTGGGACGGCAGCTCGCCGCGGATCTTTCCGGGCCGTCAGGGCGTACCCCTGAAGAATCACGCCAACGCGCAGTGCCCCAACTGCACGCTGGAGACGGCGATGGTCGAGTCGCTGAACA
Organism: Actinoplanes sp. NPDC049265; assembly: GCF_043197135.1. Classification (NCBI taxonomy): domain Bacteria; kingdom Bacillati; phylum Actinomycetota; class Actinomycetes; order Micromonosporales; family Micromonosporaceae; genus Actinoplanes; species Actinoplanes sp. NPDC049265. The sequence goes on along the minus strand of NZ_JBICSP010000017.1, from coordinate 156,547 downwards.
CCCCGTTCTACGCGGTCACCGAGGAGCTCGGCGCCGACGCGGTGCGCTCGATGGCGGTCCGGCTGGGCATTCCGGACGCCTACGCCGGCCAGCGCTCCATGGTGGACGTCAAGGGCGACCCGAAGCCGGGCCGGACCCGGCCGGACATCTCCATCGGCCGGTACCCGGTCGCGCCGGCCGACCTGGCCACCGTGTACGCCACGTTCGCCTCCGGCGGCACCCATTACGACCGGTACTTCGTCGAGAAGGTGAGCGCCGCCGACCACCGCGAGCTCTACCAGGCCGTCCCGGTCGGTGAGGTGGTGCTCAAGCCGGGCGTGGCGGCCGACGTCAGCACGGTGCTGAGCTCGGTGGTCCGCCGCGACGGCGTGTCACCCAAGCGGCCCGCCGCCGGCAAGACCGGCACCCAGGCCTGGGGTGACACCAAGGAGAACCAGGACGCCTGGATGGCCGGCTACACCCCGGAACTGGCCACCACGATCTGGTTGGGCAAGGAGAAGCCGGGACCGCTGCGCGACGCCGCCGGCAAGCCGATCGAGGGCGAGACGCTGCCGGCCAAGATGTGGCAGGCGTTCACCACCGCCTCGCTGCACGGCGCGCCGGTCGAGGCCCTGCCGCCGCCGGCCAACGTGGGCCGTACCGACGTCGGGGACGCCGGCCGGAGCAAGCCGTCCACCGGCACCAAGGGCGGGATCGGCGCGAAGCCGCTCGGCCCGGACGTGCCGGTCATCCACACCGCCCACGCGGGCAAGCGGCTGGCGCTGACCTTCGACGACGGGCCGTCGGAGTTCACCCCGGCGATGCTCGACCTGCTGAAGCAGTACCACATCAAGGGCGTCTTCTGCATGGTCGGCGAGGAGGTCGAGCAGCACCCGGACCTGGTCAAGCGGGTGGTGTCCGAGGGCCACGGCCTCTGTAACCACTCGTGGAAGCACGACGACCTCGGCGCCCTGTCCGAGGCGGCGGCCAGAGCCGACATCCAGCGGACGCAGGACGCGCTGGCCAAGGCGGCGCCGGGCCGGACCGTCTCCTGGTTCCGGGCACCGTTCGGCAGCTGGGGTGCCTCGGCCAAGGCCGGCGCGGCGATGCACATGACGCCGCTGGGCTGGGTGGTCGACCCGGACGACTGGACGACGCCCGGGGCCGACGTCATCCGCACGCGGATCAAGGAGCAGCTCGAGGACCGCGCGGTGGTGCTCGTGCACGACGGCGGCGGCGACCGCTCCCAGACCGTCACCGCGCTCAAGAAGCTGATTCCCGAGCTGCTGGCCGACGGCTGGACCTTCGACCTGCCCGAGAAGACTGTCGCCGCGCGGCCGCTGCCGCACTCGAATCCGCCCAAGGAGCAGCCGGAGCAGGGCGTGACCGAGAAGCCGGCGCCGCCGGTCGAGGAGCAGCCGCCCGTCGATCCGGTCCGGCCCGAGGTCATCGACTCAGCGCCGCCAGGAGACGAAGAACTCCGGGACCAAGGATCACCACAAAAATCGCGGGAAACAGGCAAAAAAGCACCGGGAACAGGAGCTTGACCGGGACCTTCTGAGCCCGTTCCTCGGCCTCCTGCCGACGCTTGACGCGCTGGTCGCGGGCGTGCTCCCGGAGCACGTTCGCGATCGGCACACCCAGCTCGCCGGCCTGCACGATGGCGGTCACGAAGTTCTGCAGCGGGCGGACCGTGGTGCGCTCGGAGAGGGCGTGCAGCGCGTCGGTACGGGAAATGCCGATCCGCATCTCCTGCAACACCCGGTTGACCTCGCTGGGCATCGGCCCGGTCAGGTTCTCGGCCACCTGCTGCATGGCCGCGTCCAGGCCGAGCCCGGCCTCCACCCCGATCACCATCGCGTCCAGCACGTCCGGCAGCGACGCGGCCAGCTCCCGCTGCCGCTTCCCACCGAGCTCGTGCAGGGCCAGGTCGGGCACGAACAGGCCGAGCACCGCACCGGCCGGACCGCCGAGCAGCGCACCGGCCGGACCGGCCAGGATCGCCCCGAACAGCGCCCCGCCCACGCCCACCCCGAGCAGCAGCAGGGCCCGGCGGCGGATCACCACCTCGAGCGGCCGGTCGTCCGGGTTGCCGGCGTAGTCCAGCAGCCGGCTCAGCCGCGCCCGCGCACCGCTCGGGGTGACCGCCCGGCCCAGCCGGTCCAGCCCGGCCACGGCCGAGCGGCGCAGACGTTCGTCCCAGCGCGGGCCACGGTCGTCGATCAATTTCCCGCGGGTACGCCCGAACGCCGCCAGCGTCCGCAGCAACCGCTCGCCCCGGGTCGGCGGCAACGCGACGGCCAGCACCGCCAGACTCACCGACGCGGCGGCGAACAGCACGGCCACCGTCAGCACGATCAGCGACGCCATGTCAGACCTCGACCCGGACCACACGGCGCAGCCACAGGATGCCGACGACCATGAGCAGCCCGGCCCCGCCCAGCATGACCAGGCCCAGCGGCTCGGCGATCAGCGGCCGGACGTACTCCGGCCGGAACAGGAACATCCACGCCCCGATCAGCAGCGGCATCGCCACCAGGATGGTCGCCGACAGCCGGCCCTCGGCGCTCAGCGCGTGCACGCTGCGGCGCAGTTGCTCCCGCTCGCGCATGGTGTCGGCGGTGGTCTGCAGCACCTCGGACAGGTTGCCGCCGACCTCACGCTGCAGCTTGATCGCCATGGTCAGCCACTTCATGTCGTGGTTGCCGGTACGCGTACCGACCCGCACCAGCGCCTCCTCCAGCTCCCCGCCGATCCGCGTCTCGGACACCGCCCGGCGTAGCTCGGCGGCCACCGGCCCGGTGCTGTCGCGCACCGCCACCTCGATGCCGTGCTGCAGGGTGAACCCGGCCCGCAGCGAGCTGACCACCATCTGCAGGGTGTCCGGCAGCTCCTGCGCGAACGTGCGCTTGCGCCGGTCGATGCGGACCGTGAGCAGCGCGTTCGGCACCAGGAAGCCGGCGATCAGGCCGGTCGGCAGGCCCAGCCACCAGGGCAGCGGGAGGGTCAGCAGCAGGGACAGGCCGAGCGCCGCGCCGGCCCGGATGACCAGCCACTCGGTCGGCCGGATGGGCACCGCGGCCGCGTCCAGCAGATCGTGGTTGTCCAGCCGGGTCAGCCGGGCCAGCCCCTCGCCGGCCCTGGTGGCGGCGGCCCGGACCGCCGCCAGCAGGCGGCCCTTGCGTTCGGGGCGGTGGACCGCGAACCGGGCGAGGATGGTCAGCCGCCGCTGGAACGGGGTGCGGCCGAACACGTGGTCCAGCAGCAGCCAGGCGAGCAGGGTGACCGCGGCACCGGCCAGGACCATGGCCGCGATCATCGGGGCCCGGCCGCGAACAGCGACGGCGGAAGGGTCACCTGATAGACGGTCATGTCGTCGGTGAACCGGGGCCGGATGCCGGTCGGCTTCAGGCCGCCCTTGGCCGACTTGAAGTCGTACAGGAAGAGATCCTGAAGGCTGACCACCTCGGCCTCCATGCCGACGACCTCGCTGATGTGGGTGATCCGGCGGGTGCCGTCCTTGAGCCGGCTCACCTGGATGATCAGGTCGACGGCGGAGGCGATCTGGTCGCGGATCGCGCGGACCGGCAGCTCCAGACCGCCCATCAGCACCATCGTCTCCATCCGGGACACCGCGTCCCGGGGCGCGTTGGCGTGCAGCGTGGTCAGCGAGCCGTCGTGGCCGGTGTTCATCGCCTGCAGCATGTCCAGCGCGGCGGCGTCGCGGACCTCGCCGACCACGATCCGGTCCGGGCGCATCCGCAGCGCGTTGCGGACCAGGTCGCGGATCGCGATCAGGCCGCGGCCCTCGGAGTTGATCGGGCGCGACTCCATCCGCACCACGTGCTCCTGACGCAGCTGCAGCTCGGCCGCGTCCTCGATGGTGACGATGCGCTCGTCGTGCGGGATGAAGCCGGAGAGGATGTTCAGCATCGTGGTCTTGCCCGAGCCGGTGCCGCCGCTGACCACGATGTTGCGCCGGCCGCGGACGCAGGCGTCCAGGAAGTCGGCGGTCCTGCGGGTCAGCGTGCCGAAGCGGATCAGGTCGTCGACGGTCAGCGGCGACACCGAGAACTTGCGGATGGTCAGGCTGGAGCCGTCCAGGGCGATCGGCGCGACCACCGCGTTGACCCGGCTCCCGTCGGGCAGCCGGGCGTCGACCATCGGGCTGGCCTCGTCGACCCGGCGACCCACCCGGGAACAGATCCGGTCGATGATCCGGCGCAGATGGGCCTCGTCGTCGAACTCGACGTCGGCGCGTTCCAGCCGGCCGTAGCGCTCGACCCAGACGTGGTCGTGGCCGTTGACCATCACCTCACTGACCGACGGGTCGCGCAGCAGCGACTCGATCGGGCCGTGGCCCAGGACGTCGTCGGTGACCTCGCGGATGATCCGGGCCTTGTCGGCGCCGGCGAGCGGGGTCTCCTCCCGGGCGATCAGCTCGGTCAGCGTGTGGCGGACCCGGTCCTCCAGGTCCTCGGCGGCCGCGTTGGCCGAGTACAAGGACGGCCCGAGCTCGTCGGCCAGCCGGCGCTGGATCCGCAGGCGTACCTCGGTGACGTTGTCCCCGGCCTGCAGACCGGCCGTCCGGTAGCGCTCGGTGGTGACCGAGACCGGGCCCCGCTCCGGCGCGTCGTCCAGCGGTGGCGCGGCCTCCGGCGTCCGGGCGCGGCCGCCGATCCGCGCCGACAGGCTCACCGCCGCCGCCCGAACATCCGCCGCTTCGGCGCGGCCTCGACCTGCTCCGCGGCCCCGCCGGCGCACCGGTCGGCCAGCCGGCGCATCGCCATGCTGACCGGGTGGGTCGGGTTGTCCAGGGTGATCGGAATGCCCTTGTTCACCGACACCGGCACGTCCCGGGACGACGGCATGTGCACCGACAGGTGGGCGCCGACCGCCTCCTCGACGTCCTCCACGGTCAGGCCGACCTGCGAGTCGGCCCGGTTGAAGACCACCAGGCGGCGCTCGCGCGGATACTCCAGCAGGTCGAACATCTCCACCGTGAGCCGGATGCTCTTCAGCGTGGGCAGATCCGGGGTGACGATCGGCACGAACCAGTCGGACAGGTCGAGCGCGGCCAGCACCTGATCGGTGACGAACGGCGGGGTGTCGACCACGACGAAGTCGTACATGCCGCGGGCCACCTCGATCACCTCGGTGACCAGGTCGCGGCCGACATGCTCGCCCTCGGCCGGGCTGGCCGGCGCGAGCAGCACGTCGAAGTTCGGCCGGTACGAGGTCAGCACCGACCGCAGCCCGGTCTCGTCGAGCCGCCCGGCCATCGCGATCGCGTCCGTGATGCTCCGGGCCGGCGGCAGCTGCAGCATGATCGCCACGTCGCCGAACTGCAGGTCCAGGTCGACCAGCAGGACCCGGCGGCCGCCCTGGGCGGACAGCGCCGCGGCCAGGTTGGTGGCCACCACGCTCTTGCCGCAACCGCCCTTGCCGGCGAACACGGTGACCACCTTGGCGCTGCGGGTGTGGTCGGTGGCGCGCATGGTCGTGCTCAGCGCCTTGGACAGGTCCACCGACCGGACGGCGGCGTTGCGGATACCCTCGGCGTCGAGCTCCTGGACGACCTCACGGACGCCGGCCCGCATGGCCTGGGCCAGCACGTCCGGGTCGGGGGTGCGGCGTAGCAGGATCACTCCGAGCAGCGGCCGCTGGACCCGCTGGTACGCCGCGAAGGTCAGCGCCGCCTCCAGATCCACCGCGGCCCCGACCACCACGAGCAGCGTCTCCGGGTTCCGGGGCAGGTGCTCGTCCAGGTCGGCCAGCTCGGGCACGATGTCGAAACCCTGTTCGGTGTACGGACCGGCCATCGACCGGCGCTCGGGGTCCGGCTCGACGTACACGTAGTAGGTCACCGGCTCATCCCTTCGGCCAGATGTTGTCGTAGTTCACGGCTGCGGACGGGCCGACCGACGCGTCCGCCCCGACCAGACCCAGGTAGATCAGGCCGGTCTGCGCCGCGTGGACCAGCCGGGTGGCCTGGCCCTGGTCCACCGCCAGGGTCGCCGGGTACGAGTCGGCCTGGCGGCTGCTGCTCCGGGTCGACACCGACAGCCGCGAGCTGGTGGCCGGGCTGGGCGTGACGTCGCTCGGCGGCCCGCTGTCGATGCTGATCACGGTCGCCTCGGGCAGCAGCACCCGGGTTCGCTGCCGGCTGGGCGGGTCGTCCTTGGCGTACGTGACGAAGACCGTGACCTTGTCGCCCGAGGTGACCTTCTCTGCCACACCCGGGGCCATGGCCACCGCCACGCTGACCGCGAGCTTGCCGTCCGGCACACCGGCCCGGTCCATGTCGCCGGCGTCGGTGAACAGGCCCCGCATCAGCATCTGATCGGGCATCAGGTCGGTGGCCAGGCGCTTGCTGTCGAGCTTGCCGTCGATGTCGGTCAGCGCGCCCTCGGGCACCGTGGCCGCCGGCATCAGCACGCGGCCGGCCAGCCGGCCCGACCGGATCTGCTCTCCGGTCGTACCCCGCGGGATCTTGTCCTGGGCCAGCAGCACCCACACGCCCTCCCGGCCGGCCACCGCACGCCGGTCCGCGCCGCGGGCGTAGACCAGCACGGCCATCGCGCTCAGCCCGCCCAGAACCAGGGCGGCCAGCACAATGAGAACCCGTCGGCGCATGAGATCCTCCTTCATCCGATCCGCGTGATGTACGTGGCGCCGTAGTCCCGGCCGTCGCCCGGCAGCTGCCCGTTCACCGGCCGGATCTGCTGCTCGAAATGGCCGGTGAGCGGGTCGTCGTCCTCGACCACGAAGGCCGCGAAGCCGCTGATCCGGTAATCAGTACCGTCGGTCGCGTCGGTGATCGCCATCAGCACCGGTTCGCCGCTGTCGCGGGCTGCGTCCAGGGCGGACGCGCAGTCACCCGGGTCGGCCGGAGCGGGCACGGTGTCGGCGGTGTCGAGGGTGCGCTCGCAGCCGTCGTCCTCGGCCAGCGACGTGTAGCCGGTGGTCGCCTGCCAGCCGCTCGGGATCGGATCGCCGCAGCTGGTGGGTCTGGTGCCGCCGGCTGCGAACGAGCCCGAGGGCGACGGGTACGCGGTGCCGTTCCGCGTGGCGTCGGCCCAGGCGCATTGCGCGATGCCCAGGGCCAGGACGGTGCCGGTGGCCGGGGCGCCCCACGCGACCTGGGCGCAGGAGGCGACAGTGGTGCCGTTCCTCGCCCCGGCCAGCACCGGGGGAAGCAGGGTTCCGCCGTCGGCGTCGCGGGTCTCGGTGCGGACCTCGGCGAACGGCGCGGTCAGGTCCGGGGGCAGAGCAGGACATGGTTGGGTACGCCCGCGGGGTGCGCTGCCACAGCCGGCGGTGCACACGGTCAGCGATGCGGCCGACCGGCCGTCGCGCGCGTTGCCGTCGGCCTGCCGCTGCGCCAGTGGCTGCTGGCCGGCGCACGTGGCCGGCGTACGCACGCAGGAATCAGCGACCACCCACGCGGCCGCATCCGCACCGCCCTGCAGTTGCTCGCGCTCGTGCGCGATCAACCCGATGTCGATGACCAGCGCACCCGTGCCGAGCAGCACCCCACCGCCGAGCAGGATCGCGACCAGCACCGCGACCGCGCCGTCGTCGTCCCTTCGGCTCAGCCGACGCATGCCATCACACCCGTGGAGCGCAGCTCGAAGGTGTCGGCGGCGTCCTGGCCGAACAGCAGCATCAGGCTGCCCAGTGGCGTCTTCGCCTGGTAGCGGTAGGTCAGGGTGACGCGGGCGTCGTCGGCGGTGGTGGCGTTGGCCGGGCACGGCGTGACCGACACCGAGGACGGCTGGTCGCCGAGCACCGCGGCTGCCCTCGAACCCGGGTCGGCCGAGCCGAACGCGGCGGCCCGGGCACCGGCCTGGGCCGCCTCGGTGAGCAGGATCTGCCGGTTGAGCAGCAGACCGAAGTCGATGATGCCGAACAGGATGAGCAGGAGCAGGGGCAGCACGATCGCCATCTCGACGGCGGCCGCCCCGTCGTCCGCGGGCGTCAGGTGGTGCTGGTGCCGCCGCCCAGCTGGTTGGCGATGTCGTCGAACATCGCGTCGATGTTGCCGCCCAGCAGCGTCACCGAGGAGATGATGATGACCGCGATCAGGCCGACGAGCAGGGCGTACTCGACCGCCGTGGCGCCCTCGTCGTCGCTGGAACGCCGGGAGGAGAAGCGCGTCGCCATCTCGTGGAGCAGGGTGGTGAGCATCGTGGATCTCCTTCTGGGGTGCCGCGACCGATTGCGCCGGCATGGTCAGCCTGTCGCAATGTGTATCGGTCCCCGGGAGAGCCATTAAAGGGTTTGGCGGCGTCATGAAGTCTCTTGGAACCACCTGGCAACCTGGCCAGGCGTGACGTCGTAGCCGGTCGCTCGCTGCCCGGCCCAGTTGACACCGACCAGGTAACCTTCCCGCTCCAGACCCGGCAACCAGCGCTCCAGCCAGTCGGCCAGGTCGATCTCCACGACGTCGAACTTCCGGTACGCGGTGACCTGCCCGACCACCTTGCCCGCCCGCGACGATTTCGACCAGAACGGAAGCGCCATCGTCCCGTCCGGGTCCTTCGCCACCGGATAGCCGCCGGCGTCACGGATCGAGAAGACCCGCCCCTCCTGGGGCGCTTCACGCCGGAACGCCGCCCGGTGCGCACCGCTGAGCGACATGCCGCTTCCCTCCGTCCCCTCGCTACGGCCCATCCACTGCTCTGTCGTAGCTCTATCGTCGCTCTTCGGAGGGTTCGGGGTGATTTGAATGGGAATTTACTGCAGCAACGGCAGGCGCTTGACCAGCTTGTCGATCCGGTTCCGGGGCCCGACCAGGCTCACCGCGAGGTACGCCGGAGCGTCGTCGCCGGCCAGCTGACGCAGGTAGTCGTCGTAGACCCGGGTGGCCTGGGCCGCCTCCGGCATGTCGGTCACGTGCACGCCGTCGGTCACCTTGGCGCGAATCTCGGCCAGCTCGGCCCGCGTCGCGCCCAGGATCGTGCACCCGGCCCAGGGCAGACCCGCGTGCACGGCGCCCGCCGCGTCCTTGCCGTCCGGCCCGAGCAGGCCCTTGACCTCGGTCGCGGTGGCCGCGGCGACACAGACCGCCGCGTTCGCGGCCCGGCCCGGGTCGAGCTCCCGGTCGATGAGGATCACCCACTTCAGACGGGCGGTGCGGGTGGATTCGTCCGTACGGATCTCCTCCGGCTCGAAGCCGAATTGTGCGCTCATGACGGCCAAGGCTAGGCATTAGCACGGCTGAGTTCCAATGCGTTCGTACTTAATTCGGCTAGGGTGGGCCGATGGCCGATCTGGACGAACTTGATACGGCGATCCTGCGCGAGTTGCAGCGCGATGCACGGCGGACCAACCGCGACATCGCGGCCGCCGTCGGGGTGTCGCCGACCACCGCGCTCGACCGCACCCGGTCGCTGCGCGAGCGCGGCGTCATCCAGGGCGCCAGCCTCAAGCTCGACCTGCACGCCATCGGGCGCCCCGTGCAGGCCTTGATCGCGGTCCGCATCCGCCCGCCGTCGCGCCGCAACATCGAGGCCTTCCGCAATTGGGCCGGAGCCCTCCCCGACACGCTCGGCGTCTTCGTCACCTCGGGCACCGAAGACTTCCTGCTGCACGTGGCCGTCCCCGACAACGACGCCCTGTACGCCTTCGTCATCGACCGCCTGACCGAACACGCCCACGTCGCCGACGTCCGCACCTCGGTCGTCTACGAACACCTCCGCAACGACCGCATCGCCCCGCTCCCGGCCGGCCCGTAGGGGGAGGTGACTTGACGAAAGGCGTCGAGGAGATTAGCGTTCTACGGGTACGCCCCAGTTCGGCCTCTGCTTCGGCATGCCACTGGGGCTCCTTCTTTTCCGGTCGTTCCCCTGGGCCACTCGATCGAGTGATTGTGTTCGATTTGGCTTCGCCGGCAATGGTCGAGTCCCTACCCTGGCCCTCGTGGCTGTTCATCCGCATGCCGCGACGATCCCGACGTGGATCTCGGTGGAGCGTTTCGACCCATATCTCCGCCATGCCGGTACGGCTTGTCAGCTGTACGAATGGGCCGCGGAGCTGACCTCCGCGGCGTTCGAGACCTGATCAGCGCTGCCGACACCAGCGGCGTCGTCTGACGGTTCGGTACCGCTGCTCACGACCGCCGGGTCCGGCTGGGCCTACGGTTGCCGGTGTGGAGATCAGGGAAGCGACGGCGGCGGACTGGCCGCTGATCTATCCGTTCTGGGCGAGCATCGTCGCGGCGGGGGAGACCTACGCGTACCCGGAAGGGCTTGGTCCGGACGAGGCCGGCGCGTTGTGGATGGAAGAGCCGCCGGGGCACGTGGTGGTGGCCGTCGACGGCGATCGCGTGCTCGGCAGCGCCAAGATGGGGCCGAACCGGCCGGGGCGCGGCGATCACGTCGGTACGGCGAGCTTCATGGTCGACCCGGGCGTGCGTGGGCGGGGCGTGGGGCGAGCGATGGGCGTTCATGCGGTGGAGTGGCTGCGCGGGGCGGGATACCACGGCATTCAGTTCAACGCGGTGGTCGAGACCAATGCCGTGGCCGTGCATTTGTGGGAGGCATTGGGATTCCGGATCATCGGCACGGTTCCCGAGTCGTTCCGGCATCGTACGAACGGGCCAGTGGGACTCCACGTTATGTACATGAAGCTATGAAAATTCCCAAAATCCCAAAAAATACCTAAAGTCCGAATAGCCTGATCTCGTCGGTCGTTCACGGGGGCGGCCGAACTTTCTCAGGAGGCTTTCGGCATGAACAAGTTCCGGCGGATCGGTGCAATGGTCGCGGCGACGGTGGCGGCCACCGGCATGGCGATGACGGCGACTTCCGCGCCCGCCGTCGCCGCTCCGAAGGCGAACGGACCGACCGCGGTCTGGTCGTTCCTGCAGTCCCAGGACGAGAACTCCGGGCGCTGGCAGAGCGTCTGGTTCAGGACCGACGTGAAAGCCTGCAACTTCAAGCTGCGCGTCAACGACATCCCGGGCGTCGACATCACCCACCCGTGGGGCTGGCCCTTCACGTCGCTGCACAACGACTCGACGCTGAAGAAGAACGAGACCGATTTCGCGTCGTTCTACGTCAAGACCGGCCCGACGTACAAGAGCACCTGGCGTTACCTGCCGGCGTGGATCAGCTACGACAACTGCAAGACCGGCAAAAAGAAGGTCGTCAGCGCCAAGTGGACCGCTTTCGTGCTGCCGGTTCGTAACACCGGTATGTAAGGAGAAGATGCGCGCGGCCGGCGGGGGCGTCCGGCCGCGCGCACGTCTTATCGGGCCGCCGCCGTCATGATCAGCGCGGCCGGGTCGGCGCAGACCAGCTCGAGCGCCCGCCCGACCATCGCCGGGTCGTACGTCGAGGCGTGGAACGTCGCCTCCAGGTGCAGCACCCCGCCCATCTCCGACGTGGTCAGCGTGATCCCCTCCGGGCCGCCCCGGGTCGGCACGCTCTGATTGACCCGGTGCGCCGGCTCGATCGCCCACGGCAGGTCGGCCAGCACGTCGTGTCGCCCCTGGTTGCTGAACGTCAGCCGGACCAGCGGGTCGGCCGGCGCCGAGGACGGGTACGGGTCGGGGAAGCCGGGCGCCCCGGTCACCGCCAGCTTGGTCTCGCGCAGCAGCATCATGGTCAGCATCCCGCCGGTGGCCAGTTCGCCCTTCAGCGTCCGGTGGATGGCCATCGGGTCGGTCAGCGACGCCGGGCTCAGGTACGGCCCGAAGCAGAAGTTGCTCTCCACCGTCACGCCCTTGGGCAGGTAGCGCCGGGCGTCGGCGAGGAACGTGGCCCCGGCCAGGTCCGGGTGGAAGCCGAGCTCGCTCAGCGCCGCGGTGAACGCCGCGAAGGTGATTGCCGACGTGGTCACGCCGGGCGCGTGCTCGTCCCGCCAGACCCGCATCTTGCCCAGCACGTCGGCCGAACGCGCGGTCTGCACGGTCAGACCCGCCGTCCACGGGTGTTCCTCGCCGGTCGCGAAGTGCGGCGTACGCGCCATCTTCAGCGCGTCACGCCACTTGCCCGGGTGCTTGCCGAACGTGTTCCACCAGGCGCCGGGCAGCGCGAACCGGCGTGGCATGGGCTCGATCACGGCCGCCCGTTCCTCGCCGGCCGCCCGCACGACCTCGCGCAGCAGGGTGTTCACCGGGCCGGCGTCGCCGTACGAGTGCGCCACCTTCATCGCCACGTAGCCGCCGCCGACCAGGAACCGCACCGGATGGTGGGCCCGCGGCTCGGCCTGCAGCTCGCGGGTCATCGCGTCGAAGTCGACCGGCCCGTCGCCCAGATCGGTGACGGCCTCGGTCACGTAGGCGGCGAAGGTCGGCGCGTCCAGGTGCAGCCAGCGGCCGCCGGTGCGGTCGAGCCGGGAGACGGCGCGGTGGGTGGGGTCGGCGGCGTGCAACCCGATCAGGGCGGCCCGGATCCGTTCGGCCGTGACCCCGGTCAGGGGCCCGACGGTACGGATGTACTCCAGCGGCAGCCAGGCACGCTCATGCAGGGTGAGTGGGGTGGCGGACATGGTTCCTTCCGGGAGCTCGGCCGCGTCGGCCCGCCGGGACGGGAGCACGACGCGCAGCACGATGGGCGCGACGATGATCATTTCCAGGGCCATCACCGCGGCGACCCAGGCGACCAGCTCGGTCAGGCTGCCGCGGGAGCCGCCGTACCAGGCGGCGGCCAGCTCGGCCAGGCCGGCGAAGACCGAGAAGATGCCGGCTCCGCGGACCTTGCCCTGGACCCGGGAGATGGCCAGGAAGAAGTGGTGGAACACGAACGGGACGTAGGTCAGGGCCAGGATGGCGAGGGCCGGGCCGGCCGTCTCGGCGTACGAGGAACCGAAGAGGCCCATCACCCAGTCGCTGAAGACCGCGACGAAGATCGCCACCGGCAGACCGACCGCCGCGCAGATGAGCAGGCCCACGCGGACCTTGGAGCGCAGCGCGGCCCGGTCGCCGCTGGCCACCGCGAACAGGGTGAGCGCCACGTTGCCGGGCACCATGGCCAGGAACGACGTGACCATGAAGGCGGTGTAGAACGACGCGTTGGCCTCGGCCGAGAGCACCGCGGTGACGACCAGCGGCAACGTGGCCCGGGGCAGGTAGGTCGCCAGGTTGAGCAGGTTGTGGTCGAAGGTGGCCTGACCGCGCCCGCGCATCAGCCGCAGGTCCGGGCGGGCCGAGTCGATCATGCCGCGGCGGCGCAGCGCCCGGCTCAGGATGGCAACCGAGAGGACCATGCCGGCCACCCAGGTCAGCAGCAGCGTGCCGCCGGTGACCGTGAACGGCAGCAGCACCAGGGCGCCCAGCAGCACCAGCTTGATCACCGAGAACCAGGCGTTGCGCATCAGCTGCATCGGGCCGGCCAGCAGTCCGACCAGCGCCTCGTCCAGCACCAGGGTGACCGCGTTGAGCGCGATGCCGAAGACCAGCAGCACGGTCGCGGCGGGGGAGCCGAGCGCGTCCTGCAGGCCGGGGATGGCCAGGTGGGCCAGGGCGACGTAGACCAGCCCGCCGACCGTGGCGACGCCGCCGGCGACCAGCAGGCAGGTGGAGATCAGGTCCCATTTGCGGCCGGTCAGCTTGGGCAGGTCGGAGATCAGCATGGTGCCCATGCCGAACATGCCGATGGTGCCGATCAGGGTCATCGCGGAGACCGCGGCCGAGGCCTGGCCGACCGCCTCGGCCGGGGCCGACCGGGCCGCCACCCACCAGTAGGCGAATCCGAAGAGTGACGTGATGGCCGTGGTGGCCATCAGCGAGCCGGCGTTCAGGAAGAGGTCGACATGCCCGCGCAGTCGGCCGAGCAGGGTAAGTTGAGCCTGCTCAACGGTGGTCTGTGGCACGGCCTCGGTAGCGGTCACTCGTTCCCCCAATGATCGACCAGCAAAAGGTAGTTACTGGAAGTAATGGGGTGGTACGGCGAAGCGGTCCGAGATGGGACACGGTCGAGCGACCATGGGGGACCCGTTCGGCGGAGCTTTGTTGGTCCTGAGGTCCCATGCGTTTTGCCTGGTCACAAGGCTAACGTCGGTTTCGCGAGTGATCTTGGTCTCGATTGTGACCGTGCGTGTTGCCGACCGTTACAGCCAGCCGACCCGTTTGAGCCGGCGGTGCAGGCCGACCGCCGCGAGCAGCATCAGCGCGATCACCGCCGGATATCCGTACTTCCAGTGCAGTTCGGGCATGTGGTCGAAATTCATGCCGTAGATGCCGGCGATCGCCGTCTGCACCGCCGCGATCGCCGCCCACGAGGCGATCTTGCGCATGTCGTTGTTCTGGTCGATCGACACCTGAGCCAGCCGCGCCTGCATGATCGAGTTCAGCAGGTCGTCGAAGCCGGCCACCCGGTCCACGGTCCGGGCCAGCCGGCCGCGCACATCGACGAAGTAGGGGCGCAGGGCCGGTGGCAGCTGGTCCGAGTCGATGACCCGGTGCAGCGGCTCCTGCAACGGCAGCACCGCCCGCTTGAACTCGACCATCTCGCGCTTGAGCTGGTACATGTGCGCGATGCCGGGCCTGCGGTCGGTGGCGAACGCGGTCTCCTCCAGCCGTTCCATGTCTCGCTCGACGTGGCCGGCGACCTCCAGGTAGCCGTCGACCATGGCCGCGCTGACGGCGTGCGCCACCGCCCACGGGCCCAGGCCGAGCAGTTCCGGCCGCAGCTCCAGCTCCCGGCGTACGTCCCGCAAGGCCCCCGGCGCCCCGTGCCGCACCGTGATCACGAAGCGTTCGCCGACCAGCAGCGTCACGTCGCCCGTGTCGACCACCTCGGAGGTCTCGGTGAGTTCCTCATGCTCGACGTACCGGGCGGTCCGCAGCACGATCCGCACGACGTCGCCGATGGTCTCGGCGGCCGGCCGGTGCCCGCCGACGAGCGCCTGCTCGACGGTCAGGTCGTGCAGCCCGAACGCCTGCCCGACCGCGGTCATCGTGATCACGTCCGGTTCGTGCAGCCCCAGCCACACGAAGCTGTCGCCGCGGCGGCGTGCCTCCCGCGCGGCGTGCACGAAGTCGGCCGCTCCGGGGCGGCGGCGGCCGCGCGCGTAAACGGCGCAGTCGACGACGTCGTCGGCGGAGAGCCGGACCTCGTGCGGCCGTTCCGCCCGGCCGGGCCCGACGAGACCGCGCAACCACCGGTACATCATGGGAGAGAAGGTAGCGGCGCATTCCAAGATCAAGACCAGGAGGTCGTAGCGGGGTGGGTGGTACAGACCGCTGCTCCCGCCGAGGTCGCTTCGCTCCACCTGCGTAATTGGTCGCGCCCCCAAACCCTCGTGGTAGCCCTGGGCGGTATCCGCGCCGCGGATACCGCCCAGACCTGCCACTTCCGGGGCCGCCGATGTGGTCGGAAACTGACCGCAATGGGGGAGACTCTGGAGGCATGGCGAACACCAGTGCTCGAATGCTCCGGCTGCTGTCGCTGCTGCAGACGCATCGGTACTGGCCGGGCGGCGAACTGGCCGAGCGGCTGGCGGTCAGCCCGCGGACGCTGCGACGCGATGTCGACCGGCTCCGTGAGCTGGGTTATCCGGTGGACGCCGCGCGGGGCGTGGCCGGTGGGTACCAACTGCAGGCCGGCGCGGCGGTGCCGCCGCTGCTGCTGGACGACGACGAGGCCGTGGCGATCGCGATCGGGCTGCGGACGGCGGCGGCCGGTGCGGTGGCCGGCTTCGAGGAGACCTCGGTACGCGCGCTGGCCAAGGTGATCCAGCTGCTGCCGCCCCGCCTGCGCCGGCGCATCGACGCGTTGCAGGCGATGACCAGCCCGGGCGTCCTCGGTGGCGGGCCGGCCCTGGACGCCGGCGCGCTCACCACCATCGCCCTGGCCTGCCGGGGCGAGGAACGGCTGCGGTTCGGCTACACCGCCCGCGAGGGTGAGGCGACCAGCCGGCACGTCGAGCCGCACCGGCTGGTCTCGCTCGGCCGCCGCTGGTATCTGATGGCCTGGGACACCGAGCGCGGCGACTGGCGCAGCTTCCGGGTCGACCGGATGTCCGGCCCGGCGCTGACCGGCGCCCGCTTCCGGCCGAGGGAGATCCCGGGCGGCGACCCGGTGGCGTGGCTTCGCTCGCGGCTGGCGTCGGTGCCGGCCCGGCACGACGTGGCCGTGCTGATCGAGGCGCCGGCCGAGCGGGTGCGGGCGGTGGTCGGGCCGTGGGGCAGCGTCGAGGAGACCGCCGCGGGCGCACGGCTCGTCATGAACGTCGACGATCTCAACTGGGCGGTGCTGGTGCTCGGCACGGTCGGCGCGCCTTTCACCGTGCAGTCGCCGCCCGAACTGATCGACGCGGCTCGACGCGTGGGTGCGGCGCTGCTCAGGGGAGCCGGGCCGTCGTGAGTGGACGGATGGGCGCCCCCGTGGCGCCCATCCGCACCGGAAACCTACCGGCGAGGTACGACATTTTCCCCTAGATTTCCGGCCATGAGCGTGCTTCGGGTTCGTGGGGTGGGGCTGCCGGAGGGCGAGACGATCGATCTCTACGCCGGTGTCACGCTGATCCGGTCGCCCGGGCGGGCCGGGGATCCGCCGCAGTGGTTCGGCCGGGACCCCGAGCTGCCCCGGGCGGTGCACGCCGGGCCGTGGATCGCGCGGCCCGGCGCGTTCTTCGACGGCTGGTGGGCGGGGCACCCGCCGACGCCGTGGTTTCCGCCCGGGATCCGCGTACCCACCTGGACGAGCTGGACCGCCCACTCGCCGTGATCCTCCGCGGCCGGGCAGTAGGTTGATCTCATGACAGCGATCGGGGTCACCTTCCGCCCGCAGAACCCGCCGGAAAACCTCAAGGCCGCCGTGCGGCTCGCCGACGAACTGGGGGTCGACGAGCTCTGGCTGTGGGAAGACTGCTTCCTCAACGGCGGCATCTCGGCCACCGCGGCCGCGCTGGCGTGGAGCGAGCGCATCCGGGTCGGCATCGGCCTCACCCCGGTGCCGTTCCGCAACGTCGTGGCCGAGGCGATGGAGATCGCCACGCTGCACCGGATGTTCGGCGACCGGGCGATCGTCGGCGTCGGGCACGGTGTGCAGGAGTGGATGCAGCAGGTCGGCGCGCGGGCCGCGTCGCCGCTGACCCTGCTGCGCGAGTGGGTCACCGCCCTGCGCGCGCTGCTCGCCGGCGAGGAGGTCACCACCACCGGCAAGTACGTCAACCTGGACAAGGTCAAGCTGGACTGGCCGCCGGCCACCGTGCCGCCGATCGTGGTCGGCGCGATGGGACCCAAGACGCTCAAGTTGGCCGGCGAGGTGGCCGACGAGACGATCCTGGTCAGCAGCCTGTCGCCGGACGGCGTACGGGAGGCCCGCGAGCTGATCGGCGACCCGGCCCACAAGATCATCATGTTCGCGCCGCACCCGCGCGGCCGTACCGGTGACGTCCGGGCCACCGTGGACGCCGTCCAGCAGTACATCGACGCCGGTGCCGCCACCGTGGTCCTCGAACCGGACGCCGACGAACCCGACCTGCACGCCTTCCTGCGGTTCGTCGGCGAGGAGATCACGCCGCGCTTCGCCTGATCCGCGTACCTTGTCCGGCATGCCGCTCTCGCCGTACATCAAGACCCTGCGCGACGACATCGGGCACCGGCTGATCCTGATGCCGGGCGTGACCGCTGTCGTGTTCGACGACACCGGCCGTGTCCTGCTCGGTGAGCGTGCCGACAACGGGCAGTGGGCACTGCCGGCCGGGGTGATGGAGCCGGGGGAGCAGCCGGCCGAGACGATCGTGCGCGAGGTGTACGAGGAGACCGCGGTCCACATCGTGCCCGAGCGGGTGGTCAGCGTGCTCACCCAGCCGGCGACCACCTACCCCAACCAGGACCAGGTGCAGTACGTGGACATCACGTTCCGGTGCCGGGCGGCCGGCGGCGAGGCGCGGGTGAACGACGACGAGTCGCTGGCCGTCGGGTGGTTCGCCCTCGACGACCTGCCGGCCCTCAGTGACCTGGGCAAGCATCGGATCGAATGCGCGCTGGCCCCCGGCACCTGGTTCGCGCCCTGAGACCTGTCTCAAATTCGCCCCCGGGGCGCTCTTTCTGGGACTGAATTTTGAGACAGGTCTCAGGTGAGGGCTCGGGCGCGTACGTGGTCGTCGTGCCAGTCGGAGCCGACCAGGAAGCGTTTCGTACCCCGGATCGTGAAGCCGTTCTTCTCGTAGAACCTCGCCGCCCGCGCGTTGAGCTGGTTGACGCCCAGCCAGCAGTGGGTGGCGCCGGTGGCGGCGGCCGCCTCCAGCGTGGCCGCCATCAGCTCTCGTGCGATGCCCGAGCCGTGCCGGTCGACCAGCACGTAGAACTTGCTCAGCTCGATGCTGCCCTCCTCCTCGACCACCCGGCGAACGTCCTCGTCGGCGATCGGGCCGTGGACCAGCATGGTGTAGCCGACCGGCTCGCCGTCGGACTCGGCCAGCAGCAGGACGCGGTTCTCGTCCTCGAGGTAGTCCACGAAGCGGGACTCGGACAGGTGTGTGGTCACGAAGTCGTCGACGTCGGCCTGGGTGGTGCCGGGCGGGCAGGCCAGGGCGAAGGTCCGGGCGGCCACGTCGTGCAGTTCGGCCGCGTCGGCCGGGGTGGCGCGGCGGATGGTGATCCCCATGACGATCTACTTTATTCGCCAGTAACTGGAAACAGCATTTAGAGTCAGGCTCGTGCGACTCCTCGATGACGTCATTCCTCTGCCCGTCACCGTCCAGCCCTCGTCCGCGGTGTTCACGATCACCGCCGACACCCGCGTCAGCGGCGACTATCCCGAGGTTGCGGCCTTCCTGGGGCTGCCGTCCTCCCCGGCGGGCGATGTTCGCTTCGTCGCCGGCGGCGATGGTCCCGACGAATCGTACTCAATTGATATTTCGGATGAATCGGTCACGGTGACCGCGCCCGCGCCGGCCGGTGCCTTCGCCGCCGTCCAGACCCTCCAGCAGCTTCGATCCTCCGACGGACGCCTGCCCGGCGGCCACATCTCCGACCGGCCGCGCTTCGCCTACCGCGGCGTGATGCTCGACGTGGCCCGGCACTTCTTCACCGTCGACGAGGTCAAGTCCTACATCGACGCCATCGTCGCCTTCAAGATCAATCACCTGCACCTGCACCTGACCGACGACCAGGGCTGGCGCATCGAGATCCCCGGCTGGCCCCGCCTCACCGAGGTCAGCGGCGCGGCCGGCACCGGTGTCGACGGCGTCGGCCCCGGCTTCTACACGCGCGACCACTACCGCGAGATCGTCGCCTACGCCGCCGAACGCTTCGTCACCGTCGTCCCCGAGATCGACATGCCCGGCCACGTCAACGCCGCGCAGTTCGCGTACCCGTCCCTGACCGCCGACGGCGAGCCCGTCACCCAGCGCACCGACGGCGAGGTCGGCTACAGCTCCCTGGTCGCCGGCTCGGAGACCACGTACACCTTCGTCGAGGACGTCATCCGCGAGGTGGCGGCCCTGACCCCCGGCCCGTTCCTGCACATCGGCGGCGACGAGGCCCAGGCCACCACCGCCGACGACTACCGGACCTTCATGTCCCGGGTGCTCCCCATGGTCGGCAAGTACGGCAAACGGGCCATCGGCTGGCACGAGATGGCCACCGTCGACCTCCCCGACACCGCCGTACCCCAGTTCTGGCGGACCGAGCCCGACGACGAGGCCACCGCCCGCGCCGTCGCCGCCGGCTCGCAGGTCATCATGTCGCCCGCCGACCGCACCTACCTGGACATGAAGTACACCCCCGACTTCCCCCTGGGCCTGGACTGGGCCGGCTGCGTCGAGCTCGACCGCGCGTACGACTGGGACCCGGCCGACCGCCTGCCCGGCGTACCCGAACACTCCCTGCTGGGCGTCGAGGCGGCCCTGTGGTCGGAGACGCTGCGCAGCCTGGCCGACGTGCAGACGATGACGTTCCCGCGGCTGCCGGCGATCGCGGAGATCGGCTGGACGCCGCGCGCGGCCCGCGACTGGTCCTCCTTCCGCCGGCGGGTCGGCGCGTACGGAGCCCGCTGGCGTTCCGGGAACATCGCCTACCACCCGTCGCCGACCGTCGATTGGGAGTAGTCACCCGGACGGGGCCGGTTCGAAATCTTCCTTAAGTTTTCGGATCGGCCGCGTCGTCTTGTTTCCGCACTTCGTGGTGCAAGGCGGAAGCTGAGCCGTCGGTACGCGGTGGAGCCGGATGCCGGAGCGCGGCCTAATCTGGGTCGCGCCTCCCCGAAGTGACGCGGTGTCGTCGTCGCGGCGGGAGGGCGGCGACGCGGCTCGATCGTTGCGGCGGTGCGGTGGCGATGTGGCTTGGTCGTTGCGGCGGTGCGGTGGCGATGTGGCTTGGTCGTTGCGGCGGTGCGGTGGCGATGTGGCTTGCGGCGGTGCGGCGGTGCGGTGGCGATGTGGCTTGGTCGTTGCGGCGGTGCGGTGGCGATGTGGCTTGGTCGTTGCGGCGGTGCGGCGGCGATGTGGCTGGTCGTTGTGGCGGGACGGCGGACCCGAGGGGAAGGAGCGGACGTTGGGCGGTGCCAGGGCGTGGCTGTCGGCCGCCATGCTGGCCGGGTTCCTGGTCGTTGCCACGGCCCAGCTGGCGCTGGTCGTGGTGCCGGTGCTGCTGGTGCTGTCGCTGCTGCCGTCGGGCGCGGCGCTGCGGCTCGGAGTTCCGCTGTGCATCGCCACGGTCGGCGTGATGGCCTACGCGACGTGGCGGGCCCTGCGCACCCGGCGGATCGAGCCGGCCGGCGTGGAAGTGACCCGCTCGGACGCGCCGGCGCTGTGGGCGATGATCGACGCCGCGGCTCAGGCCGGTCAGGTGCGGTCGCCCGAACGCGTGATCGTGGTCGCCGAGGCCACTGTCGTGCTCAGCGAGCGTACCCATCTGCTCGGTCTGATCGGCGGACGACAGGACCTCTACCTCGGGCTGCCGTTGCTGCAGGCCTGGGACAACGCGGTGCTGGGCGCGGCCGTCGCGCACGAGCTCTCGCACGTCACGCCGCGGCTCAGCCGGTGGGCGCCGCCGGCCTACCGGGGGCGGCGCGCGGTCGCGCGGATCATCCCGCGGATCTCCCGGCGCAACGGTGCTGGTCCGGTGCTGCGGGCCTACGCGAAAATCTATCGGGGGTATGACCAGCCGGTCAGCCAGGCCCAGGAACTGTGCGCCGATTGGGTGGCGGCGGAGTTCGCCGGGGTCGCGGCCACGGTGGCGATGCTGCGCGACGGGCCGGCCATGGAGACGCTGCAGCGGGTCTTTTACACCGAGTACGTGGCGCCGGGCTGGCGCACGGGACACGCACCGGACGACGTGTTCGGCGGTTTCCTGCGCATGCTGGCGGCGCGGGCCGACGAGCTCACCATCCTCCGCCGCCAGGAACTGCACGTGGCCGACGAGTGGGACACCCATCCGCCCCGCCCGGAACGCCTGGCCGCGGTCACCGCGCTCGCGACCCCGATCCCGATCCCGGCGGCCCCCGCGCCCGCCATGGCCGCGCCCGCCCCCGCGACCGTCGCGACCGCCCCCGCCATCCCGCCCGTCGAAGCCGGCGCCGAGCTGAGCGATGCCGCCACGCCGATGGGCGCCGGGCTCAGTGATGCCGCCACCCCGACGGGCGCCGGGCTCAGCCATGCGACCGGGCCGGCGGAAGGCGGGTTCAGTGCTTCCTCCGGGCTGACTGACGCCGCCGCGAACTCGAGTGCCCCGGTCGATCGTGGCCAGGAGGCGGCCGACGGGAGCCCGATCTCGGCGGTTCCGGCCCCGGGCGGCGGCGAGGTGCCGGTCTCGTCGATTCCGGGTTGGACACCGCTGCCGGTTCGGGCCGGTGCCGGCGCGCTGGTCGACGTCGAGCCGACCGGGGCGGTCCTGATCGCCGATGATGTCGAGCTGGTGCCCGACCTGCCGGGGCTGGGCCGCGCGCTGCAGGCGGTCGCGTTCCCGCCGCAGGGGCGGACGGTGGTCGGCTGGGACGAGTTCTTCGGCAACGCGCGCGCGGCCGAGATGGACCGCGAGGCGGACGCTGCGCTCGGCACCCTGACCCGGGCCGCGGGCACGCCCGTCGCGTCCGCCGCCGACGTGCTCGACCTGGCCGCGGACGGGCGGCTGCGCAAGGTGGCCGAGACCGTCTTCCCGGACATGCCGCCGGACGAGACCGAACGCCGGATCAACGAGCTGGTCACCCTGCTGCTCGCGCTGGCCGCGCTGCGCAGTGGGGCGGCGCGCTGGCGGCACAGCTGGACGGGTACGGCCGAACTGGTCGCCTCCGACGGCAGCCACCTGGACCTGGGTGCGGTAGCCACGCTCGTCGCCGACCCGTCGACGGTGGCCGCGGCCCGGGACCGGCTGATCGCCCTGCGGATCGACCCGGCGGCGACGGCCGGCGCCGAACGGGACCGCCGCACCGGCGCCGACGTGGTCGGTGGGCTGGTCAACCTGGTCGTGGACGGGTCGCGGACCGACCTGCTGATCGTGGACACGGGACTGCTGCTGGTGCCCGGCCTGCCCCGGTCGCAGAACAGTTCGGCGAAACGTCGCCTGGCCCAGGTCGCCGCGATGCCGAACGCGGCGCCGGGGGCGCGCTTCGTCCCGTACGCGGAAGTCAGCGGAGCGACCCAGACGCGCCGCACCCCGAAGGCCTACGACCTGCGGCTGCGCGACGGCAACACGCTGACCGTCCGCGCCGCCCTCGACTCGGACGAGCTTCCCGGCGGCTGGGCCGCCCTCGACGACGCCGTGGCCTACCTGGCCCGCACCCGCTGAGCCGAGCAGCGCGGGCTGCTCTCGTCGACGCTGTGCCCCGTTGAGCCGGGCTGTCGCGGGCTGCTCTCGTCGACGCTGTGCCCCGTTGAGCCGGGCTGTCGCGGGCCGTTCTCGTCGACGCTGTGCCCCGTTGAGCCGGGCTGTCGCGGGCTGCTCTCGTCGACGCTGTGCCCCGTTGAGCCGGGCTGTCGCGGGCTGCTCTCGACGACGCTGTGCCCCGTTGAGCCGGGCTGTCGCGGGCTGCTCTCGACGACGCCGTGACCCGTTGAGCCGAGCCGGTGCGGGCCGGCCGGGTGGCGGCGAGGGGAAAGCGCGGGCCGGCCGGGAAAGAGAGCGAACGCGAGGTGAATCCTGGCTGGGCGCTGAACTGTTCGCCCGTCCGGTTCGTGCTTCTCGGTAACACGGTCACACTTCTGACGGTCACGTAACCGAAGCTTCACTTTGCGTCACAATGGCATCGCGTGACGGCTGCTTCAACTTCGGGATCTCTGGGTAGAAGTAGACGCAGCGGACATGATCAATGGGGAGGAGGGGCGCCGATGCAACGCGAACAGCGGGGACCCATGGCGCTCTTCGGGGCGCTCGTCGCGATCGGGCTCGGGCCGGCGCTCTGGCTCGGCGTACAGATCGGCGACGTGACCGTCTCGCCACCGAAACCACCGGTCGTGCAGAGCGAGCAGAAACAGAGCGTGACCAACCCGCGCGGCGGCGAGGCCGCCGGCGCCGCGGACCCGGAGCCCGTAACGGTGCCGGAGCCCCAGCGCAAGGCCAGGAACATGCCGATGACCGAGCCGCCCCGGCCCAAGCCGTCGAAGACCACCAAGGCGCCCGAGTCGCCCGCGCCCGAGCAGACGTCGAAGCCGGTGGAGAGCACCGAGCCGACCGAGACCACCCCGGCCGACGACGCCACGAGCACGCCGCCGGACGAGGAGAGCACCACCACGCCCGACGATCCGGACGAGGGCGACGGCAACGAGGGATCGGATCAGAGCGGCACCAGCGGTCAGGGCTGATCGGCCGGCATCAGCGCCACCACCGGGATCCGCCGGCCCGGAACTCCGCGATCAGCTTCGCGTTGCGCGGCGCATCGTCACGGCGACTGTCCCTGCTGGTACCGGGCGGCCATCTCCCGTGCCGTCGCGGCGAACATCGCCCGCAGCTCCGGCGGCGCCAGGACCTCCGCCGACGAGCCGAGTTTGAGCAGCTCAGTGTGGCCGTGCCGGGCCGACTCGATGGGCACTTCGGTGGTCACGTGCCCGGACGCATCCGGAGCACCCGCGTTGGCCCGGGCCATCCGCGACATTTCCGGCGGGAAGACGAACGGCATGAAGTCGAGGGCGGCGGTGGTCATCCGGACGGTCGCGGTCGCGGTGTAGACGCTCCGCTCGTACCGCGCGGTCCATTCCCGCCAGAACGCGGCCAGGTCGAAACCCGGCGGCCGGTCGGCCGGCCGCTCCAGCACCTCGGCGTCGAGCACGCCGGCCACCCGGTACGCCGTGACGCGGTCGTCGAAGGACGCCACCAGGTACCACCGGCCGGCCTTCAGCACGACGCCCAGCGGCGACAGCGTCCGGCTGACCTCGCGCGGCGCCCGCCACCGCCGGTATCGCACCGACACCTGCCGCGCGTCCCACACCGCCCCGGCCAGCACGGCCAGGTGGGGGACGGGCTCGTCGGCCCGGAACCAGCCGGGCGCGTCCAGATGAAATCGTTCCCGTACGCCGTCAGCCCGCTCGGCGAGCCCGCCCGGCAGCGCCGCCCGCAGTTTGAGCTCGGCCGCCGCCAGCACCGACCCGAGCCCGAGTTCGGCCGCCGTGCCGGGGATGCCGGCCAGCACCAGGGTGGCCGCCTCCGCCCCGGTCATCCCGGTCAGCCGGGTCCGGTAGCCGTCGAGCAGCTGGTAGCCGCCGGCCGGACCACGGTCGGCGTAGACCGGCACCCCGGACGCGCTCAGCGACTCGACGTCGCGGTAGACGGTGCGCACCGACACCTCGAGCTCCTCGGCCAGCGCCTGCGCGGTCATCCGCCCCCGGGTCTGCAGGAGCAGCAGGAGGGAGAGCAGGCGGCCGGCGCGCATGGCCGACACGATAACGCCGATGACTGACAGCGGCTGTCAGTCATCGGCGCGGCTGCTGTGAGCGTACGAAACTGTTTCGTTTCATGAAGGCCCGACGGACGGTACGCGCGGTCAGAGGCCGATGATCCGGTTGAAGATCTCCCGGTAGCCGCGCAGCTCGACGCGCAGCTTCTCGGTGTCCTCGGTGCTGTCGCCGCGGAACGAGTCCTTCTGGCTGCGCAGGGCGGCGGTGAGCTTCTCGACCGCGTCGTCGATCAGGGCGGCCGCCTCGGCGGTGGCCTCCTTGGGGCTGTCCACGAACCGCAGCTGCACGTCCCGCCACCGGTCCTGGAAGGCCTTGGCGTCGTCGGCGCCGAAGATCGTGGTCACCTCGGGGGCGGCCACCTCGCCGGGCTTGGCCGCGGGCGTCTCGTCGGCGGGGGTGGTCGCGTCCGCGGCAGCCGGCGCGTCAGTGACGGCGGCGTCGGTGGCGACGGGCACCGGCTCGGCGACGATCACCGCGGTGTCGGCCGTGTCCGTGGTCTCGACAGTGTCCGTGCTGTCCGTGTAGTCCGTGCGGTCGGTGCCCGTGTGGTCCGCGGTGTCCGTGGAGTCGTCTTCGATCGGCTCGTCGGTCGCCGGGTCGACGGCCTTGGGGTCGTCGAAGGCGCCCTCGTCGCGGAGTGTGTCGTCGTCGCCGTCGGCGATGGTGGCGCTGCCGTCGGCGTCGACCACCTTGGGGTCGTCGAACTCGCCGTCGTCCTCCAGCGTCGCGCCCTTGCCGTCGGTGGTGCCGGTGGGCCCGGCCCAGCCGGCGTCGGGGGCGGCGTCCGGGGAGGTGTCGGCGACCGCGTGGTCCGGCGGCGTCGGGTCCTCGGCCGCCGACTGGTCGGTGATCAGCGGCTCCTCGTCGTCCCGGCGGTGGCTGCCGCTGCCCTCGGTGCTGTCCGGCGTGGACGACCACGGCGAGTTGCCGCGCTGCTGCGGCAGGGCGACGGTGTCGTCGGGGTGATCGGCGGGGCGGTCCTTGACGTCGGTGTCGTCGTCCTTGTTGTCGTTGGTGAAGAAGCGCATCCCGGGTCCTCCTCAGCGGCTGGTGGCGTCCGGGCGCGGGCCCGTGACGTCGCTGTTGTTGACGTTCTCGGTGGTGGTGGACGCGGCCGGCCGCACCGGCTCGGTGGCGGTGGTGGTCGTCGCGGCCGGCCGCACCGGCTCCTCGCCCAGCAGGTCGGCGAAGAGGGCGCGGTAGTGCACCAGCGCCTGGCGGAGGTCCTCGGTGCTGGCCTCGCCGTTGCGGCTGCGGGTGCTGATCTCGTGCGCGTCGCGGTAGTGGCCCAGCGTGCGGGCGTGCTCGACGGAGAGGTTGGCGAGCTGGTCGTCGTAGTCGCCGGTCGGGTAGCCGCGGTCGGCGACCAGCCGGCTGACCAGGTCGTCGGCGGTGGCCACGGCCTCGCCGGGGCTGTCCACGAACTGGATCTGGACGTCTTCCCAGGACTTGCGGTAACGCGCTGACGCCTCCGGGCTCAGCTCCTTGAGCTCGAGCTCGGCGTGCCGCTTCTGCCGTTCCTGCAGTTCCTTCTCGGCGTCGGCACGGCTGCCCGTGTCGGCGACGACGCGGTCGTATTCGGGTCCGAAGGTGCTCTGCAGCTTGCGACGGCGCGCCGCGCGGACCGCGAGGACCGCGACCGCGGCCAGCACCAGCAGGACGATGACGAGGACGATGACTTGTCCACCGGACATGGATTTTCCTCCTTCTCCGCCCCTGGTATTCCCACTGAGCGGTGGTCATCAATCCCGCCCAGCGGATCCGTTTACTTGACCCGTTCCAGAGGGCGATGGTCGGATGTCCCGGTGCCGCCCTCATTCCGTCACAGACCGTTGACCAGCCACTTCGGACGAGTGACGTCGTAGTGTCGGGTTCATGCCAATCACGCGGCGCATCCGGACAGAATGCGCGGCGGCATCCGGCAAAACCACCAAAACGGGCATTGGGCGGGTTCCTCGCCACACGTCGATTTCGTATCCTCTGCCGGAGGTCCATGCCGTACCCGTCGGGCGGAGCTAGATGAAAAGCCGGTACTGGTCGATCCGCTCGAAGATCATCGCGCTGGTGGTGGTGCCGCTCACGGCGCTGCTCGCGCTGTGGGTCTTCGCGACGGTGCTCACCGTCGGACCGGCGTTCAACCTGCTGTCGGCGCAGACGCTGCTGGACACCGTCGGCCGCCCGGGCGAGGTGCTGGTCGGCGAGCTCCAGAAAGAGCGGCGGCTGTCGGTGATCCAGCTGTCCGGCCCCGTCACCGGCAACCAGGTCACGCCCGAGCTCACGGCCCAGCGCGCGGCCACCGACCGGGCGGCGGCCGACTTCCGGCGTTCGGCCGACAGCGACGACGCCCGGGACGCCGACAGCGACACCCTGCGTACCCGGATCGATCAGGTTTTCACCGACCTCGACGGCCTGCGCGCCAACCGCGCCCACATCGACAACCACGAGGTCGACGTGATCGGCGCCGAGAACCTCTACAACGGGATCGTCGACGCCGGCTTCCTGATGTTCTCGGCCACGGCGTCGTTCGGCGACGACACCGTCGACCGGCAGATCCGGGCGCTGACCACCGTCGGCCGCGGCCAGGAATACCTGAGCCGGGCCGACGCCCTGATCGCCGCCGGCAACGCCAAGGGCCGGTTCGAGGGCGTCGTCCGGGACGACCTGGTCGAGGCCATCGTCACCTCGCGCTTCCTGCTGGCCGAGGGCGTCGCCGACCTCCCGTCGGCCGACCGCGCCACCTTCCAGCGGCTCACCCTCTCGCAGTCCTGGAAGCAGCTCGACCAGCTGCAGGACGAACTGCTCAGCCGGTCCCGGGCCGACGGCGCGCCACCGGTCGCCGACGACCTCTGGAAGCCGGTCTACGAGGCCGGCTCGCAGCAGCTGCGCGCCTTCGAGATCAACGCCACCCAGGCGCTGACCGAGCGCTCCACCCCGGTGGCCGTCCGGGTCCTGGTCCGGCTGGGCGTCGCCGGGCTGCTCGGCCTGGGCGCGCTGGTCATCTCCATCATCGTGTCGATCCGGGTCGGCCGGTCGATCGTCGGGCGGCTGGGCCGGCTGCGCAAGGAGGCCCTGGAACTGGCGGGTGAGCGGCTGCCCTCGGTGGTCCGCCGGCTGCAGCGCGGCGAGCAGGTCGACGTCGGCATCGAGACCCCGCCGCTGGAGTTCGGCCGGGACGAGATCGGCCAGCTCGGGCGCGCGTTCAACGAGGTGCAGACGACGGCCGTGCAGTCGGCGGTGGACGAGGCGGCCGTACGCAAGGGCCTGAACGAGGTCTTCCTCAACATCGCCCGCCGCAGCCAGACGCTGCTGCACCGCCAGCTCGCGATGCTCGACAAGATGGAGCGGCGGGAGACCGAGCCGGACGAGCTCGAGGACCTGTACCGCGTCGACCACCTGGCCACCCGGATGCGCCGGCACGCCGAAGACCTGGTCATCCTGACCGGCGCGGTGCCCGGGCGGGGCTGGCGGCAGCCGGTGCCGGTGATCGACGTCATCCGCGGCGCGATCAGCGAGGTCGAGGACTACAAGCGGGTCGACATCACCACGGTGGCCGGCTCGGCGGTGGTCGGGCGGGCCGTCGGCGACGTCATCCACCTGCTGGCCGAGCTGCTGGAGAACGCCGCGTCGTTCTCGCCGCCGCAGACCCGGGTCCAGGTCACCGGCAACCTGCTGCCCAACGGGTACGCCCTGGAGATCGAGGACCGCGGCCTGGGCATGTCGCAGGAGTCACTGGACGAGGCCAACCGCAAGATGGTCGAGCCGCCCGACTTCGACCCGTCGGACAGCGCCCGGCTGGGTCTGTTCGTGGTCGCGCGGCTGGCCCACCGGCACGGCATCAAGGTGTCGCTGCGCCCGTCGGCGTACTCGGGCATCACCGCCGTCGTACTCGTCCCGGGCGAGCTGATCACCGCCGAGCCCATCCCGCCCGGCCTGCTCCCGCCGCCGGCGGCGGGCGACCTCCCGCCGGTGCCGACGGCCGGCGAGACCGGCTGGGAGCACCCGGCGGCCGCCCTGCAGTGGCAGGACGCCGACGCCACCCAGCCGGTTCCGGTGCAGGAGCCGGCCACCCCGCTGATTCCCCGACAGCGCAGCGCCTCCGAACCGATCTCGGCCGCCGGACCGGCATTCGCCAGCAGTTCGGTCGCCGACGGCCTCTCGCCCGAGGGACTGGTACAACGCCGGCGGTCCAAACCGGCCACGCCGCCCGGCGAGACCACGAAGGAGGGGTTGCCCAAGCGGGTCCGCCAGGCCAGCCTCGCGCCGCAGTTGCGTGAGGCCGCGCCCGAGGACGACGACGCCGGCACCGGGACGACCCGGACGCCGGAGGAGATCCGCAGCATGATGTCCGCCCTGCAGCGCGGGTCCACGCAAGGCCGCCAGGCTGCCACCGGCGCCGATCCGGAGTCCCGCCCACCCGCCCTCGACAACGCCTTGGAAGAAGCGGCTACCGTCAATCTCCCGGTGGTACGTGACGAGAAGGACGCATAGTGGCACAAGCAAAGCAGACCGCGAACCTCACCTGGCTCCTGGACGAGCTCCTCGAGCGCGTGCCGCCGGCACAACAGGCTGTGGTGCTGTCCGCGGACGGGCTCATGATGGGCTCGTCGACCGGGATGGCCCGGGACGCGGCCGAGCACCTCTCGGCGATGGCGGCCGGGTTCCAGAGCCTGGCCAAGGGCGCGAGCCGGCACTTCCGGGCCGGGCCGGTCCGCCAGACAGTGGTCGAGATGGACAGCGCCTTCCTGGTCGTCACGGCCGCGGGGCAGGGTGCCTGCCTGGCCGTGCTGGCCGGGAGCGACTCTGATCTCGGCGTGCTCGCCTACGAGATGGCCATGCTGGTCACCCGGGTCGGCGAGTTCATGCAGGCACCGACCCGATCGCCGCTGGACGGGTGACGATGCCCGATCCCCTGCGCGCCCCGCACGACTGGCTCGACCACGAGGCCGGCCCGGTGGTGCGCCCGTACGCGGTCACCCAGGGCCGCGTGGCGCCGTCCGCGACCGATTACGACCTGGTGGCGTTCGTCCAGGCGACCGGCACGGCCGAGGGAACACCGGGCGTGATCCTGCAGCCCGAGCACCACGCGATCATGTCGGCGTGCTGGGAGCGGGTGACGGTGGTCGAGCTGGCCGCTCGCCTCGACCTGTCGATCGGTGTCGTGCGCGTCCTGCTGGGTGATCTACGCTCGGCGGGTCTGATCTCCCTGTCCCAGCCCGCGGCGGCCGACCAGCCGCCCGACGTCGACGTTCTCAAGGCGGTTGCCCATGGTCTCCGAGCGCTCTGACGGCTCTCGTGTCCCGGTCGCGCTCAAGATCCTGATCGCCGGTGGCTTCGGCGTGGGCAAGACGACCCTGGTGTCGTCGGTCAGTGAGATCCGGCCGTTACAGACCGAGGAGGTGCTCTCCGGCGGCGACCATCCGGACGACACCGCGCTGGTCGAGGGCAAGACCACCACGACCGTGACGATGGACTTCGGTCGCATCACGATCACCGACGACCTGCTGCTCTATCTGTTCGGCACGCCCGGACAGGACCGCTTCTGGTTCCTGTGGGACGAGTTGTCGCAGGGCGCGCTGGGCGCGGTGGTGCTGGCCGACACCCGCCGGCTGGCCGACTGCTTCCCCTCGATCGACTACTTCGAGCAGCGGGGTACGCCGTTCGTGGTCGGCGTGAACTGCTTCGACGACAACCGGAAGTTCACCATCGAGGCGGTGGCCGGCGCCCTCGACCTGGACCCGGACGTCCCGGTGGTGCTGTGCGACGCGCGGGACGCCACGTCGGCCCGCAACGTGCTGATCGAGCTGGTCGAGTACGTCGCCCGGCGCCAGCTGACCGGGGCCAGCCGATGACCGAGTTCCTGTTCGTCGGCAGCTACACCGGCGAGAGCGGCGGCCGGGGCGAGGGCATCGCGCTGCTCGGCCGCGACCCGGCCACCGGTGAGCTGTCGCCGCGGGGCGTGGCCGCGCGTACGCCGTCGCCGTCGTTCCTCACCCGCCATCCGGTGCTTCCGGTGCTGTACGCGGCGAACGAGCTGGACGAGGGCACGGTCTCGGCGTTCGCGGTCGGCCCGGACGGCTCGCTCACCCCCGCCGGTGGGGCCGGCACCGGTGGCGCGCACCCCTGTCACGTGGCGGTCACCCCGGACGGCCGGCATCTGCTGGCGGCCAACTACAGCAGCGGCAGCGTCTCGGTGCATCCGCTGGACGCGGCCGGACGGCCGGGGGAGCGTACCGATCTCGTCGCCCTGCGGGGTAACGGTCCCGACCCCGACCGCCAGACCGGCCCGCACGCGCACATGGTGCTGCCGGACGCCGCCGGGCATGTGCTGATCTCCGATCTCGGGTCGGACCGGGTGTGGCGCGCGCGGCTGGACCCGATCGGTGGCCGCCTGCTCGATCTCGCCCCGGCCATCGTCGCGGCGCCGGGTCAGGGTCCACGGCATCTGTCGCGTACGCCGGACGGCGCCGTCCTGGTCGCCGGCGAGCTGTCGGCCGAGCTGTCCTGGCACCGGCCGGGCCCGGACGGCTGGGTGACCGGCGGCGCCGCCCCGGCCAGCACGGCGGCCGGCGTGGCGTACCCCTCGGAGATCACCGTTGGGCCGGACGGCCGTTACGTCTACGTCGGTGTCCGCGGGCCGGACACCGTTTCGGTCTTCGCCTGGGACGGCGCGCGGGCCACCCCGGCCGGCGAGGTGCCCACGGGTGGCGCCTGGCCCCGGCACCTCTCGGTGATCGGCGACCACCTCTACGTAGCCAACGAACGTTCGCACGCGGTCACGATTTTCCGGATCGACCCGGCCACCGGGTTGCCCAGTGCCCAGGGGGCGCCGGTAGGCCAGCCGAGCCCGACCTGTGTCCTCCGCTGGCTTCCGGCCTGAGGCCCCCGACCAGCCACTTCATGCACGGGTTGCCACGGGCTGATCACATTGAGTTGAAATCGTGACGCTAATTTTCGATGTGAGTAACTTTCGTCCGAACGCGTATGGCATTCGGTCTCTCCAATGCGCAGTATGGAGCGCGTGTCAGGCCGCCATCGACGAAATTTCAACCTCAGGGGCGCCGGAGTCATCGGAGCCGCGATGGCGATCATCGTCGTCCTCACCGGGTCCTACTTCGGTTACCAGCAGCTCACCGACAAGGGCTGCACCGGTCAGATCCCGCTGACCGTCGCCGCCGCGCCCGAGATCGCCCCGGCGATCGAGGCGACCGCGCAGCAGTGGATGACCACCGGCGCCAACGTCAACGGGACGTGCGTCGCCGTCAGCGTTACCGGGGTCAACCCGGCGACCATGGCCGCCGCCGTCGCCCGTGAGCACGGCGTCACCATCAACGGGCTTGGCAACGCCCCGCAGTCGGTCAACGTGCCCGACGTCTGGATCTCCGACTCGCGTACCTGGCTCCTCCGCCTCAAGAAGGAGGCGTCGGGCTTCACGCCGTCCGACGGCACCCCCATCGCGCAGAGCCCCATCGTGGTCGCCATGCCGACGCCGGTGGCCGAGCGGATCGGCTGGCCCAACCGCAAGCTGGGCTGGAAGGACCTGCTCGCCCAGATGCAGAAGGCCGACGGCCGGATCAACACCGGCCTGGTCGACCCCAACCGGGACGCCGCCGGGCTGGCCGGGCTGCTCGCGCTGGGCGCGTCGGCCGGCACCGACGCCAAGGGTCTGCAGGCCAAGGTGGCCGGGCTGCGCGCGCTGGCCCTGGGCAGCTCCGCGCTCCGCGACGACCTGCTGCAGAAGTTCCCGCGCTCCAACAGCACGGCCGACCTGGCCAGCTCGCTCGGTGCCGCGCCGCTCTCCGAGGAAGACGTCGTCGCGTACAACGCCGAGCAGCCGGCCGTCCAGCTGGCCGCGCTCTACCTCGAACCGTCGCCGCCCGGGCTCGACTACCCGTACGCGATCATGCCCGAGGTCAGCCTCGAACGGCAGGCCGCCGCCACCGGGCTACGCAAGCAGCTGGCCACCGCGACCTTCAAGAACCTGCTGGCCAAGAACGGGCTGCGGGCCCCCGACGGCACCATCGGCGACGGCTTCAACACCCCCGTCGGAGCCCCGGCGGCCAGCAAGTCGGCCGCACCGCCGGCCGACCCGTCGCAGGGCGGCGCGGCCGCCGCGGGCATCGACGCCGGCGTGATCAGCCAGGCGCTCGGCAGCTGGGCCGCGATCACGCTGCCCGGCCGGGCCCTCGCCGTCTTCGATGTCTCCGGTTCGATGAAAAAGCCGGTACCGACCGCCGGCGGGCTCACCCGCGCCGTGGTCACCCAGCGGGCCGCGCAGCAGGGTCTGTCCCTGTTCGACGACAAGTGGGCCGTCGGCGTGTGGGTGTTCTCGACCGAGATGGACGGCAAACGACCGTACCGCGAGGTCGTGCCGATCAGCCCGCTCACCGCGGCACGCCAGGAACTCCTCGGGGCGACCCAGCAGATCGTGCCCAAGGACGGTGGCGACACCGGCCTCTACGACACGGCGCTGGCCGCGTACAAGGAAGTCCAGGACGACTGGCAGGACGGCCGGATCAACTCGGTGCTGCTGTTCACCGACGGCGAGAACGACAACCCCGACGGCCTCAAGCTGCCGCAGTTGGTCGACGCGCTGAAGAAGGCCAACGACCCGAAGCGTCCGGTTCGCATGGTCATCATCGGCATCGGCACCGAGGTCAACCGCAAGGAACTGGAGACGATCACCAACGCCACCAGCGCCGGCGGCGTCTTCATCGCCCCCGACCCGGCCAAGATCAGCGACATCTTCCTGGAGGCCATCTCCAGCCGCAACGGAGCCAATGGCTGAGTTGGACGGCGTCGCTCCGCTCCGCGGGCGATCGGCCCCCTGATGCCATTGAGACGGCCCCGGTTTTCTGTCACCCGTCGCTTTTTGCGGGTGTAAGAAAACCGGGGCCGTCTCAACGACGGGCCGATCGCGGGACGGAGTGCCGTGGCGGTTATCCGTCGAAATCCAGGACGACCACCACGGCGTCGTCCTGGAGGTCGGCGTCGCCGAGGTGGGTCCGCAGGTCGCCGATGAGCGACCGGACCGCCTCGAGCGGCGCCATCGGCCCGATTCGGCGCAGGAAACGCTGCAGCGGCGCGTCGCCGTAGGAAGCGGCCCCCGTCACGCCGTCGCTCAGAATCACCAGGCGGTCGCCTCGGCGCAGCTGAAGCTTCTCCGGGTGGTAGTCGGTGCTCTCGAACATGCCGAGCGGAAACTGCTGGTCGAACGGGTGAGCGCGAGCCACACCGTCGCGCAGCAGAATCATGCGCGGCGAGCCGGCGTCCACCGCCGTCAGCTCGCCGGTGCCCAGGTCCAGTTCCAGCAGCAGAGCCGACACATGCCACTCGCCGGCGTGCTGGGCGAAGACCGCCTGATCGGCCAGCGCCGCCTGATCGGCCAGCGCCAGACCGGCCCGGCGGGCGTTCCGCAGTGCGTAGGTGGCCAGCGACGTCAGCAGCGCGGCGGTCATCCCCTCGCCCATGCCGTTGAGCACGCTCAGCGACAACCGGCCGTCGTCCTCGGCCCAGTCGAAGCTGTCGCCGTGCACCGCGTACGACGGCTCCAGCTGCCCCGCCAGCCCGAACGAGGGTCGGATGCGGCTGCGCCCCGGCAGCAGCTCCCACTGCATCTCGGCCGCCAGCGTCAGCCGCCGGGTCCGCGCCGCCATCGTGTAGCGGTCCGTCCCCACCGCGGCCGACTGCAATTCGTGTCCCAGCGCGGTTGCCAACTCGCCCAGCTCGGCGCGGTCCTCGGCCGCGGCCGGGGCGGGCCGGCAGCGCAGCACACCGATCCGCTCGCCGCGCACCGTCACCGGTAGATAGAGGACGGTGTCGGCGAACACCTCGCTCTGATGATCGAAGCACCGCCACGCCGGGTCGCCCGGCCGGGTCACGCCGGCCCCCTCGGTCAGCGGCAGCAGCACGGCCAGCCGATAATCGATGAGCAGCAGATCAATATCCTCGATCCCGTACGCGGCCCGCATCGCGTCGCGCATGGCCTCCACCACGCGGTCGGCCGGAGCGTCGGTCAGGGCCCGTCGCACGGACACACTTCGCATGGACACTCGTTGCCCCCTTCGACTGTGTGCACCGTACGGGTAGTCTCCGAGGGACCATGGGCGAACACCATGGGCCGGTCGGACCGGACCCGATACGCGCCGCGGCACTGGACGACGCCGCGCAAGCGTTGCTGGCCACCTGGGAGGCGGCCCGCGAGCAGAGCACGCCTCGATTGTCCGCCGCGCAGCTGAGCGCCCTGATCGTGGTCGAGAAGGACGAGGGCATCAATCTGCGTACGCTGGCCGGTCGGCTACGCATGATCCTGTCCTCGGCCAGCCGCCTGTGCGACCGGCTGGTCGCGGCCGGCCTGGTCGAGCGGGTGCCCGGGCGAGCCGACCGTCGCGAGATCGCGCTGTATCTGACTCCGTATTCGCGCCAGCTGCTGGACGAGCTGCGCGCGGCCCGGCTGGCCATGCTGGGCACTGTGCTCGACCGGATGTCCCCGGCCGGTCGTGCGGCCCTGGTCCGCGGGCTGACCGAGTTCGCCGTGGCCGCCGCCGAGAGCCCCGGCGTCGCATCCCAGCGCACTGCCTGACCTTCTGTTCGCCCGCGGCCGTCCGGGTTGCCGCACTGGCTGAGCACTGTGCGAACGAAACTGTTTCGTTCACCCGGCAGCCCGACGTCGAGCCTGTGCGAACGAAACAGTTTCGTTCAGCTGGCAGCCCGACGTCGAGCCTGTGCGAACGAAACAGTTTCGTTCAGCTGGCAGCCCGACGTCGAGCCTGTGCGAACGAAACAGTTTCGTTCACCCGGCAGCCCGACGCCGAGCCTGCGCGAAACGAAACAGTTTCGTTCACCCGGCGGCAGGCCACGGAGCGCCGAGGCGAAACGAAACAGTTTCGTTCACCCAGGCGATCAACGCCCGCCCAGAAACGAAGCCGGATCCTCGAGGATCGCCCGAATCACCGACTCCGCCGCCCCGCGCATCGCCGCATCCGCGCCCAGCACCGACGCTCGCAACGCGATCGGCGCCAGCGACGCGGTCAGCACCCGGCGACGCAACTCCTGCTCGATCCCGGGCCGCAGCCGTGGCAGCAGCGGCCCGTAAATGCCCCCGAGCACGATCGTGTCCAGGTCGAGCAGGTTGACCACGCCGGCCAGGGCGATGCCCAGGGCGGTGCCCGCCTCGCTCAGGTCGGCCCGGTCGGGCAGGTCGGCCAGGGTGGTCACGCCGGCTGTGCGCAGGATCGCCTCCTGGCCGGCGTACTGCTCCAGGCAGCCCCGCGCCCCGCAGCGGCAGGCCCGCCCGTCGGGATGCACCGGCAGGTGGCCGATTTCGCCGCTCCACCCGCGTACCCCTCGGTAGAGCGCGCCCTCCAGCACCAACCCGGCGCCGATGCCGATTTCGCCGGAAATGTAGGCGAAGGTGGGCCGCCCTCCGGCCGCCCGTAGTTCGCTCAGCGCGGCCAGGTTGGCCTCGTTGTCCACGGCCACCGGCATCCCCAGTGTCTCGCCCAGGATGGACGCGGCGTCCACGTCCTGCCAGCCCAGGTTGGGCGCGACACGCACGATGCCGTCGGCTGAGACGAGGCCGGGTACGGCCAGAGCGGCGCCGGCCACCGAGGGGATGCCCCGGGTGAGCCGGGCCAGCGTCGTCGCCCAGGAGCCGAGTTGTCGTGGGTCGCTGGGTGAGACGACCCGGAACCGGACGGCGCCGGTCAGGTCGACCACGCAGGCGGCCAGGTAGTCGACGTTGATCTCGAGGCCGAGCCCGAAGGCGCCGTCGGGGGCGAGTGTGAGGCCGGCGGCGGGTCGCCCGGCGCCGGTGCGGGTGACGGGGTCGCCCTCGACGAGCAGGCCGCCCGAGATGAGGTCGTCGACCAGGGCCGAGACGGTGGCCCGGGTGAGCCCGGTGGCCGCCGCGACGAAGGCTCGGGAGATCGGATTTTCGCTGGTCGCGACCGTCTGGAGGGCAAGCGCGAGATTATGGGCGCGGACGCTGGACTGCCGCACGGGGGCCGTCGAGGCGGCCTGGATGCGAGCGGTCACACCCTTGACATTGCCACACCACCGCCAAATAATTCAACCATTGAACAAATCAGCCCTGTTTCCCGGAGGTTAACCGTGGCACCCCAGCCCACCCGCGAGGACAAGTTCTCATTCGGCCTGTGGACCATCGGGTGGCAGGCCCGCGACGCTTTCGGTTCGGCGTCGCGCCCGGCGCTCGACCCGATCGAGGCGGTACACAAGCTGGCCGAGCTCGGCGCGTACGGCATCACGTTCCACGACGACGACCTGGTCCCGTTCGGCTCGGACACGGCGACCCGGGATGGCATCATCGCCGGCTTCAAGAAGGCCCTGGAGGAGACCGGCATCATCGTCCCGATGGTGACGACCAACACCTTCGAGCACCCGCTGTTCAAGGACGGCGCCTTCACCAGCAACGACCGCTCGGTCCGGCGGTACGCGCTGCGCAAGATCCTGCGTCAGGTCGATCTGGCCGCCGAGCTGGGCGCCAAGACCTTCGTGCTGTGGGGCGGCCGCGAGGGCTCGGAATACGACGTGGCCAAGGACATCTACGCCGCCCTCGACCGCTACCGCGAGGGCCTGAACCTGATCGCGCAGTACTCCGAGGACAAGAACTACGGCCTCCGGTTCGCCATCGAGCCCAAGCCGAACGAGCCCCGCGGCGACATCCTGCTGCCCACCGCCGGCCACGCCATCGCCTTCACCCAGGAGCTGGAGCGGCCCGAGCTGTTCGGCATCAACCCCGAGGTCGGGCACGAGCAGATGTCCAACCTCAACTACGCGCACGCCATCGCTCAGGCGCTGTGGCACGGCAAGCTCTTCCACATCGACCTCAATGGCCAGCACGGGCCCAAGTTCGACCAGGACCTGGTCTTCGGCCACGGTGACCTGCTGAACGCGTTCGCCCTGGTCGACCTGCTGGAGCACGGCAGCTGGGGCGGCGGTCCGGGCTACGACGGCCCGCGCCACTTCGACTACAAGCCGTCCCGCACCGAGGACTTCGACGGCGTGTGGGACTCGGCCGCCGCCAACATGCGGATGTACCTGCTGCTCAAGGAGCGGGCGGCCGCGTTCCGGGCCGACCCGGCGGTGCAGGAGGCCCTGGCGTACAGCAAGGTCAAGGAGCTCTCCCAGCCCACCCTGAACGAGGGCGAGACCTACACCGACCTGCTGAACGACCGCAGCGCGTGGGAGGACTTCGACGCGGACAAGGCCGGCGCCCAGGGCTACGGATTCGTCAAGCTCCACCAGCTGGCCATCGACCACGTAGTCAGAGCTTGATGGCTGAGTTTGATGGCCTCGCTCCACTCGGCGGGCGCTGCGGCCCTTGATGCCGTTGTCGGGGGTACCGGTTTTCGGCCGGGAAAGAGCGCCTCGTCCAAAAACCGGCACCCCCGACAACGACGGCCGCAGCGCGGGCGCATCTGACCTGGAAGGATCAAGTTATGACGCTGGTCGCCGGGATCGACAGTTCCACCCAGTCGTGCAAGGTCGTGATTCGTGACGCTGAGACCGGGAAGCTGGTCCGGCAGGGGCGCGCGAGTCACCCGGACGGCACCGAGGTGCATCCGGACGCCTGGTGGGCCGCGCTGCAGCAGGCCATCGACGAGGCCGGCGGGCTCGACGACGTCGCCGCCGCCTCGGTCGCCGGGCAGCAGCACGGCATGGTGGTGCTGGACGAGAACGGCGACGTGGTCCGCCCGGCGCTGCTGTGGAACGACACCCGCAGCGCCGGCGCGGCCGCCGACCTGACCGCCGAGCTGGGCGGCCCGGAGAGGTGGGTGGAAGCCGTCGGCATCGTGCCGGTGGCCAGCTTCACCCTGACCAAGCTGCGCTGGCTGGCCCGGAACGAGCCGGAGGCCGCCGGCCGGACAGCAGCCGTCTGCTTGCCGCACGACTGGCTGACCTGGAAGCTCAGCGGCGCGCGGGGGCTGGACACGCTGCGCACCGACCGCAGTGACGCCAGCGGCACCATGTACTGGTCGGCCAAGCACAACGCGTACCGGCCCGACCTGCTCGAGCTGGGCTTCGGGCGCCAGATCAGGACCCCGGAGGTGCTCGGCCCGACCGGCATCGCCGGGCACCTGCCCAACGGCGCCCCGCTCGGCCCGGGTGCCGGCGACAACGCGGCCGCCGGTCTTGGGGCCGGCGCCCAGCCCGGCGACGTGGTCATCTCGATAGGCACGTCCGGCACCGTCTTCGTCTCCAGCGACGTCGCCCCGGACGACCCGAGCGGTACGGTCGCCGGGTTCGCCGACTGCACCGGGCGCTTCCTGCCGATCGTCGTCACCCTCAACGCCGCCCGGGTGCTGGACGCCGCGGCCAAGCTGCTCGGTGTCGGCCACGACGAGCTGTCCCGCCTGGCGCTGTCCGCACCGGCCGGCGCCGACGGGCTGGTCCTGATCCCCTACCTGGAGGGCGAGCGCACGCCCAACCGGCCGCTGGCCACCGGCGCGATCCACGGGCTCACCCTGCGTACCTCCGATCCGGCGCACCTGGCCCGGGCCGCCGTCGAGGGCATGCTCTGCGCGCTCGCCGACGGCCTCGACGCGCTCGAGCGCAACGGCTCCACGGCCAACCGGATCGTGCTGGTCGGCGGCGGTGCGCGCAGTGACGCGGTCCGCCGGATCGCCCCGGCCCTGTTCGGTCTGCCGGTGCTGGTGCCGCCGCCCGGTGAGTACGTCGCCGACGGTGCCGCCCGCCAGGCCGCGTGGGTCGTCGCGGGTGGGGCGACTCCGCCTTCGTGGTCGGCCGAGACCCCCGAGGTGTACGAAGACACGAGCGTCCCGCTGATCCGCGAGCAGTATGCGGCCGCCCGGGACGCGGTGATCGACCGGAGAGACGGTTAACCTCTTCCCGTGACTTGGCGAGGCGGCACCGCGCACCGCGCGTACAGCGTGATCGTCTTTGTCATCCTCGCGTCGCTCGACAACGTGGCCATCGGGCTGGTTCCGCCGCTCTACGGCTTCATCGGCGCCGACTTCGGGGTCGGCGAGGGCTACATCGCGCTCGCCACCACGGTGATGTTCCTGGTCAGCGCGGTGGCGGCGATCGGTTTCGCGTACGCCGGGGACCGCACCGACCGCAAGCCGGTGCTGCTCATCGGCACCGTCCTCTGGGTCGCCGGCACCGTCTGGTCGGGGCTGTCCGGCGGCTACCTGTCGTTCCTGGGCTCGCAGGTGCTGGCCGCGTTCGGGCTGGGCGCGGTCGCCTCGGTGAGCTTCGCCGTGGTCAGCGACCTCATCTCGCCCCGGCGCCGCGGCCTGGTGATGAGCTTCTGGGGCCTGTCGCAGGGCGTCGGCACGATCGCCGGGACGATGGTCGGC
The DNA here is from genome assembly GCF_043197135.1 of Actinoplanes sp. NPDC049265. Lineage (NCBI taxonomy): Bacteria > Bacillati > Actinomycetota > Actinomycetes > Micromonosporales > Micromonosporaceae > Actinoplanes > Actinoplanes sp. NPDC049265. Next base: position 116,441 of record NZ_JBICSP010000017.1, on the reverse strand, counting down.
GGGCTGCTCGGGCACGACGACTGGCGGCGGCCGTTCCTGGTCACCGCGGCCGCCGGGGTGATCGCCGGCCTGGCCTACCTGTTCACCTACAACGTGCCGCGCGGTGAGAGCCAGCCCGAGCTGGCCGGCATCGACTACGACGAGCGGATCCACCACGACCATCTGCCGGTGATCCTGCGCCGGCGGACCAACGTGTGGTTGATCCTGCAGGGGTTCTCGGCCCAGGTGGCGTTCGGGTCGCTGGTCTGGCTGCCGGTGCTGTTCCGGGCCCGGGCCGAACATCAGGGCTACTCGCTCAGCACGGCTGTGCTGATCGGCAGCATCTTCGCGACGATCTTCCAGGCCGGCGGGGCGTTGTCCATCCTGGGCGGGCTGGCCGGCGACCGGTTGCAGCGGCGTACCCCGCGGGGGCGGGCGCTGGTGTCGGCGGTGGGTGTGCTCGCCGCCGTGCCGTTCTACGTGGTGCTGTTCTTCGTACCCATGAAGATCAAGGTGCCCGACAACGCCGGCTCGGCCGAGATCATCCCGGCCGTGCTGAGGAACGTCTTCACCGAGCCCACGGTGGCCGCCTGTCTCGCCACCGCGATCTTCGCCCTGGCCCTGACCTCGGCCAACTCGCCCAACTGGTTCGCCATGATCGGCGACGTGAACCCGCCCGAGCACCGCGGCACCGTCTACAGCCTGGGCAACCTGGTCAACGGTTTCGGCCGGGCCGGCGGCAACGCGCTGGTCGGTGTCGCCTTCCGCGGCCTCTCCGGCGCCTTCCCGCCACCGCTGAACTACGCCGTCGGGCTGGCCGCGTTCCAGTTCTTCTTCATCCCCACCGGGGTCATGTATTGGCTGGCCAGCCGCACTGTGGCCAAGGACATGGCGGACACGCACGAGACCCTGCTGGCCGCGCGCGCGTCCGCCCTGAGTTCAGACGGTGAACCAGACGGTGACGTCAGTGGGGACCCGCCCGTCGCCGTCGAGGGGCTCGCTGCTCAGCAGGACACCCGCGCCGACCGGTAGCGCGACCGGTTCGCCGTCGAAGTTGGTCAGCACCCGTACGTCGCCGTTGCGGAACGCGAACCCGGTGGAGTCCCAGGTCAACGTGCCGGTGCCGAGTGAATGCGAGCGGCGCAGGCGCAGGGCGTCGCGGTAGAGCTCCAGGGTCGATCCGGGTACGCCGGCCTGCCGGTCCCGGGCGTACTCGGCCCAGGACGCCGGCTGCGGGAGCCAGCTGTGGTCCGACGGCCCGAACCCGTACGAGGGGGCGTCGGCCTCCCACGGGATCGGGACCCGGCAGCCGTCCCGGCCGCGTTCGGTGTGGCCCGAGCGTTCCCACGTCGGGTCCTGCCGCAGCTCGTCCGGGATCTCGGTGTGGTCGGGCAGGCCCAGTTCCTCGCCCTGGTAGAGGTAGGCCGACCCGGGCAGCGCCAGCATCAGCAGGGTGGCCGCGCGGGCCCGGCGCAGGCCGAGGGCGGCGTCCGGCTGCGGGTCGCCGGGGCCGATGCCGCTGAGCTGCTTCAGCGGTTCCCGGTAGCCCAGCCGGGTGGTGTGCCGCAGCACGTCGTGGTTGGAGAGCACCCAGGTGGTGATCGCGCCGACGGTGGCGTTGGTGGCCAGCGACTGCTCGATCACCGCCCGCTGGTCGGCCGCGGTCCAGTGGGCGAACAGGTACGGGAAGTTGAAGGCCTGGTGCATCTCGTCCGGGCGGACGTACCGGGTGATCCGTTCGACCGGCTGCACCCAGGCCTCGGCCACCAGCATCCGGTCCGGTCCGTACGAGTCCAGCACCTCCCGCCAGGCCCGGTAGATGTCGTGCACGCCTTCCTGGTCCCACATCGGCGGCCGGTTGTCCTCCGGCGGCACCACCCACGGCCCCTGGTCGGGGTAGTCCCAGTCGGCCAGGTCGCGGTCCTTGACCAGCCCGTGGGCCACGTCGACGCGGAAGCCGTGCACGCCCCGGTCGAGCCAGAACCGCAGAATGTCGAGGAATTCCGCGCGTACCTCGGCGTTGTCCCAGTCCAGGTCGGGCTGGGTGACGTCGAAGAGGTGCAGGTACCACTGCCCGTCGGGCACCCGGGTCCAGGCCGGCCCGCCGAACGTGCTGCGCCAGCCGTTGGGTGGCTGCTCGCCGTCCGGTCCCTTGCCGTCGCGGAAGATGTAGCGTTCGCGTTCCGGGCTGCCCGGCGCCGCGCCCAACGCCGCCTGGAACCACACGTGGTCGCTGGAGGTGTGGTTGGGCACCAGGTCGACGACGACCTTGAGCCCGAGCGCGTGAGCCTCGGCGATCATCCGGTCGGCGTCGGCCAGTGTGCCGAACCGAGGGTCGACGTTCCGGTAGTCGGCCACGTCGTAGCCGGCGTCGTGCTGCGGGCTCGGATAGAACGGCGACAGCCAGACCGCGTCCACGCCGAGTTCTCGCAGGTCGGCGAGGTGGGACGTGATGCCGGGCAGATCGCCCATGCCATCACCGTCGGAGTCGGCGAACGAGCGCGGATAAACCTGGTAGATGACGGCGTCGTGCCACCACAGGGACGTCTGAGACATGCTCCCAACGTATCCAGCTCACGGGACCAGGTCCCGGCGAACGGCATCGCGGGGCCGATCGCCCGGCGGAGCGAAGTGGAGCTAATCAAGCAGGGCGGCGAAGCGTTCCTCGGCCAGATCCAATTGGTCCAGGATGTGGTCGCGCGCGGCCCGGGAGAGTGGGGTGTCGGGCCGTCCGACGAGCTCACGCAGCTTGGGTACGAGGGGCCGGTACTTGCGGGCCGATCGCACCGCCTTGTCCGCCGTGGTGTGCACCACGCCCACGCCGTTGTCGGTGAAGTCGGACACCTTGATCACCCGCGCCCATGGATCGCGGTCCAGGCTCTCGGCCACGTGCATCCGGTACTGCTCGTTCTTGTCACGGTCCGGGTCGTATTCCGGGTTGGTCACCGACCGGACCAGCTCGGCCACCCGCGGGTTGAACCGCCGCGCCAGCTCGGCCACCGCCGCCTCGGTCAGGGCCGCATGACCGAGGTCGGCGGCCAGCCCGGACAACTCGGCCGGATGGTCCTCGACCGCGTCGTGCAGCAGCGCCGCCGCGATCACGTCCACGTCCCGGATCCCGTAGTAGCGGATGATCCGGATCGCCACCCGCAGCAGATGGTTGAGGTACGGCTCCCGGACCCGCCGGTCCCCGGCGTGCAGCCGGGTCGCCAGTTCCAGCGCCTCGACCAGGCATTCCCGGTCGGCCGGCGGGAAGCCCTCGACCTCGAGCAGGAACCGGTCCCGCAGCCCGGCCTCGCCGTACACCTCGGTGATCGCATGCAACGGCATCGACATCAGCAATCGGCTTCCGGCCATGCCGAGTAGATATACCCGACTTGATGGAGCCACGGGACCCCTTCGTGGCAATCGGCCCGTCGTTGGGATGGCCCGCGATTTTTACGCCCGTCGCTGTTTGCGGGCGTAAAAATCGCGAGTCATCCAACGGCATCATGGGGTCGATTGCCCGCGGAGCGAAGCGGAGCCGGCCAGCTCTGTTTCCGGCGTCTTCTGCGGCGATGGGCGGGTGGGAACGGGCCGGGGGGAGGGGCGTGAGCGGCGCATCTGCATGGCCGAGGCCTGCTTGAGCGACCACGCGTTCTCGGCGTGCACGCCGCGCTTGGGCATGCCGGCGCCGTCGGTGAAGACCTCCTCGGTCATCGCCTGCAGCGCGCTCAGGGCCATGGCCAGAATGGTCGCCGCGGTGACGACGGTGATCGGCACGATCATCAGCAGCGGCCGGATGCCCTTGACCCCCTCGGCGCCGACCGGCGCCAGCTCCACGCTCATCGCCGCCATGGCCGTGTAGTGCATGCCGCACACCGCGATCGCCATCACCACGGCCGCGCCGGTGATCGGGACCCAGCCCTTGACCGACTGGGTGAACCACAGCGCGGTCGTCGCCGCCACCACCGCGATCATCGCCGACGCGGCCACGAGGGGCTTGTCGAAGATCAGCCGGCCCGAGACGTGCATGCCGGCCATCCCGGTGTAGTGCATGGCGACCACTCCGCCGCCGGTGAGCACGCCGGCCACCACGGTCTTGCCGAAGCTGCGCCGCCCGTGCCCGACCACCAGCAGTCCGACGCCGACGGTGAACACGCACAGGGCCAGGCTGACCATGGTCAGCACCATGTCGAAGCGCACCGGGCTGGCCGGCACGTCGAAGCCGAGCATGGCGGTGAAGTGCATGAGCCAGATGGCGGCGCCGCCGATCGAGAACGCCGCGATCATCAGCCATCGGTTGCGGCGGCTGCGGGTGCGGGCGGACCGGGCGCGCCCGGTGCACAGCAGGCCGAGGAAGGAACCCAGGAACGCCAGCAGGAACGCGGCGATCGGGTTGAAGGGTCCGTACGTGAAGTGATGGACCTCGGCCACGGTGGGTGCACCTCGCGAATGAATTCGGGCGGAATCGTTCGCGAGGTATTCAGTCACTTATCGGTACGGATCCATCGCACATCGTGTGCGGGTGACAAGACCCCGCACAGCAGGAACCGGGGCCACCGTATGGCCACCTCGGGGGAAGGAGATGGCCATACGGCAGTCCCGGTTCGGGAACCAGCCGTCAGGGGAAGGGGGTAGGGATCAGGTGAAGATGCTGACGCCACCGGGGCCCACGAGCAGGCCGACGATGATCAGCACGACACCCCAGAGGATCTGCCGCCGGAACAGCGCGAGGATGCCGGCGACCACGAGAATGACTGCGAGAATCCAGAGCAACAGGTCCATGTCCAGCTGATACCCGACCTGGAAAAACTGGAAACCTCATGCGTGCACAAGTGTCGCGTCGATCTCATCGGACAGCAGCTGGTAGACGTTGTAGGCCTGCTTGATGACCGGGTGCGCCACGTTGCGGACGGGCACCCCGCCGGGCGTACGGCCCCGCTCCGAGCCGTGGTGGGCGTGCCCGTGCAGGGCCAGCGCGGTGCCGGCGGCGTCGATGGCCCGGCCCAGCTGGTACGAGCCCAGGAACGCGTGGATCTCCGGTGGCTCACCGGCCAGCGTCTCGGGCACCGGGGCGTAATGGGTGAGCGCCACCAGGGCGTCGCACTCCACCCCGGTCAGGGCCGCCTCCAGCCGGTTCGCGGCGTCCTCGCCGACCTTGACGAAGTCCTTCATCTCGCGTTCGCCGAAGTTGCTGGCGCAGGTCCCGCCGAAACCGCCGCCGAAGCCCTTCACCCCGGCCACCCCGAGCCGGTGCCCGTTCAGCTCCAGCACCGTCGACGCGCCCTCCAGCACGGTGATCCCGGCGTCGGTGAGCACGGCCGCCACCGCCTCGGCCCGATCGCTCTGGTGGTCGTGATTTCCCAGGACCGCGATCACGGGTACGGACAGAGCACCGAACTCGGTCACGAAACTGCGGGCCTCGTCGACCGTGCCGTGCCGGGTCAGGTCGCCGGCCACCAGCAGCACGTCGGCCACCTCGGGCAGGCGGTCCAGGGCGGGCCGGTACCGGCCGACCACGTCGGCGTCCACGTGCACGTCACCCACCGCGGCGACCCGGATCATGAGATCTCCTCGACGTCGGCGGGCACTGTGGTCCGGGTGATACCGATGTCGCAGGTGATCTCCACGTCGGGGAAGCGGGAGGTGACCCGCCGGCGGATCTCGTCCCGCCGCTCGGCGCTCTCGACCTCGCCGCCCAGCACCACCGACTGCTCCCGGCGCCGCACGGTGATGCCCTGCTCGGCCACCCGGTGATCCTCGGTCAGCAGCCGCTGGATCTCCGCCTCCAGATAGTCCTCGGTCATTGGTTCCCACCCCCGTGTGCACTGGCGGCGACCACGTCCAGCCGGTCGAGCAGGACGAGGAAGGCCTCCGCGTACGGCGACTGGGCGGTCTCCTTGCGTACCCGCTCCCAGTCGATCTGTTCCCGCAGCGAGCGCGCCACCGGCAGCCCGGTGGCGAAGTCACAGTGGTGCTGGCTGTAGCTGAGCAGCTTGTGCACCATCAGCTGGGTCGCCGAGATCACCGGCATGGCGATCGCCTCGACCGGGCGGACCACCGAGTCGGCCAGCGTGGCGTCGGTCACCGGCGACTCCACCGGGCGGTAGATCAGATCCACCATCCGGCCCTCCTCGTACACCTTGACCAGCCAGTCCTCCGGCGGCTGCTCGGTCTCGAAGCCGACCGCCGCCAGCTCCTCCAGCGCCCGTTCCTTGTCCTGCTCGCGGATGAGGAAGTCGACGTCGTGGTCGCTGGAGTGGCCGCCGTGGGCGTACACCGCGAAGCTCCCGCCCAGCGCGAACGGGATCTCCGCCTGTTTCAGCACGGACGCGACCCGTTTCAGCGTGGTGGCGAGCCCTTCGTCCACCCGGTGCGGCATTGGCATCTCCTCATCGTCATCGTCTTGTGACCTGTGCCCCTGGACCGCGCCTCGCACTTGGCCGACCCGTGAGACACCACTCGGTCTGATTCTCGTACCCAGCCGAGCCTCGGGTGGAACGGATCGCGTGACACCCCTGGCTACCGTTGACGGCTATGCCATCGAACTCACCGTTCCCGCGCACCGTCGCGCTCATCGGGATCGACGGGTCCGGCAAGACGACGCAGGCCCACCGGCTGGCCGAGACGCTGGCGGCCGAGGGGATACGAGCGTCGTACCGGCAGAACGCCGGTGGCCGGCACTTCGTCGGGCGGTTCGCCGCGTGGTTCGGGCGGCCGGACGCCGAGGCGCTGGTCGGCCGCCGGGCGATGCTGGTGATCGAGGCCGTGCTGCGCTGGGGTGCGATCGTCCGCACCCTGCTCTACCAGGCGTTCACCGGCTCGACGGTGGTGATGGACCGGTACGCGTTCTGCCAGTACGCGAGCATGCGGTCGCATCACGCCAAGCCGCGGGCCGAGCGGCGCGCCCGCCTCGCCTACCGCCTGTTCCCACCGCCGGACGTGACGTTCCTGCTGGCCGTCAGCCCCCAGGTCGCGCAGGAGAGAATCGATCGGCGGGGGTACGACCGGGAAGAGCTGTCGTTCCTCGAGGACGCGGACGCGGCGTACCGTTCCCTGCCGGAATTTCCCACCTTCGTGGTGATCGACGCCGACGGCACCGCCGACGAGGTGGCCGCCGCCCTCCGCGCCCACCTCCCGGCCGATGTCCCGGTCTCGTACCGCCACCCTCGGGCGACGGCCCTGCTGGTCACCTCCCGCACCGCCGTCCTGGCCTTCGGTTCCCTGCTGGCCGGCCTGGCCGCCCTCGGCTACCAGCTCCTGGAGGGGTTCTGAGGCCAGTGGCCGGCCAGAGCGGCATCCGCCCCGCGAATGCCGCTCCTGGCTTCCACCTAGGCCTGGCCGTAGACGGGGACGGCGGCGCCGCTGGTCGGCTTGGAGTCGTCGCCGGCCAGAAACAGGATCACCTTGGCGATGTCGGCCGGGTCGACCCACTTGGCCCGGTCGCCGGGCATGCCGTCACGGTTGGCCGGGGTGTCGATGACGCTGGGCAGGACGGTGTTGCAGCGCACGCCCTGGCCCTTGTATTCGACCGCCACCGCGTTGGCGAAGGCCAGCACCGCCGCCTTGGCCGTCACGTAACCGGCCGCGCCCGGGAACGGCGCCACCGCGGCCCGCGAGGACACACAGACCACCGAGCCGCCACCACCGGCCACGAGCACCGGGAGCGCGGCCTGAGTGACCAGATAGGCCGGACGCAGGTTGACCCGGAGCATGGCCTCGAAGTCCTCGACCGCTGTCTCGTGGATCCGGCCACCTCCGGCGTACCCACCGACGAGGTTGACCACCGCCCGGAGAGGAGCCTCACCCTGACCGGCCGCGACGGCGATCGCGGCCTCGACCTGCTCGGGCGACGTGAGATCGGCCACCACCGGCTCGGCCCCGGCGGGCAGCCGCCGCTGCGAGCCGTCCCGCACCGGCGCGACCACCCGCCAGCCCGCCTCCACGAACGTCGAAACCACGGCGGCGCCGAGCCCGCCCGTACCCCCGGTGATCACCGCTGTGCGACTCATGAGGGAACTCAACCAGCCGTCCGCACCGTCACCGCCACCGTTGACCCGACTGAAGGCTGAGTCTCATGTGTTTTCCGTCACGTACCGAGATCGAATTGGTTCGACGGGGCAGTGGTTTACCGAAAGGATGGTCACCCGTACGGAAGTCACCCTTCCGGGCTAGTGAACTGCGGCGCAGCGTGGCGCATTGTGACGGTGGTCCCGTTCCGTCACGGCTTTCCGGCCGGCGTTTGCGTCAAGCCGCGCGGCAACCAGCCGATCCTGCGTCTGAACCCTGCTGGCAACGAAGACGTACAGGGTAGTGACGAGCATCGCAGCGCTGGTCGTGATGCCCGTCGCTGTGGCAGGAGAGGGGCCGATGGTGTGATGAAGCGGGCGAAGGGTATGCGAGAAGCCACGCATCCAACGCCGGGTGCGCCTGGCGAATGACTCCCCGAGGGCGTTCTTCAGTAAGTACGCAACGGGCTCCCAGCCGCCGCACAGACTGCCATGACACTTTCGACTCACCAGCCGCCGGCAATCCGATTTTCACAGCAAGCACCGGAATGACTGCGGGACGCCACCTGTTACATCAGTGGCAGTTCGGCAAGGCACCTTACTGCGGACGTTACGGGGAGGGACCAGATGGACGCAGGTAACGCCCGTAACAGGGTTAGCGAAGGCAATGAGGGGACCGTGGGCAACGTGGAGAAGAACACCGTGATGCGCACCGATGAGGTCGCCGAGGAGCGCGACCTCGTTGGAGTCTATCTGCACGAGATCTCCAGGACGCCGCTGCTCGACGCCGCACGAGAGGTCGAGCTGTCCAAGTCGATCGAGGCGGGCCTGTACGCCGAACACCTCCTCGACGTCAACGAGATCCGCCGTGGCATCAGCCGCGAGGAGCTCGAGCGTCTGGTGACCGAGGGCTCTCGGGCCAAGGATCTGTTCATCCGGGCCAACCTGCGACTGGTTGTGTCGATCGCCCGGCGGTACGTCCGCTCGGGCATGCCGATGCTCGACCTGATCCAGGAGGGCAACACGGGCCTCGTCCGCGCGGTCGAGAAGTTCGACTACGAGCGCGGCTACAAGTTCTCGACGTACGCGACGTGGTGGATCCGCCAGGCCATCAGCCGGGCCATCGCCCAGCAGGAGCGCACCGTGCGCCTGCCCGTGCACCTGGTCGAGGACGTCAACCGGATGCGTAACGTCACCCGCCAGCTCGTCCGCGAGCTCGGCGCCGACCCCGAGCCCGAGCAGATCGCCAAGGCCCTCGGCGTGACCGTCGAGCGGGTCGGCGAGCTCACCCGCTGGGCCCAGGACACGGTCTCGCTCGACACCCCGGTCGGCGACGACGGTGACACCAACCTCGGCGACCTGGTGGCCGACAGCGACGCCCCCTCGCCCGAGGAGATCGTGCTGACCGCGCTGGAGCGGTCGCGGATCGAGGGCCTGCTCAACCACCTCGACGACCGGTCGGCCGGCATCATGCGGGCCCGGTACGGCCTGGAGGACGGCCGTGAGCACTCGCTGACCGAGGTCGCCTCCCGGTTCTCGCTCTCCCGCGAGCGGATCCGTCAGCTCGAGATCCAGGCGCTCGGCCGGCTGCGCGAGCTGGCCCGGGCCGAGGGCCTGCAGGCCGCCTGATCGTTCACCCACCGGCCCGGTTCCCGTCGAGGGAGCCGGGCCTTTCTCAACCCCTTCAGATCAAGACCCATGTCGTAGCTGAGTGGGTGGTGCGGACCGCTGCTCCCGCCGAGGGTCGCTTCGCTCCACGTGCGAGATCTGGTTGCGCCCCAAACACCCGGTGGTAGGGCTACCACCGGGTGTTTGGGGCTGTTCTGTGTGCCGGGCAAATTCAGTGGTAGCTCTGAGCGGTGCGGTGTTCGGGCCTGGCATGCCGCTCAGGGCTGCCACTGGAATTTGGGAACGAAGAAGCCCGGCACCCTGTGCGGGGCCGGGCTTCTCGTCGGTGCTGCTGGTTAGCGGACCCGGCCGTAGCCGGTCGGGGTCATGATGTTCATCGAGCGTTTCTTCACCGGTTCACCGGCATGCGAGGCGTCAATGATCATTCCGCCGCCGACATAGAGGCCGACGTGTCCACCATTGCGATAGAACACGAGGTCGCCGGCTTTCAGCTCGCCCTTGCTGATCCGCGCGGTGGCACCGATCTGGGCGGCCGCGTTGTGCGGCAGCGACTTGCCCGCCGCGCGCCAGGCCGCCGAGGTCAGGCCGGAGCAGTCGTAGCCGTTCGGCCCGTCGGCGCCGTACACGTACATCACGCCGATGGCGTTGTACGCGAAGGCCACCGCCTTGCCCGCGGAGCCGGCGATCTGCGGGATCGTGCCGGTGTACTTGCTGCCCGGCGACGTCGGGGTGCCGTTGGCGGCGGTCCGCATCGCGTACAGCTTCTTGAGATCGGTCTCGATCTTCTTCTTCCGCTTGGTCAGCTCGTTCAGCTGCGCGCTCTGCTTGGTCTGCGCGCCCTTGAGAGCGGCCTGGCGGCTGTCGTAGTTCTGGGTGGTCGCCGTGTAGTTGTCGATCTTGCGCTGACGGTCACGCGTCATCTGGTCGAGCACGCTCACGCGGTCGAGCAGGTCGCCGGGGCCCTCGAGCACGATGTTCATCGTGCCGACGTCACCCTGCTTGTACGACGTGTTGGCGATCTTGCCCATCTCGACCTTGGCCACCTCGAGCGCGGCCTTGGCCGGCCCCAGCGACTTGGTCAGGGTGACCTGGTCGTTCTCGGTCTTGGTGAGATCGATCTTCATGGCGTTGTACGACTCGACAACGTCCTCGAGATCGTCCGACGCCTTGGCGATCTTCTTGTTGATCTCCGTCTTGGACGGTTCCGCGTGCGCGGCCGTCGCGGCGGTACCGGTCAGCGCCAGCGCCATGAGGGCGACGGCGACGACCCGGAACCTCGTGCGGGCGTGTGACAACGCTGAGAGGCCTTTCTTCCGCTTTTGCCGCCTACCGGGTTAGCTGACGGGTTCGGGCGGGAAGAAGGCCCTACCGCTGGTTCGCGGATTCACCCCGGGTGCTCGGTTCCCCGGCTCACGAGTGGCGTCCACGCCGGGCCGGACTGGGGGTGACCACGGCTTGGCCGCCGATCAGACTCGGCAGCGCCGGCTCGGCGCCACCGGAGGGTGTGGCTGCGGACCGAACCAACCGCATTAACTTATCGATGGATCGCAGGAAAGCAAGTTCTGTAAGAGTTACTTAAGCAACTGACTTCGCCGCGTATTTCTATGAATTCAATGCGTGACCCTCGGTGGCGGAATCGGACTTTTCGGAATGAGTGCCGATCCAATTGCGGCTGACCTTTCGCTCCGCCCAGAAGGACAGGAACGGGATCGTCCCGGCCAGCATCACCAGCAGCATCCGGGTCAGCGGCCAGCGCACGCGCCGGCCCAGGTCGAAGGTGGCCAGCACGTAGAGGATGAAGAGGAAGCCGTGGGCCGGGCCGACCGTGGCGACCACGGTGTCGTTGTCGCCCAGATATTTCAGTGGCATGCCCACCAGGACCAGGACGATCAGGACCACGCCGACGATGTAGGCGATGATCCGGTAACGGGTGAGTGCTCCCTGCACGATGCTGTCCTTACCTCTGTGGTCCGGGGTAGTCGCCGGGGCGAGCGCCGGGATGGGCATTCAGCCACGCCAGATAGTCGTTGTACGCCACCAGCTCGGGGTCGTCGTCGCCGGGCTCGGCGGCCGGGCGGGACGGCACCCGGATCGGGCGGCCGACGGTAACAGGCGAATCTGGGAGCTTTTCCGGCTTCCGCTCCGGTTTCGTGGCCAGCTTCACCTCGCGCCACCACAGGAAGACGACGAAGCCGGCGAAGACCGGCCACTGGAACATGTAGCCCCAGCTCAAGGCGTTGCCGTCGGCGGCGCGGGTGTATTGCCACCAGCCCAGCACAAGGAACGCCACCACGAGAACGAGCGCGACCACGTGGCGGAGAATCCACGCCGGGGTCAGCAGCCCTTTCATACCCGCCAGGGTAGACGCGCGGGTTTCAGGTCTGGCCGCGCGGGCAACGCTGAGTGCTATGAGCGATCGGAGCGTGGAGATTTCGGAGGTCGGCATCGACCCGGCCGGGCTCGCTGACGACGACCTGATCCGGGAACTGGCCAGCCTGCATCGGACCCGGCTGGACACCCTGCGATACGGACCCGACGCGGCCCTGGACAACCACCTGCGACGGACGGCCGAACTGGAGACCGAGTACATGGCCCGGCACCCCGGCCGCGAGGTCGACCCGAGCCGGCTGACCCAGAAGCCCTGAGGTTGTGGTCTGGGTCACATTGCCTGCTGGAATCCCGGTAGGCGGCCGACGGTTGTGTACGGATGTCGGTGTGTTCAGTGTCCCCGGGCCTCACCCATTGCCTGCACGGAATACCGTTCGGCTGGAGCCGTGTTGAGCCACTCGCCGCGAGGCGACATGCACACCGACACCCATGCGCCGCCCCTGGGGTTCCCGGGGGCGGCGCATTACGTATCCGGCCTGTGGGTATTTGGACCTTCATGAACGATCCTCGTACCGAAGAACGCGCCGCCGACCTGCTGCCGGAAGAGCGCGCCGCGGGCAGCGCCGACCCCCAGGCCCAGGCCGAGGCCATCCTGGCCGACTCCGACGAGCGCGAGTACGCCCCGGAACCCATCGAAAACCGCACCTCGGGAGAGACGGTCGGACCATCCGAAAGGCCCGAAGGCACCCGGTAGAGGCACAAAACTTTCGTGTCCGCCTCCGAACGTGGGAGGATCCGACGCGTGCCCGCACCCCGACGGAGCGCTGAGCGCGCCGGTCAGCGGTCCACGCCGCCGGCGGCCGCTGCCTCCGCCCCTAACCAGACACGTCGCACGGCCCGTCCCCGCCACCCGGGACAGGGCGCCGGTGCCCCGAACGCGGGCCCGGTCCACCACACCGAGACGGATCACGTCATCCCAGCCCATCCGAACGCCCCAGCCGTCGGCGCCGCGCTGCCCGCTCCCCGGGACGCGGCCGACCTGACCGTGGTCGTACCCGCACAGGAAATCGTCCTTCCGTCCGCACCCGAAGTCGTACCGGCCCCCGAGCTCCTGCTCCCGGCCGCGCCCGACGTCGTCATCCCCTCCGAGGTGGTCCGGCCGGGCGGACCCGGGGCGCTGGCCGTGCCCGACACCGGTGCGGTCGAGGTGGCCGGGCTGCTGCACGAGCTGTCGGCGCGGCTGCTGTCGGCCGACAACGTGGCCGAGGCACTGGACCGGCTGGCCGTGTTCACCGCCGGGGCGGTGCCCGGAGCGGTCCGCTGCTCGGTCGCGCTGATCACCGAGGGGCAGGGGACAAGCCTCACCGCCTCGGGCAGTGACGGCCGCGGGGTCGACGACTGCCAGTTCGAGACCGGCGAGGGGCCCGGGCTGGAGGCCGCGCGTACCCGAGCCTTGGTCTTGACCCAGGATCTGCCCAACGACCCGCGCTGGCCGGCCCTGGCCGACTGCGCCCGCGACGAGGACGTGCACGCGGTGGCGGCCATCCCGCTGGACGTGCAGCGGACGTCGGTCGGGGCGCTGAGCCTCTACATCCGGCGGCCGCAGGGCATCGTGCCGGACATGCTGCTCACCGCCATGGCCATCGTCAACCAGGCCGAACTCCTGCTGGGCGAGATCGCCCGCCGCGACGCCCTGAGCGAGGGCGCGACGGTCGACCGGGCCATCGGCGTGATCATCGCGCAGCGGGGGTGCGGTGTCCGTGAGGCGTACGACGTTCTTCAGGAGACGGCCCAGCGCCTAGGGATGGATCGGCAGGCGGTGGCCGAGCGCCTGATCGCCGCGGCCGCCCGCGCTCGCGACCCGCGCTGATCGCCTCGGGGGCCGACCTCGAAGGCGTCGCTTTTTTCGTGCGAGGGCGCGGAGGCGGCGTGCCGCTTGGGTCGCGCGAAGGATAGCGGAGACGGCCGTGCGGCTCGGGACGCGGAAACGCGTGCGGCTTGGGTCGCGCGAAGGACGCGGAAACGCGTGCGGCTTGGGTCTCGCGGAGGATAGCGGAGACGGCCGTGCGGCTTGGGTAGCGCGAAGGGCGCGGAGAAGACTCCGCGCCCTTCGTCGTCGGGCGGTGCGTGCGGCCTCTGAACGAAACTGTTTCGTTTCGCTGAGGGCGGCCGTCAGTGCTTTTCGGCGCTGACCGGCTCACCTTCGCCGCCGGTCGAGGGCGCGGCGCCGTTGCCGTTCTGGGCGGCGTGCGTGGGCACGTGATGCGTGTCCGGCGCGCGATCGGCGGACTCGTGGGCGCCGCCACTCGACGCCGGGCCACCTTCCGCCGTGCTGGTGGCCGGGCCGCCAACGACCGCGCCGGTGGCTGAGCCGCTATCGGCGGTGCTGGTGGCGCTGCCGACGACCGCGCCGGTGGCTGGGCCGCCGTTGGCCGTGCTGATGGCTGGGCCGCCGTCGGCCGTGCTAGTCGCCGCCGCGGCTTCGGCTGCCTCGGCGTCGGCCCGTTGCTGCTGGGCCGAGCGCTGGGCGAGCGGGATCTCCGGCAGGAAGAACACCACGACCAAGCCGATGATCATGACGGCCAGGGCCATCAGGAACACGATCTGGATGCCGTCGGAGAAGCCGACCTTGAAGGGGTGGGCGATGACCTCCGGCAGCCGGCTGAGGAACGAGGTGTCCTCGAGCGCGCCGCCGCCCTGCGCCTGCTGCAGGGTCTGTGCCGCCTGCGGGTTGGAGGCGAGTGTCTGCTGGAACTCGGGCGTGCTCTGAGCCGTACGGAAAGCGTCGCTGATCTTGCCTGGCAGCACGTTGAACAGCACCGACAGGAAGACCGCGGTGCCCAGCGTGCCACCCATCGAGCGGAAGAACGCCACCGAGCTGGTCGCGACGCCGATCTCGCGCGGGCTCACCGCGTTCTGCACGGCGGTGATCATCGGCTGCATGTTGCCGCCCAGGCCGAGGCCCATCAGCACCATGATCAGCATGGTCTTCCAGAGCGGGGTGTCGGCGCCGATCGTGGCGAACAGGGCCAGCGACGCGGCCATCAGGATGCTGCCGACGATCGGGAAGATCCGATACCGGCCGGTTCGGGCGATGAGCTGGCCGGACAGGATCGAGCCGGACATGATGCCGACCACGAACGGGATCATCTGCAGGCCGGCCGCGGTGGCGGTCGAGCCCTTGACGATCTGCAGGTACAGCGGGACGGTCATCAGGCCGCCGAACATGGCCATGCCGAGGATGGTGCTGGAGATCGAGGAGACCGCGACCGTACGGTTGCCGAACATCCGCAGCGGCAGCAGCGCCTCCTCCTTGTAGGCCCGTTCGGCCAGCACGAACGCGACCAGGCCGACCGCGCCGATCACGTAGCAGAGGATCGCCCGGCCGGAGTCCCAGCCCCAGGTGCGGCCCTGCTCGGCCACGGTCAGCAGCGGCACCAGGCCGACGATCAGGGCGAGCGCGCCGGGCCAGTCGATGCGGTGGCTGACCCGGGTGTGTGGCAGGTGCAGGACCCGGGCCACGACGATCATGGCGGCGATGCCGATCGGGACGTTCAGGTAGAACACCCAGCGCCAGCCGTCGATCCAGAGCAGCTTGTCGGCGCCGGCGAAGAAGCCGCCCAGGATCGGGCCGATGACGCTGGCGGTGCCGAAGACGGCCAGGAAGAGGCCCTGGTATTTGGCGCGTTCGCGGGGCGGGACGATGTCGCCGATGATCGCCAGCGCGAGGGACATCAGGCCACCGGCGCCGATGCCCTGCACGGCGCGCGAGCCGGCCAGCCAGTACATGCTCTCGGACAGGCCGCAGAGCATCGAACCGACGATGAAGATGCCGATCGCGAAGAGGAAGAACGGCCGCCGCCCGTAGATGTCGGAGAGCTTGCCGTACAGCGGGGTCGAGATCGTCGAGGTGATCAGGAACGCCGTGGTGGCCCAAGCTTGCAGGTCGAAGCCGTTGAGGTCGTCGGCGATGGTCCGCGTGGCGGTGGCCATGATCGTCTGATCCAGGGCGGCCAGGAACATGCCCATCATCAGCCCGGCCAGGATGGTCAGGATCTGGCGGTGGGTGAATTCGGCCGACCGGGCGGCGGGTCCGCTCGCCGGCGCGGTGCTGGTGTTACTCACGCGATCTCCCGTGATGTCGCGGCCGAGTCACTGCGCAGGAGCGTCTCGACTGAGTTGTTGAATTCGGCGAACAGGCCGGTGAACAGGTCGGCCTGCTCGGGCGGCCAGTCCTGCAGGACACGTCCGACGAGCGCCTTGCGGGCCTCGCTCAGTCGCGTGCACGCGGCCAGGCCGGCCTCGGTGACCGCCAGCCGGGAGGCCCGGCCGTCGGAGGGGTCGGCCTCGCGTCGGGCGAGCCCGGCCTTGACCAGCTGTGCCGCCTGCCGGCTGACCGTTGAAGGGTCGGCCTGCTTGGCCTCGGCGAGGTCGGTGACCCGCATCGGGCCGTGGTGACACAGCGGGAACAGCAGCATCAGGGCGGAGAACTCAGCGCCGAGGTCCCCGACGTTGAGCATGCCCTTGACGCGGGCACCCAGTCGGGCGAATCGCACAAGTTCTCCAGCGAGGCGGTTGGCCGCGCTCTGATCCTGCTCTATCACGTGCTGCTGTCCCTGTAGGTCGGCGTAGTTGCGTGCAGCCTACAAGTTGTTGGTTGATGAAAGCATTGTGTTCCGCATCTCCCAGATGACCGCGACGAGTACTTCTACCTCTTCCAGCGCACGCGGCACCGGAACCGTGTACTGCGTCACACGCTCGAACAACCGGGCCGGAAGGAAGCCGCGGTCGGCGTCACCGACCAGCACCCGCGAGCCGGCCCGCCGGGCCCGGTGGAGGGTCGCGGCCATCTGCTCGGCCACCCGGGCGGTGTAGAAGGCGTCCCCCACCAGAACGACGTCAGGCTGCACCATCTCGGCCGCCAGCGCGACCTCATTTTCCCGGGCGTTGCGATGGGCCGCCACGACCGCGTCGGGATCGGAGTCGGACGCCGCCACCTCGGCCGCACCGGCCCGCGCGGCGGCGATCGCCACCAGGCCCGAGCCGGTGGCCAGGTCGAGCACCCGGCGGCCGCGTACCACCTCGGGATGATCCAGGACGTAACGGGCCAGACCCTGACCGCCGGCCCAGGCGAATTCCCAGAACGGCGGCGGGCGGTCGCTGTGGAAGGCACCGCCGTCGAACAACCCGCGGTCCGGTCCGGCCAGGTGCAGGGAGATCTCCGGCACAAGGGGTACGGAGGTGAACACGCTGTTGATTCTCCTGTGACGTGAGGGGGTTCCCTCGACCGAAAGACCTGTTATGCCGCCCGGTCGGCCTCATCCGTTCGGCGGCCGGGCAGCCAGGTCGATCCCGGTTCGTGGACCGGATCGACCTGTTCATACGGCGGGCAATCTTGATGCGCGAACATAGACTGCGGCGACTGTGTTTGCGCGGGGGCTCAATCACTGAAGGATCGGGGTGGAAGGAGGTGGACGTGATGAGTGACGGAGCGATCACGGTACTCGTCGTGGACGGCCACCAGACCTTCGCCGACCTGCTCGGCGTGGCCCTCAACGGCCAGCCTGACCTGCGTTGGGTCGGCCATGCGCGGACCGGGCAGGAGGCGCTGAGTCTGGTGGGCGAATTGCGTCCGGACGTCGTACTGCTCGATCCTGAACTGTCCGATTCAGACGGAATTGCCATCGCGGAGCTGATGCGCCACCGCTTTCCGGACACCAGAGTGGTGATCCTCACAGCCAGCAATGAGGCCGCACTGGTCGGGCGGGCGACCGCCGCGGGCGCGGCCGGCTTCCTGACCAAGAACGGCCCGCTCGGCGACGTGCTCAATGCGGTGCACACCGCGCACGGCGGCGGCATGACCGTGTCCACCGACATCCTCGCCCGCCTGCTGCGCAGCACCGCGCCGGTGGCCGGTCCCCGGCCCGGTGGCCTGACCGCCCGCGAGCACGAGGTGCTCGAGCTGATGGCAGCCGGCCTCGACCCGCGGGCGATCGCGCGGCGGCTCGGGATCAGCGTGCACACCTGCCGGGGGCACGTGAAGGCGCTGCTGGGCAAGCTCGGCGCGCACAGCCAGCTCGAGGCGGTCGCGGTGGCCCGGCAGCGGGGTCTGATCCAGTAGTGGATTCTGCGTTGTCCGTGCAGGTTTGGATGTCCGCTGACCTGGGGTGAGTTACGCAGAGTAATTCACCTCAACACTCATCCGCAGCGGTCCGGCATCCGTACCACCACCCGGAAGCGCATCGGCGAAGGGTCGACGGCGCCGACGCGATCGGGAGGACATCGCGTGGAACGTTCACCAGCCGATGAGGCCATGGCGTCCGATGTGGCCGTGGCCGAACTGCCGTTCAGCTCGGGCGCGCACTGGGCCAACCGCGATTCCACGCGCCACACCGGGGAGCAAGCCATGTTCCGTCGCCCGCCGGCCGCCGCCAGCTCGTTCGACGAGGACGAGACCAAGCCGTGGGACGCCTTCGCCGCCGGCTCCGGCGAGCAGGCCGCCCACTCTGGTCGCCCGGCTTTCACTGGGGAGCAGGCCGCCCACTCTGGTCGCCCGGCCTTCACCGGGGAACAGCCCGCTTACTCTGGTCGCCCGGCTTTCACCGGGGAGCAGCCGGCCGTTACCGACGAGCCGCGGCTGTCCGACACCGGGACCCGGAGCCGGGCGTCCTTCGGGATGACCGACGAACCGATCAGCGGCAACTGGGCCGGGCGGGACCCGTCGCCGGTCTCCCCGGCCGCGCCGACGGCGCCGATGGCGGCGGTGCAGGCGCCGGTCCAGCCCGAGCCGATCGCGGTCGAGCTGCCGGTGCGGATGGCGGCCGAGCCGGACGGATACGCCACCGGTCAATGGCAGACGCAGATGCCGCTCAGCCGGGAGCCGCAGCAGTCGTACCAGCCCGGCTATCCTGCCCCGGAGTACGCCGCGGCCGATCACCCCGCGGGTGACTACGCCGCCGACCATGCCGCGGGTGACTACGCCGCCGCCGGCTACGGCGTGCCCGACTACGCCGCCGCGCCGGCCGAGGCCGGAGCCGGCTTCTTCGACGAGTCGCACGCGCACGAGATCCGCGCGCACCGGGCCGCAGCCGCCGGACACGGCCACGGACCCGGGCACCACCAGCAGATCCCGCCGCGCCGGTCCAAGGCGCTGGCCGTCGCCACCGTCACGTTGAGCGCGGTGGTGCTGCTCGGCGGCGTGGCGGCGGGCGTCCGCTACTTCTCCGGCGACGACAAGGGCATCGGCTCGGTGCTGCAACTCGGCAACGAGGTGCCGGCCGACACCGCGGCCAAGGCGCCGCTGGGCAATCGCACCAGTGCCACCTTCGAGCTGGTGGCGGCCACCCGCAAGGCCACCGTGCGGACCCAGGACCTGGGCGACGATCTCTATCGGATCACCGCGGCCGGCGACTCCGGCGCCTCGCCCCGGCCCGCGCTGACCGGCGACAAGGTGCAGCTGCTGCTGGAGACCGACGGCCCGGACGCGGCGGCCCGCGGCGACGTCCAGATCCTGCTGTCGGACAAGGTCACCTGGGCGCTGCTGTTCACCGGCGGCGCCGACGAGCAGGTCGTCGACCTGACCGGGGCCAAGCTGTCGGCGATCGACGTGAACGGGGCGAGCCGGCGGGTGCGGATGACGCTGCCGAAGCCGGACGGGACGGTGCCGGTGCGGATCACCGGCGCCATCGACGACCTGTCCATGCTGACCGGGAGCCCGGTGCGGGTCCGGGTGGACGGCGGGGTGAAGACGGTTTCGGCCGGTACGCGTACGTTGAAGGACCTGAAGCCCGGCTCCACGCTGACGCCCAAGGACTGGAAGGCGGCCGACCGCTACGACGTCTCGGCGGAGTCCCGGCTCACCCAGCTGACCGTGCGGGACCCCGCCTGATCGGCGACCGTGCGGGGACCCCGCCTGATCAGACGCCGTGCGGGACCCCGCCTGATCGGGCGTCTCACGACAGGACGCGCAGGCGTACCGTCTGATCCATCGCACGCAGCCGGTCGAGGACCTCGTCGGAGTAACCACCGCTGATGTCGGTGATCAGGTATCCGTATTCGCCGCGGGTGCTCAGCAGCTGACCCTCGACGTTCACCTTGTGCTCGGCCAGGATGCTGTTGACCTGGGCCAGCACGCCCGGCGTGTTGACGTGCACGTGGACGATGCGGCTCATGCCGTCCTGTTGCGGCAGCGCGACGCCGGGCAGGTTGACGCTCAGCGTGGTGTTGCCCTCGTGCACGAAATGCACCAGCTTGTTGGCCACGAAGTCGCCGATGTCGGACTGCGCCTCCTCGGTGGACCCGCCGATGTGCGGGGTGAGGATGACGTTGGGCAGGCCGCGTAGCTCGGACACGAACTCGTCGCCGCGACCCTTGGGCTCGTGCGGGAAGACATCGACCGCCGCGCCCGCGAGCCGGCCGCCGGCCAGGGCGTCGCGCAGGGCGACGTGGTCGACGACGATGCCGCGCGAGAGGTTGAGGAAGATCGAACCCCGGCGCATCCGGGCGAACTGGTCGGCGCCGAAGAAACCGGCGTTGCCCGGGCGGCCGTCGACGTGCAGGGTGACCACGTCCGACGTCTCGAGGAGTTCCTCGAGGCTGGCGCACCGGTGCGCGTTGCTCAGGGCGAGCTTGTCGGCGGTGTCGTAGAAGGAGACGTGCATGCCCAGGTTTTCGGCCAGCACGCTCAGCTGCGTACCGATATTGCCGTAACCGACGATGCCCAGCCGGCGCCCGCGGATCTCATGGGCGCCGTCGGCCGATTTGTCCCAGACGCCGGCGTGCATGCCCGCGTTCTTCTCGGTCAGCCGGCGGGTCAGCGCGATGATCTCGGAGACGGCCAGCTCGACCACCGACCGGGTGTTGGAGAACGGCGCGTTGAACACCGCGACGCCTTTCGCGGCCGCGGCGACCAGGTCGATCTGATCGGTGCCGATGCAGAAGGCGCCGATTGCGACCAGGCTGTCGGCCGCGTCCAGCACGGCCGCGGTGACCTTGGTCTTGGACCGGATGCCGAGCAGGGCCACGCCTTGGACGCGCTCGATCAGCTCGGCCTCGTCGAGGGCGGAACTGACCGACTCGACCTGGTATCCCTCCGCCTCGAGCCGCGCGACCGCGTCGGCGTGGATGTTCTCGAGCAGCAGGACTCGCACCATGGCTCCGATCTCGAAACAGGGAACTTCCAGGGTAGTCGTGTCAACCCTTGAGACGCCGCCGCATCCAGGGGAGAAGCGCGTCACCCTGGGCGCGCTGGAACGCCCGTACCGTGGGCAGACCCGGCGGTGGCGGTTGCCGTGACTGGTCCAGGAAGAAACCGGTGAAACCGATCACGGCGTCCACGCCCGCCGCCGGCAGCAGCGCGTCGCCGTCGCCGCCGTGCACCTCGACGTTCAGCGCCAGCAGGGCCAGGTCGAGCCAGTCGGGGCCGTTGCAGCCCCACGGCCAGTCGACGAAGAACACCTCGCCGGCCGGCGTGATCAGCATGTTGTCCGGGCGTACGTCCAGGTGCACCAGGGTGTCACCGACCAGCGAGGCGAGACCGGCGGCGGCTCTGGCCCGCAGCTCGTCCAGCCGGGGGAACAGCCAGGGCTCGAGGTCGGCGGGCGGGTCGGCCGCGATGCGGTTCCACCCGCCGAAGTCGCCGGCCAGGGTCTCCGCGGCCGTCCGGCCCCCGGGGAAGGGCGACGGTGTGAGGGATCGGGCCAGCTCGCGGACCGCGCTCACGGCCGCGTCGAGCTCGTCCTTGACCCAGGGGGTACGCGGGTGCCGGCCGTCGATGTCGTCGAAGACCAGCACGACCCAGTGGCCGTCGTCGAAGGTGCCTTTCAACCGTGGCGCCCTCGTGGCCGCGGGCAGGGCCGCGCAGATCACCGCCTCCCGCCGCGCCATCTCGGGCGACATGTGGTTCTGGTCGGGACTGACCGCCTTCACGAACGCTCTCGTGCCGGCCGCGGTGAGCACCCGGTCGGCCGTACCCGGCGAAAATCCCCCAGCCTGGGACGCGGCCCGCGTGACCGGCGCGCCCAGAATCTCGGCGACGGCCTCCTGGGCCGTCGCCGGCAGATCGTGCCAAGTGATGCGTGATCCGCCGACGGCCGGGATCATGGTTCTCCTCATGATCTGGTCTGACCTCCCCGTTTGGGAGAACCCTGACAGCCCGGTCTCGATTACGAAACGGGATTTTCCCGGTCGCCCGTTCGGACCGGAAAGTGTCACAGCCCGGTGGCATCGTGTGGGCCATGAGCGCACCGGCCATCCAGACCAGTGGACTGGTCAAGACCTTCGGCGACAACCGCGCGGTCGACGGGGTCGATCTCAACGTGCCCGCCGGCACGGTCTACGGGCTGCTCGGCCCCAACGGCGCGGGCAAGACGACAGTCGTGCGCATGCTCGCCACGCTGCTGCGGCCCGACGGCGGCACGGCCGCTGTCTTCGGCCACGACGTGGTGCGCGACGCCGACGCGGTGCGCGCCCGGGTGAGCCTGACCGGGCAATACGCGTCGGTTGACGAAGACCTCACCGGCCACGAAAACCTGGTGCTGCTGGCCCGGCTGCTCGGCTACCGCAAGCCCGCCGCCCGCGACCGCGCGGCCCGGCTGCTCGAGGCGTTCGGGCTCACCGACGCGGCCGACCGGCAGGTCAAGAAATACAGCGGCGGCATGCGCCGGCGCCTCGACATCGGCGCCAGCATCCTCAACACACCCGACCTGCTCTTCCTCGACGAGCCGACCACCGGGCTCGACCCGCGCAGCCGCAACCAGGTGTGGGACATCGTCCGGGTCGTCGTGGCCAACGGCACCACCGTGCTGCTCACCACCCAATACCTCGACGAGGCCGATCAGCTCGCCGGCCGGATCGCGGTCGTCGACCACGGGCGGGTGATCGCCGAGGGCACGCCCGGGCAGCTCAAGTCCTCGGTCGGGGCGGGCACGGTGCACGTACGCCTGCGTGACGAGGCCCAGCGGCCCGAGGCCGCGCGGGTGCTCACCCGGGTGCTGGCCACCACCGTGACCCTCGAGCCCGACCCGGTCGCGCTCACCGCCCGGGTCGAGGCGGCCGAGCCGGCCGCCGCGGCGCTGGGTGCGCTGGCCGCGGCCGGCATCGTCGTCGACCATTTCTCCCTCGGCCAGCCCAGTCTGGACGAGGTCTTCCTGGCACTGACCGAGGTGAAATCATGACGATCACCACCGAGGCCGTTCCCTACACGCCGTCGTCCGAGACGCTGGCGGCCGTGCTCACCCGCGGCGACCGGCCCCGCCGCCCGAGTGCCTGGTCGGCGTCGGTCACCTACGGCTGGCGGGCCATGCTGAAGATCAAGCATGTCCCCGAGCAACTTTTCGACGTGACCGCGTTCCCGATCATCATGACGCTGATGTTCACCTACCTCTTCGGCGGTGCGCTGGCCGGCTCCCCGAGTGAATACCTGCAGTTCTTCCTGCCCGGCATCATGGTCACCAGCGTCGTCATGATCACCATGTACACCGGCGTCGGCCTCAACACCGACATCGAGAAGGGCGTCTTCGACCGCTTCCGTACGCTGCCGGTCTGGCGGCCGTCCGCCCTGATCGGCATGATCTTCGGCGACGTGCTGCGCTACTTCCTCGCCGCCTCGGTCATCCTCGCCGTCGGCCTGGTCCTCGGCTTCCGCCCCGGCGGCGGGGTGCCCGGCGTCCTCGGCGGGATGGCGCTGCTGATCGTCTTCTCGTTCGCCTTCTCCTGGGTGTGGACGATGTTCGGGCTGATCCTGCGCTCGGAGAAATCGGTGATGGGCGTCAGCATGATGGTGCTGTTCCCCTTGACCTTCCTGAGCAACGTCTTCGTCGAGCCGCGCACGATGCCCGGCTGGCTACAGGCCTTCGTCAGCGTCAACCCCATCACCCACCTGGTCGGCGCCGTCCGCTCCACGATGGAGGGCGACTGGCACCTGGGCGAGATCACCTGGACCCTGGTGGCGAGCGCGGTGTTCGTGGCGATCTTCGGCACCCTGACCATGTATTTCTACAACCGCAAATGACCAGTACGCCGCCCCGACGCCCCGCCTTGCCCCATGCTCGCGCCGGCGCTCCTGGCCGGCGGGTGGCCACCTCCCATCGCGCCGTTCGTAGGGGCGCGGTGGCGCTGCCGGTCTCCGACCTCGCCGACTGGGAGGCTCAGTTGCCGGCCCGGGCCGAGGAGGCCAACCGGGTGCGAGAGGCGCGGGCGGCGGAGCGCCGGGCGAAAGCGGCGCGACGGAAGGCGGGGATGACCGCCCGCCACACCTGGCGACAGCTCCACCTCGACGCCCGGGCGGCCGAGGCCGAGCACCGGCGCCCCGGCTGACGGTCATGATGGGGCATGATCGTTCGCAATCCTGAGACGGTGCACGCGCCGCTGGCCGACTACAGCCACCAGGTCGAGGTGCCCAGTGGCGGGCGCTGGCTCGTGCTGTCCGGCCAGATCGGCATGGCGGCCGACCGCGCGGTGCCGGCCGATCCCGTCGACCAACTGCGTCAGGCCCTCGACAACGTGGCCGCCAACCTGGCCGCCGCCGGGATGGCCGTGTCCGACCTGGTGAAACTCACCTACTACCTGGTCGGGGACCTCGACCCGGCGGCTCGGCGTCAAGTCGTCGGGTCGTGGCTGGGCGGGCATCGGCCCGGGAGCACGGTGCTTTACGTGAGTGGGCTGGCGACACCGGAACTGCGCGTGGAGATCGACGCCTGGGCTTACGCGGCCTGACCCGTTTGGCGGTGGTGGGCGCGGGCGGTGTTTGGCGCGCTCGGCTACCACCGTGGTTGGCGGTGGTGGGTCCGGGTGGTGTTTGCGCGCTTGGTTACCGCTGTGGGTGGGGTGGTGGGTCCGGGTGATGGTTGGGGTGGGGATGGCGGGCAGGGCTACCACTTTGGTGGGGTGGCGGCTTGTGATTCGGGCGGGAAGGCGGGGTGGTGCTTTGCTGCTGTCTCATTTCCGTTGGCATGGGCGGGGCCGCCCTCGACCCTGGCTACCTCGCTGACCTCGGTGGCATGGGTCGCTTTGATTGCCTCGAGGGGGAGGCGGGGACCTTTCGCTCTGGGGGTGCGGAGGGGTAGGAGGGCGGCGATCGTTATGGCCAGGAACAGGCGGGCGTTTGTCCACAGGGGAATGTCGAAGGTCGCTGTGGGTAGGAGCATTATGGCCAGGACGATGGTGGTCCAGGCTGCTTGAGCGCGGGGGGTGCGCAGCGGGAGCAGCACGGCCAGCACCAGCCAGATCTGGTGGTGGGTCCAGGAGACCGGCGAGAGGACGATGCTGCCGGCGCCGGTGAGGATGGTGGCGGTCAGCCAGTCGCCGGCTCGGGCGTGGCGGGTGGCGCGCCAGAGGGCCGTCACCGCCACGATGCCGCCGATTGTCACGGTGATCAGGGTGCGTGGATCGTCGGGGACGGTCAGGCGGAGGAGCAGGCCGTTCAGGGACTGGTTGCCGATTGACGTGATGTGGCCCAGGCGGCTCACGTGGAAGATTTCCGAGGTCCAGAAGCGGAGAGAGTCGGCGGGGGCGGCGATCGCGCCCAGGGCGGTGCACGCGGCGAAGGTGGCGATGGCCCGCAGGGCGGCGGCTTGGCGATGGAGTGCGCTGGTAGTCGGCGGGGCGAACCAGCGACGGGGTGGGTTGGTGGCCGGCGGGGTGGGTTGGGTGCGGTGTGCGCTGGTGGTCGGCGGGGCGAACCAGCGACGGGGTGGGTTGGTGGCCGGCGGGGTGAGTTGGCGGCGGGGTGCGCCGGGTGTTGGTGGGGCGAACCAGTGGTGGGGTGGGTTGGTGGCCGGCGGGGTCGGTTGGGTGCGGGGGGCGCCGGTTGCGGGCAGGGCGGGCCGGCGGCGGGGTGGGGTGGCTGTTGGCTTCGCGGCTTGGCGGGGGGAGAGGGCGGCCAGGAACAGGAGCGGGATGAAGAGCAGAGGGGTCAGTTTGAGGGCCGATGCGACTCCGATGAGGATTCCGGCATAGCGGGTGTTGGTCAGGAGTAGCAGGTCGGTGGCTATCAGGGCGGCCAGGAACAGGCTTATCTGGCCGAAGTGGATGTTTGAGCTGAAAGGGGCGGAGAGGGTCAAGGCGAGCGCGATCCACGGGGACAGGGCGGGGGCTCGGGGGCGGAATTGGCCCCAGGAAGGTCTTGGTCTGGGGGGTGGCGGGGGCGGCGGCGGCAGTGGCTTGGGGTGTGGGGCGAGAGCGCGGGTGACCCGGACCGGAAGTGGGCCGAGGTGATCGAGCGCTTTGGTTGTGAGTAGTGCCAGGTACGCGACGGTTATGACTGTGGTTGCGGTCCAGAGGAATTGCAGTGCGGGGACCGGCATCGCGGTCAGGGGGCGGAACAGCATGGCGGCGAAAGGGGGGTAGGTGAAAGGCGCGTCGCCGCGGATGAAGTCGTAGAGGCTGGGGGCGGCTGCTGCGCCCAGGTAGACGTGCAGGTCGGACAGGCGGTCCTCGACCGGGCGGGACAGGGAAGACCACGCCGTGGCCGTGGCTGCGGAAAAGGCGGCGGCCCAGATCAGGCGGGTACGTACCATGGTAGGAACTCTACATAGGGGGTGGGGTGCGGGCCAGCGGTGTGGCGGGAGCGTTACTCGGGGGCGGGCTCGGTCAGGCGGAGGGTCAGGGTGGCGGCCAGGAGGGCTACCGCGGCCTGGCCGGCGGGGTGGGTGGCGAAACCGAAGCCGAAGACGGCGGAATGGTTGAGGATGCGGTGGGCCATGGCGGTGGTGTCGGCGGTGGCCAAGGTGGTGAGTTCGCAGGTGACGACCGCGAGGATCGCGGCGGCGGCGCCGAGGGTGGCTTGGCGGCGAGGGGAGCCGGGGGCGCCGGTTATGGCGGTCGTGTGGATGCGAACGCGGTGGGAGAAGGACCGGGCGAGGTTGATGATCAGTCGCGCGGCGGGGGAGTGGGTGGTCCGCGCGGTGGCGAGGGTGGTGCGGGCGGTGGCGAGGGCGGCGGTGAGGACGGTGCGGGCGGCGGTGAGGACGGTGCGGGCGGTGGCGAGGGTGGTGCGGGCGGTGGCGAGGGTGGTGCCCGCGGGGTTGGTGCGGGCGGGGTTGGTGCGGAAGGTGGGGGTGCCGGCGGGGTTGGTGCGGAAGGCGGCGGGGGTGCCCGCGGGGTTGGTGCGGAAGGTGGGGGTGGCCACGGGGGTGGTGGGGAAGGTGGGGGTGCCGGCGGGGTTGGTGCGGAAGGCGGGGGTGGCCACGGGGGCTGAGGGGGCGGGACGGGAGAGGGAGAGAACGAAGATCGTGGAGAGGAGGAGGGGGGTTGTCATGGCGGTGGCGTTGCCGAGGAAGAGGGGCGGTAGGTGGGGACTGGGCGGTAGCAGGGAGAGAGGGAACCACAGGGGGGCTGACCAGGGGGAGACGTTGAGGGCGTGGGCGGCGTGCAGGGCGCCCGCGGTGGTCGCGGTCAGCAGGGAAAGGGCGGCGGCGACGGGAATGAAGGGGCGGGGTGCGCGGAGGGCCAGGAGCATGGTGAGCAGCCAGGCGATGGCGGCGGGGGCTACGTCGCGGAGGCCCATGAAAGGCATCACCGAGACGGGGTTGCCCAGGAACAGGAACGTGAACAACGTCGGCGCCATCACTGACACCGCGGTGGTGGGGGACATGCGGGCGCGCCGGGCCGCCAGGGCCATGAGGAAACCGGCCGGGACGAGGAGCAGCGGCGCGGTGGCGTGGACGGCGTTGCTCAGGGCCGCGGCCAGCAGAGTGGCTCCGGCGGCCGTCGCCGCGGTTGTCGTGCGCTGGGCCCAGGACGGGCCGTCGACCGTCGGTGCCACGACCAAACTGCCCGCGTACATCAGCATTTTGAAGCGCGAATCGCGCAAGACGGCCAACTCGGCCTGCCACTCACGCAGCAGGTCCGCGGAAATGTCGGCGGGCCAGCGGCCGGCCGCGACGGTCAGCAGCCACCGGCTCAGCCGCCAGGTGGGGCTCATGCGGGTGCCTCGCTCAGCAGCCACCGGCTCGGCCGCCAGGTGGGGCTCATGCGGGGGCCTCGCCCAGCAGGGAGCGCGTCATGTGTGTGACCTCGCGCCGGGCCGACGCCGCGCCCTCGGCCGTGAGCAGGTAATACCGTCGTGCGGGACGGCCCTCGGCGGCCGGATCGGCCTCTTCCCAGCGTGACTCGACCCAGCCGGCTCGCTCCAGGCGCACCAGGATCGGGTACAGCGTGCCGCTGGGCAGCCCGGTCGCCTGCATCAGCTGCAGCCCATACCGTTCGTCGGCCCGGGCGGCCAGCAGCGCAGCCACGACCTTGAGCACCGACGCCGTCATCCGAGGAGGCATGTACCGACCCTACATAGGGTCGGCCACCCGCGGAAGCGTCACCGTGACGATCAGGCCGCCCTCGGGACGCGCGACCGCCCGGGCCTCGCCGCCGTGCGCCCGCGCCACGGCCCGGACGATCGACAGGCCGAGGCCGGCGCCGGGCGACGCGGCCAGGCGCTCGGTGCCGGTCAGCCGGCGGAACGGCTCGAACAGGCCCTCCACCTCGTACGGCGGCACGACCGGGCCGCTGTTGCTGACCTCGACGAACGCGCTCGGGCCGTGCGCGCCGGTGACCACGCACACCCAGCCGCCGGGAACGTTGTGCCGCAGGCCGTTCTCGATGAGATTCTGCACCATGCGTTCGAGCAGGATCGGGTCACCGAGCACGGGCGCCTCGGCCAGCCTCGTGTCCGCGGTCTCGGCGACGTGGTCGGCGACGTCGGCCAGGTCCACGTAGGACAGCTCGGCCGGTTCGCGTTCCGAGCGCGCCAGCATGAGCAGGCCGTCGATGAGCCGGCCGTGCCGGTCGTTGATGGCCAGCAGCGTGTCGCCGAGGTGGCGTAGCTCGGGCGTCACCTGCCGCGGCGCCAGCGCCACCTCGAGCAGGGTGCGGTTCAAGGTCAGGGGGGTACGCAGCTCGTGTGACGCGTTCGCGATGAAGCGGCGCTGCCCGTCGAAGGCGTGGTCGAGCCGGGTCAGCATCCGGTCGAAGGTGTCGGCCAGGCGCTTCACCTCGTCCTCCGGACCCTCCATGGCGATTCGCTCGTGCAACCGGCCGTCGGCCGCCGGAGCCTCGGCGATGCGGCGGGCGGTCGCGGTGATCCGGTTGAGCGGTTGCAGCAGCACACCGGCGATCAGATAGCCCAGCCCGACCGCCGCCGCCGTGGCCATGACCAGAGCCAGCAGCCCCTGGGTGAGCAGCGTCCGCAGCATGTCGTCGCGGGCGCTCTGCTCGAACTGCTGGGTGAAGGTCGCGTTGCCCACGCCGGGTGGCGGGATCTCGGCCCGGACCTTGATCACGCCGGGCAGCTGCTGCGAGACCAGCAGGTAGGTGAGGACGAGCAGCAGGAGCCCGGCGCCCAGGAACAGGCCGCCGTAGACGAGGGTCAGCCGGAGTCTCATCGGATGCGGTACCCCACTCCCGGTTCGGTCAGCAGGACCGGCGGTTCGCCGAGTTTGCGGCGCAGCTTCAGGATCGTCATCCGGACGGCGTGGGTGAACGGGTCGGCGTTCTCGTCCCACGCCTTCTCCAGCAGCAGCTCGGCCGACACGGCGGTCCCGTCGGCGCGCAGCAGCTCGGTCAGCACGGCGAACTCCTTGCGGGACAGCGGGACGTAGCGGCCGTCGCGGAACACCTCGCGCCGGTGCGGGTCGAGGCTGATCCCGGCCCGGCGCAGCACCGGGGGAGCGGCGGCCCGGGACCGGCGGCCCAGCGCGGCCACCCGGGCGATCAGCTCGCGCAGCTCGAACGGCTTGGGCAGGTAGTCGTCGGCGCCCAGGGCCAGGCCGTCGACCCGGTCGTCGACGCTGCCGGCCGCGGTCAGCATGATCACCCGCATCGGGCCGCCGGCGTCGGCGATCCGGCGGCACACCTCGTCGCCGTGCACCACCGGCAGGTCGCGGTCGAGGACCACCACGTCGTAGTCGTGCACGTCGGTGCGTTCCAGCGCGGCGCCGCCGTCGTAGACCACGTCCACCGCGTGCGCGTGCTGCCGCAGTCCGGCCGCCACCGCGTCGGCCAGCAACGGCTCGTCCTCGACCACCAGGATCCGCATGCCCCTATGTTCACCCACGGTGACGTCACGTGGGTGTCACCGTTTTCGCTGACGCCCGGGAAATGCGACACCTCCTTCACTGGGCGGCATGCGTAGAACCCTGCTTCTCATCCCATTGCTGGTGCCGCTGCTGGCCGCCTGCGGTTCGCCGGGCCAGGAACCCGGCGTCGCGACGGCCACCGACGGCGCGGTCGCCCCGGCGCCCAGTGCCACCGCGGGCGGCGGCTTCGATCCGACGAAGCTCGCGAAATGCGTACGCGAGAACGGCATCCCGAACTTCCCCGACCCCGAGGTGGACGAGGGTCGCATCTCGATCCGGATGCCGGATGGTGTCCGGAAGGAAGCCGCCGACAAGGCCATGGAGGCCTGCAAGCAGTACCAGCCGAACGGCGGGCAGCCCGGCAAGGTCGACCCGGCGATCACCGCGCAGCTGCGTCTGCTGGCCAAGTGCATGCGCGAGAACGGCGTACCGGACTTCCCGGACCCCGGCGCCGACGGCGGCATCGAACTGCGCCACGACAAGAACGGTGGCGGCATCGACCCGGAGAGCCCGTCGTTCAAGAAGGCCGAGGAGGCGTGCAAGCAGTTCCGGCCGGAGCCGCCGGCCGGTTCGAAGGACGAGAAGTCGAGCGTCACGGGGAAGGCCGGGTCGTGAACCGCGCCGGAATGGTGGTGGCCGCGGTCGTCGCGGTCGGCGCGGCCACCGCCGCCGGGGTGGCCGCCGGGCTGCCGTCCGCCTCGGGGGAGGACGACGGCGCGAGCGGCGCGATGCCACCGGCCACGGCCACCGTCACGCGCGGCACGCTGGTCGACCGGGAGGACAAGACCGGCGATCTGGGGTACGGGGACACGACCGCGATCGCCACCCGGACGGCCGGGACCGTGACCTCGATGCCGGACACCGGCGCCACTCTGGCCCGGGGCAAACCGGTATACCGTCTCGACAACCGGCCGGTCGTGCTGCTTTATGGGACGCTGCCCGCGTACCGTGCCCTGCGGCCCGGCCTCGACGGCGCGGATGTGAAGCAGCTGGAGAAGAACCTCTGGGCCCTGGGTTATCGCGGCTTCACTGTGGACCGTGACTACACCTCGGCCACCGCCGCCGCCGTCGAGGAGTGGCAGGACGACCTGGGCCGGCCCGAGACCGGCACGGTCGACCCGGCGGACGTCGTTGTCGCACCGGGGCCGGTGAGGGTGGACAGCCTCGCGGCCGCCGCCGGCGACGTCGTGCAGCCGGGCGCCGCCCTGCTCAACCTGACCGCCACCA
Source organism: Actinoplanes sp. NPDC049265 (assembly GCF_043197135.1). Taxonomy (NCBI): domain Bacteria; kingdom Bacillati; phylum Actinomycetota; class Actinomycetes; order Micromonosporales; family Micromonosporaceae; genus Actinoplanes; species Actinoplanes sp. NPDC049265. The sequence continues at coordinate 85,219 of NZ_JBICSP010000017.1, read as the reverse complement.
CCCGGCTCGTCGACGTGCGGCTGGAGATCGACGACCAGCGGCTGGCCAAGACCGGCCGGGCCGTCGAGATCACGTTGCCGGACGACAAGACGGTGCCGGGGAAGATCATCAGGACGAAGAGTGTCGTCGTTCCCGGGGAGGGCCAGGAGCCGGACACCACCGCGATCGACGTGACCGTCGCCTTCGGCAAGGGCAAGGAACCGGCCGGCCTGGACGAGGCGTCGGTGACCGTGGCGTTCACCGCGTCGCAGGCCCGGGGCGTGCTCACGGTGCCGGTGGGCGCGCTGCTGGCGCTGGCCGAGGGCGGCTACGGCGTCGAGGTGGTCGACGGCGCCACCACGAGGATCGTCGCGGTGCGGACCGGGCTGTTCGCCGACGGCAAGGTCGAGATCAGCGGCTCCGGCATCGCCGAGGGCACGGTCGTCGGGGTGCCCGCATGACCGCGGTGGTGGAACTGGAGCGGGTGACCAAGACCTACGGCGGCGGCGTGACCGCGCTGGACGACGTCAGCCTCCGGGTCGAGCGCGGCGAGTTCGTCGCGATCGTCGGCCCGTCCGGCTCGGGCAAGTCGACCATGCTGCACCTGATCGGCACGCTCGACCGGCCGTCGTCGGGGTGGGTCAGCATCGACGGGTACGACGTGAGCGTCCTGTCCGACAGTCAGTTGTCGGCTCTGCGCGCCCAGCGGATCGGCTTCGTCTTCCAGCACTTCCACCTGGCGCCCGGGCGGGACATCGTCGCCAACGTGGCCGACGGGCTGCTCTATGCGGGCGTACCGGAGAAGCGGCGCCGGAGAGCCGCCGAGGCCGCGCTGGTCCGGGTCGGCCTGGGTGACCGGCTCACCCACCGCCCGCATCAGCTCTCCGGCGGCGAACGGCAACGTGTCGCCGTGGCCCGGGCGGTGGTCGGCGAGCCGACGCTGCTGCTTGCCGACGAGCCCACCGGCAACCTCGACTCGGCCTCTGGCGCGGCGGTGATCGACCTGCTCGCCGACCTGCACGCGGCCGGGACGACGGTCCTGCTGATCACCCACGACCGGTCGATCGCGGCGGCGCTGCCCCGGCAGGTGCCGATGCGGGACGGGCGGGTGGTCGCATGATCACGCCGACCAGGATGCGGCTGAGGGACGTCGTGCTCGTCGGCCTGACCGGGTTGCGGGCCCGGCCCGCTCGGGCCGTGTTGTCCGCGCTGGGCATCGCGATCGGCATCGCCGCCATGGTCGCGGTGGTCGGCATCTCCGCCTCCAGCGCCGCCGACCTCGACCGCCGTCTGGCCGCGCTCGGCACCAACCTGCTCACCGTGGCCCCCGGCAAGACGATGTTCGGCGAGGACGCCTATCTGCCGGACGAGTCGGTCGCGATGATCGGCCGGATCGGCCCGGTCCAGCGGGTGGCGGCGACGGGCACGGTGCCGGGCACCCGTGTCTACCGCAACGACCGGATTCCGGTGGCCGAGACGGGCGGTCTTTCGGTACGCGCGGCCGGCGCGACCCTGCTGCCGACGGTCGGTGGCACGCTGCGTTCGGGCGTCTGGCTGAACGCCCCCACGGCCACCGTTCTCGGCGCCGACGCCGCCGCCCGCCTGGGCATCGGCCGGGCCGGGGTGAACGTGCTGCTCGGCGACCGCTGGTTCACCGTCGTCGGGGTGCTCCGTCCGGTGCCGCTGGCCCCCGAACTCGACGGCGCGGCCCTGGTCAGCTGGGCCGACGCGAAGCAGCGCCTGGGCTTCGACGGCCATCCCACGACCGTCTACACGCGAACCGCCGACTCCCAGGTCACCGCGGTGCAGGCGGTGCTGGCGGCCACCGCCAACCCGTCGGCGCCGAACGAGGTGCGGGTGTCCCGGCCGTCCGACGTGCTCACCGCCCGGGAGGCCACCGACCGTACGTTCACCGCCCTGCTGCTCGGGCTGGGCGCGGTGGCCCTGCTGGTCGGCGGCATCGGGGTAGCCAACACCATGGTCATCTCGGTGCTGGAACGCCGTTCGGAGATCGGCCTGCGGCGTTCGCTGGGCGCGACCCGAAGTCAGATCCGCGGCCAGTTCGTCGCCGAGTCGCTGCTGTTGTCCCTGCTCGGCGGGGCCGGGGGTGCGCTTCTGGGTGCGATGGTCACCGCCGGGTACGCGACGGTGCAGGGCTGGCCTGCGGTCGTACCCCTCTGGGTGTTGGCCGGTGGGGTGGCTGCGACCGTCCTGATCGGGGCTCTCGCCGGTCTCTACCCGGCCGTCCGGGCGTCCCGGCTCGCACCGACGGAGGCATTGGCCAACGCGTGAAACATTGACGAAACTCAGCGTTCACACCTACGCTTCCCACCACGAGAGAGCGCTCTCACAGGCGTCTCCCGACAGCTGAACAGTGGAGGCGTGATGGAATCAGGTGTTCCCCCCGGCCGGCGGATCACACCGGCCTTCTCCGGCCGGGTCCTCGCGCTGACGGTGGCCGCCGCCGTCATCGCCGGGCTCGGCGCGGTCGCCGTCAGCGGCACCGCCGACGCGGCCACCGTGGGCGCCGGCAGCTACACCGAAACCCTGCCCGCCGGGGCCGCACTGCCCGCCGGCTGTGGAGACCTGGCCACCAACCCGCGCCAGTTCATGACCGCCAACGCGCCGGCCGGCCCGGTGCCGACCAACGACTGGTGGTCGTCGCTGGTCTACAAGAAGTTCGACTGCGCCTACAGTGAGAACCTGCACGCGCACCCGACCAGCTACGACACCACCTCGGCCGGGCTCGGCTTCTCCTACAACACCACGCCCCAGATCAGTGGCTCGTCCACCGGCGTCGGCGAATACCACTACATCTACCAGGAAGACTTCACCGCCGGCGTGGCCGGGCTGAACGCGCCCCGGACCCTGGTCGACGGCTGGACCGACTGGACCGTCACGCCGTACTGGAGCGACGGCACCCGGACGATGAAGGCCACCATCGGTCACGGTCTGCCCTTCGCGTACTTCCAGATCACCGGTGGAAACGCACAGATCACCGCCAAGAGCACCCCGACCGTCTGGTCCAACAGCGGATCGCGGATCGGCTACTCGGTGGCCGGCAAGGACTACGTCGCGTACGCGCCGACCGGAGCCACCTGGTCGGTCAGCGGCAACGTCATCACCTCGACCCTGGCCGGCAAGGGCTACTTCTCCATCGCCGTGCTGCCCAGCGGCGTCGCTGACAAGGTCGCGCTGGCCACCAGTTACGGCGCGTACGCGCACAACCACGTGACCGGCACCCGGGTGTCGTACGCCTACAACCAGGCCACCAGCCGGGTCACCACGACCTACGCCTACACCACCACGGCACGCGAGGGTTCCGGCACCGGGACCGTCATCGGCCTCTACCCGCACCAGTGGCGGGCGCTGACCGGGGCCACCCCGATCACACCGTCCTACGTGACCGCCCGCGGAGCCATGAAGGTGCTGGTGGGCGCGTCGTCGTACACCACCTCGGCGGTGTTCAACGGGGTGCTGCCCGAGGTGCCCGCGGTGGCCGACAGCACCGGAACCGACCGGACGACCCTCAACGGCTACCTCGACCAGGTCAAGGACAACCCGGTCAACGTGGCCAACAACGACACCTACTGGACCGGCAAGGCGCTCGGCGTCGGCGCGCGGATCGCCGAGATCGCCGACCAGCTCGGCCGCACCGACGTACGCGACACCGCGCTCGCCGCCATCCGCGCCAAACTGACCGACTGGTTCACCGCCACCCCCGGCGAGGCGCAGAGGCTGTTCTACTACGACCGGAACTGGGGCACGCTGATCGGCTACCCCGCGTCCTACGGATCCGACGCGGAACTCAACGACCACCACTTCCACTACGGCTACTACATCTCCGCCGCCGCGACGCTGGCCAAGTTCGATCCCTCCTGGGCGGCCAATTCGGCGTACGGCGGAATGGTCGATCTGTTGATCCGCGACGCCAACAACTACGACCGCGGCGACAACCGGTTCCCGTACCTGCGCGACTTCGACATCTACGCCGGGCACGACTGGGCGGCCGGGCACGGCGCGTTCTTCGCCGGCAACAACCAGGAGTCCTCGTCGGAGGGGATGAACTTCGCCAACGGGCTCATCCAATGGGGACAGGCGACCGGCAACAACGCGATCCGCGACGCCGGCATCTTCATCTGGACGACACAGTCGGCCGCCATCAACGAGTACTGGTTCGACACCCGCAACGAGAACTTCCCGGCGGCGTTCGGCCACGGCACGGTCGGCATGGTCTGGGGTGACGGCGGGGCGTACGCCACCTGGTTCGCCTCCGCGCCGGAACAGATCCAGGGCATCAACATGCTGCCGGTCACCGGCGGGCACTTCTACCTGGGCAACGACCCGGCCTACGTCCGGAGCAACTACGCCGAGATGGTACGCAACGCCGGGCACGAACCGGCGCTGTGGCAGGACATCGCCTGGCAGTACCTGGCCCTCGGCGACGGCGACGCGGCGCTGGCCAAGTTCCGAGCCGGCAGCGGCTACACGCCCGAGGAGGGCGAGACCAAGGCGCACACGTTCCACTGGATCCGCAACCTCGCCGCCCTCGGCACCACCGACGTCACCGTCACGGCCAACCATCCGCTGGCCCGGGTGTTCAGCAAGAACGGCGCCAAGACGTACGTCGCGTCCAACATCACCAACGCGGCGCTCACGGTGACCTTCTCGGACGGCCGGGTGCTCGAGGTGCCGGCCGGCCGGACCGTCGCCAGCGGCGCTTCCAACTTCTCCGGCGGCAACGCCACCGGTGGCGGGATCAACCCACCCTCCGACCCACCCTCCGACCCGCCTTCTGGCCCGCCGTCGGATCCGCCTTCCGACCCGCCGTCCTCCGGGGGAGCGGTGCGGTACCCGCAGAGCGGGGGCGCGCTGCCCGCTGCCCCGGGAAGCGCCGGCACCGTGACAGTGGCCCAGGCGTCGGGCGCCAACGACAACCAGCCACACTCACCGACCACCTTCACCGCGACCGGGCTGAACCTGGCCTACCGGTCCGGCGCGGCGACCGCCTTCGACTTCTCGGTCGACTCGGGCACCTCGGTCGGCAACGCCACCCAGGTCCGCGTCTCGTACGACCTGACCGGCAACGGCAGCTTCGACCGGGTCGAGACGTACCGCTACTTCGCCACCGACCCGGTCACCGGGTGGGAGCGGTACACGCAGGCCGTCGGCTCGGTCACCACCACCGGAACGTTGGGCAACCTGACCGGCGGCACGGTCAAGGTCGAGATCTGGAGTGCCATCGGCTCGGCGCCGAGCACGGTGTCGCTGGGCGCGCTCTCCACGCTGACCCTGCCCTATCAGTGAGCCCGGGCGCCGCGTGGCTTCCACCACGCGGCGTCGGGGGGCGCAGGTCACCGCGGCCTGGGCCGGGCTGAGCGGCAGCAGGGTGGTGGTGAGCAGGACGCCGGCGGCGGCGAGGAGGCGGTACATCGATGGACTCCCTGATGTGGACGGTCGAGTGGTTGAGGTCGACCGTGCTGGAGTCATCGATATCGGCGGATTAGTTGAAGCCTGAAGCAAGATTAAGACGCCGACGTGAGCGAGTGTCACAATATCGCTGAAACACCTCGGATGCCGCAGGTCAGACATTATCGTCCGGACTATGACGGGAATTATGCGCCGCTGGCGGATCGCCACGCGGGTCATGCTGATCGCGGTGCTGGGCATACTCGTTTCGGCTGTCCTGCTTCTCACCGCGGTGTCCGGATTCCGTACCCAGCTGCAGGCGGGCGAACAGACGCGGAAGGTCATGGAGCTGACCCGTCAGGCCCTGGAGGCCAAGTTCCGCACCGCCGACGTCGCCGGCTGGCAGACCGGCTACGCCTTCGACTTCACCCGCGGCGTGCCCGACGCGCTGTCCGACAACGCCGGGCAGCGTAAGGAGTTCCTGGCCTCGGCCGCCGCCCTCAACCAGCTGTACGCGACCCTGGCCGACGGCGAACTGGACAGCGACGAACGTCCGCTGCTGGACCAGGCCCGCCAGTCCTTCACCTCGTTCCTGGAGATCGACCAGCGCATCGTGCAGGGCTACCGCACCGGCACCAAGGCGTCCATCCAGGCGGCCAACGACCTGGCCTCGGGGGAATCGCTGGACGCCTTCGGCCAGGCGTCCACCGCCACCAGCAAGCTCGCCGACAACGTCAGCGCCGAGGGCACCCGGACGGCACTGGAGGCCGCCAATGCCGCCCGCGAAGGCCGCCGCACCATGATCATCACCGGGATTGCCGGCCTGCTGCTGTCCGTACTCGTCTCACTGGTCGTGATCCGCAGCATCAACGGGCCGATGCGGGCGCTGCGGCTGCGACTGGCCGACATCGCCGAGGGCGAGGGTGACCTGCGGGCACGGGTGCCCGAGGCCGGCAACGACGAACTGACCAGCGTGGCGCGCTCCTTCAACCAGTTCGTGGCCACCATCGCCGACGCCATGCGGGCCGTACACGAGCGGTCCCAGCTGTTGGCCGGCAACTCGCAGCAGCTGACCACGGTGTCCGGCGACCTCTCGGCCTCGGCCGAGGAGACCAGCCGGCGGGCCGACGCGGCCAGCAGCGCGTCGGAACAGATCACCGCGAGCGTGCAGACCGTCGCCGCCGGCGCCGAGGAGATGGGCGCGTCGATCGGCGAGATCGCACGCAGCGCCGGCGAGGCCGCCCGGGTCGCCTCGGACGCCGCCACCGTCTCGGCCACCGTCACCGGCACGGTCGGCAAGCTGGGCGACTCCAGCCGGCAGATCGGCGAGATCGCCAAGGTGATCAGCGCCATCGCCGAGCAGACCAACCTCCTCGCCCTCAACGCCACGATCGAGGCGGCCCGCGCCGGCGAACAGGGCAAGGGCTTCGCCGTGGTCGCCGGCGAGGTCAAGGAACTCGCCTCGGAGACGGCCCGCGCCACCGCCGACATCGACACCCGCATCGCCGCCATCCAGACCGACACGGCCGACGCGGTGAACGCGATCGCCCAGATCACCGACGTCATCGACCGCATCAACGCGCTGCAGACCACGATCGCCTCGGCCATCGAGGAGCAGACCGCCACCACCGAGGAGATGACCCGCAGCATCGGCGACGTGGCCACCGGCTCGGCCGGCATCAGCTCCGACGTGACCGCCGTGGCCACGACCGCGGGCGCCACCACGGCCGGGGCCTCGGCGATCCGTGGGGCCGCCGGCGAACTGAACCAGGTGTCGGGTGATCTGCGTACGCTGGTCGGCCGTTTCCGCTTCTGAGCCCCGGCCTACGACCAGGGTGCCTCGGCCGCGGTGTAGGGCTTGGCCGGCAGGGGTTTTCCGGTGAGGAAAGCGATCGCGGCCGCGCTGGTCTCAGCCGGCCGGTCGGAGAGGACAGTGTGTCCGGCGCCGGCGACGGTCAGCATCGTGGCGTGGGGGAAAGTGTCGCGGTACTCGCGCGTCACCTCCCACCGGAGGTAGTCGCACTGGGCCCGCAGAACCAGCAGCGGGGTGTCGTTGTGGCGCAGCGCCGGCCGTGGGTCGGGCGATCGCTTGGCCGAGGCGTTGGTGGCGATGTTGACCCAGAGGCCGTAACCCGCCGCCTGATCGATGGAGCCCTCGGCCCCACAGCCGGCGCCCATTTTCAAGCTGCGTACGAACTGCTGGTAGAGCCCATCGGCGGTGCGTTCGGGCATCAGGGTCCGCGCCGCGCGCAGACCGCCCACCTGGCCCAGGAAGAAGGTCGCGGCGAAACGCCGGTGCGCCGAGATCTGATCGCTCTGGTCGCTCTGACCGCCCGGCGTGAGGCTCCCCTCGGGGAAGGAATTGCCGTCCATGGCGCCCGGGCTGGCCACGATCACCTTCGCGGCGTTGGCCGGATGCGCGGCGAGATAGGCGGAGATGAGCTCACCACCCCAGGACGATCCGATCAACACCATTTTCGGTACGCCCAACCGCTGCCGAATGGCGTCGAGATCGGCCACATGCCGGGCGACGGTGTACTCGTCCGGATCGAGGCGGCTCGACTGTCCCGCCCCGGCCTGCTGGTAGTTGTAGACAGCGAACCCGGCCGCGGCCAGGCGCTCGGCGAAGACGTCCCGGCCGGTCGAGGGCGTGCCTGGGCCGCCGTGGACCAGCAGCACCGGTTCGGGGTGGGTGACCGGGCCGGCGATGCGCTCGTAGGCGATCCGCGAGCCGGTCGGCAGATCCCAGAAACTCACGGCCGGGGAGTCCGGCACCGGCGTGTACGCCACCGGCGCGCCGAACCAGGCCCAGGACAGCGCGGCCGGCAACACCAGGGACAGGCCGGCGACCAGAGGCCGGCGACCTCGGCCGAACCGCGCCAGGCCGGCCGCGACCAGGACGGCGACCAGGGTCGCGGCAGCGTACGACAGAAAGGCGTTCCCGGTTGTCTGCGCGGAAACCAGAAGGGTGAGGAAGAACAGCGGTACCGCCAGCAGGACGGCGGCGACCGCGACGAATACGCGGATCATGGCATCGACGCTATGGCGGCGAATCGGTCACGCCATCCACCCACGGTGCCGTCGCGCCGTGGTACCACGGTGCCGGTCAGGCGAGTCCGTGCCGGTGGGCCCAGATGACGGCGTGTACGCGATCGCGGGCATCGAGCTTGGCCAGAACCCGGCCGACATGGGTCTTCACCGTCGACTCGGAGAGGAACAGCTCGCCGGCGATCTCGGCGTTCGACAGTCCACGACCGATCGCGACGAGAACCTCGCGTTCACGGTCGGTCAGCTCGGCCAGCCGGCGCACGTCCGGCGGCGGGACGGCGGGGCCGCTCCGGTAGTGGTCCAGCAGGGTACGGGTGATCCGCGGCGAGACGACCGCGTCACCGGCGCCGACCGTGCGGATCGCGGCCACCAGTTCGGTCGAGGGGACGTCCTTGAGCAGGAACCCGCTGGCGCCGGCCCGGAGCGCGCGGAGGGCGTACTCATCGAGGTTGAAGGTGGTGAGAACGAGAACGCGGGTCTCCGGGCAGTGCGCCACGATCTCGCCGGTCGCCTCGATCCCGTCCATGACCGGCATGCGCACGTCCATCAGCACCACATCCGGCCGGTGCAGCCGGGCCAGCCGTACCCCCGCCTGCCCGTCGCCGGCCTCGCCCACCACCCGCAGTCCCGGATCCTGGCCGAGCACCATGGCGATCCCCTCGCGCACCAGCGCCTGATCGTCCACCAGCAGCACCGACGTCTCAGCCACGGGCGTCCTCACCCGGCCGCGGCAGTTCGACCCGGACTGTCCACCCGTGCGGCGAACGCGGCCCGGCCTGAACCGTGCCCCCGTACAGCGAAAGCCTCTCCCGCAACGCGTTCAAACCCTGCCCCGCCCCCGCCGACGGCGCCGTCCCCCCGCCGCGCCCGTCGTCGGTGACCTCGATGACGATCGGATCACCCCGATAGTCCAGATCGACCATTACCGTCCGTACGTCCTCGGCGTAGCGCAGCGCATTGGTCAGCGACTCCTGCACGGTCCGAAAGATGGCGTTCCGGAAGCTCAGTGCGGCCGGCTCCGACCCGTGGCGGCGGATGTCGACCGGCAGCCCCGCGGCTCGGAAGGTGGCGACGAGATCCTCCAGGTCCTGGGCCGACTGCTCGGTACCCGGCCCATCGTCGCGCAGCACCAGCAGCAGCCGGCGCATGTCGGTCATGGCGTCCCGGCCGACGCCGGCGACCCGCTCCGACGCCGCCCGGGCCCGAGCCGGATCACTGCCGGCCACCGCGGCCGCCCCGTCGGCCAGACGCACCATCACGGTCAGGCTGTGCGCCACAATGTCGTGCAGATCGTGGGCGATCCGCGTCCGTTCCCGGGCCGCGGCCAGCTCTTTCTCTCGCACCAGCCGATCCGTACGGTCGAGCAACGCCTGCACGTACTTCCGCCGGATCCGGGCGTTGGCCCCCGCCAGCACCGCGAGCACGGCGATGACCAGGAAGAGGATCGCCTGGTCGCCGGTCCTTCCGGCCGCCGCCACCAGGACAACCATGGCGAGCGCGGAGCCGAGCAGCGCGTCCCGGGTGGACCGGTAGGCCGCCAGGGCGTACAGCGCGAAGAACAGCGCGACGCCGATGAAGTGGCCGGGCGCCACCGCACCGCCGGCGACCACCACCAGCACGACCACCCACGGCCGCGTCCGGCGCACCAGCATCGTGGCCGACGCGACCAGGTTGGCCGCCAGCCAGACGCCGTCGACCGCCTGCGGGATGACTATGCCGTTGCCGCTGTCGAAGCTCCATAGGGCGCAGACGAGGACCACCAGCACGTCGACGACACGCGGATGCCGCGCCCAGACCGCGCGCACCGCGCCTACCGGCCTCGGCAGAGCTGGTATCTCAGCCGTTTCGCCCACGCCCACACATCCTTGCGCACCGCCGCCACCCCTGCTCCCGGCCGTTCCGGCGCCATGGGCGCGGGTCGCCGACCGAAGAGATCGCTGCTCACGATCGCCGCGCCCTGAACTCGACCCGACTCGCGGCCCGGTCCAAACCTCAGTGGTAGCCCCGGGCGGTGTCCTGGCCTCGGCTACCGCGCTCGCCAACCACTGCCTTGGACTGTCGTAGACGAGCGCGCTGTCCGCGGGTTGGACTCCGCTCGGGGCCACCACCGTGAAGTGCGGTGGTCGGCCAGATCGGCGTGTGGTCTGGGCTGCCACTGTGTCCTGTGCGGGGCGGGCGGAACCTGCGATTCCCCCGACCTGACCCAGGCGAGCGTGAGCGCCATCGCCGACGCAGGCGGGAACCTGCCCGGCCGTGCCGTCACTCAGCCCGCGAAACTCCGGAAAGAGCTTCCCCATACGCGAGGTAACGCCCTCCCGGGCGTGATCCGGGAGGGCGTTTTTGCTGCTCAGGGGATGCGCGCCCGGCAGGATTCGAACCTGCGACCGACGGATTAGAAGTCCGTTGCTCTATCCGCTGAGCTACGAGCGCCTGACGACGGCCTAGCTTACCTATCGACGGCCGGCCGCGGGGGCCGGCGGCATCCCAGTGTGGCTCAGCCACCCGACCGATGTCACCAGGGAATGTTGACGTCGGCCCGGCTGGGCGAGGAATCACGCGCGTGGGCCAGGGGCAGGACGAAGCCGCCGGCCAGGAAGTCTGGTCGGCGGCGATCGTGTGGCCAGGGCCTGGGCTGAAGACTCGGGCCAGGTAAGACGGCCGGCGGCCGCCGCGAGTCCAAGGGCTGGAGCGGAGGCCGCCGGGCGGGTGGAGCGGGGGTCACTCGCGGGTGCCCAGGGCCTGGACCGGCGGGGTGCGGAGGAGGCGGCGGATCGGGAGGATTGTCGTGGTCATGGCCAGGAGAGTGGCTCCGCCGAGGACGGCGGCCCAGCCCAACGGTGGGATGTAGGGGAGGAAGCTGCCGGTCAGGGCGTGTACGACAGCGACCAGGGTGACCGCGGCGATCACGCCGCCGATGACGACGGCCATGCCCAGGAGGCCGGCCTGTTCGGCGTTGACCATGCGGCCGACCTGGCGGCGGGTGGTGCCGGCCATGCGGAGGGCGGCCAGTTCGCGGCCCCGGGCCAGGGCGGCTAGGACCATGGCGTTGGCGGCGGCCAGGGCGGCGTAGCCGACCATCACGCCGACCAGGAGTTTGTTCAGCCAGGCGCTGGTCTCCATGTCGGTTGCCAGCTGGCTGGTCAAATCTGTGGTGGGGACCACGCCGGGGGCGGTGATGGGCTTGTCCGAGCGGACGAGGAGCTGGTCCGGCGGACCGGGGGCCAGGGTGCGGGTGTCGAGGATGACGTCGCCGAAGGCCAGGCCACGGGTGTAGATGGCGGCCACGCGGAGCTTGACGGGGGTGCCGTCGGCCAGCCAGATCTGGGGGCGGTCGCCGATCTTCCAGCTGTTGGACGACGCCTGCATCGCGGAGACCGCCATGCTGTCGGGGCCGACCGCGGCCAGACTGCCCTCGGTCACGCCGGGGTCGATGGTCGCCGGGGCGGTGGCGGGGTCGACGGCCTGGGCGGAGACCGGTTCGGCGCTGTCGAACATCTTGACCAGGACCGAGGTGTGGCGCACGGGCGTCACAGCCGTGACCCCGGGCAGCCGGCCGGCCTGGTCGAACCGCGCCGGGTCGACCACCGCCTGCTGGGCCAGCATGCCGTCGTGGGTCTGCGTGACCGTCGCCCGCTGCATGTTGTCCTGCAGGAACCACACCGAGCCACCGAACCCGACCGACAGCACCAGCGCGGTGAGCACCGTGGCCGTACCCCGGGCGTTGGCCCGCAGGTTGGCCGCGGCCAGGTAGCCGCTCGTACCCGCGAACAGCCGCAGCACCGGCTCGAGCAACCGCGCCGCGCCCCGGTTGATCCACGGTGCGAGCAGGGCGACCGCGGTGACGAAGAGGTAGAGCATGCCGACCGCGCCGGAGATGGCCGTGATGCCACCGGTGCCGGCGGCGAAACCGCCCGCGGAGAAGGCGCCGCTCAGCGTGAGCACGCCGAAGACGGCACGGACGGGGCCGGGGCCGGACGGTTCGACGGCCGACTCGCCGAGGGCCTCGGTCGGGCGGATCGCGGTGGCGCGCCGGGCCGCGACCACGGCGGCGAGCATGGCCACCAGGGCGATGACGGCGGCGGCGGCCACGGCGGCGAGCGGGCTGGGACCGAGCGGCACGGACGCGGGGACGAAGCCGCGGTGGACCAGTTCGCCGCTCACCCACGAGGTGGCGAGCACGCCCAGGGGCAGGCCGAGCACGGCGCCGACCCCGCTGAGCAGGGCGGCCTCGGCGACCAGCATGCGGCGGACCTGGCCGGGGGTGGCGGCGATGGCCCGCAGCAGGGCCAGGTCGCGCCGCCGGTGGCGGACGGACAGGCCGACCAGGCCGGCGACGACGAAGATGACCAGCATTACCACGTAGCCGCCGAACGAGGCGCCGACCTGCACGAGGAGGTCCGTGGCGGCGGTCTCGGCGGTGCCCTCGGCGGTGCCGCGGTCGGAGCCGGTGAAGGTGGCGGCGCCGGCGGTGGCGGCGAGCCGGGACAGAGCGGCGCGGTCGGCGTCGGGGCCGGCCTTGATGAGGATGGCCGTGACCTGGCCCGGGCGGGTGGACGGGACAGTGGTCGCCGACGTCACGCCGCGCACGGCACGGACCTGGTCGGCGAGCGCCGCGGGCACGGTGCCGGCCTCGGGCAGACGTACTCGTGTGGTCGTGGTGTCTCCGAACTCCTTGGTCGTGAACGTCATCTCGGTGCGGGCGACGACGATGTCGGCGGCGGCGTAACGCTGCGGTGTGGGGGTGTGGCGGAGGCCGGCGTCGACCAGCGAGCCCATCGCCATCAGGATCATGACGCCGAAGGTCAGGGCGATGAGGGTGGCGGTGGCGCTGCCGGGGCGGTGGCGCAGCAGGCGTACGGCGAGCTTGGTCATGGGTCAGCCCACCTGCGCCAGCACGCTGTGCATGGCCTCGGCGCGGACGATGCTGCCGTCACTCATGTGCAGGACCCGGTCCGCGTACGAAGCGGCCCCGCGATCGTGGGTGACCATGATGACCGTCTGCCCGTACCCGTCGACGACCGACCGCAGCAGGCCGAGCACCTCGGCCGCGGTCTGCGAGTCGAGCGCGCCGGTCGGCTCGTCCGAGAAGATCACGTCGGGCCGGGTGGCCAGCGCCCGGGCGATCGCGACCCGCTGTTGCTGGCCGCCGGACAGCTCGGCCGGCCGGTGCCGCAGCCGCGGGCCGAGCCCGACCCGGGCGACCACCTCGTCGAGCCAGCCGCGGTCGGGCCGGGTGCCGGCCAGGCGCAGCGGCAGCTCGATGTTCTCGCGCACGGTCAGCGCGCCGATCAGGTTGTAGCTCTGGAAGACGAACCCGATCCGGTTGCGGCGCAGCATGGTCAGCTTGGTCTCGGAGAGCCGCGACAGCTCGGTGTCACCGATCCAGACCCGGCCCGAGGTCGGGCGGTCGAGCCCGGCGGCGGTCTGCAGCAGCGTGCTCTTGCCGGAGCCGGACGGGCCCATGACAGCGGTGAAGGTGCCACGGACGAAGGCCGCGTCGACGCCGGCGAGGGCGGTGACGGTGTCGGGTCCGGAGCGGTAGGTGCGTACTAGTTGTTCCACCCGTACTGCGTCGTCGTTTGGCATGGGTGAAACGCTATTTTCGGCGCGGCTGGACGACCATGAAGCGCACTGCACAACTTTGGTATGGCAGGCACTACCCGTCAGGTGGTGACATCCTCAGGGGCGGGCGGGACCTCGACCTCCGGTGTGCCGGGCGCGGGCAGGAACGCGTCGGTCCAGCGGGCCAGCTCGCGGAACACCTCGGCCCGGACCTGCTTGCCGGAGAGCGTGAGGTCGTGCATGCCGCCGTCGAAGCGAGTCAGTGTCACGTGCGGGCCGAGGCGCGGCGCCCAGCGGGCGATGTGTTCGACATCGAGAACCGCGTCGGTCAGGCGTACATCGTCATCCCAGTCCTTGCCCCGGAAGGTCCGCGTCGAGCACGCCACCAGGACCGGCGCGTCGATCTGCAGTCCGCGGCGCAGCCGCGACTGACCGCGCCGGATGGCCTGCAGCCAGCCCGCCGTGATCGGGAAGCCGAGGACCGGTTTCCAGTTCAGGTCGTAGGTCCACTCGCCGCGCTCGGTCGCGTGCAGGCTCTGGCCGTAGAGGCCGAGCGCTTTGACCGGAATGATCCGGTACGGGGTGCGCTTCGCGCTGGTCGCCGTGATCAGGGACATCAGCGGGCCGCGGACCAGCCACGGGTTGTTGAACTCGAAGAACGGGCTGTTCAGGAACAGGCCGTCGATCAGGCCCTGACCCTGCCGCGCGTGGGCCCACAGTGACGTGGTCAGCCCGCCGGTGGAGTGCGCCACCACGAGCAGCTGGTCGTGGCCGTCGACCGATCGGATGATGCGTGCCGACTCGTCCAGCTCGGGGAAGTAGTCGGTGAGGCTGCGGCAGAAGTTCGGGGTCTGGTGCGAGAGCAGGCTGCGGCCGTATTTGCGCAGGTCGAGGGCGTAGAAGTCCCAGCCCCGCTCGACGAAGAAGTCAGCCAGATGGGTCTGGAAGAAATAGTCCACGAAGCCGTGGACGTACAGCACCGCGCGGCGGCTGGGCTGGTCACCGCGGCGGCGGACCAGCGTCGCCACGACCTTGCCCTCGTCGTCGGTGCCCAGATCGATGGTGTGCCGCTCGTACGGCGGCCCCAGGACGTCGGTCTCCACGGCACCAGGTTATCCACAGTCCCCGGTTGTCCACAGGCTCGAACCTGATCTTGGACGCCTCCGGTTCAGTTGCCGCCACAGCAGTTCGAGAGAAAAGGACAACTCATCATGTACGACACCCCGATCTCGATCGTCGGCAACGTGCTGACCGCACCCGAGTGGCGGCGCACGGCCAAGAGCAACACGCTGGTCGCCAACTTCCGGGTGGCCTCCACCTCCCGTCGCTTCGACAAGGACAACAACCGCTGGGTCGACGGCGACAGCCTGCGAGTACGCGTCAACTGCTGGCGCCGCCTGGCCGAGAACGTCGGTGCCTCGGTGGCCGTCGGCGATCCGATCATGGTGTTCGGCCGGTTCTACACCCGCGATTGGGTCGACTCGGAGAACAACCCGCGGACCTCGTACGAGATGGAGGCCATGGCGATTGGCCACGACCTGTCCCGCGGACGCACCAAGCTGTTCCGCACCCGCCCGGCCGGCGTGACCACCGCCGACAGCCCCGAGTCCGACGGCGTGGTCCGCGGCGAGGCGGCCGAGGCGGTCAACGGCCGTCCGGTGACCTACGGCGACGGGCTGCCCATCGACACCGAGGAGCCACGCTTCGTCGAGCAGCCGTTGGCCCTCGACCCCGTGGTGGCGGCCGCGCTCCTGGCCGGCGGTGGCCCCGAGCCTTTCGACAAGGAGGTCAGCGAAGCCAAGGAGGTCAACGAGGCCGGGGCGGTCTCGGAGGCGGGGGCGGTCTCCGAGACCGGGGAGTCGAAGCCGAGCGAGCCCGACGGCGGCGGGGACGACGATCCCGAACCGCCCGCGCCCGGCACTCCCACGCCGCCCACGCCGCCCGAGATCCAGCTCGAGGTGGAGCGTCTGGAGGACGAGGTGAACCAGCGCCGGTCGCGTCGCAGCCGCCGCCAGCCCGTCCCGGCGTAACCGGCCGGCGGCCGCCCGGAGCCATGTGGCCCGGGCGGCCGCCGGTCCCTCCCGCGGTGCGAGGTCAAGATCTCGGGATGAGCAAGCCGGTTCCGTATCTGATCGCCCGCGGTGGCCGCCCCGCCGAGGAGCCGGGCGCTCCTCGACCATGCTCCGACTCTCAAGAGGCTTGAGGCCAAATAGTGAGAGGGTCAGGTTTTACGGGCGGGCCAAAGGTTGCGGATGTAGAGATGGTGGTCAATGTCTGGACTTTGCCTGAGACATTGGCAATCTTGAATGTATGAGAATCCCCGTCAGGCGGGCGTTGCTCGCCGTCCTCACGCTCATCGCCGGATCCGCCGTCTCCCTGCCCGCTGTTTCGCCTGCTCAGGCCGCCGCCTGTCCCAGCGGCGAACTCAGCGCCTCCGCCTTGCCGCAACGCAACGCTCCGGGCGGCTGCGTCGCTCCGGGCCGTACCGTCCGAGGGGTGAAGGCCGCGGCGACCGTGCCTGCCCCGGGGCACGGGGTTGTCGCCACCGCGTTGCTGGTCGGCGGTGAGGAGACGCTCGACGTCAGCACCGCCGCGGACGGCACGGTCACGATTCGGACCTCGAAGGACGCCGGTGGACGGGCCACAGCGGCGGCCGCGCCGGCGGCGTGCAGTGACAACACCTACGTCCTGTTCCCCTGGTATTACGGGGTCGGCGGGAGCTACTACTGGTATTACGCGCCGGCTGACGACTCGCGCAGCGGGCTGTCGTCGGCCGACGCCGAGGCCGCGGTCGTGAACGCCACGCGGGCCATCGTCGCCGGGTACAACGACTGTGGTCTGGGTGGGCAGCCCAACGTCAACCAGACCTACGGCGGGCGGGTCGGTGTCGGGCCGAACATCACCGGCAGCGGGTGCGGGCAGTCGGACGCCTGGAGCATCACCGGGTGGGGCAGCTACGGCGACGGGGTGCTGGCCGTCACCTGCACCTGGTATCAGCCCAACGGATCGCGCGGCATCGTCCAGACCTCGGACATGCTGGCCAACTACAACTATGTCTGGTGGAACGGCCGGGGCGCGTGCCCGAACAACGGCTGGTCGTTCGACCTGGAGTCGGTCACCACCCATGAGCGCGGGCACACCTTCGGGCTGAACCACCCGCCGTCGGGGCACGACGAGGAAACCATGGCGGCGGCCGTCTACAACTGCAGCACCAACTTCCGCACCCTGGCTCTGGGTGACTTCAACGGCCTGATCAGCCTGTACGGCTACCGCTGAGGCGGGGTGCGACTCCCCGGTCTCACGCCATGAACCGCGTGGCGGACTAGTCCGTTCGTATGGCGGGGATCACGTGAAGCCCTGTCCGAACAGGGGAGTCGCGCTGTGAGTTCCGCCCGTGAATTCGTCATCTGTCACGACGGCCGGATCATCCCGGTGCCCAGCGGCGTGTACGTGCACAACCGGCCGGTGACCGAGCCGATCGAGTTGATGCCGCTGGCGGCGGCGCTGGTGACGGAGCCGGTTCCCGGTGTCGTGGTGGTGCACCCGGCACCGGGCGCGGAACGTGCGTCGATCGTGCTGCGCTTCCTGGGCGGTCTCCCGGCCCGGGTGGGCGCGCACGTCGCGGTGAAACCTCCGCCGAACGTGCTGGACGGACCCTCGGACCCGGCGGCGCTGGAGGATCTCGGCGACCTCTACGACGTGTCGTTGCTGCTGCCGGTGCGGCCGGAACTGTCGACGTCGGGGCGGGCGATGCCGATCGACAAGCTGGGCCGGGAGACCGGGTGGGCCGACGCCACGTCGGTGCGGCTGCTGACCCGGGCGCAGGCCGCGGCCCGCGAGGCGGTCGTCGAGGCGTGGCGGGCGGTGACCTCGGGCGAGCCGCCCTCGATGCGCCGTCTCGACGACTGGGCGGCCCGGGAAGTCGCGATCAGGGACGAACACCGGGTGGTGCCGGTCGGATCGGGTGGGCGCACGGGCGGCACGGTGGCCTATGCCTACGGTGCCTATCTGGCTCGTTACGGCCGGCCCGGAGACCCGCTGCCGGCCACGACCCCGGCCACGATGGACGAACTGCTCGAGGTCGCGGGTGCCACCCTCGAACCCGCGTCCCCGGACCAGGTCGATCAGGCGTTGGCGGCCGCCCCGGGCTCGGGGGTGCTGGTGGTGTTCGCCCGGACCCGCGAGCATGCCGCGGGCTCCGTCTGGATGTACCGCGCACCCGACCAGGGCGGCACCACGCCGGTGCCGGCGATCGAGGACCTGGCCCCCGGATCCGAACCCCGGACCTGGCTGTCCGGCGTGCTGGCCGAGCCGTCGACCCGGGTCACCGCGGTGGACGCGGACGGTACGCCGACGACGCTGGCCGGGCTGATCGGCCGGACGGACCCGGGCCTTCCGATGTCGACAGCCGACATCACGAGCCGGTTCGACCGGCCGGACCACACCATGCTGCCACCGGTGCCGATCCACAACGAGATCATCGTCGCGTCGATGCGGTTCGGCGACCCCGGCATGGCGGACGAACTCGATGCGACGAACGAGGCCGGGGCCCCCGACCCGATGGATTTCTTCTCGAACGAGTTCTCGCAGCTGCCGGACTACCTGATGGCGGACACCCCGTCGCCGGAGGAGATCGCATGGATGCGGCAGCTGGAACAGGCGCCGCAATTCGACGACGAGCTGTGGCCGCAGGTCAGCGAACCGGAGTTCGATTTCGACGAGTTGCTGCGGCAGGCCATGCCGAGTCCGCCCCACGAGGAGGAACCGCCCCGGGACCCGGTGCCGGACCCCGGAACGGATGAGGACTCGGAGGTCGCGGACTCGCCCACCGGCCCGTCCTTCGAGATGCCGGATCAGGACCTCGGCCTGAGCGACCACGAACCGGTCCCCGAGCCGGTCGTGGAATCGGTCGACGAGCCGGGCGACGTGACCATGACGGACGTCCTCGCCGAACCCGAGCCCGAACCCGAGCCCGAGCCCGAGCCCGAGCCCGAGCCGGGACCGGAGTCGGAGTCGGAGTCGGAGCCCACCGAAGCATCGCCCACGGTCCCGGCGCGGCCGTCCGATGAATGGGCGCGAGGCTCGGGCACGGTACGCGACCTTTATCTGGACCGGCGGACGCTGTCCGAGCAGCGGGAAGAGATCCTGAGCGAGCTCGATGACCTCTTCGACCTCACCGACGACCCGTCGGAGCCGTTGAGGTTCACCCGGGAACTGCAGCGGAACAAGGCCGCCCTCGACCCGACCTGGCCGCTCGACGAGGTCGCGTTCCAGCGGGCCGTCTCATCCCTGCAGGACCTCGACGACATCCGGACGCGGCACTGGTACCCCGAATGGATCAGCGGGCGCGACGAGGACGGCCGGCCGCTCGCCGACAAGGAGATCACTGAGCCAGACACCCAGACCCAGGTGTTGTCGCACCTGGAACGCCTGGAACGCGCGGCTCGGACCCTGAGCCACGACGACACCGACGCGTGGGCGGAGCGGGCCCGGACCGTCGCCGGGCTGCACGCTCGGCTGGTGTCGCTCACCGAAGCGATGAACGACTCGCACGAGTACGAACGGCAACTGGTGGCCCAGATCTCGGGCATGGCGCCGGCCCCCTATCGCCTGGGCAACACCGAGCCCGCGATCGATCCACTGCACGAGTCGGCTCTGAGCGACCCGACGCGGGATCCGTTCCGGGAGGTACGTAACGGCGTCGTCCCGGAGCATTACGAGGATTGGCGGGTCCTGCACGCCGCCTGGCGACGCGACCCCGCCGCCGGGCCGGAACCCCGGCTCACCCTGGCCCACGTCGTTCAGGCGAAAGCGACGTTGAGGGAAGAACTCGACGGCATCAGCGAGGCGCCGTCCTATCTGCCCGACCGGGTCCTCCGGGCCATCGAGAAACACAGCGGGTTCGCCGCGTTCACCTTCGAGTTCGACCGGAGCGGGAAGCAGATCAGGGATGTCGTCAGGCGGGAAGCCAAGTACCTCGCCTTCCGGGAGGAGCTGATCGACTGGAAGCTCGGGCTCCGGGCGACCGCTCCGGACCTGGACGCGGCCATCGTCCGATCCGGGCTGACGGTGATCGCCGCGGAGCACAGGGGGCGTCCCACCCGTTTTCCGATCAAGCAACCGGTGAAGCTGGCGCCGCACAACGTCTCCGAGAACGATGTGCGTGCTCTGCTGGAAGCCAACGGTCTCGAGCTCGACTCGTACGCGATGATCCGAGGCCGACCCGGCACGTGGATCACCATCGAGCGCGCGAACGTCCGTGTCCACCGGACCGGCCGGCCCGCCGCCTCTGCTGCGCCGGACGCCTCTGCTGCGCCCGCCGCCTCTGCCGCGCCCGCCGCCCCCGCTCGCCCGGCCGCCCCCGCCCCGCCGCGCCGCCGGCCGGACCACCGGAGGGAACCGTCGCCCGAGCCGGCGGAGCGGACGGAACCCGTGACGTACGGGGCGTTCAGGAGAGAGCATGCCGCGTGGCGGGAGGACCCCGGACAGGCGTCCGAACCGCGGCTCACCCTTGCGCTCGTCAACCAGGCGAAGTGGCTGTTCGAGCGCCCGAAGGATCCCAGTGCGCGGTCCAGCCCGAAACGCACCACCGACGACGTTCTGCGAGAGATCGAGCTCGACATCGGTGCCGAGCCGTTCACGTACGACTTCCAGCGCGGCGTCGGATACCACCCGACGAACGTGGTGAAGTGGACCGCGCGGTACGAGGCGTGGCAGCGCGATCTGGCCGATTGGGCGCGCACCCGGCAGGGTCCGCCGCCGGTGATCGATGTCGCTGTCCTCAGGTCGGCTCTGCCTGCCCTGTACCGGATTCAGGAGTCGGTGGGTGCGGCCGAGTTCTGGGTCGCCCGGCCGGACAAGGCCCTGCACACCGTGTTGGAGGGGGATCTGCGGGCGTTGCTGGTGGCGAACGGCCTCGAGCCGGATTCCTATCGGGGCCGGCGACCGAGCAACCAGCTTATCGTCGAGGCGGGTGACGTCCGGTTCCGCCCGGCGGGGGTGGGCGGTCCGGCGCGGGAGCCCGTCGAGGATCCCGCGTTGCCGGATCCGATGGCCGCCGTGGCCGCCGCGGTGCCCCCCAGTTCGTACCAGCAGTGGCGGGTGTTGCATGCCGCGTGGCGCGCGAGTGGCGAGGCTCATCCGGAGCCGCGTCTCACTTCGCATCTGGTGGTTCAGGCGCGGACGGCCCACGGCGGTACGCCGACCAGCGATTCCTTGCTGACCGACCACGACCTGCGCATCGTCGAACGCGTCAACCGGCTCACGCCGTTCACCTTCGCCTTCGAGCCAGGGGACAAGGATTCGCCGCGGACGGTGGTGCGGTGGACGGCGAGGTACGAGGCGTGGCAGCGGGCGTTGTCGGCGTGGTCGTTGGATCCGCGGGGGGCTGCGCCGGAGTTGGACGTGGCGATCGTGAGGTCGGCTCTGCCGACTGTTTATGAGGCTCAGCGTCATGGGTCGTCGGCGGTGTACCGGGTTCTGGCTCCGGATCATCGGGTGAGCGTGAGTGATGTGCTGGCTGTGGTCGAGGCGAATCATCTCGAGCCGGGGTCGTATGTGGCTGATTCGCAGGGGCTGAATCTGCCGGTGATCCGGACCGGTGATGTTCGGTTCCGGCCGGACGGGCGTGAGGCGCTGGCGGCGCAGCTGCGACCCGAGCGTCGGGTCACGGACGCGGCCCGGTCCGGCGAGCAGCCACCGCGGCGCCGGGCGACGGACAAGGCGCCGGTCGATCGGCCCGCCCGCCCGGCCGAGCCGAAGTGGTACGACGAGTTCAAAACCCGGTACGTGGCCTGGGAGCGGTCTCCCGGCACGGTGCCAGAGCCGTGGCCGGCGCTCGATGCCTTGATGGACCTGAAACGCGGGCTCGCCCGGGCGCGCGGCGTGACGTTGCCGCAGCGCGCCGAGCCCACCGAGGACGACCTGCGTGAACTCGAGCTCGACCTGGGCGTCGATCCGTTCACCTACGACTTCCGGCGGAGGCCCGGGTCCCGTCCGACCGGCGTGGTGAAGTGGGACGAGAGGTACCTGATCTGGCAGCGGGAACTGAGGGAGTGGGCGCGTACTCGTCAGGGTCCGCCGCCGATGCTGGACGCCGCCGTGGTCAGGTCGGCCCTACCGGCTCTGTACCGGCTTCAGGGACAGACCGGGGCGGCCGAGTTCTGGGTCGCCCGGCCGGACAAGGCCCTGCATGCCGTGTCGGAGCTGGATCTGCGGGCGTTCCTGGTGGCGAACGACCTCGAGCCGGATTCCTATCGGGGCCGGCGACCGGTGAACCAGCTTGTGATCGAGGCGGATGACGTTCGCTTCCGCCCGGCCGGGGTGGGTGGCCCGGCACAGGAGGTGATCGAGGATTCCGGCCTGCCCGATCCGCCGGCCGCGGTGGCCGCCGGCGTGGTGCCGAAGTCGTACCGGCAGTGGCAGGTTCTGCATGCGGCCTGGCGGGCCGGCGGAGAGGTACATCCGGAGCCGCGGCTGACTCTTCACATGGTGAGCCAGGCACGGTCGGCCTACGGCATGGGTGCGGTGCTCTCCGACCACGACCTGCGGGTCATCGAGCGGGCCAACCGGCTCATGCCGTTCACGTTCACGTTCGAATCGGCCGGCGGGACTTCTCAGCGGACGGTGGTGCGGTGGGCGGCGAGGTATGAGGCGTGGCAGCGGGCGTTGTCGGCGTGGTCGTTGGATCCGCGGGGGGCTGCGCCGGAGTTGGACGTGGCGATCGTGAGGTCGGCTCTGCCGACTGTTTATGAGGCTCAGCGTCATGGGTCGTCGGCGGTGTACCGGGTTCTGGCTCCGGATCATCGGGTGAGCGTGAGTGATGTGCTGGCTGTGGTCGAGGCGAATCATCTCGAGCCGGGGTCGTATGTGGCTGATTCGCAGGGGCTGAATCTGCCGGTGATCCGGACCGGTGATGTTCGGTTCCGGCCGGACGGGCGTGAGGCGCTGGCGGCGCAGCTGCGACCCGAGCGTCGGGTCACGGACGCGGCCCGGTCCGGCGAGCAGCCACCGGCACGGGGGACGAAGCGTAAGGCGCCGGTCGAACTCGCCCTCCGCGTGTTGGATCGCCGCCCTCCTGAGCCGGGGCCGTACGACGAGTTCAAGACCCGGTACGCGGCATGGCGCCGGTCGCCCGACATGCTGCCGGAGCCGCGGCCGACACCCGACATCGTGATCGATCTGAGAAGCAGGCTGGCCGCGGCGCGGGGCCTGACGGCGCCGCAGCGAACCGATCTCAGCGACGACGACCTTCGCGAGCTCGAGCTCGACCTGGGGATCGGGTCGTACACCTATGATCTGCTGCGCGAACCGGGAAAATCTCCGACCGACGTGGTGCGGTGGACCGCGCGGTACGAGGAGTGGCAGCGGGAGCTGGGGGAGTGGGCGCGTACTGGTCAGGGTCCGCCGCCGGTGCTGGACTCCGCTGTCATCAGGTCGGCTCTGCCGGTTCTGCACCGGCTTCAGGAGCGGATGGGAGCGGCCGAGTTCTGGGTCGCTCGGCCGGACAAGGCGTTGAACTCCGTGTCGGGATCGGATCTGCGAGCGCTCTTGGTCGCGAACAACCTCGAACCGGATTCCTATCGGGGCCGGCGGTCGGAGAACCGCTACGTCGTCGAGGCGGGTGACGTCCGGTTTCGCCCGGCGGGGGTGGGCGGTCCGGCGCCGGAGACGATCCAGGATCCCGGCCTGCCGGATCCGGCGGCCGCGTTGGCCGCGGGTGTGCTCCCCACGTCCTACCAGCAGTGGCAGGTCCTGCATGCGGCGTGGCGGGCCGGCGGTCAAGTGGGTCCGGAGCCGCGGCTGACGCTGCGGTTCGTGGTCCAGGCCCTGATGGGCTACGGCGGCGGCCGGAAGACGGCCAAGACGCTGCTCGAGGATGATCTGCGCGTGGTCGAGCGGGCCAACCAGCTCATGCCTTACACGTTCGCCCTGGACTCCAACGGCACCCACCACCCCCAGAAGACCGTGCGACGGGCGGCGAAGTACGAGGCGTGGCAGCGAGAGCTGTCGGCGTGGTCGTTCGACCCGCAGGGTCCGCCGCCGGAACTGGACACCGCGACCATCGACTCGGCCCTGCCCACGATCTATCGGGCCCAGCGCCACCAGCCGGACGTCCGGTACCGGGTGGTGGCACCGGTGCACCGGGTCGTCGAGACCGATGTACTGGCGGTCCTGGAGGCGAACCACCTCGAGCCCGGCTCGTTCACCGTCGAGCGTTCCGGCCGGTACGTCTCGGCCATCCGGGCGGCGGACGTCCGGTTCCGTCCCGGTGGCCGCGAGGCTCTGGCCGGACAGTTGCAGCCGGTCCTCACCCTGCAACCGGAAGTGATCCCGACCCAGCCCCCGCCGCGTCTGCCGGTCGAGCCACCGACGGTTCGGGAAAAGCAACGGGGCCTGGTGTGGCGGCCGCCGGTGGTGGCCGTGGAACAGTCCGGGCCTCCCCACCAACCGGTGGAGCTCAACTGGGATCCCCCGCCGTCTCCGATCATCGGGCCGGAGCGGCCGGAGCGGCCGGAAGTGATCCCGGTCCAGCCCCCGCCGCGTCTGCCGGTCGAGCCACCGACGGTTCGGGAAAAGCAACGGGGCCTGGTGTGGCGGCCGCCGGTGGTGGCCGTGGAACAGTC
>NZ_JBICSP010000017.1:0-60498 GCF_043197135.1 Actinoplanes sp. NPDC049265 | reverse complement strand
TCCGGGCCTCCCCACCAACCGGTGGAGCTCAACTGGGATCCCCCGCCGTCTCCGATCATCGGGCCGGAGCCGCCGGAACCGGCACAGGTCGCCGCCGACACGTACGGCGCGTTCAAGGATCGGTACCTGGCCTGGCGACAGTCCCCGGACGGGCAACCGGAGCCGCAGCTGACCCCTGACCTGGTAGCTCAGGCCAGGTCTCTCTTCGCTCGCCCGTGGGGGCAGCAGAGTGTGGTCCCGCTCTTCGCGCTCATCGACGACGATCTGCGCCTGGTCGAGCTCGATCTCGGCCTCCGGCCGTTCACCTATGACTTCGTCCGGATGAGTCCGATGCAGAAGGATCGGACGACTCTCGTGCGGTGGGCCGCGGAGTACGAGGGCTGGCAGGAGGCCCTGGCGGAGTGGGCGGTCACGCGTCAGGGTCCGGCGCCGCAGTTGGACCCCTCCATCGTCCGGTCCGCGTTGCCGACCATCTTCAGGCTCCAGGAACTCGCGGGCGAGGCCGAATACTGGGTCGCCCGCCCGGACAAGTCGACGAGGTACCTCAACGAGGCCGAGGTGCGTGCCGTCCTGGTGGCCAACGGTCTGGAGCCGGACTCCTACGCCGTCGTCCGGCAGTCGACGGGGCTGGCCATCGAGCGCCGGAACGTTCGCTTCCGGCCGGCCGGCGCGCCTCGCCCGTCGTCGACGGACGGCCCGGGTGCGGCCTCGGCCGAGGTGCTCGGCGCGCTGCGGAGCGGTTTCGTTCCGCGAACATACGGCCAGTGGCGGGCGATGTACGCGGCCTGGCGGGAGACCGGTATGCGTTTCGCCGAACCCGCGTTGTCGTTGCCCGTCGTCTTCGACGCGATACAGATCCTCACCGGCCGGAGAATCGGGTACAAGGCCGTCATCGAAGATGATCTCCGTATTGTCGAGCGCGCCGCCAAGATCGCTCCGTACACGTTCACCCTCATCGAGGGGGCCACCAGCCTCGGGCGAAGCATTGAGAAGTGGAGCGCCAAATACGACGCTTGGCGAACGTCCCTTCTGGAATGGTCCCGGACGCGGCTGGGGCCGCCGCCGGTACCGGACGCCCAAGTGATCAAATCGGCTCTCCCGGGGATCTATCGGGCTCAGCGGAACCAGCCCGACCCGGCCTATCGGCTCGGAACACCGGAACACCGGATCACGGAGAGGGATCTGCTCGCCGTCCTCGACGAGAACGGAATCGAGCCGGGCTCCTACACATTCTCTCGGGCCGGCGGTCCGGCGTCGGTACCGGTCGTCGGTCCCGGAACCTTTCGGTTCAGGCCGGGATATGCGCCCCTCGCTCCGGCCGATGCCGGCGACCTGTCCGCCTATCTGGTGAAGCTGCCGCCGGCCGGCTTGCGTGGTCCCACCCGGCTCGCCCTCACCCAGCTGGTGGGGCTGTCCACGCCGGACCTGCGCCGGTTCGCCGACCAGCTGCGGGCCGAACTTTCCGGCCTTCGGGACTCGGTGTCGTCGCGGCTGGGGCCGGCGGCGGCGGGAAAGGACCTGTGGGGTTCGTCGCTGTCCGCGTCGGTCGACGATCGGCGCGGAGATCCGCGGCGGGACTCCGCCGACTCGCTCCGGCAGCAGGTGGCATCCCTGCTGGAGGTGTACGACTTCGCCCGGCTGGGGATTGCCGGGCTGGCCGGGTGGGCCGAGGGCTCGGCGGACCTGGACACGATGGTGCCGCCGGTCGATCAGGTGGTCTCGCGGGTTCTGGCCGCCGGCTCCCGGCCAGAACGCGGGGCTACGGTCCCGTTGGTGGCGGCACCGGCGGGTGCGGCGTGGGTGGGGCGGGTGCTCCCGCTGGGCGAGGTGCGCGGGCAGCGGCTTTCCGACGCCGTGCGATGGGCGGCGGACATGTCCCGGCCGGTGGTCGTGGTGGGTTCGCCGGACCGGCCGGGCCCGGACGGGGAGCGGCGACTGATCGACGGCCTGACGCGAGTGCTGCGGTCCTTCGCGTACGCCGGGGCGCAACCGCTGGTGCTGACGCTGGACGCGACGAAGCTGAAGCCGCTCTGGACGACCTTCCGGCCGGTCGTGATCGCGCGCACCTCCGACGGCATCGACGACATGTTCGTCCTGTACGACGCCGACGGCACCCCGTTGCGGTCGGCCCGTCAGGTGACCGGGGAGATGTTCCGGCACGCGGACGCCCGGCCGTTCGTGCCCACCGAGCACGAACTGCCGCCGGTGCTGCTGGACTGGCTGGCCCGAACCGATCCGGAGGCGATCGAGCGGTTCCTGCGCGACCACCTGACGGAGCTGCTGGCCGCGGCCGGCAAGCTGGACCTGATCCCGTACCACGAGGCCGGGGTGCACCGTACGGTGCTGAACCTGGTCCGCCGCAACGGTGGCCCGGCCGATCCGGCCGGCCCGCGGTTCGTGCCCGTCCCGTCCGGGCACCGCGACGAGATCGCCCCGCTGCAGCTGGACCGCGGGGTACCGGAGACGTTCGCCGTCGACTACCTGACCCCGAAGCGGTCCCTCGACGACCGGAAGGCCTGGAACGACCAGCTGGTGCGGCTGGTCGACCTGCGTGAGCCGGAGGAGATCGACGGCACCGGGGTGCGGGGACTGTCGGTTGCGGAGATGCTCGCCCTGGTATCCGGGGTCCGTGACGCCCTCCCGGACCCGCTGGACGCCCGGCACTCCGTGGGCCTGACGGTGGCGTTCACCGGACTCGCCGAGGTGCTGCGCATGCCGGCCGAGGTGGCCACGGCGAGTGACCTGATGACCTCCCGGCGATGGCACGACCTGATCATGCCGATCGCCACCTGTGACCTGTCACCGGCGGGCCGGCAGATCGTCATCCACCAGTTCGACGCCGTCCAGGGGCGGCTGCGGGCGGGCCGTCGGGACGCGTACGCGGATCTGGTCCGGGTCGTCGCCGACACGGTCGGCAAATGCCCTGGTGATCGGTGAACCACAGACGCCGCGGGCACGTCACCCGCGTATGGAGGAAGCATGAGCACGTCGGCGGTCACCCGTTCGATGCACGAGCTTTGTGCCGACAGCCGCACCATCCCGTGGCTCGACGGCACGCACCTGAACACCGACTCCAAGGTCGGGGTGACCGCTGACCAATATATCGACGGGGTGCAGGCGGACCGCCCGATGCCGCACATCGCGACGCTGATCTACCGGCAGGAGATGGCCGGCTCCTCCCTGACCACCGGATTCCAAAACCGTATACCCGCCGAGGTCCGCGACAAGATGGGTGTCCGGCCGACCGCACCGGAGGGCCTGGACATCGTCGCGCTGGCCGGGCTCGCGGATACCGTCCGGCACTTCGTGCAGGTCCCCAAGGGGCGTTTGACGCCACCTCCGGCCGATCAGCTGCCCGATGCCCACGACCGGGTCTCGCCGCTGGACGAGAAGGGCCTCACCACGACCTGGGACCAGGCCAGCTGGATCCGCGTCCATCCGGCGGACAGCGCGACCGGCCATGCTTGGTCCGACGTGCCGGAAGCGGTCGCGCACATGATGAAGCAGTCGCTGGCCGGCCGGCCCTACCTGGGCGGCCGGATCGTGATCGGCCCGCACGGCGTCCAGCTCGGACTTCCCGCCGGGCTGGTGAACGCCTGGTACGGGGACCTGGCCTCGAGCTTCGGCCGGCACCTGAACAACGACGACATCGCCGCCGCCCGGGCGGCCGTCGAGTCGAGGGGCCTCGGGCCGATGCGGGCCAGCGTCGTACCGGGCTTCGTCGAGCTCGAGCGTCTGTTGGAGCAGTCCCCGGACGGCACCCAGGCCCTGGTGAAGGTGGACGACGGCGACGACCGGCCGTACGTGTTCCTGGCCGACAAGAGCGACTCCAAGGTCACGTTTCTGGACCTCGGCCCGGGCCCGTCCGCGGCCGTCTATCCCCTCTCGCACAGTTCCATCGAGGTCAACATCTACCCCGACCGCATGTCGCTCCCCGACCGGATCGAATCGATGCGGGACGCCGGCCGGGTCACGACCGAACCGTCGGGGCCGATCCTGTGGCCCGAGGGATCCGGGTACTACCGCCCCGAGGGCACCAAGGGGCCGGGCGTGGTGGTGATCGGCCCGATCGAGCACGAGCCGGCCGTGTTCCTCGACGGCCTGGCCAAAAACGCGGCCGAGCTGGCCCAGCCGATCTTCGTCCTCGGCGCCGGCCGGGACGGGCGCGATGTGCCACCGGAGTCCCGGGTCCAGCAGATGCGGTCGTTGCTGTCCCAGTTCGGGTGGAACGACAAGGTTCCCGTGGTGGTGACCCGCGCCCAGCTCAAGGGCGGCCCGCGGGACCAGACCCTGTACGACGGTCTCGACTTCTTCAACGCGTCGCTGGTCCATCAGGTGCCGGGCAAGCTGTCGCTGGACAATGTGTGGACGGTCCGGTCGAAGGGTGGCAGCACGACCGGCCGTCCCACGTCCGCGCAGCTGGATCTGCCGTTGCTGACCTACGCGGCGGGTGAGGATCGCCGACCGGCGCACCCGAAGCCACCGGCCGAGATCATGCCGCTCCTGACCAAGCCGGTCCGGGAGTGGTCGATCGATCTGTTCAGCCCCGAGGCGAGGACGCTCGGGGCGCTGGTGAAGCCGTTCGCCCGTCCCGACCCGCAACTGTCGGGCCATGTCGCCGCGCTGGATCTGGTGGCGAAGGGCGAGGCCGGCACCGTCACGTCGTTCGTGGAGGATCCCGGCAACGGGCTCGAGGCGCTGGCTCGGCCGCTGCGTACGGTCGGCGGCGACACCCCGGCCGAACGGAAGCAGAGCCTCCGGACGCTGCTGCCGCTGCTGGCCGAGCTGGCCGGCGGCTACGGCATGACCGACGCGGCCAGCCACGGCGTCCTTCTGGCCCTGAACGCGAAGCTGGCCGGGACCGCCGGTGACGACGAGATCCGGGCCATGATCTGGGACCGCAAGGATCACCTGCCGGACCGGGTCCGGCCCGATCTCGTCCGGCTCGTCGCCGACCTCGCGCACCTGGTCCCCGAGGCCGACGCCCCCGGCTACGAGCAGGTGGGCGAGTGGATCCTCACCTGTCCACCGGCTCGGACGGGGTGAGCAGGAGCTCGTTGAGGCGGGCGGCGGCCCGGGCCGCCCTGGACTGATGCGCGGCGTGACCGGGGGTGCGGGGGCGGGGGATCGGGATGTCGACGATCTCGCGGACTCGGCCGGGGCGCGGGGACAGGACGACCACCCGGTCGGCCAGCAGCACCGCCTCCTCGATCGAGTGGGTGACCAGGATGGTGGTGGCCGACTCGGCCTGGTGGATGCGCTGCAGTTCGACTGCCAGCTCGGCCCGGGTCAGGGCGTCCAGGGCGGAGAACGGCTCGTCCATCAGCATCACCCGCGGGCGCAGCAGCAGCGAACGGCACAGCGCCACCCGCTGCTGCATGCCGCCGGAGAGTTCGCCGGGCATCCGGTGCTGGAAGCCGTCCAGGCCGGTCAGATTCAGCAGCTCGTGGGCGCGGTCCAGGTAGGAGGCGCGGCGCTCGCCGAGGAGAGACACCGGAAGCAGGACATTTTCGAGTACGGAGTGCCAGGGAAACAGGGCGGGGCGCTGGAACATCAGGGCCACGTCGCGGGACGGGCGGCGTACCGGCCGGCCATTGATCTTGATCTTGCCTTGGGTGGGCTGCAGCAGGCCGGCGATCAGACGCAGCAACGTGGACTTGCCGCAGCCGGACCGGCCGACCACGGCCAGGAACGAGCCCCGCGGCACCATGAGCGAGACGTCGCGCAGCGCCTCGACCGGGCCGCGGCGCGCGGTGAAGGTATGTCCGAGTCCGGCGGCCTCGATTAGGTTGAGATCCATGCGGGCGCTCCCGGTGCTGGGTCTGGTTCTGGCGGTCGCGGCGTGGTGGCTGGCCGTCCTGATCTTTCCGGTGAACCCGGCCCTGGTGCCGGCCCCACCGGATGTGCTGGCCGCGTTCCTCGACCTGCCGGGCTATCTGCTCGTCCAGTGTGGATACACCGTGGTCGAGGTGGTCGAAGGGTTCGTGGCCGCGGTCGTGGTCGGTGCCGTGATCGCGCTCGCGCTGGTCAGCTCGCGGGTGGTCGAGCGGATGACCTTCCCGCTGCTGCTCGCGCTCAACTCCGTGCCCAAGGTCGCGGTGGCGCCGCTGCTCGTGCTGTGGTTCGGCTTCGGGCCGGTGACCAAGGTGGTGATGGTCTTCCTGGTCTGCTTCTTCCCGGTGATCATCTCGATGGTGACAGGGCTGGCGTCGACGCCGCCCGAGTTTCTCGAGCTGGCCCGGTCGCTGGAGGCGCCGGCCTGGCGGACCTTCCTCAAGGTGCGGGTGCCGGCCGCGCTGCCGCAGGTCTTCGTCGGCCTCAAGGTGGCCATGACGCTGGCCGTGATCGGTGCCGTGATCGCCGAGTTCCAGGCCGGCACGGTGGCCGGCCTGGGCTTCGTCATTCAGAGCTCGACCGGCCAGAGCGAGACCGCGCAGACCTTCGCGGCGGTCACGCTGCTGGCCGGGGTCAGCGTCGTCCTGTTCTACGCGATCGTGGGGCTCGAGCGGTTGCTCGTGCCCTGGGCCCGCACTCACTGACGGAAACCGCTGGTCTGCAGCGTGAGGAAGCCGATCAGGATGACCCGCGGGTCGCTCAGCGCCGCGTCCGCCGCGACCAGATCGTCCTCGGTCAGGCCGCGCTCCAGCAGGCCGGCGCGCAGCTGCGGAATGCCGGCGCGGAGCAGGCGAGCGCCGGGACCGCCGCCGTGCCAGCTGCCGCCGTGCGCGCGCAGGCTCACGTCGGTCAGGCCCTCGGCGACGAACCGGGCCGGAGCCTGATGACCCCAGTAGCGGTCGTTGCCGTGGGCGGCCAGCGTGTCCAGGTGCGCGGTCAGGTATCGGGTCAGCACATCGGTCTGCGCCGGGTCCGGCGCGTACAGGACGAAGGGCCCGAATCCGGGGATGAAATCCTCGGTCAGCAGTACGCCGCCCGGTGCGAGCGCCGCCACCATGTTCCGCAGCGCCTCCGCCCGCCGCGGCAGATGGTTGAGCAGCAGCCGGGCGTGCACGAGGTCGAACGGGCCCAGCGGCTCGCCGGTCACGATGTCGTGCTCGCGGATGGTCAGCCCGGGCACCGGCAGCGGGGCGATGTCGGTGGCCACCACGTCGGCGCCCCGCCCGGCCAGCCACGCCGCGATGCTGCCGCCGCCGGCCGCCACTTCGAGGCAGCGCCGGCCGGCCGGGTCGATCAGCTGCTCGATGTGCGCCTGTGACTCGGCGTCGAGCAGCTCGGTCAGCGCGCGGTGGTGTTCGCCGGCCACCGTGCTGGTGTTGTCGAAGGCGTACCCCTGTGCGGTCATGCGAATGCCACCACCTGGTCGGGAGTGAGGCCGGGCGCCGCGAGACCGGCTTTCTGGAGTACGCCGATGCTGCGCTCGACCCGCCCCCGGTCCAGGGTCGGCTCGGTGACGTACGGCGCCATCAGCCCCATCACCTCGGCCACCACCGTGCCTTTGACCGTCGGCAGCGCGGCCTGCACGAGCCGGCCCGCCTCGGCCGGGTTGTGCACCGCGAACCGCACGGTCTTGGCCATCGCCCCGGTGAACCGGCGAACCAGATCGGCGTCGCCGTCGACAACGGACCGGGTAGCGACGACGACGGTGCCGTAGAGATCCTTGATGTAGGTGCCGTAGGGCAGCGCGACAGGCGTCTTGCCTTGTGCCGCGGTGCGGATGGTGGGGATGTCGATCGCGTACGACCCGATGCCGTCGACCCGGTTGCTCACCAGCAGCGACGGCAGCTGGTCGGCGGGTGAGTCGATCCATGTCACGGCGGCCGGGTCGAGGCCGGCCAGCCGGGCGTAGGTGGGGAAGAGGGTGTGCGACGCGGCCGCGGGCGCCGCACCCAGCTTGCGTCCGGCCAGGTCGGCGGGCTTGGTGATGCCCCGGCCGTCGAGCGTGATGATCGAGAGGAGGGTGCTGGACTGTACGGCCATGACGGCGCGGTAGTCGGTGAACTTCTTGGTGCCGCGGACGGCGCTGACGAAGTCGACCGAGGCGAACTGGGCCTGGCCGGCGGCGAGGGTGCCGAGGTTGGCGTCGCTGGGCTGGCCGGGGCGGATGGTCAGGTCGATGCCGGCCTCGGTGAAGTACCCCTGGCTCAGGCCGACGTGCGGGTAGGTCTCGCGCGGCGAAACGCCGAAACCGGTGAGGTAGGTGACCTGGTCGAGGCCTTTGCCGGTGCTCGTGGGTGGTGAGCTGTCGCCGCAGCCGGCCGTGACCGAGGCCGCGACCAGGGAGGTCAGGACTTTACGTCGGGAAGGCATAGTCCCGGACTTTATGGGCGGAACGGTATGTTTCCCGTCGGATCCGCGACAGTCCACTGGGGACGCTAAATCCGGCATGTACGTGTCACGGCGGCTGGCAGAATCGGAGCGTGATCAACACCGCTGACGCCGTGGGCCTGGCCGCCGGATACGCCCTGGATCTCGCCCTCGGCGACCCCCGGCGGTGGCACCCGGTGGCCGGCTACGGGCGCGCGGCCGGCCGGCTGGAGAACGAGCTCTACGCCTCGCGCCGGCGCAACGGCGTTCTCTTCACCACGCTGGCCGTCGGCGCGCCGGTGGCGGCCGCCGCGGCCCTGGCCTCGATCACCCGGGACCGGCCGGTGGCGCGGGCCGCCCTGGTCGCCGCGGCCACCTGGACCGTGCTCGGCGGCCGGACGCTGCGCCGCGAGGCCCGGACCATGGCCACCCACCTGGCGAACGACGACCTCGACGCCGCGCGCGGCCGGCTCGGGCATCTCTGCGGCCGCGACCCCCACGCGCTCGACCACGGGGAACTGGCCCGGGCCACGGTCGAGTCGGTGGCCGAGAACACCTCCGACGCCGTCGTCGCGCCGCTGTTCTGGGGTGCCGTCGCCGGCCTGCCCGGGCTGCTCGGCTACCGCGCCGCCAACACGCTCGACGCGATGGTCGGGCACAGATCCGACCGGTACGCCCGGTTCGGCACCGCCGCGGCCCGGCTCGACGACCTGTTCAACCTCGTGCCGTCCCGGCTGACCGGCCTGCTGACGGTCGGCCTGGCCGGTGACCGGACGGAGGCGTGGCGGGTGTGGCGGCGGGACCGCAACGACCACCCCTCGCCCAACTCGGGGCAGTGCGAGGCGGCCATGGCCGGGGCGCTGGGCGTACGCCTCGGTGGCCGGAATGTCTATTTCAGCCGCAGCGAGGTGCGCCCGTTCCTGGGCGACGGCCCGAAGCCGTCGGCCGCCGACATCAAGCGGTCGGCACGGTTGTCGGGCGCGGTCGGGGCGGCGTCCCTCGTGCTGGCGGCCGGGCTGCGGATAGCGTTCAGGGGTGCATGGGGGAGGACTGTTGGTCGCCGGGACCACCTCGGACGCCGGCAAGAGCGTGGTCACGGCCGGAATCTGCCGGTGGCTGCGCCGGCGCGGGGTGCGGGTGGCGCCGTTCAAGGCCCAGAACATGTCGAACAACTCGATGGTCGTGGTCGGACCGGACGGGCGCGGCGGTGAGATCGGCCGGGCCCAGGCGATGCAGGCGGCCGCCGGCGGCATCGCCCCCGACCTGCGGTTCAACCCGGTGCTGCTCAAGCCCGGCAGCGACCGGTCGAGCCAGGTGGTGCTGCTGGGCGAGGCGGTCGACACGGTCACCGCGGGCAACTACCGCTCGATCAAGCCTCGGCTGGCCGAGACCGCGTACGCCGCGCTGGCCGAACTGCGCGCCGAGTACGACGCGGTGATCTGCGAGGGCGCCGGCAGCCCGGCCGAGATCAACCTGCGGGCCGGCGACTTCGTCAACATGGGCCTGGCCGAGCGGGCCGGCCTGCCGGTGATCGTGGTCGGCGACATCGACCGCGGCGGGGTGTTCGCCGCCCTGCACGGCACTGTCGCGCTGCTCAGCGACGCCGACCAGGCCCGGGTGGCCGGCTTCGTGATCAACAAGTTCCGGGGCAGCCCCGAGATCCTCCAGCCCGGCCTCGACATGATCACCAAGGTGACCGGGCGGCCGGTCCTCGGCGTGCTGCCGTACGCGGACGACATCTGGCTCGACGGCGAGGACTCGCTGGCCTACGGACGAACGCTCGGCCGTCCCGGCCCGCCGCACGGCACCGAGTGGCTGCGCGTCGCGGTCATCCGCCTGCCGCGCCTCTCCAACGCCACCGACGCCGAGGCCCTGGCGACCGAGCCCGGGGTCCAGGTGCGGCTCACGGTCGAGCCGGCCGACCTGGCCGACGCCGACCTGGTGGTGCTGCCCGGTTCCAAGTCGACCGTCAGCGACCTGGCCTGGCTCCGCGACACCGGCCTGGCCGACGCCGTGCTCGCCCACGCCGCCCGGCGCCGGCCCGTCCTGGGCCTCTGCGGCGGCTTCCAGATGCTGGGCCGGGCCATCCACGACGACGTCGAGTCGCGGCGCGGCACCGTGCCCGGGCTGGGCCTGCTGCCCGTCGAGGTCACGTTCGGCCGCCGCAAAAACCTTTCCCGGCCCGATGGGTACGCGCTGGGCGCGCCCGTGACCGGCTACGAGATCCACCACGGGTACGTGTCCAGCGCCGACGCCACGGCACCGCTGATCACCTACGCCGACGGGCGGCCCGAAGG
This sequence comes from Actinoplanes sp. NPDC049265, assembly GCF_043197135.1. NCBI lineage: Bacteria > Bacillati > Actinomycetota > Actinomycetes > Micromonosporales > Micromonosporaceae > Actinoplanes > Actinoplanes sp. NPDC049265. Next base: position 49,939 of record NZ_JBICSP010000017.1, on the reverse strand, counting down.
TGCCGTGGCCGGCGTGGTCAGCGGCACCCACTGGCACGGCGCCTTCGAATCCGACGAGTTCCGCCGCCGCTTCCTCACCACGGCGGCCCGGCAGGCCGGGAGGACCGGCTGGAAAGCGGCGCCGGGGACGAACTTCTCCGGCGTACGGGAAAAGGGTCTTGATCTTCTGGGTGATCTGATCGAGGAGCATCTGGACACCGGCGCGCTGTGGCGGCTGATCGAGAACGGCGCGCCGGCGGGCCTGCCGGTGCTGCCGCCGGGGGCACCGTGACCAGCGAACGCTTCGCCGACCTGGCCGCCGCCGGGCACAGCGTCCTCCCACGCCTGGGCGGCACCCGGCTGGTCGCCGTGGACGGGCCGAGCGGCGCCGGCAAGACCTGGTTCGCCAACCGGCTCGGCCGCGCCGCCAAGGCGCCCGTCGTGCACACCGACGACCTGCTCGACGGCTGGAACGACCAGTTCACCTTCTGGCACCGGTTCGAGGAATCAGTGTTATCCCCGATGCGCCGGGGGCTGACCGCCGCATACCGTCGCTACGACTGGACGTGCGGACGCTTCGGCGACGAGGTCGTGCGGGTGGAACCCCCGGATGTGCTGATCGTCGAAGGCGTGTCGTCCGCGCGCGAGGTGATCCGGCCCGAGCTGAGCCTGAGCGTGTTCGTCAGCGCACCGCCCGAGCTCTGCCGCGAGCGGGTCATCGAGCGCGACGGGGGACATGACGTTGCGTTTGCGGCGTACCTTGACCGGTGGCGGCGTGCCGAGGCCCGGCACTTCACCGCCGACGGCACCGCCGCGCACGCCGACCTGCTGGTCGACGGCACGGTCACCGGTGACGACGACCGGTACGAACGGCTCTGGCGGACCCCGCCGGGGTAGGCGACGATCAGCCGCGGACACGGCGGCGAAGGAGCGGGTGGACGATGACGACCGAGGACGAGAGCCGCCCGGCCCGGCGGCGGGTCACCCTCACCGGGATCAGCTCACGCGCCTGGGAGCACCCGGCCGACCGCGGGGCCCTGACCGCCCTGCGCGAGCTGCGCGGCTTCGATGACGTGGTCAAGGCGTTCTTCGGCATGTGGAACGAGCGGGCCTTCCGCCTCGCCTTCCTGGCCAACGCCATCCGCGTCGACCACCGGCAATATCCCTCGATCTACCAGCGCTTCACCGAGGCCGCCCAGACGCTCGACGTGGCCGAGCTGCCCCAGCTGTACGTCACCCAGGACCCGTCGATCAACGGTCAGGCGATCGGCATCGACAAGCCGTTCATCGTGATCACCACCGGTGCGGTCGACAAGCTCGACGACGAGGAACTGCGCGCCCTGCTCGGTCACGAGATCGGCCACGTCCGCTCCGGCCACGCCGTCTACAAGACGATCATGATGATCCTGACCAAGTGGGCCGCCAACCTGGCCTGGCTGCCGGTCGGGGCGATCGCGCTGCGAGCCATCATCGCGGCCATGTTCGAGTGGTGGCGCAAGGCCGAGCTCTCGGCCGACCGCGCCGGCCTGCTCGCCGGCCAAGACCCGGCCGCCTCGCTGCGGCTGCTGATGAAGCTGGCCGGCGGCGGCGACCTGACCCAGATCGACACCACCGCGTTCCTCGAGCAGGCGCAGGAATACGAGTCCGGCGGCGACCTGCGCGACAGTGTCCTCAAGCTGGGCATGACGATCTACTCCAGCCACCCGGTGCCGGTCGCCCGGGCCGCGGCCCTGCGCAAGTGGGTCGACTCCGGCGAATACGCGGCCATCCTCGGCGGCGAGTACCCGCGCCGCGACGGCGACGGCAACGCCTCGGTCACCGACGACGTCAAGGCGGCGGCCAATTCATACCGAGAGACCTTCAACGAGTCGCAGGACCCGCTGGTCGGGCTGCTGCGCAAGCTCGGTGACGGCGCCGCCGACCTGGCCGGGTCGGCCGCCCGCAGCGCCCGCACGTGGGGTCAGCGGCCGAACGGACAGGACGGCGACACCCCGCCCGCCTAGAACCCTTCGACATTCGCTCTCGGGGCGCTAAATCGCGCAAGAATTGGAAAGGTTCTAAAGTTCTGGCTTATGAGCCTCTCTGACGATGAGTTGCGCGCTGCGATCCGGCGCGAGATGCCCGGGGTCCGCGCCGACCTGGAAAACCTGATCCGCATTCCCAGCGTCGCGTTCCCCGGCTTCGACCACTCGCACGTGCAGCGCTCGGCCGAGGCCGTGGCCGAGCTGCTGCGCGGCTGCGGCCTCGAGACGCAGATCGTCCGGGAAGGCGGCGGCCACCCGGCCGTGATCGGCCGCAAGCCGGCCCCGCCCGGCGCGCCCACCGTTCTTCTGTACGCGCACCACGACGTCCAGCCGGCCGGCGACCCGGCACTGTGGCACGGGGCGCCGTTCGAACCCCAGGAACGCGACGGGCGGCTCTACGGCCGCGGCGCCGCCGACGACAAGGCCGGCGTGATGGCCCACGTCGCCGCGCTGCGGGCCTTCGGCGACGACCTGCCGGTCGGCGTGGTGGTGTTCGCCGAGGGCGAGGAGGAATACGGCTCCGAGTCGCTCGACGCCATCCTGCACGCGTACCAGGACGAGCTGCGCTCCGACGTGATGGTGATCGCCGACTCCGGCAACTGGGACATCGGCGTACCCGGCCTGACCACCTCACTGCGCGGCCTGGTCAGCCTCTTCGCCGAGGTCAAGGTGCTGAAGAACGCCGTGCACAGCGGCATGTTCGGCGGCGTCGTCCCCGACGCCCTGACCGTGCTGGCCCGCCTCATCGCCACCCTGCACGACGAGGCCGGCGAGGTGGCGGTGGACGGCCTGGCCGGCCGTGAGGGCGCCACCGTCGACTATCCCGCCGACCGGTTCCGCAGCGAGGCCGGAATGCTCGACGGCGTCCAGTTCACCGGCACCGGCACGATCACCGACCGCATCTGGACCAAGCCGGCCATCGCTGTCCTCGGCATCGACGCACCCGGCGCGGCCGAGGCGGCCAACGCGCTCCAGCCCTCCGCCCGCGCCAAGATCAGCGTGCGGCTGGCCCCCGGCGACGACGCGACCAGCGCGTACGCCGCGATCAAGGCCCACCTGGAGAAGAACGTCGCCTGGGGCGCCCGGGTCGAGGTCACCCCCGACACCGACGGCGAACCCACAGTGATCGACGCGACCGGTCCCGTCTACGACGCCGCGCGGGCCGCGTTCCGCGACGCCTGGGACGGCACCGAGCCGGTCGACATGGGCGTCGGCGGCTCGATCCCGTTCATCGCCACCTTCCGCGAGCTCTTCCCCCAGGCCAAGATCTTGGTCACCGGCGTCGAGGACCCGCAGTCGAACGCGCACGGCCCCGGCGAGAGTCTGCACCTGGGCGAGTTCGAGCGGGTCTGCCTGGCCGAGGCGATGCTGCTGCGCAACCTGCGCGGCTGAGCCCTAGGTCCTTTTCTCCGGCCGGCGCCACCTCCTTGGCGCCGGCTCGTCTTCTCTGGCGCCGTGCCTCTCCTCTGCCGCCGCCTCTCCTCTGCCGCCGCCTCTTCTCTGCCGCCGCCTCTTCTCTGGCGCCGCCGCCTCTTCGCAAGGCGCCGGCTCCCGATTCCTGGCTGGGCTTCCGATCTCTGGCTGGGCTTCCGATCTCTGGCTGGGCTTCCGATCTCTGGCTGGGCTTCCGATCTCTGGCTGGGCTTCCGATCTCTGGCTGGGCTTCCGATTCCTGGCTGGGCTTCCGATCTCTGGCTGGGCTTCCGATTCCTGGCTGGGCTTCCGATCTCTGGCCGAGCTTCCGATTCCTGGCCGGGCTCCCGATCTCTGGCCGGGCTTCCGATTCCTGGCCGGGCTCCCGATCTCTGGCCGGCTCCCTGTCTCTGGCGCTGTTGTGACGCATTCACCGTGACCGACCTCGGCCTCCTCGTTCCGTAGCAACCCGGATGGGTGATCTGGGCTTGCTTGCGTGATCATCAGGTTCTAGGATTCGAACATGCGTTCGAACGACTCGATCTCCCGCCTCCGCGCCGTCGTCACCGCGCTGGTGGATGTCGACATCTCCGGCTGGGACGACACCGCCCTCAACGACCACCTGGCCGAGCTCTCGTCCGCCCTCTGCGAGGTCGACGCCGAGCTGAGCCGAGTCGCCGACGCGGTCCGCGCCCGCGGCTTCCGCGTGGTCGAGCCGATAGCCGCATGATGAGCCGCCACCACCCCGCCGCCCTCGCGTTCGAGGTGGCGCCTCCCTGACCTCCGGCTGCACCCCCAGCCGGATCGGCGGGACCACTGTCCCCGTGGTTCCCGCCTCATGGATGGCCGGCCCGTCACCTGCCCACGAGCGGGCCGGCCATCCGCCAACGAGCTGCCCGAGCCGCCAGTCCTTTCCGGCGCGGGCACGACCCGGATCGTCCGGGCCTTCGATCCGGGCCGACCGCGGGCCGGGCCCGGCCACTCAACGGGGGAGTGCGCCGGGCCCGACCCCCGCCCCACCGAGCAACGTCACCCAACGTCCGCCGCCTACCTCGCCGTCGGGCTGCCCCGGCCTTGCGCCGCCCCGCTCCGTCCCGTGCCGCCGCGCCTGCGCCACGCTGGGATGCGCTGCCCCGCCCGCGTCGGGACGCGCTGCCCCCGCCCACTCCGCAGCCCCGCCGAGCGCCTCGCCGCGCCCTCTCACACCGCGCCGCACCGGCCTCGCCGTTCCGCCGATCCGGCCGCGCCGCCGCGGTCGGCCGGTCCCGGGCGGCGTCGGCCCGTGTCCGCCCACGACCACGCTTCACGCAGGGAAAATGTCGTAGGTAGCTGCCAGGATGGGCTCGTGCTCTTCGTTGATGTGGCGGCCACCTCAGCCGCCGTGAGTGGGACGTCGGGGCGCAAGGCCAAGGTTGAGTTGCTGGCCGATGCGTTGCGGCGGATGGAGCCGGCCGAGCTCGCCGCCGGTTCCGCCTTCCTGGCCGGCGAGTTGCGGCAACGGCAGACCGGCGTCGGCTACGCCAGTCTGCGGGACAGGCCGCCGCCGGCCGAGGTGGCCACGCTCACCGTGCGGGCTGTCGACGACGCGATTGCCGAGATCTCGGTGGTGGCGGGGGCCGGGTCGCAGGCTCGGCGGCGGGAGTTGCTGGGGGCGTTGTTCGGGGCGGCCACCGCGGACGAGCAGCGGCTGCTGGTGGGGCTGTTCGGTGGCGAGTTGCGGCAGGGCGCCCAGGCGGGACTGCTCGCCGACGCGGTCGCCAAGGCGGCGGCGGTGCCTCTGACGGCCGTACGCCGCGCATTGCTCTTGTCGGGGGATCTCAAGCAGGTGGCGGTGGCCGCGCTGGGCGGTGGGGCGGCGGCTCTGGGGGAGTTCTCACTGCGGGTGGGTACGCCGCTGACGCCGATGCTGGCCCAGAGCGCGCCGGATGTGGCGGCGGCCCTGCTGGCGACGGGGGCACCGGCCACGGTGGATGTGAAGCTGGACGGGATCCGGATTCAGGTGCATCGGTCGGGGGATGACGTTTCCGTGTTCACGCGGAGTCTGGACGACGTCACCGCGCGGCTGCCCGATGTGGTGGCGGCGGTGCGGCGGTTGCCGGGGCGTGAGCTGGTGCTCGACGGCGAGGCGATGGCGCTGGACGTGAGCGGGCGGCCGCGGCCGTTCCAGGAGACGTCGAGCCGTGCGGCGACCCGGCGAGAAAAGGGGGAAGGGCCCGTACTCACGCCGTGGTTCTTTGATCTGCTGCATGTCGACGGCACCGATCTGCTGGACGAGCCGGGGCGGGTGCGCTGGGCGGCGCTGGCCGAGTCGGTTCCGGGTGAGCTGATTGTGGGGCGGCGCACGGTCGAGACGGAGGGGCAGGCGGCCGAGGCGTTCGCGGCGGCGCTGGCGGCCGGCCAGGAAGGGGTGGTCGTCAAGGCGCGGGAGGCCCCATACGACGTGGGGCGGCGCGGTTCGGCCTGGGTCAAGGTGAAGCCGAGGCACACGCTCGACCTGGTGGTGCTGGCCGTCGAGTGGGGGCATGGGCGCCGCCGGGGGTGGCTGTCCAATCTGCACCTGGGGGCCCGGGATCCGCGTACCGGCGGATTCGTCATGCTCGGCAAGACTTTCAAGGGGCTGACCGACGAGTTGCTGCGCTGGCAGACGCAACGGTTCCAGGAGCTGGCGACCGGAGACAACGGCTGGGTGGTGACGGTGCGGCCGGAGCAGGTGGTGGAGATCGCCTTCGACGGGGTGCAGACGTCGCCGCGTTATCCGGGCGGGGTGGCGTTGCGGTTCGCCCGGGTGCTGCGTTACCGCGACGACAAGAAGGCGGAGGAGGCCGACACCATCGACATGGTCAAGGGCTTACAGGGCGGCGAGTGACCGGACGTAGTTGATCTGCTGGTGGATGGCCGCCACCTGGGCCTGGTCGGTGACCGGGATGCGGGCGACGTACTGCCGGGTGCCGTTGGTCACCGTGATCTGCACCGTGCCGCGCGCGATGGTCTCCTTGACCAGCAGGAAGAGCAGGCTGAAGACGGTGAGTACGCAGAAGCCGGCGACCGCGCAGATGATCGCCCACTGCGGGATGCGCTGCTCGTGGTGCCAGTAGTCGTGGACCTGCCAGTTCGACCCGGCCAGCGGGATGTCCCCGGCCGGCGTGTGGATCACGGTCGAGGTGACGCCGATCTCTCCGACCTGGACGATGACCGGGCCGGGCGGCAGCAGGTCGGCCGGGCTCTGATAGGGCTGCACCGGCGGTGATGGGTACGCCGGCGGTTGCGCCCCGGTGACCGGTGCGGTCGGCGGCACCGGCACTGGCTCACCCCAGGGGTCGCTCGGCGTGGAAGTCACCCCTGAACCCTACCGAGGTTCCCGCGTCGACGGGACCACCGTGGCGGCCCGGTCGGCGTCGGCGACCCGGTCCCGCGTCGGTCGGGGCCCCTCGCCGTGCGCCTCCTTGCGGGCCTGCCACCCGTACGCCAGCAGCGCCATCACCGCGAACAGCCACCATTGAACGGTGTATCCGCCGTTCTGCCACGCGTCCTCGTGGTCGATCGGTATGGCCAGGTATCCGGGTGCCGGCGCCGATTCGAGCAGGTAGGCGCCGTACAGCGGGTAGGGCATCTCGGCGGCCAGCTTGGGCACCGCCACCCGGCGAGTGTCGAGGCGCCCGTCGCGGCGTCCGATCGGGGCAGGCCTGCTTTCCGAGCGGTGCACCTGCCCGACCACGGTGACCGTGCCGGGGGGCGCGGCCGGGGCCACCGGCGCGGCGACCGCCCCGCCCTCGGCCGGCGGCACCCAGCCCCGGTCGACCAGGACGGCGGTGCCGTCGCCGAGGACCAGCGGGGTGAGGATCTCGAAGCCGACGCGCCCGTCGACGGTCCGCCCGCGGGCCTGGACCTCGTGCGCCGGGTCGTAACGCCCGGTGACGGTGACCTTGGTCCAGGCGAGGTCTTCACCGGGGGCGGGCCCGCTCGTGCCGACACCACTCGGACGGGTGAGGACGGTCGACATCGGCACGGGGGCGCCGGACGCGGCCGCGTCGATGCGGTGGTTGATCGAACTGCGCTCGTGATATCGGTGCAGCTGCCAGTTGCCGAGGAACACCATGACGACCGATGCGGTCACGGTGAGTGCCGCGGCGGCGAGCCAGCGCGGCGTCAGCAGGAACCGATACACCCTTCCGAGGCTACCGGGCACCCCAAGATCTCAGCGCGGGGGAGCGGTCCGGGTAGGGTGCGAGATCCAGTACGGACGTGGAGGGGGGAACTGGTAGTGACCGCTCAACCGCGACTCGTCGTGAGCGCCCCCGCGTCGGGGCACGGCAAGACCGCGATCGCTGTCGGGCTTCTCGCCGCGTACGCGTCGCGTGGGGTGCCCGCGGCCGGCTTCAAGGTCGGTCCGGATCACACCGACGCCGCGTACCTGGGGCTCGCCGCCGGCCGTCCGGGCCGCAACCTGGACACCCGCCTGGTCGGCTCCGCGCACATCGCCCCGCTGTTCGCGCACGGCGCGTCCGGTTCCCGGATCTCGGTCATCGAGGGCGCGATGGGCCTGTTCGACAGCCTGACCGGGCAGCCCGAGATCGACGGCACGGCCGCGGTGGCGGCCACGCTGCGCGCCCCGGTGGTCCTGGTGATCGACGTGGCCGCGATGGGTCATTCGGTGGCCGCGATGGTGCATGGGTTCCGCATGTTCGACGAGATGGTGCATCTGGGCGGGGTGATCCTCAACCGGGTGGCCTCGTCGCGGCACGAGCAGCTGCTGGGCAGCGCGCTGGACGACATCGGCATGCCCGTGCTGGGTGCGCTGCGCCGCGGTGACCTGCCCAACGTGCTGCCGGGCCGGGCTGAGGGCGTGGTTCCGGCCATGCACCGGACCTCGGAAGCGGCGCGGGCCGTGCAGGTGCTCGGTGAGGCGGTCGGCGGCGGCGTCGACCTGGACCGGGTGCTGCAGCTCGCGTCGTCGGCGCCCGCGCTGCCCGGTCCGGTCTGGTCGCCGGCCGAGGCGATCGGGTCGGCGCCGCCGGCCGGTCCGCGTCCGGTGATCGCGCTGGCCGGTGGACCGGGCGCGACGTTCTCCTACGCCGAGACGGCGGAGCTGCTGGTCGCGGCCGGTGCGGAGGTCGCGGTGGTCGACCCGTTGCGCGATGAGGAACTTCCGGCGGGGGTACGCGGACTCGTGCTCGGCGCGGGCTTCCCCGAGTCGTACGCCGGGGAGCTGTCGGCCAACCGCCGCCTCGCCGCCGAGGTCGCCCGGCGCGCCGCCGACGGCATGCCGGTGACCGCCGAGGGGGCCGGCCTGACCTGGCTGGTCCGCGACCTGGACGGCCTGCCGATGTGCGGGGTGCTGGACGCGAGCGCGCGCACCGGCGAGCAGATCGTGGCCGGCTACCGCGAGGCGTCGGCGCCCGCCACCTCGCTGCTGGCCCCGGCGGGTGCCCGGATCACCGGCTACAAGCAGGTGCGCGCGGTGGTCTCGCCGCGGGCCGGGGAGCGGCCGGCCTGGACCTGGTCGGGTACGCCCGAGGGCTTCGTCTGGCGCCAGGTGCACGCCTCCCAGCTGGGCATCCACTGGGCCGGCGCACCGGAGATCGCCCGCCGCCTGGTGCTGGCGGCGGCCCCGCGCCCCGAGATCGCGACCCAGCCGATCGAGCGGTCGCCCGAGCCACGCGAGGAACGGACGGCGGAACTGTCGGTCACGGCGATCACTGACGCCGAAGCCGACACGGCGGATGTCGTGACACGTCCGTAACCTGAGAGGAATACCTCCGCGCGGAAGAGAAGGAGGCTTACGCGTGGCTGACCAAGTTCCCCTGGACTTCGATCCCCCGGTCCGCCGGCTCCGGGCACTGTTGCTCGGTGTGGCCGACGAGGACCTGACCGCACCGACCCCGTGCCCCGACTGGACGGTCGGCGACCTGCTGCACCATTTGATGGGTCTGTCGTACGCGTTCGCCGCCGCCGCGCGGAAGGCGACCGACGTACCCGGCACCGACGGCCCGCCTCCGCAGCCCTCGGCCGCCGACCTGCCGACGCACTGGCGCAGCCGGATGCCGGTGTTGCTGGAGGAGTTGGCTACCGCGTGGAAGGACCCGGCCGCCTGGACCGGCACCGCGTCGGCGGGCGGCGTGACCATGCCGGCCGCCGAGCTGGGCCTGGTCGCGATGGACGAGGTCGTCATGCACAGCTGGGATCTGGCCCAGGCGACCGGTCAGGAGATGGCGGCCGACCCGCGGATCCTGGAGGCGTTGATGGAGTTCCTGTCGCGGGGCCCGGCCGAGGGTGTGCCGGGCATGTTCGGGCCGGCGGTGGCCACCGACGACGAGGCGTCGCTGCTCGATCTGGTGGTGGCCCGGGCCGGCCGCGACCCGGACTGGCATCGAACCGGCCGCCGTCGCCGCCCCGGCTTCACGTCCCCGTCAGCCGCCGCCGGCTGAGAGTGCCGCCGCCGGCTGGCAAACCTCAGTGGTAGCCCAGGGCGGTATTTCCCACTCGGACACCGCCCGGGGCTACCACTGGGAAGGCGCGTTCAGTCGCGGTCCCAGCGGTTCTTCTTGTGCTGGCCGGACTTCTTGCCGATGACCGAGGCCGGCGGTTCGGTGAACTTGGCCTTGGGCAGGCCCTTGAGCGCGTCCTTGAGGGTCTCGGCCACGGTGAACTTGGACATCGTGCTGCGCCCGCTGCCGACCAGGTCGTCGGGGTTGTCCGGGTCGGCGACGAAGGCAGCCGCGGCCAGCTGGGGCGTGAATCCGCAGAACCACGCCGTCTTGTTGCTGTCGGTGGTGCCGCTCTTGCCGGCCACCGGCCGTTGCAGCACCGCGTGGACCATCGGGGAGGTCTCCCAGCCGCCGCACTCGCCCTTGGCCGCGCCGTAGCCGGTGACGCACCGGGCGGCGTCGGTCGCCGCCAGCGCCACCTCCCGCTTGACGGCCTGGTGGCAGCGGGGCTTGGCCACGGGCACACCCTTGTACGCGGCCGGCTTGCCGTCCGGCCCGTTGATCGCCCGGACCGGCAGCGGTTCGCAGTACCGGCCCTGCGCGGCCAGCGTGGCGAAGACGTTGGCCATCTCGACCGGCGTGGCGTCGCTGACCCCGAGGGTGAACGAACCCCAGCCGCCGGCCCGGTCGGGTGCGGCCATCTTCCGGTCGATGTCCGTACGCCATTTGAGCCCGAGCCGCTCGGCCATCTTGACCGCCTTCTCCGAGCCGATCTTCTGCTCCAGCCACACGAAGTACGTGTTCACCGACTTGCCGAAGCCGCTCCACATGGTCTGCCGCCCGCTCATCGACTTGCTGGAGTTCTTCGGGCACCAGTGCCGGCCGCAGGCCGACGGGCCGGGCGAGGTGATGTATTTCGACCGGAACACCGGTGGCGCGTTGAACGACGTGGACAGCGGCAGCCCGGAGTCCAGGGCGGCGAGCAGGGTGAACACCTTGAACGTCGACCCGGCCTGGTAGCCGGCCATGTCACCGCCGCCGAGCAGCGGGTTGACCGTGTTCGGGTAGTTACCCTTGAGGCCTTCCCGGCGCTTGGCCCGGTCGGTGTGTTTGCCGTTGTCGCTCTGGTCGAGGGAGTACGTCCGGTTCACGGCCATCGCCGTGATCTGCCCGGTGCCGGGCCGGATCAGGACCTCGCCGTGCGCGTACTTGCTCTTGCGCTGCTCCTTGTCGAGCACATGGGTCAGCGCCGACCGCTGGATTCTCGGGTCGAGGCTGGTGATCACCTTGAAGCCGCCGCGGCGCAGCGTCTCCTCGCGTTCGGGCGGGTCGATGCCGAAGGCCGGCTGCTCCAGCCACCAGCTGCGGAAGTAGTCGCAGAAGTAACCCCAGTCGTTGAGCCTCTCGGGCACCGAGATGCAGTCGTTGGGCGGGGTGCTCAGCTTCAGTTTGATCTTGGCCTTCTTGGCGCTGGTGGCCTGCTCGGCGGTGATCACGCCCATCTTGAGCATCTGGTCGATCACGTAGTTGCGCCGCTCGGTCGCCGCGCGCTGGTCGTGCACCGCCGGGTCGTACGCCGACGGGGCCTTGACCAGTCCGGCCAGCAGGGCCGCTTCGGTGAGCGTGAGTTTGCCCGGCGACTTGGAGAAGAACACCTGCGAGGCGGCGTAGACCCCGTACGCACGGTGGCCGAAGTAGGCGCCGTTCAGGTAGCGCTCGAGGATCTCCTGCTTGCTGTGCCGCTTCTCGACCTCGATGGCCAGCCGCATCTCGCGCAGCTTGCGGGCGGTGGTCTGCTCGGTGGCCTCGATCGCCTGTTTCGGGGTCTTGGCGCCGTCGCGCAGGGCCATGCGCACGTACTGCATGGTCAGCGTGGAGGCGCCCTGGGACACACCGCCGGCCTGCTGGTTGGCGACGAACGCGCGGGCCACGCCCTTGGGGTCGACGCCGTGGTGCTCGTAGAACCGGGTGTCCTCGGACGCCACGATCGCCTGGGTCAGGTACGGCGACATGTCGGCCAGGTCGGTCGGCTTGCGGTGCTCCTCGTAGAAGGTCGTCAGCAGGGTCTTGCCGTCGTTGGCGTACACGTAGGTGGTCTGGGCCGCGGGGGCGACGGACAGTTCCTCGGGCATGCTCTGCAGGGCGTCCGACCCGGCCTTGATCCCGTAGCCGGCCATGGCGGCCAGGGGGTAGGCGAGGCCGGCGATGACGACCCCCGCGATCAGGCCCGCGCGGATGAGAGGGGCGATCCGGCCGACTGCGGAGAGGGGTCGATTCATCACTCTTCGAAGGTATGGCAAAAAGCCTCATGTACGGATCAAACGGCTGAAGTGAGAGGGACATCCCGGTTCCGGCATGCTGACCCCATGACGTACGACCTGGGCCACCATGGGGACACGGAGGTCGGGGCCGGGCTGATCGACCTGGCGGTCAACGTCCGCCGGGCGCCGATGCCGCGGTGGCTGGCCGAACCGATCGCGGCCTCGCTGACCGGGCTGGCGGCGTACCCGGACCAGAGCGAAGCGCTGACCGCCGTCGCGGCCCGGCACCGGCGCACCCCGGGCGAGGTGCTGCTGACCGCGGGCGCGGCCCAGGCCTTCGTGATCATCGCGCAGGCGTTGCGCGGGGTGCGGCGGCCGGTCGTGGTGCACCCGCAGTTCACCGAGCCGGAGGCGGCGCTGCGGGCGGCCGGGCACGAGGTCGAGCGGGTGCTGCTGACCGAGGCGGACGGCTTCCGGCTGGACGCGGGGCTGGTGCCCGCCGAGAGCGACCTGGTGATCGTCGGTAACCCGACCAACCCGACGTCGGTGCTGCACCCGGCGGCCGAGATCGCGAAGCTGGCCCGGCCCGGCCGCGTGCTGGTGGTGGACGAGGCGTTCGCCGACACCACGTTCCGGCCCGGGGTGACCGGCGAGCCGGAGTCCCTGGCGTCCCGCCGCGACCTGCCCGGCCTGGTGGTCCTGCGGAGTCTGACCAAGACGTGGGCGCTGGCCGGCCTGCGGATCGGGTACGCGCTGGCCGCGCCCGAGCTGATCGGGCGGCTGGCGTCCCCGCTGCCGCTGTGGCCCGTCTCGACGCCCGCGCTCGTCGCGGCCACGGTGATCGCCGGTGACCACGCGGTGGCCATGGAGCGTGCGATCGCCGAGCAGCTTGCCACGGAGCGTGCCTATTTGGTGGATGCGCTCCGTGGTGTGCCAGGCATCACGGTGGCGGGGGAGCCGGCCGCCGCGTTCGTCGTGATCCGACTCGGTGGGGCTGACAAAATCCGTGTTGAGCTGCGGGAACGAGGCTGGGCGGTGCGCCGGGGAGACACTTTCCCGGGGCTGGGCCCCGACTGGCTGAGAATCGCGGTGCGCGACACTGCCACGACGGACGCGTTCATCGAGGCGCTCAACGACGTGGTGCGAGCCGCGGACGAACCCGGCGAGAGGGAGCTGCTGTGAGCCTGGAGACCACCATCGCCGCGATCCGGCCGGCGGACGAGGCGGCCATGGCGGCGGCCCGCGAGCGGCAGGCCCGGCTGACCAAGCCGGCCGGGTCGCTGGGCGCGCTCGAAGACCTGTCGGTACGCCTGGCCGGCCTGGCCGGTCAGTGTCCGCCGCCGCTGCCCGAACCGGCCACCGTGGCCATCTTCGCCGGCGACCACGGCGTACACGCCCGTGGCGTCTCGCCCTGGCCGCAGGAGGTCACCGCCCAGATGGTGGCCAACTTCGTGGCCGGCGGCGCGGTGATCAACGCGTTCGCCCGGCAGAACGGCGCCGACGTGCTGGTCGTCGACGTCGGCGTGGCCCACCAGCTGTTCGGCGGCCCCAACCTGCTGGACGCGAACGTCCGCCACGGCACCCGCGACCTGACCGCCGAGCCGGCGATGACACCGGCCGAGACCCGGCAGGCGCTCGAGACCGGCGTCTCGGTCGCCCACGCGCTGATCGACGGCGGCGCCCGGTGCCTGCTCACCGGCGACATGGGCATCGGCAACACCACCCCGGCGGCGGCGCTCATCGCGGCGTTCACCGGGCGCCCGGCCGAGGACGTGACCGGCCGCGGCACCGGGATCGACGACGAGACGTACGCCCGCAAGGTCGCCGTCATCGCCGACGCGCTGGCCCGGCACACGCCCGACCCGGCCGACCCGGTCGCCGTGCTGGGCGCGGTCGGCGGGCTGGAGCACGCCGCGCTGGCCGGCTTCCTGCTCGGTGCGGCCGAGCGCCGCGTCCCGGTGATCGTCGACGGCGTGATCGCCGCCTCCGCCGCCCTGGCCGCCGCGGCGCTGGCCCCGGACGCGGTCGCCGCGATGGTCGCCGGGCACCTCTCGGCCGAGCCGGGCGCGGCCGTCGCGCTCGCCCATCTCGGCCTCACCCCCCTGCTCGATCTGGGCCTGCGCCTGGGCGAGGGCACCGGCGCCCTGCTCGCCCTGCCGATCGTGGCCGCCGCGGTCCGCGTCCTGCACGACGTCGCCACCTTCGACAGCGCCGGAGTATCGGAAAAGTGAACAACCTGTACCCCCTCGCACTTCGCCTCGACGGCCGCCGGGTGCTCGTGGTCGGCGGCGGCGCGGTGGCCACCCGGCGGATGCCGGCCCTGCTCAGCGCCGGTGCCCGGGTCGAGGTCGTGTCGCCCGAGCTGACCCCGGCGCTGCGTGCGCTGGCCGACCAGGGCCGCATTCGGTGGACCGCGCGTCCGTTCACCCCCGACGACGTTCTGGGGGCGTGGCTGGTGCAGGTGGCGGTCGACGACCCCGTGGCGGCGGCCGAGGTCAGTGCCGCGGCCGAGGAGGATCGGGTCTTCTGCGTACGCGCGGATGACCGCGACGCCGCGACCGCCTGGACACCGGCCGTCACCCGGCACGGCGAGATCACCGTGGCGGTCACCGACAGTGGCGATCGCCGTCGCGCCATCGGCGTCCGTGACCTGGTGGCGGGCGCGTTGGAGGCGGCGACCGCGGCCGAGCCGATGCCGCCCGGGGTGGCCCTGGTCGGGTCCGGGCCGGGCGACCCCGAGCTGATCACCGTGCTCGGCCGGCGTCTACTGGCCGCGGCCGACGTGGTGGTGGCCGACCGGCTGGTGCCCGGCCCGCTCCTGGCCGACCTGCGTCCGGACGCCGAGTTCGTGGACGCCGCCAAGATCCCGTACGGCCCGTCGGCCGCGCAGGAGGAGATCAACCGGATCCTGGTCGACCGGGCCCGGTCCGGGAAGTTCGTGGTGCGGCTCAAGGGCGGTGACCCGTACGTCTTCGGGCGGGGTGGCGAGGAGGCGATCGCCTGTGCCGAGGCCGGAATTCCGGTGCGCGTGGTCCCGGGCGTGACCAGTGCGGTCGCGGCGCCCGCGCTGGCCGGCATCCCGGTCACGCACCGCGGGGTGGCGCACGAGTTCACCGTGGTCTCCGGTCACGTGGCCCCGGACAGCGAGGCGTCGCTGGTCGACTGGGCGGCGCTGGCCCGGATGCGCGGGACTGTGGTCGTACTCATGGGATTGAAGAATTTGCCGTTGATCGCCGAGGCGCTGATCAAGCACGGGCGCGACGCGGCCACCCCGGCCGCGGTGGTGCAGGAGGGCTCGACCGAGGCGCAACGCAGCCTGCGTGGCACGCTCGGATCGATCGCGGCCGAGGCGGCCGAGGCCGGCATCCGCCCGCCCGCGGTCGTGGTGATCGGAGAAGTCGCCGCGGTCGTGGCGTGAATCTTGTGACCGGGGGGTAACTCACCGCCATGGATGCCAGACCACAGATGATGGTGACCGCGGTCGTCCTCGACTCCGCCGACGCGAACGAGCTGGCCGGCTTCTACCAGCGCCTGCTGGGCTGGTCGGTGATCCAGGAGAAACGGGGGTGGGTCCGGCTGAGCGCGCCGGCCGGCGGCGCGGGGCTGTCCTTCCAGACCGAGAGCGATTACGTACGCCCGGTCTGGCCCGCGAGCCCCGGCGACCCCCAGATGGGCGCGCACCTGGACATCCAGGTGGCCGATCTGGAGGAGGCCGGGTCCCACGCCGAGAAGGCCGGCGCCGTTCTCGCCGAGTTCCAGCCGCAGGAGGACGTCCGGGTCTTCCTCGACCCGGCCGGCCACCCCTTCTGCCTCTATCTCTAGGGCTGGTCCGGGGTCGAGAGGTCGGCCGCGTCGGACAACTCGTCCAGGAAGCTCTTGGCCCAGGCGGCGACGTCGTGGCTGCGCAGGTGCCGCAGCATGGTCCGCATCCGGCGCTTGAGATCGGCCGGCTCGGCCCCGACCGCCCGCAGCAGCGCGTCCTTCACGCCGTCGGGGTCGTGCGGGTTGCACAGGAACGCCTGCCGCATCTCGGTCGCGGCCCCGGCGAACTCGCTCAGCACCAGCGCGCCACCACGGTCGGCCCGGGACGCGACGTATTCCTTGGCGACCAGGTTCATGCCGTCGCGCAGGGGCGTGACCATCATGATGTCGGCCGCCGCGTAGAGTGCCGCCAGTTCCGCCTTGGGCATCGACTGGTGCAGGTAGTGCACCGCCGGCACGCCGACCCGGCCGAACTCGCCGTTGATCCGGCCGACCTCGCGCTCGACCCGCACCCGCAGCGTCTGGTAGTGCTCGACCCTTTCCCGGCTGGGCGTGGCGACCTGCACCATCACCGCGTCGCCGACCTTGAGCTTGCCGTCGGCCAGCAGCTCGCGGAACGCCTTGAGGCGCAGCTCGATGCCCTTGGTGTAGTCGAGCCGGTCGACGCCCAGGATGATCGTCTCGGGGTCGCCCAGCTCGGCCCGGATCTCCTTGGCCCGGGCCTGCACCTTGGGGTCGGCGGCGAGCCGTTCCATGTCCTTGGTGTCGATGCTGATCGGGAACGCGCCGGCCTTGACCTTGCGCCCGTCGACCTGGATCGACTGCCCCTCGTAGCGCAGGCCGAGCAGATGCCGGGCCAGGCGCACGAAGTTCTGCGCGGCCAGCCGCTGCTGGAAGCCGACCAGGTCGGCGCCGAGCAGGCCGCGCAGCACCTCGGCCCGGAACGGCATCTGCATGAACAGCTCGATCGGCGGGAACGGGATGTGCAGGAAGAAGCCGATCCGCAGGTCGGGGCGAAGTTCGCGGAGCATGGCCGGTACGAGTTGGAGCTGGTAGTCCTGCACCCAGACCGTGGCGCCCTCCTCGGCGACCTCGGCCGCGGCCTCCGCGAAACGCTGGTTGACCAGCCGGTATGTCTCACGCCAGCGACGCTTGTAGACCGGCGTCTCGACGGCATCGTGGTAGAGCGGCCAGATCGTGGCGTTCGACTGGCCCTCGTAGTAGCGCTCGAGCTCGTCGTTGCTGAGCGGCACCGCGTGGATGCGGATGCCCTCCAGCTCGAACGGCTCCGGAGCCTCACCGTCGCCACCGGCCCAGCCGATCCAGGTGCCCTGGTGTTCGGCGAGGACGGGGTGCAGGGCGGTGACCAGACCACCGGGACTGGGCCGCCACTGCCGCTCGCCGTCGTCGTTGATCACCTCATCGACGGGCAGACGGTTGGCGACAACGACGAAGGAACTTCGTTCGGCCACGCTGAGTGCACCTCCGGGTCGTAGCTAGTTCCCACCGGTGAGCCTACTGTGCGTAGCTGGATGTGGGGTCCCCGGTTGTGGCGGCCGGGTGGCATCCTGATCCGGTGAGCGTGTCCGATGATCTTCCCCCGCCACGACGGCCACTGTTCTTCCCTGTGGTCATCGCCACCACGTTTCTCTGCATCATCGGCATCTCCGCCGGCATCCTGCTCGCCAACGACCGCGACCGTCGCGAGGCGCTGAACCCGGTGAACAACACCCCGGACGTCGGCACCTCGCAGTCGACCGGCGTGCAGCCGGAAACCTCGCAACCGTCCGAGACGCCGACGCTCAATGGCGAGCCGTGCCGTCAGGAGACGCTCGACGCCGCGGCAAAGGCCGGATACCCCGGACCGCTCGTGATAGTCGTGCACATCAAGACCGAGCGGTCGGACGTCTACATCTGCAAGGACGGGTCCGGCCACTTCTTCTACCACGCCAACAAGATCGGCAACCAGGGCGACGAGTGGGTCGAGGGTGAGACCGCCCTGTTCGTCGACGACGTCCAACGCCGGTCCAAGGACTACCTGGCCACGGCCAACGATGGCACCACCCTGTCGGTGAACAAGGATCGTCTCCTGATCACCCACCACAACGACGGCCGCAAGGAGACCCAGCCGGCCCTGTCCTAGGACCCGTCTCACATTCAGTCCCGGTCGAAGCGCCCCGGAAGCGAATTCGCGACAGCTCCTGGACCGGCCCGCGGAATTGCGGGGAGGGTCGGCGGGGTTGTACATCGGGTGCCCTGGGAGGATGGGCACTCATTACTCTCATTCGTCGTCGACACGGAGGTAGGCCGCACCGTGGCCCAGTACATCTACACGCTGGAGAAGGCGCGCAAGGCGCACGGCGACAAGGTCGTTCTCGACAACGTCACGCTGAGCTTCCTGCCCGGCGCCAAGATCGGCGTGGTCGGCCCCAACGGTGCCGGTAAGTCCACGCTGCTCAAGGTCATGGCCGGGCTCGAGACGCTGAGCAACGGCGAGGCCCGGCTGATGCCCGGGTACACCGTCGGCATGCTCGCGCAGGAACCCCCGCTCAACGACGAGAAGACCGTCCTCGGCAACATCGAGGAGGCCGTCGCCGAGACCAAGGCCAAGCTCGACCGGTTCAACTCCATCGCCGAGCAGATGGCCACCGACTACACCGACGAGCTCATGGAAGAGATGGGCAAGCTCCAGGAGCAGCTCGACAACGTCAACGCCTGGGATCTCGACTCCCAGCTCGAGCTGGCCATGGACGCGTTGCGCTGCCCGCCCCCGGAAGCCGACGTCACCCAGCTCTCCGGTGGTGAGCGCCGCCGGGTCGCCCTGTGCAAGCTGCTGCTCGAGGCGCCCGACCTGCTGCTGCTGGACGAGCCCACCAACCACCTGGACGCCGAGAGCGTGCAGTGGCTGGAACAGCACCTGGCCAAGTACGCCGGCACCGTCATCGCCATCACCCACGACCGGTACTTCCTGGACAACGTGGCCGGCTGGATCCTCGAGCTCGACCGCGGCCGGGCCATCGGCTACGAGGGCAACTACTCGACCTACCTCGACAAGAAGGCGCAGCGTCTGTCGGTCGAGGGCCGCAAGGACGCCAAGATGAAGCGGCGGCTGTCCGAGGAACTCGAGTGGGTCCGCTCGAACGCCAAGGCGCGGCAGACCAAGAGCAAGGCCCGCCTGGAGCGGTACGAGGAGATGGCCACCGAGGCGGAAAAGACCCGCAAGCTGGACTTCGAGGAGATCCAGATCCCGCCGGGTCCCCGTCTGGGCAACACGGTCATCGAGACCAACGAGCTGGTCAAGGGCTTCGACGGCCGTACGCTGATCAACCACCTGTCGTTCTCGCTGCCGCGCAACGGCATCGTCGGCATCATCGGCCCGAACGGCGTCGGCAAGACCACGCTGTTCAAGACCATCGTCGGGTTCGAGCAGCCGGACGCCGGCTCGGTCCGCGTCGGGGAGACCGTTTCCCTGTCGTACGTCGACCAGAACCGCTCCGGCCTCGACGGCGCCAAGACCGTCTGGGAGGTCGTCTCGGACGGCCTCGACCACCTGATGGTCGGCAAGGTCGAGATGCCGTCGCGCGCCTATGTCGCCGCGTTCGGCTTCAAGGGGCCCGACCAGCAGAAACCGGTCAAGGTGCTGTCCGGCGGCGAGCGCAACCGGCTCAACCTCGCGATGACGCTGAAGATCGGCGGCAACGTGATCCTGCTCGACGAACCGACCAACGACCTGGATGTGGAGACGCTCTCCAGCCTGGAGAACGCGCTGCTCGACTTCCCGGGCTGCGCGGTGGTCATCTCCCACGACCGGATGTTCCTGGACCGGGTCGCCACCCACATGCTCGCGTGGGAGGGCACCGAGGAGGAACCGGACAAGTGGTTCTGGTTCGAGGGCAACTTCGAGGCGTACGAGAAGAACAAGATCGACCGCCTCGGTGCCGAAGCGGCCCGCCCGCACCGCGTCACCTACCGCAAGCTCACCCGTGACTAGGTACGTCTACGACGCGGCCGTGCGCTGGTCCGACATGGACGTGTACGGCCACGTCAACAACGCGCGCTTCCTCACCCTGTACGAGGAGGCGCGCGTCGCCATGTTCTTCACCGCCGCCCGCGCCCAGGGCCTGACCTCGTTCGAGGAGGGCATCGTCATCGCCCGCCACGAGGTCGACTACCTGCGGCCGGTCGACTACGGACCGCGGCGCGAGGCGGGTGATCCAGCGTCGGTCGATTCCGGGGCCGGGTCTGCTGGGGCGGCTTCGTCGCCGCGGGTCCGCATCGAGATGTGGATCTCGCAACTGCGCGCGTCCCGCTTCACCGTGGCCTACGAGCTCTTCGACGAGGGCAACCTGGCTGGCCGGGCGAAGTCGGTCTGCGTGCCCTACAACCTGGCGGAGGGCTTCCCTCGGCGGCTGTCCGAGGCGGAACGGCACTTCCTCGAGCCGTACGTCGAAGAATGAGCCTGACCGGTATCCCGGACGCCGGCGCCTTCCTGGCCCGGCTGGTCCGGCTCGACCGTTCTGCCCCGGTGCGGCTGCGCCCGGCCGGGGAACGGGTGGCGCTGTGGGCCCGGCTGCCCTGGGATGTCATCGTCACCCGCGAGGTTTCCGGCACCGTCGAGAGCGACATCACGGTGTCCGCGGCCGAGCTTTTGTCGCATCTGTCGCGATCGGATCCCGAGTTGCCGGCGCGACGGGACACCGACTGGCGATGGCCGCTCCCGCCCGGCGGCGCGACAGTGGTCGAACGGGTGGCGGTGGCCGAGCTGAACCAGCTCGCGGCGGCCGCCGCCGGCACGTTGCGCGAGGTCACGGGGGGTGGACTGGGTCGTGCGGTGGGCCAGCGGGCCGTTCGTGACGCTCTGCTCGATCACGTCGCACTGGTGGTCACGCCCGGCCAGGGCGAGTCGGTGGAGATTCCGCAGCGGCTCGTTCAGGCGACCTCGCGGATGGGATTTCTCGGACCGGACGATGTGGAGGGTCCTGATGCGAGAGTGCTCGTCTCGGGACGCTGGGTGGGAGTTTCTGCACCATATGGAGTTGCATGGCTACAGCGGGTCAAGAAATTGACTGTTATGCCTATCTCCTCTCACCCGAAAGGGTGATGGCGTATCGGACAACCGGTCGCGCCCTCCGGTTGGGGGGATGACCTCCGAGATCTGTACGGGTAGCGTCCCTGCCCGAGGTCCCCGCTACGTCCGGCGGGCGACCTGCTGGGGAGCGAGGTGCACAACGATGCCGTGGTGGTCATGGCGTCCCGGGGCAACCGGGGGCGGCCGGGGTGAAGCCGGTGGCGAGGTCGCGTTGCAGAGCAGTGCGGGCGCCGTTCGCGTCGGAGTGCCGGCCCAGCGCGAACCCGGGCATGCGGCCGAGTTGTCCACCACGATCGAGTCGGGGGACCAGGTCCAGCCGGTCACCCTCGACCGCATCGGGAAAGCGCTCGATCTGCTCGACATCCGGTTCCTGGCCGACGGGGGCGGGAGCCTGCTGGCCATGTGGGAGCGGCACGCGGTGCTGTTCACCCTCGAAGGGCCGGACGACGAGATTCTGGTGATGCGGGCCCGGCCCCACTCGACGGTGCCACCGGACTGGGCCGATCGGGCCTACCGGGTGGTCAACGAGTGGAACCACACTCGGCGGTTCTGCAAGGCTTACGTGGGGGATCCCACGGAGCGGGGGCAGCTTCCCATTTACGCGGAGCTGCAGGTTCCCTTGAACTCCGGCGCGCATGACGCGCTGCTTGTGGAGATGCTCGATTGCGGGGCTGCCGTGGCCACGTCGTTTGTGGACTGGCTGCATGATGAAGGGGCTCTGCTGTAAGGGCGGGCCTGGTGGCTGGGCTGGTTGCATACGGCTGCTGAGTTGGCTGGTCGTCGCTTCGCTCCTCCGGCATTTCGCCCTGGGGGCGGCCTGCGACTTGGCCACGAAAAGCACTTCGGCTGCGCCTCGTACTCTTCGCGGCCAAGTCGCCGGCTGGGCGAAATGCGACTTGGTTGCGCTCTAGGACCCCGTGGGTGGGGGATCAGGTGAGCGGGAACATGCCTACTCGGCCGTGGTATTCCTTGCCCAGTTTGTCGGTGTCGGAGCCAACCAGCAGGCCGTTGGGGGTCGTGACCAGAGCCCGCGCACCCACGCCGCGAGAGCGGGTGGGGTCCCACGGGAGAGCCTTACCCGTGGTGGGGTTGAGGGCGCCGATGCCCTCGCGCTTGACCGCGCCGGGGCCTGGGCCTTTGGCGTCGGTGCCGTAGGGGTTGTCCAAGTAGCGCTGGTGGCCGCCTACGTAGACCGCGGCGCCGGTTACCGCGACCGCGTAGAGCGAGTCGCCGCCCGTGCGCTGGACCCAGGTCGGGTTGTGCTTACCCGCGCCCGCCACCTCGAATCGGGCCGCCGAGTCGCAGAGGGTGGTGGGGGAAGAGGCACGGCCGGTGGCCGCCACCACGAAGTAGGAGCCGTCGGGGGAGAACTTGACCTGGCGCAGGTACGTGTCGAAGCCCTCCATGCACTCGGGCTTGTAGGCGTCGGTGTACCAGCTGGACAAGGATGCCGTGGGACCGGAGACGTCGAACATGGCGATCTGGGTGCGGTCGGCGGTTCCGGACTTGAGCAGGGCGCCGATGGCTACCAGCTTGGTGCCGTCCGGAGTGATGTCGAAGTGCTCGACCCGGGTGCGGGCCAGGCCGGGGGCCGACAGTTTGGCGTCGAAGCCGGTGTCCACGGCGCCGGTCAAGGCGTTGATCCGCACCAAGCCCGCCCGTGCCGTGCCGTTGACGGCCGAGAAGGTGCCGCCGGCGTACAGCCACCGGCCCCGGACGGCCATCGCCCGGGTGTCGCCCCAGTTCTGCTTGGCCGTGAAATTGGCCTGCCGTGCGCTGCTGGTCAGCGAGACCCGGGCCAGGCCACGCTGGGCGGCGCCGTTGACGGTCTTGAACGCGCCGCCGACGTAGACCGTGTCGTCGGCGCCGGGCGCCAGGGCGTACACCGCGCCGTCGACGGTAGGGGCGAACGAGCGGACGGCGCCGTCGCTCAGGCCGTACGCGAAGATGTTGCGCCTTGCGTAGGTCTGCGTCCTGGCGCTGTTGGTGACCTTGGTGAAGCTGCCGCCGACGACGACCGTGTCACCGACCACCGTGATGGTCCACACCGTGCCGTCGAGCACATGAGGCGTGAAGTCGACCGGATTGTCGGAGACGATCCTGGACTGCGCCAGATCGGCGAAGGCCGGTGTCCCGGCGACGGTCAGGGCGGTCAGCGTCAATAACGCGGTGGCGGTGGCGGACAATCGTCGGCGCATGAGGGCGGCTCCATGGTCGGGTGGCGATCAACCGAACAACGAGCCAGGTACCGGCCTGGATGCGTTTTACCCTCTTACTCGGCGTTCACCATGAAATACGCAGCCCTTTCCAGATAGTCCCAGAGGGCCGAATAGTGCGGTTCGGGCAGGCCGAGCGAGTCGACCGCGGCCCGCATATGCGTGAGCCAGGCGTCCCGGGCCGCCGGCGTCACCTCGAACGGGGCATGGCGCATGCGCAGCCGCGGGTGCCCGCGCGACGCCGAGTAGGTGTTCGGGCCGCCCCAGTACTGCATCAGGAACAGGGTCAGCCGGTCGGCCGCCGGGCCCAGGTCCTCCTCCGGATACATCGGGCGGAGCAGGGGATCGGTGGCCACGCCCTCGTAGAACTTGTCGACCAGGCGCCGGAACGTCGGCTCACCGCCCACGGCCACGAAGAAACTGGCCTCCGCCACGGGTTCCGCGGGTTTGGGGGAGGACGGGGTGAGGGGCAGCTCTCGGGGTGCGGTCACGCATCCATCGTGCCAGCCGCCTCGCGTAAACGCGGACGGGCGGTGGGCGCGGGCTCCGGGACCGGCTCGGGGTGCAGAGCGGCGCGCGGCCAGCGCGCGGCCTGCAGCAGCATCAGGATCACGCCGGCGACGCTCCACAGCCCGACCACCACCGGAACGGGCGCGTGGTCGGCCAGGACGCCGGTGAGCAGGACCGCACCGCCCTGCGCGACCTGAAGGCCCTGCTGCACCACGCCGAACGCCCGCGCCCGGTAGCCGTGCGGCAGGCCGAGGACGAACTGCGTGTTCAGGGTCGGCATCAGTCCGCCCATCGCCGCGCCGGAGAGCAGCGTGAGCAGCACCACCATGGGGACCGGTGGCGAGGCCAGGGCCGGGATCAGCACCAGCGGGGCCAGCACGGTCAGCGGGCGGATCAGGCGGTGCCGGGTGGCCGGGCTGACCAGGCGGCCGGTGATCAGGCCGCCGATCACGAAACCGACCGGGCCCGCCGCCATGATCATGCCCTGGCTGACGCCCCGGCTCACCGACGCCGGATCGGCCTGCGCGGCCCACGCCGCGGCCAGGCCCTCGGGCACGATCGAGAACGCCGAGATGGAGAACGCGAGCAGGGCGATCGCCCGCAGGACGGGGCTGCCGAAGACCATCCGGAACCCGGCCGCGGACTCGCGCAGCAGGTGGGTGCGCTGTTCGGCCGGAACCGCGGGCGGTCGCGGTCGCACCCCGGCCGCGACCAGCAGTGCCGAGGCGGCGAACAGCGCGCCGACGACGATCATCGCCAGGTGCGGGTTCACCGCGGCCGAGACCGTCGCGCCGATCAGGTAGCCGCCGACCTGCGCGGCCTGGATCGTCGTGGCGTTCGCGGCCATGCCCACGACCAGCTGCGACCGGGTCAGCATGAGCGGCATCAGCGCCGAGCGCGCCGCCTGGATCGGCACGCTGGTCAGGGTCACCGCGAACAGCACGGCGAGGATCGCCGGCCACGGCACGCCGGGAACGACCAGGACAAGAATCATCGCAGTACGAGCCAGGTCGCCGAGGACCATGACCGATCGGTACGAGTGCCGCTCGGCCAGCGCCGACAGCAGCGGCCCGAACAGCAGCCAGGGTAGGTAGCTGGTGGCGAAGGCCGCCGCCGACAGCATGACCGACTCGGTCGCCTGGAAGACCAGCACGGTGATCGCGGCCCGGGCCAGGTAGTCGCCGATCCAGGAGGCGATCAGGGCGAGATAGGCAGCGCGGTACTCGGACACGGCGAAGACGTCCCGGAATGTCACCGGTCGGTCGTCGGTCACCCGGCCCCCGCTTCCCGTCGACAGGCACGCGTACTTGAGGCTGCACGTGCAGATGCTCTGTGCGGGATTCTGCCCGATCGGCCGACTCGTGGCTAGGGCGTACGGCTGGATTAGTCCTCAAACGGGCGAGAAGGGACATCGCCCGTTCGTGTCTTTTACTGGGGACCGCCCGTTTCACTGGCCGTGCCGTAGGGCGCCGCCGGGCGGGGGAGCAGACGCGAGGCGGCGATCCGGCCGGAGATGCCCGAGCTGTCCAGCGCGTCGCTCAGCGCCCGGCGCAACTCGCGCTGCACCGAGATCTGCCCGTCCGCGGTGGTCTTGGCGATGGTCCGGATCGTGGCGCCGTCGACCGTGATCGTCTCGACGCCGACCACGTCCGGCGGTTCCAGGAACTCGGTGGCGTGATCCGGTTGCTCGGCGACGCGCAGGGCGGCCGTACGCATCACCGCGATCGCCTCCTCCGCGCCGACGAAGCCGATCGGGATGTCGATCACCACCATGGCCCAGCCCTGACTCTTGTTGCCGACCCGCAGGATCTCGCCGTTCCGCACATACCAGAGCACGCCGCGCGCGTCGCGAACCGTGGTGATCCGCAGGCCGACCGACTCCACCACGCCGCTGGCGTCGCCGAGGTCGACCGAGTCGCCCACCCCGTACTGGTCCTCGAGCAGCATGAACAGGCCGGCGATCAGGTCCTTGACCAGGCTCTGGGAGCCGAAACCGAGCGCCACGCCGACGATGCCGGCGCTGGCCAGCAGGGGTGCCAGGTCGAAGCCGAACTCACTCATCACCAGCAGCACGGCGATGGTGAACACGATCGCGGTCACGAAGCTGCGCAGCACCGATCCGATCGCCTCGGCCCGCTGCCGCCGGCGTTCCGGGATGAACTGGCCCTCCTCGGCCGAGGCCTCGGTCCGTTCCTTCAACGGCCTGAGCAGCGCCGGCATCGACGCGCGGGAGGTGCTCGTGGTCAGCCGGCGGATCGCCCGGTGCAGGATCCAGCGGATCAGCATCGCGGCCAGGATGATCCCGATCACCCGCAGCGGCTTCACGATGATCAGGAAGCTGCTGTTGGCCAGCCACTGATTGCCGGTCATCTCGTACACCTGACGGCACAACGCGTCGGCGTTGCAGCCCTTGGTGATGTCCTCGATGCTCGGCGAGAAGTCGACGCTCGGGGTGGACGGACCGGGTGGTGTGGGAGCTAAGGGCAACACGGGAGACCACCGTACCGGCGGCGGCTGAACCGCTAATCCGCATGGGTGACCTCAGACGTTTACCGCCCGGCCACAGATTGTGCTCGCAATTCCGTCAACCATCAGGGACTATTGGCCCACGGGTACCGGAGATCGCCGGGCTTCCCCGGCGTCATGTCCAGCACACGTAACAAGCTAAACGGGAGCGGTGAGCAGCAACACACCTGAAAGGTGATCGCGATGCCTGACATACGACCCATAGTGGGCTCTTCCGCGTTGGTTCTGAACGCTACCTACGAGCCGCTGTGCGTCGTATCGGTGCGTCGAGCGACCATCCTGGTGCTGACCGCCAAGGCTGAGTGCGTCTCCGACGGTGACGGGTTGCTGCACAGCGCCCATCACACGCTGCCCGTCCCGTGCGTGGTCCGCCTCACCCGCTACGTCAGGGTGCCGTACCGCACCCACATCGGCCTCTCCCGCCGGGCCATCTTCGCCCGCGACGGCGGCCGCTGCGCCTACTGCCGCGGCTCGGCCGAGACCATCGACCACGTCTTCCCGCGCAGCCGCGGTGGCCTGCACGCCTGGGAAAACGTCGTGGCCGCGTGCGCCAAGTGCAACCACAGCAAGGGCGACAAGACGCCGGCCGAGCTGGGCTGGCGGCTCCACCAGGCCCCGGCCGCCCCGCGCGGCGTGGCCTGGCGGGTCCTCGGCCACCGCACCCCCGACCCGCGCTGGGCCGACTGGCTCGACCTGCCCGCGGTCCCCGAGGCCGAGGCCGCCTAGCGTTTCCTGGTGCCGGTCAGGCTGGCGAAGACCACGATGTTGTCGCTGTAGCCGCGGCTGCCGCCCAGCCACTCGCCGCCGCACGTCACCAGGCGCAGCGACGGGCGAGAATAGTCGCCGTACACGCGCTTGATCGGCAGTTTCGCCTTGCCGTAGTTCTCCACCGAGTTGACCGTGAACTGCGCCACCTCGCGGTCGTCCCGCAGCACCTCGACGACCTGGCCGGGCTTGAGCTTGGCCAGGCTGTGGAACACCGAAGGCCCGGTGCGGGTGTCCGCGTGCCCGACGATCAGCGCCGGACCGAACTGCCCCGGCGTCGGACCCTGGCCGAACCAGCCGGCCTCGTTGTGGCGCTGCAGCGGCGGCACGTCGACCGAGCCGTCCTTGGCCAGCCCCACCTCGAGGATCGGCGCCTCCACCTTGATCGACGGGATGGTCAGCCGCAGCGGGCGGCTCGGCTCCAGCACCGGGAACGCGCGCGGCGGCGGCTTGTCGGGCCCCCGGAACCAGCCGCCGATGTCGATCACCGTGGCGTTGCCCAGGCCCATGCCGACGCCGAACAAACCCAGAAAGACCAGGCCGCCGGCGATCCAGCCGATCGGCAACCGGCGGCCGCGTGCGTTGAGGGCTTTTCCAGGCTTGGGTACGCGGGGGAAGCGCCGCCTCGGCGGGGCGTCGCCGGCCGGGGGCTGTGGCCGCGGCGCGTCGCCGGCCGGGGGCGGATGGGCCGGGGGCCGGGCCGGCGGGTCGATCTCGGGCGGGCGCTGCCGGGGCACCACGATCTCGGCCGGGCGCTTGCGGCGCACCGACTCCGGCAGGCGGGCCGGACTCATCAGCCCAGGCGCCGGCGGCGGGCGGCGTACACGGCCAGCGCTATCCCGGCCACTATCGCGCCGGCGCCCCCACCGATCATCAACGGCGCCTGCCGCCCCGGCGCGGTGCCGCCCCCACCGGTGGCCGGCCCCTGCGCGGGCTCGATCCGGGCCACCACGTGCAGGACGGCCGTGGCCGAACTCTTATCGGGGCAGCGCAGGGTCACACGGTAGTCGCCGGCCTTGGTCGACCGGGCCACTCGCGTGGTCGCCGTGAGGAAGCCGAAACTGGGCTTGACCTGGATGGAACCCCACGGCTCGGCCTCCACCGTGGCCGGGTTCAGGTTGTCGGTGCAGCTCGCCCGCAGGCCCACCTCGTCACCCGGGCGCACCGTGCTCGGGTTCATCTCCACGAAGACGGCGGCGGCCGCGGTGGCGGCGGAGGGCACAGACAGGATCAGCACGGCGGCGGCCGCGACGGCGGCGAACATCGATCTGCGCATGGGCTCCCCCTCGGACACGATCTTCCGCGAACGGCGCGTGAGGGTGATTTTCGCACCTCCCGGCGCATTCCGCGTAGATCCTTCGGGGGTGAAGAAGCAGGAAGAGACCCGACGCGGTGGGAGGGACCGCACTCCGCTACCGTGAAGGCGTGTCCGTGTTGAGCACCGTTCTGGTCTACCTGCTGATCCCGCTCGCGGTCGTCGCGATCGTGGTCATGCTGGCCCGTGCCGGCAGCAGCGCCGGGCGGCCCACGCGTCGCTACCGGCCCGGCCGGCCCTACGACTTCGCGCCGACGTGGTTCCTGTCCGCGCCCGAGCGCACAGGGCCCGCCGCCGGCGCCGGCACCGCGCCTGCCATCGAGGCGGGGGTAATCGAGGACTCGTCCGGCCGGCCCGTTCGGCCCGGTCCGGTTGGAGGCGCAAGTGACCGCTGGTGAAACCGTCGCCCTCTCCTCCACCACGGGTGTGGACGGGCCCGAGGGTCACTCGCACGAGCCGCATCCGTCCAGCCCGGTGGAGTCCCCGGGTGGGCCGACGCTGACCGAGGCCACGGCCGATGCGCTCGATGGGCCGTTCACCACCCGGCAGCTGCTGCGGCTGGATGAGGCTCTGCGGGTCGCCGACCAGCAGACGGGGCTGATCTTCAGCGTTTACGTGGGAGAACTGGCCGAGCCGGTTCGCGAGACGGCTGAGGGGCTGCACCGGCAGATCGAGGGGGCGGCCCGGGCTGTGCTGGTGGCTGTTTCGCCCAACCAGCGGGTGCTGGAGATTGTCACCGGGAGTGACGTGCGGAAGCGGATCTCCGATCGGGATGCGAAGCTGGCCGCTCTTTCCATGGCGGCGTCGTTCGCGGGTGGGGATCTGGCGGGGGGCGTGCTCGCTGGGCTCGATCAGTTGGCTACGCACGCGGGGAAGCACTGACCCCACGCGGGGAAGCACTGACCGCGCGCGAGGGAGCACTGACCGCGCGCGGGGGAATATTTACGCTGGGCGGGTAGGTCCAGTGGGAGTGGCTGGGCTGGGTGCACGCGGCTGCTGAGTTGGCTGGTCGTCGCTTCGCTCCTCCGGCATTTCGCCCTGGGGGCGGCCGGCGACTTGGCCACGAAAAGCACTTCGGCTGCGCCTCGTACTTTTCGCGGCCAAGTCGCCGGCTGGGCGAAATGCGACTTTGGTTGCGCTCTAGAACCCCGTGGGTGAGTGGGGGCGGTGGGTGCTGAGTCCAGGTTTGGATGTGCTTGGGTCCGTGGGGTGTGGGGCGGCTAAGTCCAGGTTGAAGGGGCTAACCGTACGGGGTACGGGTCAGTGAGCTGGACTAGATTTGGCGGGGTCACTGACTGCTGCAAGTCGTAGCCCTGGTTGGTCAGGGTGTGGGTGTGGACTGTGGGGCCGCTGGAGATTCGCCAGAAGTGGGGGATGGCGGCCTCGGCGTACAGGGAAGGTTTCAGGAGGCGGTCGTAGCGGGCGCTGGTGGGGTCCTCGACCTCTATCACCAGGGCTACGTCGGTGGGGGTGGCCCAGACTGTGCCGGATGAGTCGGGGCGCAGGACTGTCACGTCGGGGATCAGGCGGTGGGGGCCGAAGGCCAGGCCCAGGCGGGGGCAGACCCACCAGCCCTCGGGGGCGGCGCCGCGCAGCGTGGTGATCACCGCTTGGACTATGGCCTCGTGCGGCTGGTCCAAGGGCGGGGTCACGTGGAGGCTGCCGTCGACTATTTCGTAGCGGTGGCCGTCCTGGGGGAACAGGCGCAGGTCGGGCTCGGTCCACGGGCCCTCGGGAGCCGTCCAGCGGGCCACTGTCGTCACACACCCAGCGTACGCACGCTGGGTGGTGACGAAGTGACGATCAGGCTGTTGCGGTGTCCTTTTTGCGAGCCCGCAGGGCACGGACGACGCCGTCGCGGCCCTCGGCGACCAGGCGGCGCAGGGACGGGTTGTGGCCCTCGGTGGAGAGCCAGGCGTCCGTCTGGGCCACTGTTTCGTCGCTGACCTGGTAGGCCGGGTAGGCCATCATGACGAACTCCTGAGCCGGCTCGCTGTCCGAGCGCTTCCAGACCGTGTCGATCACGTCGAAGAAGCGCTGGGCGTAGGGCTTGGTCAGCTCGATCTGGGTCGAGTGTTGGAAACCCTGGAGCAGCGAACGGTGCAGCCAGTTGGGGAGTTCCTCGTCGCCGGTCAGGCGCGACCACACCTCGGCCTTGTTCTCCGCGGTCGGCAGCAGGGCCCGGGCGTACGCGGCCTCGCGTTCCCCGCTGGCCGTGCGGTCATTGTCGAGCTCGTACCCGATCTGCTCGTCCGTCGCCTCGCCCCGCGCGGCCAGAGCCTGCAGCAGCGACCAGCGCAGCTCGGTGTCGACGGTCAGGCCCTCGGGCACGCCCTCGCCGTTCAGCCAGCCGCGCAGGGCGGTGAGGTCGCCGGCGCCGCGGCCGGACGCGATGTAGGCGCGGGCCCAGGCCAGCTGGAAACCGCTGCCCGGTGTCGCCGCCGCGAGGGCGGTATGCGCGACCTCGGCCAGCTTGGCCCAGCCGGACGGCGCCCAGGCCGGGTCGGCGTACATGGTCAGAGCGGTCTGGGTCTGGCGCAGGGTCGCGGTGACCAGGTTGATGTCCTTCTCGGCGGGCAGGCCGCTGCAGGCCAGGGCCACATAGTCGCGGGTGGCCAGCTCGGCGTCGCGGACCATGTCCCAAGCGGCGGCCCAGCACAGGGCCCGGGCCAGGGAGGAGTCGAAGCCGGCGATGTGGTCGACCACGGCGGCCATCGAGCGATCGTCCAGGCGGAGCTTGGCGTAGGTCAGGTCGTCGTCGTTGAGCAGGAGGACGTCGGCGGCGGGCCGGCCGGTGAGCTGGGTGATCTCGGTACGTTCGCCGGTCACGTCCAGTTCCAGCAGCTCCCGGCGGACCAGCTGGTCGCCCCGCCGGTCGTAGAGGCCCACGCCGATGCGGTGGGTGCGGAACGTCGGGTACTCGGCCGGTGCCTCCTGCTGGACCACCACGTTGGCGTACGTGCCGTCGGCGGCGATCTCGACCACCGGGCGCAGGGTGTTGACCTGGGCGGTCTCCAGCCACTGGGCGGCGAACTTGCGCAGTTCGCGGCCGGACGCGGCCTCCAGCTCGGTCAGCAGGTCGTCGAAGGTCGCGTTGGACCACATGTGCTTGCCGAAGTAGGCGCGCAGGCCGGCCCGGAAGGAGTCCAGCCCGACGTAGGCGACCAGCTGCTTGATCACGCTGGCGCCCTTGGCGTACGTGATGCCGTCGAAGTTGACCTCGACCGCTTCCAGGTCGGGCATCTCGCAGTACACCGGGTGGGTGGAGGAGAGCTGGTCCTGGCGGTAGCCCCAGTTCTTCCGGATGGACAGGAACGTCGTCCAGGCGTCGGTGAACCGGGTGGCGCTGGTGTTGCACCAGTGGCTGGCCCACTCGGCGAACGACTCGTTCAGCCACAGGTCGTTCCACCAGCGCATGGTGACCAGGTCGCCGAACCACATGTGGGCCAGCTCGTGCAGGATCGTGTTGGCGCGCTGCTCGTACTCGAAGTCGGTGACCTGCGACCGGAAGATGTAGTGGGCCTCGGCGTGGGTGACGCAGCCGAAGTTCTCCATCGCGCCGGCGTTGAAGTCGGGCACCCACAGCTGGTCGTACTTGGGCAGCGGGTAGCGCACGCCGAACTGCTCGTGGAAGAAGTCGAAGCCCTGCTTGGTGACGTTGAAGATGTCGTCCGCGTCGAGGTATTGCTTCATCGACTGGCGGACGAACGCGCCCAGCGAGATGCCGTCGTGCTCGTCGCGGACCTCGTGGTACGGCCCCGCGCACAGCGCCGTGATGTACGAGCTCATCCGGACTGACGGCGGGAAGTGCACGGTCTTGGCGCCGACCCCGGCCTTGGCCTCGGTGTCGACCGGCATGTTGGAGATCACCCGCCAGTGGCCCGGGACTGTCGCGTGCCAGGTGTAGACGCTCTTCAGGTCGGGCTGGTCGAAGCAGGCGAAGACCCGCTGCGCGTCGGCCGTCTCGAACTGGCTGTAGAGGTAGATCTCCTTGTCGACCGGGTCCATGCTGCGCTGCAGGCCCTGACCACTGGCCGAGTACGCGAAGTCGGCGTCCACCACCAGCGTGTTGCTCGCGGCCAGCCCGGTGAGCGTCAGTCCCGCCTCGGCCGACCAGCCGGACAGGTCTACCGGTGTCCCGTTCAGCGTGGCCGACCGGATGCCGCTCGCGGCCACCTCGATGAAGGTCTCGGCGCCGGGCTCACCACAGGTGAACCTGACCTCGGTGGTGGAGCGGAAGGTGACCTCGCCCGGGTTGCCCGAGCCGTCGGTCAGGTCGAGGGTGATGTCGTACCCGTCGACCTCGAGCAGGCGGGCCCGCTCGGCGGCCTCGACCTGGGTCAGGTTACGAACTCCGGCCACGATCACTCCATTCGCATCGCAAAGGACCGACCCGGCCCCCGTCGAGAGTTTTCCACGTCACCCTATGTCCTGGCGGCGTGGTGCACCTCACCTGGAGAAGGCCACGTTACGGAGAGAGGATCCCAGCATGACTGAACGTGAGACGGTCGACATGTGGTTCGACCCGGTGTGTCCCTGGGCCTGGATGACGTCACGCTGGCTGCTCGAGGTCGAAAAGGTGCGTCCGCTGGACATCACTTTTCATGTGATGAGCCTGTCGGTGCTGAACGACGGACGCGACCTGCCGGCCGACTACCGGGCGATGATGGACACCTCATGGGGCCCGGTACGGGTGTGCGTCGCCGCCGCCGAGACGGCCGGCCCGCAGGTGCTGCGGGACCTCTACACCGCCCTGGGCACCCGGATCCACCTGCACAAGTACCAGCGCGGCGAGAAGCTGTACGCCGAGGCTCTCTCTGACGTCGGCCTGAACCCGGTGCTGGCCGCCGAGGCCGACAGCGACCGGTGGGACGAGAAGCTACGGGCGAGCCACGACGAGGGCATGAAGCCGGTCGGGATGGACGTCGGCACCCCGGTGATCCACGCGCCCGGCCCGGACGGCGACAAGGTGGCCATCTTCGGCCCGGTGGTCACCCCGGCGCCGAAGGGGGAGGCCGCCGGCAAGCTCTGGGACGGAGTCCTGTTGTGCATGAGCACGCCTGGGTTCTTCGAGCTCAAACGCACCCGGGACCTCGGTCCGATCTTTGATTGAAAACACACCTCAGGGTTGATCGCGTCGTTGGATGGAGTGAACGACACGAGAGACCCGGAGGGTTGCTGTGAGTGCCAGCGACAGCGTCGCCACCTCGACGATCGCGGTGCACCGGGGTACGTGGACCGATCCGGACGTGGCGGCGATGGTGGCGCCGCCGGTGACGGTCGTCGCCCTCCCGATCGACCGGACGATGGACAACTGGCGGCGAGCACAGTTGCAACGGTCACGCGGCAACATGCCGGTGGGACGGCACCGTCGGCCCGCCCGGTAGCCTGCGCGCATGACGGTCGCCCACCCGATCAGCCGGGCCTGGATCTCCGCCGCGCAGACTGGCGCGCAGAACTACGACGAATTCGCCGACGACTCCGAGATCACCGCGATCATCGCGGCGAACCCCGCGAGCAGCCTGGCCATCGAGATGCCACATCTCGCGCCCGGCTCGCTCGGCCAGACCTTCACCGACGCGCTGCCCGGCGCGGCCGCCCGGCTCTCGGCTCAGCAGGAGCGCGGCGACTACACGGCGGCCGAGCAGGTGGCGGTGCTCTACCGGATCACCGCGCCGGGGGAACAGCCCGCGGTCGGCCTGTGGACGATGGTCGACACCGACCAGATCTCCACCAGTGCCGACGAGCCCGGCCTGGTCATCCGCAACGAGGACGTGTTCCTGGCCAAGGTCCGCGAGCGTGTCGCGCTGGCCGGCACCGTTCAGACCCTGCTGTCGCCGGTGCTGCTGCTGCAGACCGGGCGCGGCGACGAGCTGCACGCGGCGCTGCTGGCCGCCACCGAGTCGGCCGGCGAGCCGGACGCCACCGACACCGACCAGTCCGGGCGTACCCATCAGATCTGGACCTTGCCCCCGGGCCCGCGGCAGGACGAACTGCTGGCGCTGGCCGGCGGTGGCGAGCTGGTCGTGGCCGACGGCAACCACCGCAGCCTGGCCGCGCAGACCGGCGGGCTGCCGCGTTTCCTGGCCGTGGTCACCACGCCCGCGTCGGTCGCCATCCAGCCCTACAACCGGTTGATCAGCGAGTTGCCGGTGCCGCCGGGCGAGCTGGTCGAGCGGCTCACCGCGGCCGGCGCGACGGTCACCGACCTGCCGCGGCCGGCGGAGATCCCGGCCAAGGGCACGATCGAGCTGTACGTGGACGGCCGCACCTACAGCGTCCAGCTGCCGGCCGACCCCAACGCACCGGCTGTGGAAAACCTGGACCACGCCCGGGTCGAGCGGGTGCTGCTGGGCCGGGTGCTCGGGCTCGACCCGGGTGACAAGCGGGTCAGCTACGTCGGCGGCGACTACTCGGCCGAGTGGCTGCGCGCCGAGGTCGACGCGGCCCGTTCCGAGCTGGCCGTGCTGATCGCCCCGGTGACCGTCGACGACTTCGTCACGGTCAACCTCCAGCGGCAGAAACTGCCCCGCAAGAGCACCTGGTTCACGCCCAAGGCGCGCGGCGGCCTGGTCCTGGCCCAACTGGGCTGATGCTGCACCCACAGGTTTCGGCGGCGGCCGCACTCCGGATGCGGCCGTCCGCCGAGGTGCTGGCGGCTGACCCGCTGACCCAGGTGCGGTTCGTCCGCGAGGCGATGGAGGCGGCCAACGAGGCCGAGTGCGGTCCGGCGTTTCCGCTGCCGGTGGTGGCCGACTTCGAGGCCTCCGGTGTGCCCTGCCGGCTCTACGCCACCGGGGCCGGCCTGCCGGTGGTGGTGTACGTGCACGGCGGCGGCTGGGCGTACGGCAGCATCGAGACCTTCGACCGGTTCTGCCGCCGGATCGCCCATCGGTCGGGATGCGCCGTGGTCTCGGTCGGCTACCGGCTGACCCCCGAGCATCCGTTCCCGGCCGCCCACTCCGACGTCGAGGCCGTCCTCGCGTACCTCCGGAAAGAGGGTGCGGACCTCGGCCTGGACCCGTCCCGGATCGCGATCGCGGGCGACAGCGCGGGCGGCCAGATCGCCACCGTCGTGGCCCGCCGCCAGCGCGACGCCGCGACGCCACTGGACCACCAGGTGCTGATCTACCCGGCGCTCGACCCGCTGTGCGCCTCCGAGTCCTACGCCGAGCTGGGCGAGTACGGCCTGGACAAGGCCTCGATGCAGCTGGCCTGGTCGGCCTACGTGCCCGATCCGGCGCTGCGGTTCACCCCCGACGTGGCTCCGCTGGCCACCCCCGACCTGTCCGGGATGCCACCCACGCTGATCATCACGGCCGAGTACGACGTGCTGCGCGACGAGGGTGCCGACTACGCCGACGCGCTGGTCACCGCCGGCGTCCCGGTGGTGCACACCTGCTACGCCCAGATGAACCACGGCTTCGCCCGCAAGCTGGCCGTCATCGATGCCGCCCGCGCCGCCGCCGATCAGATCGCGGCGGTCCTGCGCAGCGCCCTGACCTTCTGAAAGGATCGTGTCCATGCGCGTGTACATCGGCTCCGACCACGCCGGCTTCGAGCTCAAGAACTACCTGGTCGAGCACCTGAGCAAGCAGGGACACGACGTCACCGACATCGGCCCCGAGGCGTACGACCCGGAGGACGACTACCCGGCCTTCTGCTTCCACACCGCGGCGCGGACCGTCGCCGACCCGGGCAGCCTGGGTGTCGTCATCGGCGGCTCCGGCAACGGCGAGCAGATCGCCGCCAACAAGGTCGCCGGGGTCCGCTCGGCCCTGGTCTGGAAGGTCGAGATCGCCGAGCTGGGCCGCCAGCACAACGACGCGAACGTCTGCGCGATCGGCGCCCGCCAGCACACCCCGGAGGAAGCCGCCTCGTTCGTGGACGCGTTCCTGGCCACGCCGTTCTCCGGCGACGAGCGCCACCAGCGCCGGATCGACCAGCTGGCCGAGTACGAGCGCACCCGTGCCCTGCCGCCGATCCCGGCCGGCTAGCGGTTGCGGGGCAGTTCCTCGCGGGGCGTCCAGTTCCGGCGAACGACGGGCAGCTTCGCGGCCTCGGCGTAATGCTCGTCGGTGGGGCGGGCGGCGTCCCGCGCGCGCATCGCGGCACCCACGCTGACCTGCGACGACCCCGAGCCGACGAGACCCCGCAGCCCGCGCTCGGCGTCCTCGCCGGCCCGTTTCGGCCGTTCGGCCACCGGCTCGGCCGGCTGCTCCTCCACCGGCTCCGGGGTGTGTGACGTGCGTACCCTCCGTCGGCGACGCTCGGGCTCAGTCATCCCCAAACCTTAGAAGATCTGCAGCGGTTGGGGCATCCGGTGCCAGGCGAAGGCCCGCGACGCCCGGTTGACCGCGCCCGGGGTCAGCTCGCGTACCCGCCCGGCCGCCGCCAGCGCGGCGAGCGTGGTCCCGCCCAGGTAGACCGCGCCCAGCTCGGTGATCGTGCAGGCCAGGTCGGCCGGGCCGGTGGCCGGCTCGCAGGCGCCGCCGGTCACCCGCCAGCGGCCGGTGTTGCCCGGCAGCAGCGGGTCGGTGACGTCCAGCACCACGTCGACGTCGGTGGCGTACCGGCGGGCGGTCAGCGCGGCCGGCAGGTCGGTGATCCGGACCCAGTGCCCGTCCTGGACCCGGGCGCCGAGCTGCCGGGGCTCGTCGACCAGGTGCTGGATCGGGTCGTCGAGGGGCAGGCAGGTGGCGTGCAACGAGCGGGTCAGGTCGAGGGTCAGCAGGAAGCGCCAGAGGGTGGCGTACGTCTCGGGGTCGGCCGCGACCACCTCGCTCACGCTCACCTTCGAGGTCGGCCCGTTCGCGTCCCAGCCGTCGTTGGTCCGCCACGTCGCATAGCCGGTGAGGCCGTCCGGGCCCTCGTGCACCACGCCGTGCCGCTCGGTGCCACCCTGCCGCCGGGAGGCGTAGTCGGCCAGCACGAACCGCCACCATCGGTCGTCGCGGGACGACCAGCCGACCCGGTCGGCCCGCAACTGCTCGTAGACCTTGGCGAAGTCGCCGGTGGCCTGGGCCGGCTCGACCAGCCGGAGCCGGCCGGCGGGCGTTCCGGGCACGCTCAGCTCGCGGGTGTTGGTGTGCAGCGAGAGGCGCTGGGCGGCCAGGCCGTACCCGTACCGCGGATAGATCCGGCCCTCGCTGGCCCACAGCACCGCGATCGGCTCGCGCCCGGCCTCGGCGATCTCGGCCAGCTGCCGCCGCATCATCCGGCTCAGGACGCCCCGCCGCCGGTGCGTGGGTGCGACACCCACCAGGGTGACGTGGGCGGCCGGGAGGATGGC
Organism: Actinoplanes sp. NPDC049265; assembly: GCF_043197135.1. Taxonomy (NCBI): domain Bacteria; kingdom Bacillati; phylum Actinomycetota; class Actinomycetes; order Micromonosporales; family Micromonosporaceae; genus Actinoplanes; species Actinoplanes sp. NPDC049265. Next base: position 12,362 of record NZ_JBICSP010000017.1, on the reverse strand, counting down.
GCCGGGCACGGTCAGTTCACGGGTGTACGCGGCCGCGTGCCCGACGATGACCGGGCCGTCGGTGGCGACCAGGCCGCGCTCGGGCTCGTAGACCGACCCCTCGACCCGTCGCACCTCCTCGTCGTCCGGATCGTGGAAGACCAGGTTGAGCAGGCTGTGGATCTCGTCCCAGTCGTCCGCTGTGGCGGCGCGTACGGCGACGTCATCTCCCGTGGTCATGCCGTTCTGTGTAACGGACCGGGCACGCCGAGGCCAACGATTTGCGCCCTCGTTACTCTCGAAGGCGGGCGGTGTCAGGTTTGCCGCATCGGAATCGTCCGGGAGGAGCACAATGCCGGAGCAACCGCAGTGGCCGGAGCGGACGCTCGACATGCCGCCACAGGACCCGTGGGCCGACCAGCCCACCGCGCAGGCCGTCCCGCCGGGTGCGGCGGTCCCACCCGATCCGAGCCCGTTCTCCCGGGGCCGCGCGTCGGTGACCCCCCGCACGGCCCAGTTCCAGGCCGAGCACGAGCCCACCGGCGTCGGCTGGCCCGGTGCCGGCGCGCCGGCAGCGCAGCACCGCGAGTTCTCCTGGCGTGAGCTGCGCCGGGGCGGCGAGTGGACGACGGCCGGCCTGCTCTTCGCGTTCGTCTGCTGGGGCATCTGGGTCATCTCGACCAGTGGCGACCTGACCACCGCGGTGATCGTCTTCGTGAGCAGCCTGCTGGTCGCGGCCGGCCTGTTCGCGTTGTGCCGGCTGGTCGGCCGTCAGGTGCTGGAGAAGCAGTTCGGCCGGGTCCGCCGCAGCGCCAAGGCCTCGCATGTGGTCACCGCGATCTTCCTGGTCGGCGTGGGTGTCGCGCACCTGCGGCAGACCGGCTGGGTCGTCGACGCGTGGAACTGGGTCATAGGGTTGTTTTAACCTTCCACCAACGCGCGACCAGGATCGGCGGTATCCGCGCCGCGCGGATACCGCCGAGGCCTACCACTGGTGGCTTACTCGTTGAAGCCCCGGCCGGTCTCGACCAGCGACTTGAGATCACTGAGCACCCACGCCCAGCCACCACCGGCGCCCTCCTCGTCACTCCCCGCAACCATGGCGAAGGTGGCCGGCGACTCCGGCAGCTCGTGGATCACGGTCAGCTTGCAGGTGCCCGGCTGGGACTTCGACTCGGTGATCTCGTAGGTCAGGGTCGAGTACGCCTCGGCCGCCGTGCCCGGGTCCATCTGCAGCTTCCAGGTCTGCTTGAGCAGGCGCGGCGGGTCGGCCTCGATCACCTCACCGTCGGCGATCACCTCGGGCATCTCGAAGCCGTGCTGCGTCGCGTACGCCTTCATGCCGTCGTTGGCGTACTGCCGGAACCGCCCGCCCGCCTCGAGCTCGTAGGTCGCGACGGCCGAGTACCCGTACCGTCCGTTCCACTCTGGGTCGGCGATGGCCGCCCAGATCCGTTCCGGAGTCGCCTTGATCCAGATGCGGTGCACCTGCGTCGTCGTGGTGGTCATTCCTCGTCCTCCAGCGCGTTCTTGAGATCGACCAGGGCCGTGACCTGGCGTTCGGTGTATTTGTCGATCCACCGGTCGTGGATCAGGCGGATCGGCACGGTGTTGAGGAAGTGCAATTTCTCCCGGCCCGAGCGGCGCGTCACGACCAGACCCGCGTCCTGAAGGACCCTCAGGTGTTTCGCCACGCCGAAGCGCGTCATCTCCAGCTCGGACTCGAGTTCCGTCAGCGTGCGGCCGTCGCGCTGAAACAGAAGATCGAGCAGAAACCGACGGCTCGGATCGGCCAGTGCCTTGAACACCCGGTCGTCATCCGTCATGACGCAAAGTTATGAGACCAAACAGTCACATGTCAAGGCGGTCGAGGCGTACGTTATGTAGTCAATTGATTACGGTAAATCACGCAACCCTCCGGCACCCGGCGTTGCAACCCGCACGGCCGACCGTCATCTCATGAGCCCAAGCGTGATCTCCACCTACCGCACCCCGGCCCTGGCCGCCCTGGCCTCGGCCCGCGCCCTCGTGCCGCCCCGCAAGCCGGACTCCCAGTAGTCGTAGGCCTACCCACTGGGTGGGGTCTCCTATGGTTGTCTCATGGCTGAGCGGCCGTCGATCGGTGACCTCCGGGCGGCGGCACGCAGGGCGCGCGCAGCCGAGAGCGGATCCGATGTGGTCCGGCAGCTGCGTCCTCGCACGCTGGGTCTCATCCGTACGCGCGGTCCGATCTGGCTTCAGCTGCGGCGAGCCGATCGCGACGGCCGCCTGATCTGGCACGGCCCCGGCTCCTACGCGATGCTCAGGCGGCCCGCCGATCGTGCGGTCGAGGGCTCGGGGCGGCTGCTGCGCGTACTCGACCGGCACTGGAACCTGGCGATCATGGTCGGCGAGTTCCTGATCTTCCTGGTGGTGGCGTGCGTCCTCGTCGCGATCCGCCGGACGATCGGGCCCACCTGGACCTGGCTCGGGCTCGAACTCGTCGAACTCCTCCTGCTCCTCGCCGTCGTCGCCGATCAGGTGGTGGCACTGCTCGCGCTCGCCGGGCGGGGCCTGCGGGCGCTGGGCCGCCCACGACCGCGGGTCGATCAGGTGGCCGCCGAGCAGGCGCCGTTCGAGCAGTGGACGATGGCCCTCTGTCACCACATCGGCCGGCCCGAGCAGGGCCACGCCCTGCTCGCCGACGTCGCGCGCCGGCTAACCGCCCTCGGCGGCGCTGACGTGGCCCTGGCCTGCCCGCGCGACGGAATCACCACCCGGGACATGCGCGCCCGGGTGGCGGCCTGGGCCGACGACCTCGACACCGGCCGGCCCGACCCCGAACTCAGCCTGCGGGCACCCAGGCAATTGCCCGCGCGCAGTCACCGGGTCACCGAGACCGGCGCGTTCTTCTTCCTCTGGCTCGGGGGCGTCGCCGCGATGGCGTTCGCGATGGCGACGAGCGTGGCCGGCTGGGAGCGCGGTGCCTGCGCCAGCCCGTGCGCCGGTCGCCCGGTGACGTTCCCGGCGGCACTCGAATGGGTCGGCCACCGGCTGATCTGGCAGTACCCGGACGGGCTCACCGCCGAGACGTTCTGGTCCCGGAGCACGGGCCTGATAGCCGGTGTCTTTCTCCCGATGACGATCGCCATGGCCGTCGTGTGCCTGGTCTTCTACCTGCGCTATCGGCGCAAGCTGACCGGCGAGTACCGGCGGGCGATCGATGAGGCCCTGCGCCCGCGGCGACTCCTCCTGGTGGTCGCCACCCCGGTCGAGCGGGCCGCGGTGCTCGCCCAGGCCCGACGGCACGGTGACGCCGAGGCGGTGCTGGAGTTCTCCGAAGGCCACCCGGTCTACCGGCTCGGCCTCATCGGTGGCGTGGACGTGCTGCTCGCCCAGGTCGGTATGGGCATCACGAGCCCCGTGTCGGCCGCCTACAGCGTGCCGAGACTCATCGACGAGTGGCACCCGAGCCACGTCATCATGGTCGGCATCTGCTTCGGTCTGCACGAGGAACGCCAGCGCCTGGGCGACGTCATCGTGGGCCGCCAGCTCCGGGTGATCAACGTACGGGCGGGCGAGACCGAGGACCGGGACCGCGGCGACGTGGTCACCGCGGGTCACCAGTTGGTCGAGCGTTTCGCGGTCGCCGAACCGCCTCCCGGCGTGCGTGTCTGGCCCGGCGTGCTGCTTTCGTGGGACGTGCTGGTCGACTCGTCGGCGCTGCGCGAAGTGCTGAAGGCGCGCTACCCCGACGCCGAGGGCGGCGAGATGGAGGGCGCGGCGGTCTACGCGTCATCGGTCCGCGAGGGCGTCAGTTGGATCGTGGTAAAGGGCATCTGCGACTGGGCCCACAACAAGACCTCAAACGCCCAGGGCCTAGCCGCCACCAACGCCGCGACCCTGGTCCTGAACCTGGTAGCAGCCCGCGCCTTCGCCGCCCCAAAGGCAAGGCAAAACCCCTCGCAGACCACCCAACCCTGAGAACCTGCCCCCGCTGCCGTCCCGCCGGCCCGCCGCGCAAACCCAGCCGGCCACAAATCGTCGGGGCTCGGTCCGGCCTGGGACGGGTAGGTTCGGCGTCGTTCCCCAACAAATTTCCAACAAATCTGGTTCGGGAGCGGCGCCGCTTCGGGGCCTCCACCAGGATGTTCTTCTACGCCGGCATCCAGGGAGTGTTAGCGGCCATGGCCTCTCCACACGCCGCGACCAGGATCGGCGCGGTTGTTCCCGCCGCGTTTGCCGTGATCGGGGTCGTCATCGGCGCGATCGCCTGGTTTGCTGAAAAGATCTATGAGGATCGTTGTTTACGGCGAAAGGGTCTCTGGGTGACTATGCACGTCTGGAAGTCGAGAGTTTGGCGCAACCGGGCACACTATTCTTACCGCCTGGGCTGTCGCTGATGCCGGAGTCGCGTGTCGACGTGCGGATCCGGCTCGCCGATCTGGGTGCGGTCCGCTGGCCGGTCAGTCCGATGGTGGGCACCGGTGAGCTGGTCGCGGTGGCGTTGCCAATGCCGCGGCTGGCCTGGACGCGGACCGCAACCGTGGAACTGCCACTCGGTTCAGATGCGGCGGAGCGGATCGCCGCTGTCACGCGACTTCGTAAGGTGATCGAGTACGCGGTGATCCCGGCGATCCTGGCGCTGTTCGTGCTCGCGGCCGTGTTCATGGTTCTCGACTGGACGCGAGGCGTCGCGGGCGGTCGGACCGTGGCGGGTGTGCTGGGGCTTGTGGCCTTCGCGCTGGTTTTCCTTTCGCTCCTCCCGAGCGTGGTGGTGATCGCGTCGAAGTTACCGAGAGTCGTCGGTCGCGAGGTGTGGCTGCCGGCGGCGAACGAGAGCGTCGCCGGTGAAGCGGCGGCCCTCAATCCGCCGGGGATGATCAGGGTCGAACCGAACCGGTAGTGCCCCGCCGGCTCGCTCCGCGAGGAGCGAGCCGGCGGCCTCGTCCCCTCCTGACACCGCCGGGCTGAGCCTGCCCTTCAGCTCAGGGCCGGTCGAGGGCAGCGTCAACCGGATCAAATGCCTAAACGGCAGACTTCTTGGGAGCGGGGTCGCACTTGATGATCCATGGGCGGGTTAGCGCTGGCTGGCGTGTTCTGCGTCTGCCTTTGGGCGGGCGCACGAGCGGCTTGCCGGGGCTGGCGGCGGGATTGTTGGGCACGATGTTCGAGGCACGGTGGGTGGTAGTGACTCGCCTTGATGCGGAAGCCGAGTCGCCGACGAGCCTCTGAGCTGCGACTTCTCGGCGCAGGCGACGCGAAATCGAAGCCGTTACTCAGTTTGCTCTAGCTGAGGATGCCGATTGGCCAGCGAGGCGCCGGCTCGAGCGGCGTTCGTCGCTTGACCGAGCTGTCTAGCTGCTCGAACATGGAGCGGGCGACGAGAATCGAACTCGCGTAATCAGTTTGGAAGACTGAGGCTCTACCATTGAGCTACGCCCGCGTGGTGCTGTGACAGCGTACTGAATGCGGCTGCTCGAAGCGAACCGGATACCCCCTCAGCGGGTCGCGTGAGTCGCTCGGGCGACTCCGGAGCGCACCCGCTGACGCCGACCGCATACACTGGCCCCGCCACGGGGTGTGGCGCAGCTTGGTAGCGCACTCGCTTTGGGAGCGAGGGGCCGTGGGTTCAAATCCCGCCACCCCGACTGTCACACAGCCATTCGAAGTAACAAGGAGTACGCCTGTGAAGAGCACCGTCGAGACTCTGAGCCCGACCCGGGTGAAGCTCGCCATCGAGGTGCCGTTCGACGAGCTCAAGCCGAGCCTGCAGAAGGCCTACCGGGAGATCGGCGCGCAGGTGCAGATTCCGGGCTTCCGCAAGGGCAAGATCCCGGCGGCGGTGATCGACCAGCGGGTCGGCCGGAGCGCGGTCCTCAACGAGGCCGTGCAGGAGGCGATCCCGCAGCAGATCCTGGCCGCCGTCCGCGAGCACGAGGTCAAGACGCTGGGCCGGCCCGAGGTGGAGATCACCGAGTTCACCGACGGCGAGCCGCTGAAGTTCACCGCCGAGGTGGATGTCCGCCCCGAGATCACCATTCCCGACCTCTCCGGCATCTCGGTGACCGTGCCGGCCGTCGAGATCGGCGACAGCGAGATCGACGAGCAGGTCAACGGGCTGCGTGAGCGCTTCGCCACGCTGAAGACGGTGGACCGCCCGGCCGCCGAGGGCGACTACGTCCAGCTCGACCTCAGGGCGACCGTCGACGGCGAGGAGGTGCCGGGCGGCTCGGCCACCAACATCTCCCACGAGGTCGGCAGCAAGCAGCTGCTCCCGGGCCTCGACGAGGTGCTGGTCGGCCTGTCCGCCGACGCCGACGCGACCTTCACCACACAGCTGGTCGGCGGTGACTTCGCCGGCCGGGACGCCGAGGTCGAGGTCAAGGTGCGCAGCGTCAAGGACAAGCAGCTGCCCGAGATCGACGACGAGTTCGCCCAGCTCGCCAGCGAGTTCGACACGCTCGAGGAGCTGCGCGGCGACCTGCGCGAGCGGCTCGGCCGGGTGAAGAAGGTCGAGCAGATCTACGCCGCCCGTGACGAAGCCCTCAAGCAGCTCGTCGAGGCGGCCGAGATCCCGGCGCCCGAGGGCATCGTCAAGGACGAGGTCGACGGCCGTAAGCAGGCCATGACCGACCAGCTCGAGCGGATCGGCGCCACCCTGGAGGATTACCTCGCCTCCGAGGAGAAGACCGAGGAGCAGATCGACACCGAGCTGACCGAGGCGGCCACCGAGGGCGTCCGGATCCAGCTGTTGCTCGACACGGTCGCCGACGCCGAGGACATCCAGGTCTCCGACGACGAGTTCGGTCACGAGATCGTGCACCGCGCCCAGCGCGCTCAGATGTCCCCGCAGCAGTACTACGACCAGCTGGTCCAGTCGGGTAACGCGGCCGCGGTGTTCGGCGACGTGCGCCGGGGCAAGGCGCTGGCCTCGGTCCTGGAAAAGGTCACCATGCAGGACACCGAGGGCAACACGCTGACGCTGGACGACCTCCGCGAGGCCAACGAGGCCGAGCACGCGGGTCACGACCACGAGGGCCACGTCCACTGACCCCTGCGCTGACAGCGAACACCCGCCCGAGCGGGAAGCCGCCGGGCATCCGACCGGTTACGTTGGTCGTAAATCAGGACCACTTGCCGGCCGGATCGCTCGGCCGGCTCAGTCAGCGGTGAAGGGCTGCCATGACCGACCTGCACATCCCTGCGAGTCCCGTCCTGCGGGGCGGCGAACTCAGTGGCAACCTCGACGACTCGGTCTTCAACCGGCTGCTGCGTGAGCGCATCATCTTCCTCGGCAGCGAGGTGACCGACCAGGTCGCCAACCGCATCTGCGCGCAGCTCCTGCTGTTGTCCGCCGAGGACCCGGAGCGCGACATCCACCTCTGGATCAATTCACCGGGTGGCTCGGTCTACTCCGGCATGGCGATCTACGACACGATGCAGTTCATCGACAACGACGTTCAGACCGTGGCCATGGGCATGGCCGCCTCGATGGGGCAGTTGTTGCTCTGCGCGGGCACCGCGGGCAAGCGTTTCGCGCTGCCGCACGCGCGGATCATGATGCACCAGCCGTCGGGTGGTATGGGTGGTACGGCCGCCGACATCGCCATCCAGGCCGAGCAGATGCTTTACACCAAGCGCATGTTCCAGGAACGGGTGTCCTTCCACACCGGCCAGGACCAGGCGCAGATCGAGGCCGACTCCGACCGGGACCGCTGGTTCACGGCCGAGGAGGCCAAGAACTACGGCTTCATCGACAAGGTGATCACCGGGGCCACTCAGGTTCCCGAGGGCGCCGGGACGCTGAACTGAGGAGCAGAACGATGACCGACCTGACCATGCCTCCGGGGTTCGCGCCCGTCCACAACCGGTACGTCCTGCCCTCCTTCGTCGAGCGCACGTCGTACGGCGTGAAGGAGTCGAACCCGTACAACAAGATGTTCGAGGACCGGATCATCTTCCTCGGCGTGCAGGTGGACGACGCGTCGGCCAACGACGTGATGGCCCAGCTGTTGACGCTGGAGAGCACGGACCCGGACCGCGACATCACCATGTACATCAACTCGCCCGGTGGTTCGTTCACGGCCATGACGGCCATCTACGACACCATGCAGTACGTCCGTCCCGACATCATCACGGTGTGTCTGGGTCAGGCCGCCAGCGCGGCCGCGGTGCTGCTGGCCGCCGGTTCGCCGGGTAAGCGGATGGCGCTGCCGCACTCGCGGATCATCATCCACCAGCCGGCCACCGAGGGCGGCTACGGCCAGGGCTCGGACATCGAGATCCAGGCCCGCGAGATCCTGCGGATGCGTACCCAGCTGGAAGAGCTGCTGGCCAAGCACTCGGGCCAGACGGTTGAGAAGGTCCGCAAGGACATCGACCGCGACAAGATCATGACGGCCGATGAGACCAAGGAGTACGGTCTTGTCGACACCGTGCTCGTCAGCCGCAAAAAGAGCCTGCAGACCGTGGGCGCGGGTAGCTGACACCGTCCATCGGGGGCCGGACAGTCAAGAGCTAGACTGACCGGCCCCTGACACGCCCGTTTTGGGGGGTCGGAGAAGTGCCCAGCAGCGGGTAACGTCGAGCGTGCAACCTCAGCAACGCGGGTCCGCAGACGATGAGCTGTGCAAGGACGAAGCAAAATCGAGCGCAGGGAGTACGTAGGTGGCACGGATCGGCGACGGTGGCGACCTACTGAAGTGCTCCTTCTGTGGGAAGTCCCAGAAGCAGGTCAAGAAACTCATCGCGGGCCCTGGGGTCTACATCTGCGACGAGTGCATTGACCTCTGCAACGAGATCATCGAGGAAGAGCTGGCCGAGACCGGCGAGGTGAAGTGGGAAGAGCTTCCCAAGCCGATGGAGATCTGCCAGTTCCTCGACAACTACGTGGTTGGGCAGGAACAGGCCAAGAAGGCGCTCTCGGTCGCCGTCTACAACCACTACAAGCGGATTCAAGCCGAGTCGACCGGCGCTCCCGGAGCGGGCAGCGACGTCGAGGTGGCCAAGTCCAACATCATGCTCATCGGCCCCACCGGCTGCGGCAAGACACACCTGGCGCAGACGCTGGCCCGGATGCTCAACGTGCCGTTCGCGATTGCCGACGCCACCGCGCTGACCGAGGCCGGTTACGTCGGTGAGGATGTGGAAAACATCCTGCTCAAGCTCATCCAGGCCGCTGACTACGACGTGAAGCGGGCCGAGCAGGGCATCATCTACATCGACGAGGTCGACAAGATCGCCCGCAAGAGCGAGAACCCGTCGATCACCCGCGATGTTTCCGGTGAGGGCGTTCAGCAGGCACTTCTCAAGATCCTCGAGGGTACGGTGGCCAACGTCCCGCCGCAGGGTGGCCGGAAGCACCCGCACCAGGAGTTCATCCAGATCGACACCACCAACGTGCTGTTCATCGTCGGTGGCGCGTTCGCTGGACTGGACCGGATCATCGAGTCCCGCGTGGGCCAGGGCGGGGTCGGCTTCGGCGCGCACCTGCGCTCGATCTCCGAGCGGAACACCGACGACATCTTCAGCAAGGTCATGCCCGAGGACATGCTGAAGTTCGGCCTGATCCCCGAGTTCATCGGCCGGCTCCCAGTGATCACCACGGTGCGCAACCTCGACCGCGAGGCCCTCATCAAGATCCTGACGGAGCCCCGCAACGCGTACGTGAAGCAGTACCAGCGCCTCTTCGAACTCGACGGCGTCGAGTTGGAGTTCGACCAGGGCGCGCTCGAGGCCATCGCCGACCAGGCCATGCTCCGTGGCACCGGCGCCCGCGGTCTCCGCGCCATCATGGAAGAGGTCCTGCTCTCTGTGATGTACGAGGTCCCGAGCAACCCGGATGCCGCCCGCGTGGTCATCACCCGCGAGGTCGTCCTCGAAAACGTCAACCCGACCATCGTCCCGCGGGAGTTCGTGGGCCGTCGCGCCCGCCGCGAGCGCGAGGAGAAGTCGGCCTGACCCGCACCGTCGCGGGCGCCACCGTGACTCTCAAAAATGTGATCGCCCGCCTCGAGGCGGGCGATCGTCTTTCCGGCGACCCCTGGCTCGAGCTGGTGCCCGCGCCGGCCCCGGGCCACGCGGCCGTCCTGTCTCTGCCGGGCCATGTGGTGGTGGCGGCCGACGTCGGGCGCGGGTGGCTCGACTCCTGGATGCGCGGCGACTTCGCCGACCCGCTGCGCCCCGCCTTCCTCGACGCCTTGGAGGAGCAACTGCGCGGCGAGGCCGGCAACCTCGACGCACTGCTGATGGCCGGCCCGCTGCCCGGACCGCCGGAGATCGCGCTGGCGAGCGCCGATGACTCCATACATGACCGGGTGGCCCGGGCTCATCGATATCGCGCTGACGTACGCGCCTGGGCCTCCTCCGACGGCATCGTGATCTTGGGCCGGGGGGTGGCCGGGCGCTGGGAGACGGCGTTCGAGGTGGATCCCGCCGCCTGGGGGAGCGGTCACGGCCGTGCTCTGGCTCGTGCCGCCCGCCACCTCGTCCCGGACGGCCGCCCGGTGTGGGCTCAATGCTCGCCCGGGAACGCGTCGAGCCTCCGGGCGCTGCTGGCGGCTGGTTTCGTACCCATCGGATCTGAGCTCCTCATCTCGCCGCCGCGCGCTTTATAACCCGACCAGGGCTGCGGCGTGGCCCAGAGCGCGCCTGACGGCGTCCGGGAAACGACCCTGTATGACGCGTCTCCAGGCCGGCGCCAGCCACACTGTTGGACCACGCTTCGCTCTTGGCCGGGTTGTAAAACCCGCCTTAGTCTCGGGGTATGCGTGTTGCGGTGTGCCAGCTGAATGCCCGGGACGATCGTGAGCGAAATCTCTCCGAGGCTCGCGGCCTGCTGGAGCGGGCCGCGGCGGCGGGGGCCGAGCTGGCCGTGCTGCCCGAGTACGTCGACTATCTCGGCCGGGCCAAGGGGATGCCTCCGCCGGAAGGGGTCGACGGGGAATTCGCCCGGTTCTTCGCGGCGGCGGCCGGGGAGCTCGGAATCTGGGTGCATGCCGGCTCGTTCCACGAGACCGGCCCGGACGACGAGCACACCTACAACACGTCGCTGGTCTTTTCGCCGGCGGGTGAGCGAGTGGCGGTCTATCGCAAGATCCATCTGTACGACGTGGAGATCCCGGGTCGCGTCTCGTACCAGGAATCACGCACCGTGGCGGCCGGCGAGGACGTTGTGGTGGCGCCCGTGGCGGGCGTACCCCTAGGGCTCTCGATCTGTTATGACCTGCGGTTTCCCGAGCTGTACCGGCGCCTCGCGGACGGTGGTGCGCAGGTGGTCGTAGTCCCGGCGGCGTTCATGATGCATACCGGGCGTGACCATTGGGAGGTGCTGCTGCGGGCGCGGGCGATCGAGAACCAGTGTTACGTCGTGGCGGCCGGCCAGATCGGCGACCACGAACCGGACCGCACGTGTTTCGGGCGCAGCATGGTGATCGACCCGTGGGGGACGGTGATCGCTCAGGCGCCGGATGTCGTGGGCATCGTCACGGCCGATCTCGATCTGTCCCGGGTGGAGAAGATCCGAACCGAGGTGCCGAGCCTGGCCAACCGTCGCCTCTTCTAGATCCGGTTCCAGATCTGGGCAACCGGGTAGCTGGCCACTTTCAGATCTGGGCCCGGGCGGGCCGGCTAGTTCTAGATCGGGGCCTCCAGGTAGCTGACCACTTTCAGAGCTGGGCTACCGGGCATCTGGCCCGTTCTAGATCTGGGCTACCAGGTAGCTGACCACCGCGACGCCGACCAGGGCTCCGCCGACGAGCAGCATCGCGCCGCCCATGCGGGACGGGCCGCGGCGGACGAGCCGGGTGACGGCGACCACGACCGTAACCAGCACCATGAGCCCGATGACCAGCTGCCACACGGGCGAGAGCAGGCCAAACAGGACGTCGCCGGCTGGTGCGGAGGACTCGGTCATGCCTGCCACTCTGGCACGGCCGGGGGCCGATTTGCGTTTCGACGGACCCGTCGCGTAAGTTTCTCCCCGGCACACGGAGCCGGACGAAGAGGATTCTTCGGACAGCCACCGGGCCACCGCCAAAGACGCGCGCTATGCTCGTCGGAGGCACCGGGCGAGGCAGGGTGTGAAGCACGGGAAACCGGATTTGCGCCAGCGAGACCGACCGGCTAGAGTAGGAAAGCCGCAGGAGCCGGGCAGATGGATCGCTAAGCGATCATCGGCCGGTCTGACGGATAACCCGAACGACTTGACCATCTCAGATGGTGTGTGTCAGCGCGGGTTTGCCTGGGAGACCAGGAAATTGGAGCGGTTGCCCCAAGCGCGGATCTCTGTTTGAGGTTCGTTAGTTTGGTGTGTGGTTGTTCTTTGAGAACTCAACAGGGTGCTAGATAAGCCAGTGCCAATTATGGCGAGGTTTTGTTTTGCCTCGCGATTCCTTTGGCAA
>NZ_JBICSP010000016.1:179784-221755 GCF_043197135.1 Actinoplanes sp. NPDC049265 | reverse complement strand
CCGACGGATCCAGATGCCTCCGGCCCTAACGAGCCGGACAACAACAAGGGTCCACCAATGAGCAGCGGTCCGCACCACCCACCCCGCTACGACATGAATGTCGCTCTTGAAAAGCTCACGCCCAGAGCTGGCCCTCGAGGGCGTCCTCCGCTTCGGACAGAGTGCCGCCGTACGCGCCGGTCGACAGGTATTTCCAGCCACCGTCGGCGATCACGAACGCGACGTCGGCGCGCCGGCCGGCCTTGACCGCCTCGTGCGCGACGGCCAGCGCGGCGTGCAGGATCGCGCCACTGGAGAAGCCGGCGAAGATCCCCTCGACATCGATGAGCTGACGGGTACGCAGAACAGCGTCGCGCGTGCCGACCGAGAAGCGGCGGTTCAGCACCGTGGCGTCGTAGAGTTCCGGGACGTACCCCTCGTCGATGTTGCGCAGGCCGTAGACCAGTTCGCCGTACCGTGGCTCGGCGGCGATGATCTCGATGCCGTCGACCTTTTCCCTGAGGTAGCGGCCGGTGCCCATCAGCGTGCCGGTGGTGCCCAGCCCGGCCACGAAGTGCGTGATCGTCGGCAGGTCGCGCAGCAGCTCGGGCCCGGTGGTCTCGTAGTGCGCACGGGCGTTGGCCGGGTTGCCGTACTGGAAGAGCATGACCCAGTCGGGATGCTCGGCGGCGATCTGCTTGGCCGTGGCGACGGCCTGATTGGACCCGCCCGCGGCCGGCGAGAAGATGATCTCGGCGCCGTACATCCGGAGTATCTGGACGCGCTCGGACGAGACGTTCTCGGGCATCACGCAGACCAGGCGGTACCCGCGCAGCTTGGCCACCATGGCCAGCGAGATGCCGGTGTTGCCGCTGGTCGGCTCGAGGATGGTGTCGCCCGGACGGAGCCGGCCGGCCTCCTCGGCCTCGCGCACCATGAACAGCGCGGCGCGGTCCTTGATGCTGCCGGTCGGGTTGCGATCCTCCAGCTTGGCCCACAGCCGCACCGGCGGCGCCCCGTCGGGCACCGTCGGCGACAGGCGGGGCAGGCCGACCAGCGGCGTGCCCCCCGCGGCGTCAAGCAGGCTCTCGTAGCGAGCCATGCGAGCTAGCTCCCGTAGATGGCCGCGGCGGCGGCGAAGCCGAGCGCGCCACCGGCCACGGCCGGCAGGATGGTGATGGAGTCGCCGTCGGCGACCTTGGCCTCGAGCGAGCCGAGGAAGCGCACGTCCTCGTCGTTGACGTAGATGTTGACGAAGCGGTGCAGGCCACCCTCGGGGGTGATCAGCCGGCCCTTGAGCCCGTTGTGCTTGGCGTCGAGGTCGTCGATCAGGCCGGACAGTGTGGCGCCGGAACCCTCGACGACCTTCTGACCGCCGGTGTAGCTGCGCAGGATGGTAGGAACGCGAACTTCGATAGCCATTTCGGTGATGCTCCTAGAAAGAGTTGCAGACGAGGTCGGGAGTGGGCCGCTTGCTCAGCGACAGCGACACTCGTAGAAGACCGACGCCGGGGTCTGCCCGAACATGTACGTCTGCACCATCACACTTCTACCGTCGCATCCACGATGTTGACCTCTTCCTCGGTCACCACACCGTCCACGATACGGAACGAGCGAATCTCCTCAACGTCAGGCTCACGTGTCGAGACGAGGAGGTAATGTGCGCCGGGCTCGCCGGCGAAGGAGATGTCGGTCCGCGACGGATAGGCCTCGGTGGCCGTGTGCGAGTGGTAGATGACGACCGGTTCCTCGTCGTTGTCGTCCATTTCGCGCCAGACCCGCAACTGTTCCATCGAGTCGAACTCGTAGAAGGTCATCGAGCGGGCGGCATTGTCCATCGCGATGTGCCGGGTCGGCAGGTCGCTCCCGATCGGGCCGGCGACGACACCACAGGCCTCGTCGGGGTGGTCCCGGCGGGCGTGGGCGACGATCGCCTGGACGATCGAGCTGTCGATGGTGAGCACGCCCTTCACATTACCGGCAGCTTTTGCATGATCAGGCGTGGCCGTGGCCACAGCTCAGTCGATCTCGGGCAGGGAATTCAGCAGCGATTCCTGCAGATAGCCCAGGTACGCGTACACGGAGAGCTGGAAGACCCGGCTCGAGGCGGGGTCGTGCAGGACGGCGTCGTCGAGTTCGTCGCCCAGGTCGGTGTCGGCCGCGATGTCGAGCCGGGTGCCCATGGCCAGCCGCGCGTCGTTGATCGCCCGCAGCCAGGCCTCGGCGGTCTCGGCGTCCAGGCGGACCTCACCCGGCCCGTCGTCGGGGAGCGCGGCCAGAATCGCGCCGGCCTGGTCGATCTTGCCGGTCTTGAGCTCGCCCTCGGTGTATTGCCGGAACTCGGCCGAATCCTCGGGGAGGTCGGGATAGATGTCGGGGAAGAGCCGGTCGACCACCGGATCGCCGCGGTCGAAGCCGTCGGTGAGCAGGTCGACGACCTCACCGGCGACCTTGCGGAGCACCCGCACCTCGTCGATGGCGAACGCGGCCACGCACTCGCTGCCGCTGCGTCGGAACATGCCTCAATCCACCCTCACGCCCGGTCGACCGTCGCCCACAGACCGTATCCGTGCAACTGCGACGCGTCCAATTCCATCCGCTCGCGGGCGCCGGTGGAAACCACGGCCTTGCCCTTGTTGTGCACGTCCAGCATGAGTTTCTCGGCCTTCTCCCGGCTGTAGCCGAACTGCTTCTGGAAAACCCAGGTCACGTACGACATCAGGTTGACCGGATCATCCCAGACGATGGTCACCCAGGGCCGGTCGTCAGCTGGTGTCTCCTCGATCTCCGGTGTCTCGACGGGAGCGACCTGGGGCAGCGCCATGCCCACCATCGTGCCACCGGAACGGCGCAACCGTGGAATGGGAACCCTCAATCGCAGGTCACGAACCGATCTCCGGACACAATTGGCAGAGGTACTGGTAGTGACACAACCGTGACGGATCTCGATATGCTGCCCTCCGTGGGCAACTGGGACTTCGTCGGGCGGACCGGCGACTTGGACCGGTTCATCCGAGCCGCGGACAATGCATCCTCCAGTCACGAACCGAGGGGCTTGATCCTCTGTGGCGATCCCGGCATCGGCAAGAGCCGGCTCCTCTGCGAGGCGACAAAGGCTCTACCGGCCGAGGAGTACGCGGTCTTCTCCGCCTCGGCCACCATCGGCGCCACCGGTCTGCCCTTCGGCAGCCTGGCCCAGGTGCTCCCGCCCGACCCGCCGGCCGGGCTGTCCGCGCCCGGGCTGCTGCGCTGGGCCGCCGACGCGCTGCGGACCGACGCCGGCGGGCTGCGGCTGGTGCTCGCCATCGACGACGTGCACCTGCTCGACCGCACCTCGGCCGCGCTGGTGCACCTGCTCGTCCGGGAGGGCGCCACGCTGCTGGGCACCCGGCGCACCGGTGAGCCGGCGCCCGCCCCGATCGCCGCGCTGTGGACCGAGGGACTGGTCTCGCACGCCGACCTGCTGCCGCTGAGCACCGAGGAGTCGCGCGAGCTGCTGGCCACCATGCTCGGCGGGCCGCTGGAGACCGGTTCGGCGCAACGGCTGGCCCGGTTCGCCGGCGGCAACCCGCTGCTGCTGCGCGAGCTGGTGATGGCGGCACGGCAAGGTGGCGAGATCTCCCGCTCGTACGGCATGTGGTGCTGGACCGGGAAACTCACCCTGGCCCCGAGCCTGGCCGATCTGATCGACGCCCGCATCGGCGGGCTCACCCCCGGCGTCCGCGACGTGCTCGACCTGGTCGCCTTCGGCGAGCCGATCGGCCTGCACCTGGTCATCCGGGGCTGCGTGCCGGCCGACGTCGAGGCGGCCGAGGAGCGTGGGCTGATCCGGGTCTACTCCGACGGGCGCCGCCGCGACGTCCGGCTGGCCCATCCGCTCTACGGCGAGGTGGTCCGCCAGCACAGCCCGGCCACCCGGTCCCGCCGCCTGCACGCCACACTGGCCGACCTGGTCGAGGGCACCGGCGCACGACGCCGCGACGACCTGCTCCGGGTGGCGGTGTGGCGGCTCGACTCGGGCACCGCCCAGGACGGCCGGCTGCTGCTGGACGCGGCCGTGCAGGCGTTCGGCCGGTTCGACCTCGGGCTGGCCCAGCGGCTGGCCTCGGCCGCCTGGGCCAACGGCGCCGGCTACGACGCGGCCGAGCTTTTGGCCACGGTGCTGCTCTTCGCCGACCGGCCGGACGAGGCGGTCGCCGCGCTCGACCAGGCCGCCGACGGGCCGCCCGCGCGCCGGCTGATCGCCCGGGCCACCGTCGGCTTCTGGGGCTTGGGCCGGGCCGAGACCGCCGACGAGCTGACCTTGGCCCGGATCGACGACCCGGCCGACCGGGCCCGGGCCCGCGCCGTCGAGTCGCTCATGCGCATGCAGCTGCTGCAGCTGCGGCAGGCCCGCCTGCTGGCCGCCCAGGTGCTCGCCGACGACGCGGCCACCGCCCCGGCCAAAGAGATGGCCCGCTGTGTGCTGGCCTTCCTGACCGCCGCCGGTGGCGACCCGGCGGCCAGTGCCGGGCTGCTGGCCGACGTGGCCGCCGGCAGCGGCGCCTGGCGGCGGGACAACCCCACCCTGCAGTACGTCCTGCCGATGGCCCTGGGTACCCGGGTGGCGGTCGCGCTGGACCTGCCGGCGATCGACCGGATCCTCACCGACGAGTTCGCCGACCTGGTCCAGACCGGCGGCTTCGGGGTCGGCTCGGCCTGGGTGTCGCTGCTGCAGGCGCAGGCGGCGTGGCTGCGCGGGCGGACCGACGTGGCCCTGGCGGCGTGCGAGCAGGCCTGTGCGGCGGTGGCGTCGAACCGGCTCTACGACGGCAACACGCACGCCTACCGGGCGCATGTGGCCGCGCTGCGCGGCGAGCCCGAGGTGGCCCGGGAGGCGCTGGCCATGGCCGACCGGGCGCCGGGTTCGTGCAACGGCCCCGACTACCCCTGGCTGACCCGCTGCCGGGCCTGGGTGGCGGCCTGCACCGGCGACCTGATCGGGGCCGTACGCCTGCTCCAGGATCTGGTCCAGCGGCTGCGGGTCGACGGGTTCGCCGGGCACGAACTGCTCGCCCTGCACGACCTGGTCCGGCTGGGCCGCCCCGAGCTGGCCGCCGACCGGATGACGGCGCTGCTCGGCGCGGTGCCCGGCGGCCCGGTGGCGCCGCTGCTGCTGCGGCACGCCCGGGCCGCGGCCGACTCCTCGGCCGAGGGGCTGCTGGCCATCGCCCGCGACTTCCAGGCCCGCGGCTACCTGACCTACGCGGCCGAGGCGGCGGCCACCGCGGTACGGCTGTTCCGGACCGCCCGCGACCCGCAGGCTCTGGCCGCGTCCACGCTGCTCGGCGACGTGCTGGCCCGGTGCGACGTGCTGCGGACGCCGGCCCTGCGCACGGTTCAGCCGGCCCTGACCACCCGCGAACGGCAGGTGGCGGAACTGGCCGCCGACGGTGCGAAGAGCCGGGAGATCGCCGACCAGCTCTTCCTGTCGCCGCGTACGGTCGAGAACCACCTGCAGCGGGTCTACGCCAAGCTGGGCGTCAACGGCCGGGTCGAGCTCGCCCCCGCGCTTCGATCTCTGCCGCAATAGGGTGGGTCGGTGACTGAACTAGCCCCCGCCCTGCTCACCGACCAGTACGAGCTGACCATGGTCAGTGCCGCCCTGCGCGACGGCACCGCCAACCGGCACAGCGTGTTCGAGGTGTTCGCGCGGCGGTTGCCGACCGGCCGGCGGTACGGCGTGGTCGCCGGCACCGGGCGACTGCTGGAGCTGATCCGCGACTTCCGGTTCGGCCCCGAGCAGCTCGACTTCCTGCGGTCGGCGCGGATCGTCGACGAGGACACGCTGGCCTGGCTGCGCGACTTCCGGTTCACCGGCGACATCGACGGCTACGCCGAGGGTGAGCTGTTCTTCCCCGGATCGCCCATTCTGACGGTTTCCGGCACGTTCGCCGAGTGCGTGCTGCTCGAGACGCTGATCCTGTCGGTGCTCAACCACGACAGCGCGATCGCGGCCGCGGCGGCCCGCATGGTCACCGCCGCGCGCGGGCGTCCGATCATCGAGATGGGTTCGCGGCGTACGCACGAGAGCAGCGCCGTGGCCGCGGCCCGGGCGGCGTACCTGGCCGGGTTCGCCAGCACCTCCAACCTGGCCGCGGGCGGGCGCTACGGCATTCCGACCACGGGCACCTCGGCGCACGCGTTCACGCTGCTGCACGACGACGAGCTGACCGCCTTCCAGTCTCAGGTGGCCGCGCTCGGCAAGAACACGACGCTGCTGGTCGACACGTACGACATCGCCCAGGGCATCCGCAACGCGATAGCGGTGGCCGGCCCCGACCTGCGGGCCGTCCGGATCGACTCGGGTGACCTGTCGGTGCTGGCCCAGCACTCGCGTGAGCTGCTCGACTCGCTCGGCGCCACCGAGACCAAGATCATTGTCTCGGGTGACATGGACGAGTACTCGATCGCCGCGCTCGCCGCCGAACCGGTCGACATCTACGGCGCCGGAACGGCCGTGGTCACCGGGTCCGGGGCACCGACCGCCGGGCTGGTCTACAAGCTGGTCGAGGTCGAGGGCCGCCCGGTGGTCAAGCGGTCGGAGAACAAGGCCACGGTCGGTGGGCGCAAGACCGCGGTACGGCGCCACAAGCCGACGGGTACGGCCACCGAGGAGATCGTCGTTCCGCAGGGCGTACCCGATCACGAGTCGAACGACCGCCTGCTCCAGCGCTCGTTCGTGGCCGGCGGCGAGATCCAGCCCGCCGCCGCCCTGGCCGAGGGGCGCGAGCATCTGCGTCAATGCCTCATCTCCATCCCGTGGGAGGGCCTTAAGCTCTCCGCGGGCGACCCCGCCATCCCGGTCACGATCGCCTGAAGGAGGTTGTCATGACCCGCGCGCTGATCATCGTCGACGTGCAGAACGACTTCTGTGAGGGCGGCTCGCTGGCCGTGGCCGGTGGTGCGGCCGTGGCCCGGGGGATCAGCCTGGTGCTGGACCGCGCCGGCGACCGCTGGGATCACGTGGTCGCGACCAAGGACTACCACATCGATCCCGGCGCCCACTTCAGCGAGCACCCCGACTTCGTCGACTCGTGGCCGGCCCACTGCGTGGTCGGCACGGCCGGCTCCGACTTCCATCCCGAGCTGACCCGGGACCGCATCGAGGCGGTCTTCGAGAAGGGTGCGCACGCCGCGGCCTACTCCGGCTTCGAGGGTGTCTCGGCTGACGGCGCCGGCCTGGCCGACTGGTTGCGCGCGCGGGCGGTGACCGAGGTCGAGGTGGTCGGCATCGCGACGGATCATTGTGTACGCGCGACAGCGCTCGACGCCGCGGCCTCCGGTTTCGCCACCACCGTGCTGCTGGAACTGACCGCCGGCGTGGCCCGCGCCTCGACCGACGCCGCCCTCGCGCAGTTCGCCGCCGCCTCGGTGGCCACGACCGGCACGCCGGTCGTCGACGCCACGTGATCCGCGTCAACTGACTCGAAACTTGTCGTACCGAGCGGCGAGGATGTCAGACGGAGGTTAGGACCGTCATGACACTCACGCCTTACCGCGAGACCCTCGCCCTGCGCGGCATCAAGTCGCTGCTGGTGGTGGCCACGCTGGCCCGCGTCCCGATCGCCGCGGGCACGGTGACGCTCACCCTGCACGTGGTGCAGGATCTCGGGCTGGGCTACTTCCTGGCCGGCCTGGCCGGCACGGCGTGCACGCTCGGCGGCTCGCTCGGCGCACCGGTGATGGGCCGCATCACCGACCGGCGCGGGCTACGCCCGGTGCTGGTGTTCACCACGGTGGCCGAGTGCCTGTTCTGGTTCTCGGCGCCCTCCCTGCCGTACTGGGCCCTGCTGATCGCCGCGGTGTTCGGCGGTTTCTTCGCCCTGCCGGCGTTCGCCGTGGCCCGCCAGTCGATCGCCGCGCTGGCCCCCGAGTCGCACCGGTTGCCCGCGTTCGCCCTCGACTCGATCACCACCGAGCTGAGCTTCATGGCCGGTCCGGCCCTGGGCGTCCTGATCGCCACCACCGCCGGCGGCCACGTCGGCATGTACGCGGTCGGCACCGGCATCCTCGTCTCCGGGGCCGGCCTGTTCCTGCTCAACCCGCCGATCCGCGCCCACGACGAGGCGCCCCCGTCGGCCGAGGCGGCGCGGGTGCCGCGCAGCCAGTGGCTGACCCCGCGCCTGATCGGCATCCTGGCCATCACCATGGCGACCACCCTGGTGCTGAGCGGCACCGACGTGTCGGTGGTGGCGGTGCTGCGCGAGTCCGGCGAGATCACCTGGACCGGCGCGGTCCTCGGCACCTGGGCGGCATATTCGCTGCTGGGCGGCTTCCTCTACGGCACGGTCCGGCGGGGCCTGCCGCCGCTGCTGCTGTTCGGCCCGATGGCCCTGTTGACCATTCCGGTCGGCCTCGGCGGCGGCCACTGGTGGCTGCTGGCCCTGCTGATCCTGCCGGCCGGCGCCCTGTGCGCTCCCACCATCACGGCCACGGCCGACGCGGTCAGCCGGATGATCCCGGCCGCGGCCCGGGGCGAGGCGCTGGGCTGGCACAACTCGGCCCTGACGGTCGGCGTGGCCCTGGGCGCCCCACTGGCCGGCGTGGTCATGGACTGGCAGTCCCCGCCGTGGGGTTTCGCCGCCGTCGGCTCGGTCGGCGCCCTGGTCGCCCTGGCCGTCCTGCCGGCCGAGCTGCGCCGCCGCCGGGCCGCCGCCGCGGCTCCCGTCTCCCCCGCGCCCGTTCCCATCCACTGATCAGGCTTCACCGGTCCGGCTCAACCGCCGGCAGCCTCGTCCAGGCCTGGGCCGCCATGCCGCTTTCCGCGCCCGCTCCCATCCACTGACCAGGCTTCACCGGTCCGGCTCAACTGCCGCTTTCCGTGCCCGCTCCCATCCACTGACCAGGCTTCACCGGTCCGGCTCAAACCGCCTCTTTCCGTGCCGATGAGGCTTACATGAGGCATCACCGCGTGGCCGGTGCCGTGGCGGTCCTGGTCGCCGTGGCGCTGGCGGGCCAGGCGGTGGTCCTGACCCGGCCCGAGATGCAGAATGCAGTGACCGCGGCCACGATGACCGTGCTCGACCTGCTCGGAGCCGTGGTGAGCCTGCTCGCCGCCCGGGACAGCGTGCACCGGCGGGCCTGGCAGCTCGCCGCCGCGGCCCGGTTCTCGTCGGGCGTCGCCGACCTCCTGCTGGCGATCAACCCGGTACCGGGGCCGCCGGGCTGGTGGGTCGGCGCGGCGGCGGCCATGCTCACGTACCCGCTGCTGGCCCTGGCCGCGGTCAGCTTCCCGGCCGCGCACCTGATGGATCGGCAGCGGTGGGCGCTGACCGGCGAGGCGGTCGCGGTGCTGGGCTGCGGCTTCATGTTCGTCTGGCATTTCACGCTGCAGCCGCACCTGGAGGCCGGCGTGACCGCGCAGACGGCGCTGATGAAGGTCGGCTTCCCGATCGGCGACCTGCTCCTGCTCATCGGCATCAGCGCCTACCTGCTGCGCGGCGGGGTGCGCGAGTCCTCGCTGTCGTCCTCGCTGCTGGTCGCCGGCATGGGCGGCTACCTGGTGTCGGACAGCATCTTCAACGCCATCGGGGACGACGGCAACTACGCCACCGGGCCGCTGCTGGCCACGTTGACCTTCGTCGGCGCCCTGCTCCTGATGACCGTCGCGGCCGTGCTGGAGAACTCGGCGACCCGGCGGAGCTCCGGGGACGTGCCTCTCACCGGCGCGCTGCTGTCACCGTGGCTCGCCTATTTCCCGTACGCCGCGGTCGGCGCCGGCCTCGTCCTGATGATCACCGTCACCCTCGAAGGCGAGAACCTGCTGAAGTGGGGCGGGATGGTCCTCGGCCTGGTGGTGATGGCCGGCGGGGTCGCGGTCCGGCAGCTGGTGTCGATGCGCGACAGCCGCCAGTCCCAGATCACCGACCACCTCACCGGCCTGGCCAACCGGGTCGGCCTGCAGCAGGTTCTCGACCGCTGCCTGCGGCGCGGCGAGCACGTCGCGGTGCTGGCGATCGACCTCGACGGTTTCAAGAGCGTCAACGACACGTACGGGCACTTCGCCGGCGATCTCGTCCTGATGGAGTTCGCCCAGGTGCTGCGCGGCTCGGTCCGCGCCGGTGATCTCGCCGCGCGGGTCGGCGGCGACGAGTTCCTGGTCCTGGCTCGCGACCTGGGCCGGCCCGAGGACGCCCGCGCGATAGCCGACCGGATCCAGAGCGCCGCGCACGCCCGGCCGGTCCGCGTCGGCGCCGACACCATCGTCCACCGGTGCAGCATCGGGGTGGCCGTCGACGCACCCGACGACAGCGGCGACCTGGTCCTGCGCCACTCCGACATGGCCATGTACCACGCCAAGCGGGCCGGCAACCACGGCGTCGCCGTCTACCACCCGGGGATGATCGACCGCCGCGGCGACGACACCACGCTCAGCAACGACCTGGAGAACGCGGTCGCCAGCGGCCAGTTGCGGGTCCTCTTCCAGCCCATGATCGATCTGGCCTCCGGGCGCCCGGTCGGTGCCGAAGCCCTGGTCCGCTGGCACCACCCCACCCGCGGGCTGGTCAGCCCGCTCGACTTCATCCCGCTGGCCGAGCGCACCGGCACCATCAACGGCATCGGCCGGTACGTGCTGGAGCAGGCCTGCCGCGAGGTGCGGGCCTGGCAGCAGACCACCCCGCACCTGTACGCCTCGGTCAACCTGTCGCCGCGCCAGCTGCAGGACAGCGCCCTGGTCGGCGATGTGCTGGGGGTGCTCGAGCGAACCGGGCTGGCCCCGAAGGACCTGGTTCTGGAGATCACCGAGTCGGCCATCATCGACGAGCGGGTGGCGATTCCCGCCCTGACCGAGTTGCGCGCCCACGGCGTCCGTGTCGCGATCGACGACTTCGGCACCGGCTACTCGTCACTGCAGTACCTCGCGCGCCTTCCCGTCGACATCCTCAAGATCGACCGCAGTTTCGTGGCCGAACTGGACGGGACCAGCCAGGGCTCGGCCATCACCGAGGCGGTGATCCGGCTGAGCCAGGTGCTGCATCTGACCACCGTGGCCGAGGGCATCGAGACGTCGGCCCAGGCCGCGGAGCTGGCCATGCTGGGCTGCGACATCGGCCAGGGCTACCTGTTCGCCAAGCCGGTGAGCGCCACCGAGGCGGCCGAGCTGGTCACTGCCCAGGACTGGTCGTTCCGCTGATCAGGGCTTCACGGCGATCAGGTACGCCTGAGGCGCCGGGTCGGGACCTTGGCTCTCGTGCACCGCGCGTACCCACATCTCGAAGCCGGCCGCCCGCAGCAGCCCGACCACCTCATCGGGCTGCAGCCGGTACCAGTCGATTCCGACGGCGTGCCCGTTGAAGTCCTCCCGCCGCCCCTGCTCGTCCCCCACCTGGAAGACGAGCATGACCAGCCCGCCCGGCGCCAGCACCCGGAAGAACTCGGCCAGCACTCCCGCCCGCTCCGCCCGAGGCACATGGATGATCGAGTAGGCCGACAGCACCCCACCGAGCGAGCCGTCGGCCCGTCCCAGGTCGCTCATCGAACCCACCTCGAATGGAACCCCCGGGTGGTTCCGCCGGGCCAGGGCAACCATCCCCGGCGCCAGATCCAGCCCGTAGGCGTCCAGCCCCCGCTCGCGTAGAACCGCGGTGTGCTCGCCCGGTCCACAGCCGACATCGGCGACTGTCCGATCAGCGCCGGTCAGGATCCGATCCGCGAAGATCCCGATAAGCGCCCGCTCGACCGTCAGCCGCCCCTCCCCCGGCGGCGCCGCGGCGTAGTCGGCCGCGATCCGGCTGTAGGAGTCACGCATGTTGTCCAGATCCACGATCCGCGACCCTAGCGCGGTGGCGATCGAGCGGCGTGATCCCCGCCCGTCTTCTCGGCCCGCGCAACCATCCCCCTCTCCGCCCGCGCAGCCAGCGCCTTCTCCGCCCGCGCAGCCAGCGCCCTCCTCCACGCCGCGACCAGCTCCCTTGGAGAGCGCGGCGGCCCGCCGATCCCGGCGGGCCGCTGTGGCGCTCACGGACGGATCAGCACTCCCAGAAGATCAACTTGAAGCCGTTCCGGATCGCCGGCGCATGCGACTTGAGATCGAGGCGCGGCCTCGCCGGCGTCGGTGATCCGCAGCCGCCCCGCCGGGCCGCGGGTGAGTCATCCGCGCTCCACCAGCGTCTCGGCTTCGGCGTCCAGGTCGTCCTCGGTGCGGAGGTAGGAGCTCATCGCCATCCGGAGCTCGGGAACGGTCAGCCCGCCGCCGCCGTCCGGCCCGAGTTCGCTCGGCGAGAGGTTGCGGAGCAGCCAGAACTGAGGCTGGGTGAAGCCGAGCTCGGCGTGCCGGGCCTTGACCGGCGACGACCGGCGACACGGAAACGGCCCGCCTGTCCCGGCGGGCCGTTCGTTGATCGGTGGGTGTTACTTGGTGTCGACGTTGCCGCTGACGTCTTCCTGGTAGGTCGCGCCGCCGTCGGACTCGCTGGTCAGCGGGCGGGCACCGCCCTCCGGCGGGCCGGCCAGCTGAGCGCCGGCGGCCAGCTCGGGGAACTTCGCGTCGAAGGCCGGCCGCTCGGAGCGGATGCGCGGCATGCGGTCGAAGTTGCGCAGTGGAGGCGGGCACGACGTGGCCCACTCCAGCGAGTTGCCGTGGCCCCACGGGTCGTCGACGGTGACGAGCTCACCGACCTTGTACGACTTCCACACGTTGTAGATGAACGGCAGGGTCGACGCGCCGAGCACGAAGCTGCCGATGGTCGAGAACGTGTTCAGGAACGTGAAGCCGTCCGAGGCCAGGTAGTCGGCGTACCGCCGGGGCATGCCCTCGGTGCCCAGCCAGTGCTGCACCAGGAACGTGGCGTGGAACCCGATGAAGGTCAGCCAGAAGTGGACCTTGCCGAGCCGGTCGTCGAGCATCCGGCCGAACATCTTCGGGAACCAGAAGTAGATGCCGGCGAACACCGCGAACACGATCGTGCCGAACAGCACGTAGTGGAAGTGCGCGATGACGAAGTAGGAATCCGACACGTGGAAGTCGATCGGCGGGGCGGCGAGCAGCACGCCCGAGAGGCCACCGAAGAGGAATGTCACCAGGAAGCCGATGGCGAACATCATCGGGGTCTCGAAGCTGATCTGGCCGCGCCACATTGTGCCGATCCAGACGAAGAACTTCATGCCGGTGGGTACGGCGATGAGGAAGCTCAGGAAGCTGAAGAACGGCAGCAGAACCTGGCCGGTGACGAACATGTGGTGCGCCCACACGCTCATCGACAGCGCCGCGATCAGCAGGGTCGCCGACACCAGGCCCTTGTAGCCGAACACCGGCTTGCGGCTGAACACCGGGATGACCTCGGTGATGATGCCGAAGAACGGCAGCGCCACGATGTACACCTCGGGGTGCCCGAAGAACCAGAAGAGGTGCTGCCACAGCATGGGCCCGCCGGTGTTCACGTTGAACACCTGCGCGCCGAGCACACGGTCGGCGGCGAGCGCGAACAGAGCGGCCGCGAAGAACGGGAACACCAGGACCACGAGCAGGCTGGTGACCAGGATGTTCCACGTCATGATCGGCATCCGGAACATGGTCATGCCGGGGGCGCGCAGCGTCAGGATCGTGGTGATCATGTTGACGCCACCGAGGATGGTGCCGAGACCGGACAGCGCCAGGCCGACCACCCACATGTTGCCGCCGATGCCGGGCGAGTGCAGGCCGTCGCTGAGCGGCGTGTACGCGAACCAGCCGAAGTCGGCGGCGCCACCGGGAGTCAGGAAGCCCCCGATCGCGATCAGCCCGCCGAACAGGTAAAGCCAGTACGCGAACGAGTTCAGCCGCGGGAACGAGACGTCAGGGGCACCGATCTGGATCGGCACCACGAAGTTCGCGAAGGCGAACACGATCGGCGTCGCGAAGAACAGCAGCATGATCGTGCCGTGCATGGTGAACAGCTGGTTGTACTGCTCGGGCGACAGGAACTGCATGCCGGGACGGGCCAGCTCGGCGCGCATCAGCAGCGCCATGAGGCCGCCCAGCAGGAAGAACACGAAGGCCGTGATCATGTACATGATCCCGATCTGCTTCGCGTCCGTCGTGCGCAGGATCCGCGCGATCGCCGAACCCTTGACCTGGGGTCGGACCGGCCAGGGCCGGGTCACGATCGGCTTAGGCGCGACGGTCGTCACGAATAGCCTCCGGTGTCTCGTTCGTCCCTCTCAGTACGCCAGAAGGAAAAGGCGTGCCTCGCAGGCAGAATAGTCCCCCGGTCGGGGTTCACGGGCGGGGGGTGACCAAACCCGGCGGCGGTGTCACACGGGCCGCGCGAGCTCCCGGTACTGATCAGCGAAGATCGCCTGGCCGCGGCTGCGGAGCATCGGGTCGCGCTCCCCCGGCGACACGTCCCGGGTCTCGTCGCGCTCCCGGGTACGGGTGCGTACCTGCTCACAGCGCGGGCGGCGACGGACCTCGTACGCGGCCAGCGCGCCCGGGATGTCGTCGGGCCGGGCCCGCAGCACCTCGCCGAGCACCACGGCGTCCTCGAACGACATGGCCGCGCCCTGGGCCAGCGTCGGCGCGGTGGCGTGCGCGGCGTCGCCGACCAGCATCACCGGGCCCTTCGACCACCGGTCGAGCACCACCTCGTCGGTGCGGGCGACCTGCACCTTCTCGACCGCGTCGAGGATCGCCGGCACCGGGCCACCGAACCCGGCGAACAACTCGCGGAGCCGGGCCAGTGGATCGTCCGGGTTGGGCGTGCCGGGCTCGGGCGTCTCGTCGGCGTAGCAGTACAGCCGGCGGCTGCCCATCGGCATCACGGTGAACGAGGAACGCTCGCCGAGCAGGACGGTCGAGTCGCTGAGCTGCGGGCCGCCGTTGACCACGCTGCGGTAGACGATCTGACCGGTCGGCGTGGCCGGGCCGCCCAGCCCGGCCTTGGCCCGGACCGTGGAGCGCCGCCCGTCGGCTCCGATGACCAGGTCGTACTCGGCGATCCGGCCGCCCGAGAACTCGACCTTGGCCGCGCCGTCGACGATCTGGATGTCGGTGACCGCGGTGTCGTAGCGAACCTCGCCGCCGACTCCGGTGAGCAGCACCTGCTGCAGGTCGGCGCGGGCCAGCGCCCGGGACTCGCCGACCCCGGCCCAGAGCGCGGCCACGTCGAGTTCGAAGAGTCTGGTCCCGTCGGCCTGGCAGAAGACCTGCCGGAAGATCAGGTCGCCGAGCGGCCGCAGCGGCGCGTCGAGGCCCAGCACGCGCAGCGCGCGGGTGGCGTTGCCGGGCAGGAAGATCCCGGCGCCGGGCAGCATCGAAGCGGGCAGCTCCTCGACCACGTCGGGCCGGAAGCCGGCGACCCGCAGGCCCCTGGCCGCGGCAAGACCGGCGATCCCGGCACCCACGACGAGGATGCGCATGGTCATCGGAGCAACGCCTCCGAGGGGAGATGGACACGCGTCGGAGCCAAGACACTACCCGCCGCCACCAACGCGCGGAACCCGTGATCATGTCGGCGTCCGATTTGTTCAAGACGGACCGGTGACAACGCTCGTAGCGTCTCCCGCATGGCACCTACTTTCAACGCGATCGGCCTGGCCGCCGCCGACATGGCGACGACGCTGGCTTTCTACCGTGCGCTCGGCCTCGACATCCCGGCCGAGCAGGACACCGCACCGCACGCCGAGGCTGTATTACCCGGTGGCATCCGGCTGATGTTCGATTCGTACGCCTCCCTCGAAGAACTTGATCCGGATTGGACACCTGGCCCGGAGGGCGCCGGCGGCCTGGCCTTTCTCTGTGACGTTCCGGCCGAGGTGGACGAAGTGCACGCCGGCCTGGTCAAGGCCGGCTACGCGAGCCACAAGGAGCCGTGGGACGCACCCTGGGGTCAGCGGTACGCCCAGATCAAGGACCCGGACGGCCGCGTGGTCGACCTGTTCGCCTGGATCAGGTGACCCGGACCGCGAGGCCGTTGTCACGTGACCGGAGCTGACCGCGAAGGCGCGTCACGTGACCAGGGTGCGCAGCGGCACACCGGCCAGTGCGCACACGTCGCGCGACAGGTGCGCCTGGTCGGCGTAGCCCGCGAGCGCGGCCACCGAGGCGAACGGCGTGCCGCCCCGGGCCAGGGCGAGCGCCCGCTGCATGCGCAGGATCCGGGTCAGCGTCTTGGGCCCGTACCCGAAAGCGGTCTTGACCCGGCGCTGCAGATGCCGCGCGCTGAGGCCGAGCCGCCCGGCGATCGCGTCGACCGGCCACCCGGCCCACGCCCGGGCCGCGACCTCGACCAAAGCCGGGTCGGGGGCCCGCCAGCGCGCCATCGCAACCGCGCGTAACGCCTCGCCGGGCCGGTCGGAATCGGCGATCCGCCGCGCCTCGGCCGGCGACCACACCTGGTCGAGCGGGACCTGCCGGTCGGTCAGCTCGTCGGCCGGCACGCCCACCACCTGCGGGCCGGTGCCGGCGGCGAAGCGCAGCCCGAAGATCGGCCCGGGCGCGCGCTCGGGGTAGAGCTGCACGGCGGTGTCCGGGCCGGCGATGAAGACGTCACCGGCATGCCAGATCAGATCCATGCAGCCGTCGGGCAGCACGCGCGTCGTGCGGCCGCCCGGCGGGGTACGCGAACGCCAGGCGATCACATGCGGCAGACCGGCGGCGGGTCGTTCCGAGTACATGCTGGAACCTTCGCACAGGCGTACGACAAATTTCTCCCCCGGAGCGCCGGGCGGGAGAATGACAGCCGTGAGTGACCGCCTCGACGAGTACCGCCGCAAGCGCGACGCCAAGCGCACCCCCGAGCCGGTTCCCGAGGCGAAGCCGGCGCCGCGCGAGCGGGAGAACCGGTTCGTCATCCAGCAGCACCACGCCCGCGCGTTGCACTGGGACGTGCGGCTGGAACGCGACGGCGTGCTCGTTTCGTTCGCCGTCCCGCGTGGCCTCCCCCGCGACCAGAAGCGCAACAACCTGGCCAAACACACCGAGGACCACCCGCTGGAATACCTGGATTTCCACGGCGAGATCCCGGCCGGCGAGTACGGCGGCGGCCGGATGCTGATCCACGACACCGGCACCTACGAAACCGACAAATGGCGCTCGGACGAGATAAGTGTCACGTTCCGCGGCGAGCGCACCTCGGGCCGATACGTCTTCTTCCAGACCGACGGCAAGGACTGGATGGTCCGGCGGATGGACCCGCCGGAGCCCGGCTGGGAGAGCATGCCCGAGCTGATCGCGCCGATGACGGCTACGCGCGGGGCCGGGCTTCCGCCCGACGACACGGCCTGGGGGTACGAGCTGAGCTGGGCCGGGCGACGCACGATCGGGTACGTTTCCGGCGGCCGGCTCAAGCTGCTCGACGCGAGCGGCACGGACGTGACCTCGTGGTACCCGGAACTGCGCCCGCTCGGTGACGCGCTGGCGCCGACCGAGGTGGTGCTGGACGGCGAGATCGTGGCCTTCGACGGGACGGCGCCGTCACCGGCCCGGCTCGAGAAACGCACAGCGCCCAGGGACGCGGGTGCGGCCCGGCGGCAGTCCGAGCGGGCTCCGGTGCAGTTCCTGGCGTACGACCTGCTGTGGCTGGAGGGGCACGCCACGGTCGAGGCGGTCGGCTACGCCCAGCGGCGTGAGCTACTCGAAGGGCTGGGCGTGGCCGGCGACCACTGGCAGACGCCACCGTTCTTCCCCGGCGGCGGCGCCTTCGCGCTGGAGGCCGCCACGGCGCAAGGACTCTCGGCCGTGGTCGCGAAACGCCTCGATTCCCCGTACCTCCCCGGTCGGCGCAGCCGGCAGTGGCTCTTGATCTCCGCGTGATTTCCCTTCAGCCGCCACATGATCAGCCGATGACGAGAGGATTACGGAGGCGTTACGGCGGAAAGGGTCTATGTTGATATGCATCTAGCAGCCGATCCGACGACCCGACCAGTGAACAACGTGATGTCTGCCGAACTCTGGAACTCCGCCGTCAACGTCCTCGACGCCAACTGGTCGACCGACCACATGGTCCCGTCCCGCCGCCTCTACCCCCATCAGTGGAGCTGGGACGCCGCGTTCATCGCGATCGGGCTCGCCTACGTCAACCCCGGCCGCGCCTGGCGTGACCTGCGCAGCCTCTTTGAGGCGCAGTGGCCGGACGGCCGCGTGCCGCACATCGTCTTCGACCCGTCGGTGCCCGAGGGTGATTACTTTCCCGGCCCCGCCTTCTGGGATGTGCCCGCCTACGCCGCCCGGCCCGCCCGCGGGAGCACCAGCCTGGTCCAGCCGCCGATGCATGCGATCGCGGCGTGGGAGGTCTACCGCCGCTCGACGTCGCACGGCGCGGCCTGCGCGCAGCAGGCGACCGAGGAGCTGGCCTGGCTCTATCCCCGGCTGGTCCGGCAGCAGGAATATCTGACCCGCCGGCGCGACGCGGGCGGTGGCGGGTTGGCCAGCGTGGTGCACCCGTGGGAGTCCGGCGTCGACAACAGTCCCGCCTGGGATGCCGCGATGTCCCGGGTGCCGGCCGACCTCGACCTGCTCCGCCGTTTCCGTCGCCGCGACCTCGAGGTGGCCGACGCCGCGCACCGGCCGACCGACCTGGACTACGCCCGCTACGTGCACCTGGTGGTGAGCTACAAGGAGCGTGGCTATTCGGACCACGAGCTGGCCGCCCGCCACGACTTCGTGGTCGAGTGCCCCGGCTTCAACTCGATCCTGGGCGCGGCCGAGGTCGCCCTCAGCAAGATCGCCAAGGTGGTCGGCGCCGACCCGTCGGTGCACCAGGCCCGGGCCCGCGCGATCACGACCGCGATCGTCGACCGGCTCTGGGACGAGCAGACACAAACCTTCCGGGCTCGTGACGTACGCACGAACACGCTCAGCCCCGCCCGGTGCGTGACCGGCCTGCTCCCGCTGATCCTGCCCGGCCTGCCCTCCGAGCACGTCGAGGCCATCCTGACCGAGGCCCGTTCGCCCCGGTTCGGCCTGCCCGGCGAGACCATGCTCCCGGTGCCCAGCTACGACCGCACGGCCCCCGACTTCGACCCGCTGCGCTACTGGCGCGGGCCGGTCTGGATCAACGTGAACTGGCTCCTGCGCCGCGGCCTGGCCCGTCACGGATTCCCCGACGAGGCCGAGGAACTGCGCACCTCGATGCTGCGCCTGGTCCACGGCTCCGGCCACTACGAGTACTTCCACCCGAACACCGGCGAGGGCATCGGCGCGGCCCAGTTCAGCTGGACCGCCGCGCTCACCCTCGACCTGCTGGCCGACAAGTCGGTCCGGGCGTACGCGGCGGCCGGCTAGACCGTCTCGCTGGCGATCAGGGTGTCGCGGCCGTGGCCGGTGTGCACCACTGTCGCCGACGGCAGCGTGAACAGCCGCTCCTTGATCGACTTCACGATGGTGTCGTAGTCGCTGAACGACCGCCCGGTCGCGCCCGGGCCGCCGTGGAAGAGCGTGTCACCGGTGAACACACAGCCCAGCTCGGGCGCGTAGAAGCAGACCGCCCCCGGGCTGTGCCCCGGCGTGTGCAGCACCCTGAGGCCGGCGATCTCCTGCCCGTCGGCCAGCGGCTCAGGCATCGGGAGGTCGGGATGTGTCAGCTTCCACAGCGGTTCCTCGGCCGGGTGCAGGTACACCGGTGCCCCGGTGGCCTCGGCGAGCTGTGGCGCCACCCGTACATGATCATCGTGGGCGTGGGTCAGGAGGATCGCCGTCACCCGCCGGCCGCCCACCACGCCGAGGATCCCGTCCACGTCGTGCGGCGCGTCGATCACCACGCAGGTGTCGTCGTCGCCCACCACCCAAACGTTGTTGTCCACCTCGAAGGTGTGCCCGTCGAGCGAGAACGTCCCGTTGGTGACCCCGTGGTCGACCCGCATCAGAAGATCACCACCGAGCGGAGCACGCCGCCCTGGTGCATCTTGCCGAACGCCTCCTCGACC
Source organism: Actinoplanes sp. NPDC049265 (assembly GCF_043197135.1). Classification (NCBI taxonomy): domain Bacteria; kingdom Bacillati; phylum Actinomycetota; class Actinomycetes; order Micromonosporales; family Micromonosporaceae; genus Actinoplanes; species Actinoplanes sp. NPDC049265. Next base: position 201,892 of record NZ_JBICSP010000016.1, on the reverse strand, counting down.
TGGTCGAGCCGGATCTCCTCGGTCACGAACGCGTCCAGGTCGACCCGGCCCTGCAGGTAGAGCTCGGTCAGCATGGGGAAGTCGCGGGTCGGCAGGCAGTCGCCGTACCAGCTGCTCTTCAACGCCCCACCCCGGCCGAACACGTCCAGCAGCGGCAGCTCGATGGTCATCTCAGGGGTCGGCACGCCCACCAGGACCACCGTCCCGGCCAGGTCGCGGGCATAGAACGCCTGCTTGTAAGTCTCGGGCCGGCCCACCGCCTCGACCACCACGTCGGCGCCGAAGCCGCCGGTCAGCTTCTGCACCTCGGCCACCACGTCGGCGCCCTTGGCGTTGATCGTGTGCGTGGCGCCGAACTTGCGCGCCCACTCCAGCTTTTGATCGTCGGTGTCGATCGCGATGATCGTGGTGGCCCCGGCCAGCGCCGCGCCGACGACCGCGCCGTCGCCCACGCCGCCACAGCCGATCACCGCGACCGAGTCGCCGCGGCTCACACCGCCGGTGTTGATCGCCGCGCCGATGCCGGCCATCACGCCGCAACCGAGCAGGCCCACCGCGGCCGGTCGCGCCTTCGGGTCGACCTTGGTGCACTGCCCCGCGTGGACCAGCGTCTTTTCCACGAAGGCGCCGATGCCCAGGGCCGGCGACAGCTCGGTGCCGTCTTCCAGCGTCATCTTCTGCGTCGCGTTGTGGGTGTTGAAGCAATACCACGGCTTGCCCTTGTCGCAGGCCCGGCAATTGCCGCAGACCGCGCGCCAGTTGAGCACCACGAAGTCGCCCGGTGCGACGTCGGTGACCCCGGCGCCCACCGACTCGACCACGCCCGCCGCCTCGTGGCCCAGCAGGAACGGATAGTCGTCGTTGATGCCACCCTCGCGGTAGTGCAGGTCGGTATGGCAGACGCCGCAGGCCTGCACCTTGACCACCGCCTCGCCGGGACCCGGGTCGGGCACGACGATCGTGGTCACCTCGACCGGCGCTCCCTTGGCCCGGGAGATGACGCCCTTCACCTGCTGACTCACGGCGGAACCACCTTTCCGTTGTTTCCGGCTCCAGAATCCAATCACGGATTACGCATGGTTCGCGGTTATCCACAGGCGGCTTGTCCACAGGCCGCTCGCCCCGGTCTCGGCGTCCATCTAGGTTGTCCTGGTGACCCCGAAGCTCCGCCACGGCGTGCTGGCCCTCATCGCGCTGGCCGCCGTGCTTCTCCCGCCGGCGCCCGCCCGCGCCGGCCAGCCGTTCCGGCTCGCCACCCAGGTGGTCGACGACGCCGGCGCGATGGTTGCGGCGGCGGACGGCTACCGGGCCGCGGCCACGTCGTCCGGTTCCACCACGCTGATCTGGGTGCTGATCTTCTTCGTGGTGATCCTCGGCGGCGCGATCGCCTGGGTCGTGATTCGCCGCCGCCGGGCGCCGGTGACCGACCGCCCGCAGGCCACGACGCCGTCCGGCCCCACCGTCGACGACCTCACCGCCGAGGCCGACGCCCTGCTCCTCGCACTGGACGACGACCTGCGGGCGAGCGAGCGCGAGTTGCGGATGGCGACCAGACAGCACGGCGCCGAGGCGACCGAGCGCTTCCGGGCGGCACTGGAGGCATCCCGGCAGGACGTGGCCGAGGCGTTCCGGCTGCGGGTGACGCTGGACGAGGCACCCGGCCCCGACCTGGCCACCCTGCGCCGCACGCTCACCGAGATCATCCAGCTCGGCAAGGACGCGGACGCCCGGCTCGACGCCGAGTCGGAGGCCTTCGACGAACTGCGCGACCTGGAGGGCCGCGCGGCGGAGGTGGCCGCCGAGGTGGAGCGCCGCCGGGCCGAGATCACCGCGACGCTTCCGGCGGCGACGACGGCGCTTCAAACCCTCACTTCGCGGTACGCCGGACCGGCCGTGACCGCCGTCAGCGCGAACGTCGACCAGGCCACCGAGCGCCTGACCTTCGCCGCTACGGCGCTGTCCCGCGCGCACGCCACGCTCAACGACAAGACGCCGCCCGGCTCCGCGCCACCCGGGAAAGAAAACGGAGCCGAGACCGCGAGCACGGCCGGGGAGTCCGGCGCGTTCACCGCGACGCCGGGTGGAGATCGGGCCGAGGCAGCGCCGGGTGACGCTCAGGCCGCCGCGACGCCGGGTGGAGATCGGGCCGAGGCAGCGCCGGGTGACGCTCAGGCCGCCGCGACGCCGGGTGGAGATCGGGCCGAGGCGGCGCTTGCTGTGCGGGCGGCTGAGCAGGCCGTTGATCAGGCCGAGCAGTTGGTCGCGGCGGTGCATGAGGCGGTCGCCGCCCACGACGCCGCGCGAAAGGCGGCGGACACGCTGGTCATGGAGGTCGAGGCCGAGGTCGCGGCCGGTCGGGCCGCGCTGACCAGCGCTACCGCGGCTCAGACAGCGGCGAGCCAGGCGGCGGGAACGGCCGATGCGGCCGGCTCGGCCGGTGCTGCGATGGCGGCGGCCGCGGCGGGTACGGCGGCAGCGGCCGGAGCCGAGGCCGGAGCCCTGACCGCCGCGATGAGCACTGCCGACCAGGCTCTCACGCAGGCCCGCGCCGAGCTGGCCGGCCCCACTCCGGACCCGATCGGCGTCACCGCCCGTCTCCAGGCCGCCGACGCCGCGCTGGACCAGGCCCTGGCCGACGCCCGGGACGCCGCCGAGCGGGCCGCCCGCGCCCGGAGCCTGCTCGCCCAGGCCCTTCCGGTGGCGCGGGCCGAGGTGGCGGCGGCGAACAGCTACATCACGACGCGGCGCGGCGCGGTCGACACCAGCGCCCGGTCCACGCTGGCCGAGGCCGAGCGGCACCTGGCCCAGGCGGAAAGCCTCGCCGCGGCCGACCCGGTGACCGCCGTGACCAAGGCCCAGCAGGCGCAGAGCCTCGCGGCGACGTCGAGCCGGATCGCCCGCGACGACGTGCTGCGCTTCGGCGGGGGACAACTGCCGCCGGTGCCGGCCGGGGACGACTCGCTGTTCGGGGCGATCCTGGGTGGGCTACTGACCGGGGCGAGCAGCGGGGGCGGATACCGCGGCCGGTCGCACAGCCGGGGCTCGTGGAGCGGGGGCGGTTTCGGGGGTAGCGCCTCCCGGAGCCGCCGCACGGGTGGCGGCTCCGGCAGACGCAGTGCAGGAGGCAGGTTTTAGGCCGGTGTCCCGCAGTCCGGCCGGGGCTGCGAAACACGGCCTCGGCGGACTATCGCAGCAGGTCGCGCACGTCGTGCCGGAGCTGGGTGAACGTCTGGTAGAAGACGTCGCCGGGGCAGTCGGTCTCACCGGCGGCGGGGGTGGCGGTGTGCCAGTCGCGGTGGCCGGAGATGGTGTCGATGGTGGCGGTCTTCGCGTTCACCGGGTTGACGTAGTTCTTGGTGCCGGTCGGGTTCAGGCCGCAGACCGCGGACAGCATGGCCAGCACTGCCGTCAGCGAGCGGCGCGCCGCCGGGGTCGGCTGCCTGGTCATGAAGTGGCCGATCAGGCAGATGCCGATGTTGCCGGCGTTGAAGCCGCCGACGTGCGAGCCGGTGACGACCATCGGCCGGTGGACGGGCGACAGCTTCGGGCCGAAGACCGGCACCGGGTCGGGGTCGGAGTACGTGCCCTCGTAGACATTTCCGTCGGCGTCGATGGCGAGCTGGTAGCCGAAGTCGCCCCAGTCGTACTCGACCGCCTGCATGTAGTAGATCGCCCGCATCCAGGCGGCGGCGTCGATGCCGTCGTTCTCCTGCTCGCCGCCGCCACTGTGGTGCACGGTCAGCGTCTGCACCGGGTGGAAGTCCGGCGGAGTGTCCAGGGTGACGCCGTCCGGCTCCAGGCGGTAGCGCTCGTCCGCACCCCAGGCCGCCCTCGACGAATAGCGCGGCCGGCCATGGAACGGCAGACCGGAAGACGAACCAGCCCGCAGGGCAGGAGGAAGCTGTGAGCCGGCGGGTGGGCGCAGCGTGGACAGCGGCGCGGCGGTCCGGTGGCGCGGCCCGTCGACCGCGTTCAACTCCAGCACCGACGCCGTGCCACCGTTCTTGACCTGCACCTCGTAACCCGAGGCGCCGTCGGCGAGCAGCAGCCGGCCGCCGGGCTTGCGGTCGTTGCCGGCCGTGCATCCGGCTACGTCCCGCCAGTCCGACCAGCCGGTCCGGGTACGCAGCCGCACCGCCGCGGGGCCGGTGGCCCGGACCGCCAGGTGGGTCAGGGCGAACTCGGTGCCGGTGACCTGACTACCCGTGGCCAGGCCCCGGTCGTGGGCGAGCATGTCGGGGACCAGCTCGGTGTCGTCGGCGTCGGCCCGGTGCGCGGCGTAGAGGCCGGCCGCCGGGAGGGCCGCCGCCACACCGACGGCACCGGCGCCGATCAGGAGGGAACGTCGGGTCGGCACGGGGGAACCTCCGAGGTCGTCGGTCACGAACACCAGGCCACACCCGGGGAGAGCAGCCACACGACCGCCTCAGGACAAGAAACAGCCACACGACCGCCTCAGCGGAAGAAGCAGCCGCGCGGCCGCATCAGGAAGGAGGCGGCCACGCGACCGCCCGGGAGAACGGCCACACAACCGCGCCGGAAGGAACAGCGACGCGGCGGCACCGGGAGCGCCACGCACTCCATGACGCGGCGGCTGAGGCGTCGTTCGGGGTTGCAAGCGTTCGGACCGGGATCGGAGGTAGTTTCAGGCACTCCGGCTACGCGCGGTCACCAGGCTCGAGGAAGCTGTCACAAAGCTTGGCGAGCTGCTTGACCTGGGCGGGCGTCAAACGGTCGAAGACGGCCTGCTGTACGGCCTCGGCGTGACCCGGTGCCGCCTCGACGATCTTCCGGTAGCCCGCGTCGGTCAGCACGGCGATCTGGACCCGGCCGTCCTCGGGGTCGCGCTCACGGCGTACCCACCCTTGGGCCTCGAGACGAGCGACCACGTGCGAGAGCCGGGACAGGGACGCGGTGGCCTTCTTGGCCAGTTTGCTCATCGCGAGGCGGCGGTCCGGCTCCTCGGAGAGACTGGCGAGCACAAGGTAACCCATATGTGTCAAACCAGCGTCGCGCTGGAGTTGCGCCTCGAGGCCGGCGGGGAGTTTGAAGAGGACGGCGACGAACCTGCGCCACGTTTGTTGCTGCTCGTCGGTCAACCACCGTGGCTCGTCCATGGAAGGCAGGTTAGTTAAGGGTCGGCGCGGGGGCATCGACCGGGTGGCCAGTGTGTGCATGCGTCATCACACAAACGGGCAGCTCGATCGACATAGTTGAACGTCACCGATACTCTGCACGAGGAATTCACCCTAGGCACGGCGCCGGAACCGGCTGGCTGGGGGGCCTCGGCCGGTTCCGGCGCCGGTTAAACATTGTTACGAGTTGGGCGGCTCGTCCTTGCCTTCCTCCTCGAGCCGGTCCGCCTCCTCCTTCGTCTTGTGCACCGCGCCGTCGGCGTGCTCGGGCGGGCCGTACACGGTGTAGAGCACCAGCGGGTTGGGCCCGTCGTTGACGAAGTTGTGCTTCTTGCCGGCCGGGACCACCACCAGGTCACCCTGCTCGACGTTGCGGGTCTCGCCGCCGACCTTGGCCTTCGCCATGCCGCTGACGAAGGTCAGGATCTGGTCCACCTCGTGGACCTCCTCGCCGATCTCACCGCCGGGCGGGATCGTCATGACCACAAGCTGCGTGTGCTCACCGGTCCAGAGAACCCGGCGGAAATCGGGGCTCTTCTCGGCCTCGGTGGCGATCGTCCACTTTTCCATGACTCCACGCATACCCCAAACCGACCCCGGAAGAACCCCAGTCCGAGAAGGGAGAAGCGGTAGGAGAGGGAAGCGAAGGAGGAGCCGCGCGAGGGCAGCGCGAAGCGAAGCAGGGGAAGCGCGGGAAGCGGCAACCGCGGCAAGCGGCAGCGCGGCAAGCGGCAAGCGCGGGAAGCGGGAAAGGGTCAGGAGCGGCGGAGGCGGGCGGGCTCGACCGGTGACGGTTTGCCCACGTGGTAGCCCTGCACGAAGTCGACCCCGAGCTCCCGCAGCAGCCGCAGCGTCTCCTCGTCCTGCACGAACTCGGCGACCGTGTGGATCCCGTACGCCTGGCAGACCTGCACCAGAGCCCGCACCAGCACCTGGTCCTGCTGGTTCTGCACCAGCCGGACCACGTACTCCCCGTCGATCTTGACCAGGTCGATCGGGAAGATCCGCAGGTAGCGGAACGACGCGTACCCGGAGCCGAAGTCGTCCAAGGCGAGCTCGCAGCCGAGGTCGCGGATCCGGTCGGCGAAGTGCCGGGCCTCCGACAGGTTGCCGATCAGCGCCGTCTCGGTGATCTCGAAGGTGAGCTGCTCGGCGTTGACGTCGTAGCGCTTGATGAGGCGTTCCACCTCGCCGGTCAGGCGCGGGTCGCCGACCGACCGGCCGGACAGGTTGATCTGCAGGTTGAGGTCGTGGTTGGCCGCGGCCAGCTGCATCGCCCGCTCGACCACCCACAGGTCGATGTCGAAGATCGCGTCGAGCCGCTCGGCGACCTCGAGCACCTGGCTGGGCGACTGCGGGCCGTCGTGCTCGTCGAGGATGCGCAGCAGCAGCTCGTGCCGGACGACCTGGTTGCTCTGCAGGTCGAGGATGGGCTGGGAGTAGAGGGTGAAGCGGTCGGTGCCGAGCGCGTCGGCGACCCGTTCGCGGTAGGAGCCCTGGCGGTCGCGGGCCGGCACCGGATGGGGCACCTGGGTGAGCGGCCGGTCGGCGTGCCGGGCCTGCCGCCAGGCCTGCTCGGCGTCGATCAGCAGGTCGTGGCTGCCGGTGTCGCCGCCGGGCTGGAAGCGGACCAGGCCGGCCCAGGCGCGGGCCCGGGACCAGGCGTCGGGCAGCACGAACGGGTGGGCGCGGAGCGACTCGACGAAGAGGTCGGCCTGCCGCCGGGCCAGGGGCCAGGACGCGCCGGCCAGGAGCACACCGATCTCGCTGGGGCCGACGCGGCCGAGGAGGTCGGCCGGGCGAACCACCCCTTCGAGTACGCGAGCAGCCCGGTGCAGCAGGTCGGCGTTGCGTTCGGGCCGCAGTGGCCCATCCGTTTCGCGGTCCGGTTCGACTCGGACGACCAGCACCGCTCCCCCACCCCGGCGCAGCGCCCGGTCGAGTTCGTCGGCGAACCCGGCCCTGGTCAGCAGGCCGGTGGCGGGGTCGGGATCGGCCACCGTCTGCTGTACGGTCTCGCCGCGCCGGGCCAGTCGGGCCACCTCGCGGCGGGCCCGTTCCCGGGCCGAGACGTCGGTGATGGTGCCGCGCAGGCCGCGGACCACGCCGTCGGGGCCGGGCACCGGTTCGAGCCGGCAGTCCACGTCGAACCAGCTGCCGTCGGCCCGGACCAGCCGGACCGTGGCGTGCACGACCTCGCGCGAGCTCCACACCTGGGTGATCGCGCTGAGCGCGGCGGCCTGGTCTTCGCGGTGTACGTAGCGGGCCAGCACCTGCCGGCTGACCTCGGTCGCGTCGAGGGAGCGGCCGACCATGCCGCTGAGTCCCTCGGACCAGACCACGGTGTCGGTGGCGGCGTCGTAGGTGAACCAGGAGTCCATCGGGGCTGATTTCCTCGCCCGGTTGCGGGTCTCGGGCACCGGCCGTGGACGTGGCACGCGGTTGTCTGGAGCCGCCATGTGCCCGCTTCGCCCCCTCCGCCGGTGTGTACCGTTGCCCCTCACCTATTACGACCCGTCACGGCACGGGTTGACAGGGCTCATCGCCGCCAATGTTTTCGCGGATCACCCAACAAAACAATGATCTGCGGGTTCTCGGCCGATCGAGGGCCCAATTTAGCCGATCGGATGACCACCACACCGTGTGTCGCAGGTCTCGGTCTAACGTCGGATCCATGACGGACAGTCACAACGTGTGCCGATCGCAGAACCGAGCGCTACACCACCACGCTGGGCGCCGCCCGATGAACGGAAAGTGACCGGGAGATAGGGTCGAGACCGTGGGCATCATCCGTGACATGCAGCGCGACTACGCCACCCGAACCGCCGCACATCAGCGGGCGAGCTCGGCCGCCGCGCAGCAACGCGAACTCATCCACCGCAACCACGACGCGGCCGTGGCGGCCGCGCAACACGCGGCCAGGGACGCCGAGAGACAGCGGGAACGCCGTCGCCTGTACGCGGAGGCACGCGGCGCGGACGCCGCGTCACTGAACGCCGACCTGCGCGCCCGCCTCGCCGGCCTGGACGCGCTCCTGCTGTCCACCCTGGACGTGGACGATCACATCGACCTGCACAGGTTCAAGAAGCCGGTGCGGGTGCCGCCGTTCGACCCGGGTCCGCTCGGCCGCCCCCACCCCGAACCGTCATGGGACAGTTACGCTCCGCCCGAGCCGCGGCGGATCGGCAAGGTGCTCGGCGGCGAGAAGCTGCACCAGCAGCACACGGCCAACGCTCGTCAGGCGTACGAACAGGCCCGGGAGCGGTGGGCCGAGGCCGAGACCAGGCGCCGCCGGCAGCTGGCGGAACGCGAGCGCGCGTACCAGGAGAAGACCAAACAGTACGAGGCCCGGATCGCCGGATACAACGCCGAGGTCGACCGGTTCGCCGAGGCGGTGGCCAACGCTGACCCGGCCAGCGTGGTCGAGTACTTCGCCATGGTGCTCGGCAACTCGGTCTACCCGGACGACTTCCCACAGCACTTCCGCCTCGCCTACCTGCCGAAACAGAAGCATCTGCTGGTCGAGTACCACCTTCCCCCGGTCGAGGTGATCCCGGTGGTCAAGGAGTACCGCTACGACCGGGTCCGCGACGACGTGACAGCGATCCCGCGCGACGAGGCCGAGATCCGCCGCCGCTACACCGAGATCATCGCGCAGGTGACGCTGCGTACCGTGCACGAGATCGTCGAAGCCGACCGGGGCGGGCTGGTTCAGAAGGTGTCGTTCAACGGCATCGTGGACACGATCGACCGGCGTACCGGCGCGTTCGTGCGGCCGTGCCTGGTCTCGCTGCGTACCGAACGGGAGGTCTTCGCCCCGATCAAGCTGCGCCGGGTCGACCCGGTGGCCTGCCTGAGGCACCTGCGGGCGGGTCTGTCCGAGTCACCGGACGCGCTCGACGGCGTCACCCCGGTTGTCGACTTCGACCGCGAAGCCGACCAGGACCTGACCGGCGAGTTCAACGTGCTGGCCGAGCTCGACCACCGGCCCAACCTGCTGGCCATGACCGACACCGAGTTCGAGCAGGCCCTGACCGACCTCTTCGGCAACATGGGCCTGGAGATGGGCCCGGCCGGGCGCGAGGCGGGTGCGGGGTCGCGGTGGTGGGTCGCGACCGACCCGCGGCCGGTCTTCGGCGGCAAGATCGTGGTGTACGCGACCAGAGGCGTCCCGGCCGACGCGTCAGTAGTGCGGACCGTGGACGAGGAGGTGACAGCGACCGGCGCGACCAAGGGCATCCTGGTCGCCACCAGCGGTTACGACCCCGAGGCGCTCGAGGTCGCGGCCGCCCGCCCGCTCGAACTGGTCGACGGCCCGGCGCTGCTGACCCTGCTGGCCGAGTACAGCCGGCTCAAGGCGCGGCTGGACCAGGGTCAGGACTGACGTCCGGGTCGCCGGCGGGACTCACGTCCGGGTCGGCGAAAGGGCTGATGTCGAGATCGGCCATGCGCTGCCAGACCGGGCGCATGGCCGCGTCCGGCTCGCGGGCGAAGATGCTGCCCCGGATCCGGACGAAGACACAGTTGCCGACCCGCTCCAGCACAGCCTGCCGGCGCATGTCGCTCTCCCACTGCTCCGGACCCTGGTACGAGTCGCCGTCACACTCGATGGCCAGCCGCCGCCCGTCCGGGGCGTTCAGGACGAAGTCGATCCGGTACGCCCCGATCCGGAACTGCGGCGTCGGCCGGTAGCCACGCTCGGTCAGCCGCCGGTACACGTCCCGTTCGAAGTCGTTCTCCGGAGCCGTTTCCAGAGCGGACCCGGATGGCTCGTAGTTGAGCAGCAACGCCCGGGCGTCGTCGGCGACCAACTGCGACGCCTGCACCGAGTGGTAGATCCAGAGCTGGTCCCGGGCCCGGGACGCCGCGACGTTGATCCGCCGGTGGTATTCGCGCCGGGTGAACGCGGCCACCCGCCCGTCCTTGGCCGACACCACCATCGAAACCAGCACCACGTCCCGCTCGTCGCCCTGGAACGTGTACGCGTCGCCGACCCGCAGCCGCCGCGCCTCCATCTCGTCCTCGCCGATCGCCTCGCGCAGCCGTTCCAGCAGCAGCGCCGCCTGCCCGCTGGTCGACAGCAGGCTGATCACGCCGAGCGTCTTCCCCCGGTAGGCCGGGTCGGCGACGATCGCGGCGACCTGCCCGACCAGCGCCTCGGCCTCGGCCAGGTTGACTTCGCCGTACGGCGCGAGGGTCTGCCGTTGACCCTCCACGAGGATCTTCTTCAACGGCGCGAGTGACGGCCGGTCGGCCCGCAACGGCATGATCTTGCCGTCGTAGTAGTGGCGCGAGGAAAATTCGATGATCTGGGGTACGCAGCGGAAGTGCTCGGTCAGCAGGATGCGCTCGGGCGAGCGGCGCACGGCATGGTCGTACAGCGACGATTCCGGGTCGAAATGCTCGGCCGACGGCACGTCCTTCACGCCTTGTCGCAAATTCTCATGCGATTCGGCGTCTCCGCGAGGCGAATTTGCGACATGGCGCAAATGGCTGTGGATCAGCCCGGTCACCGAGCCGACGAAGCCGAGCTGCGGCCCGATCTGCTGATCGTCACCGACCACGACGGCCCGCTCGGCCAGCGCCAGCACCGGCAGCGCGAAGAGATCGGCCTGCGACGCCTCGTCGACGATGACCACGTCGAAGTGGGCTCCCCCGGCGAACTGCTCGATCGCCCGGTCGACCGACATGACCCAGACGGGTACGGCCTCCACCGCCGATTCCATGGCCCGTTGCGCGTGCGCCTGCCACGCCGCGGCGGTCCGGCCCGTACCCTTACCGATCTTGCGAAGGGCCGTGGTCCAGTCGGCCAAGGCCGCGCGGCGCCGGTCGTCGAGCGCCCGCGACACCTCCAGCCAGGCCGAGGCGACGACCAGTTCGCCGGTCAGGCCGCGGATCCGTTCCCGCGCCACCTCCACCCGACGGCCCAGCACGGCCGGGTCCACGCTGCCGGCCACTTCGTCGAACCAGGTCTGCGCCCGCCGCCACGCCCACGCCCGCAGGCACGCGTCGCCGGACACCGCCGGCACCTCACCGGCCTCGATCATGTCGGCCCACTCGGGCGCCGCGCCGGCCAGCCGGTTACGCAGCAAGATGTACTGCTCGACGGCCGGCCGCAGGCCCCGCAACCGCCGCGTCTCGGCGACCGCCTCGTCCCAGCCGTCCAGCGTCCGCCACCGCCGCGTCAACTCCGGCCACTTCTCGACCATGGCCGCGGTGGCCGCCTGCCGCTGGTCCAGTTCGTCCAGATCAAAGACCGCGGTCCCGGCGGTGAGCAGGCTCTCGACGGCAGCCAGACGTTCGGCGTCACGGTCGAGTTCCTGCTGGGGTACGAGCAGACGCAGCCGCGCCGACAGATCGGGCCAGTGCTTGGTGTCCCAGTCGAGCGACTGCGCCGCGTCGGCGACCAGCGGCCCCGCCCACGCCTCGGCGTCGGTGCCCGGCTGCGGGATGCCGAGCCGCTCGATCCACTCCGACCAGTGGTCGGCCAGCCGCCGCCGGGTCTGCGACCGCCGCACATGGTTGATCGCGACGTCCACATCGTCGGCGGTGCGCAACGGCTCGTCGTCCACCCGCACCGTCTCGTTGGCCAGCTTGTGCAGGGCCGGTTGCATCAGCCGGCTGACACCGCGCCCGGTCGCGAACCGTTGCCGCAGCTCGGCCAGCTGGGACAGCAGCTGCTTGGGCGCGGCGACCTGCGCGGTCACCCGGTGCCCGGCCAGGCCTCGGGACAGCTCGGCCAACTCGGCGAGCAGGGCCGAGGTGGCGGCCACGTGGTCGGACCAGAGGCGCTGCCAATGCGGGTCGTCGAGCAGGCGGCCGAGGCGGCCGGTCCACTCGCCCTCCCGGCGGCGCAGCCACTGGACGGCTTCGTGCAGGTCGTTGCCCAGATCGGCGTACGCGTCGCGCCCGTGCTCGCGTACCACGTCGGGGTCGAGCCCTTGATCCTCCAGATCCTGAACCCGCTCCCAGGCCTCGTCGCGCCGGGCCCGCTCGTCCCGGGCCCGCTCGGCCGGCGGCAACTCGGCCGGATCGGGCAGCGGACGCATGGCCGCCGTCCGGTCCCGGGCGTCGAGCCGGTCGGCCAGCTCCAGCAGCGTGCCGAAGTCGTCGGCGTTCAGCGGCGGATCGGCCACGACCGGGTCCGGGATGCCGCCGTCGGCCGGCGCCCGCTGCCGCAGCCAGGCGCCCACCTCGGCCGGCGACAGCTGGGCACCGTCGATCGGATAGGTCGCCGCCTCGCTCTCGGCGATCGCGCGCAACCGGCCGATCGTCTGCGCCAGGTCGGCCTCGGCCGCCTCGAGCCGCTCGTTGAGCCGCTCGACCCGGGCCGCCTCGGCCCGTTTGTCCAGCGTGGCGGCCCGGTCGGAGAGCTCGCGGGCGGCCAGCTGCAACTGCACCAGCTGATCGGTGGTACGCCCGAGCACGGCCAGGCAGAGCGCCCGGATGCCCTCGGGGAGCCCGTCGCGGAGCACTCGCAGCGGATCCTCCTTCTGGGCCACCACCAGCACCCGCTTGCCGTTGGCCATCAGATGGCAGATCAGGTTGCGGATGGTGTGCGTCTTGCCGGTGCCCGGCGGCCCCTGAACGGCGACGTTGCGGTGCTGGGCGAGCCGCCGCGCGATCGACTCCTGCGCCTCGTTGGTCGGCAACGGCATGAGCAGCCGTTCACCCACCCGCGTCCAGTCCTCGGGCCGGTCGTCCGGCAGGACCAGCTTGGACGGCTCGTGCGCGACGATCGCGGCCAGCGAGCCCGGGCTCCCGCCGTGGCGCAGCCGCTCGCGCAGGTTCTCCAGGAAGCCGCGGAGCTGCCGCTGCTTGGGGCGGGCGAAGATCACGCCGGTGTCGGCGATCCGGGTCGTACCCTCCGGGCCGTCGACCCGCTTGTCGTACCCGAGCCGGCCCATCGCCCGCTCGAACAGCTCGCGGCGGTCGAGGTCGTTCCACAGGTCGGTGTCGACGATGCCGCCCGGCCCGGCCACGGCGAGCAGCTGCGCCAGGTAGCGGTCGTCGGTGCCGGTGAGCGCGTCGGTCTGCAACCGGCTCGGCCCGGCCGGCGACACGCTGATCAGCGACCGGTCCGGTTCGTACTCGATCATCACCGGCGTGGCGACCAGCGGGTACCGCACCTTCTGATCGCCGATCACGGTCTCCAGGACGCCGTGCCCCCACACCAGCTCGGTGGTGGCCGCGCTCATGTCCAGCAGGTGCATGAGATCGAAAAGCCGCCGATGCAGTACGCGCGCCCGCTCGACCGCGGCCGTAGCCTCCCGCCACGGCCGCCAGTGCTCGTCCTTCCACCGCTCCAGCAACACGTCGTCGGCGTCGTTGCGCTCGAAGCTGTCCCGCAGCTCGGCCGGCACCTCGACCGGTCCCGGCGCGGCGGGCAGACCGACGCGCAGCCAGGACGACGTGCCCTCGGCCGGTCCGGTCTCGACCAGACCCGGCAGGCCGTCGGTCCAGATCGTGTCACCCGGGACGACCCGAGCCGGACGCTCCATCGAGGCACGCACGGCGAGCAGGTAGTCGGCGACCGAGACGGCTCGATCCCTGATCACCTCCGGCGACTCCATTCCACCGAGGCTATCCGACCCCCGCCCGGCCGAGGTCGAGCATGTGCGAGGCTGATGCCTTGACCAGCGAGACGTCGCCGGAGAACCTGCGGACCTTCTACGCGGATCCGTCGCTGCTAGGCGCCCGGCAGCAGACCTACGCGGCGGCGAACTTCGTCGGCTGGGTGCTCGACCGGGTCTCCTTCGACGGGGTCCGTGAGGTGCTCGACGCGGGCGCCGGGGTCGGCCGGTTCACCGTCCCGGTCGCTGGGCGGGTCGCCGGCCGGGTCGTCGCCACCGACCTCTTCCCGGGCATGCTCCGGGCGATCGGTTCCCCGGTCAAGAGGTGCGTGGCCGACATCCAGGCGCTGCCGTTCACGGCCGGCCGCTTCGACCTGGTCCTGGCCAATCACGTCCTCTACCACCTGCCCGACATCGACCTGGGGGTGCGCGAACTCGCCCGGGTGACCAGCCCGGCGGGAACCCTGGTGGCTACCACCAACGCCGACGACATCCCGGTCGCCGTCGTCGACCTCCACGTCGCGGCCCAGCAACGCCTGGGAGTCGCGACCGAGCCGGCCGGCCCGTCGGCGTTCTCCCTGCGCAACGGCGAAGAGGTGCTGCGCCGGTCGTACGACCAGGTCCGGCTGCACACCTTCCGCGCCGAGCAGGTGTTCGCGACGGCCGCGGATCTGGTCGCCGCCCACCGCACCACCGGGCGTTTCCAGGCCGCTGCCGAGCAGGTCGACGGCGATCTCGGCGCGGCCGCGGCCGACGTGGCAGCCGACTGGGCCGCCCGTGCCGGCGGCAGCGTGACCAGCCCGATCGTCATGGGTGCCTTCGTCTGCACCGGCCCGCGTCCGGACTAGGCCGCGTCTGGTGGATCGCCGGGGTCCAGTTCCTCCGGGTCGCGGCCGACGGCCGAGCGGCCGCCGCCGGTCACCACATATGCCACAGCGGCCGATTGCCGCAGAGATCAGCGGGTGCGGAAGGTCCACCGGCCGGCCGGCACCGCGTACACCATCTGCCTGGTGGTCGTGCGGAGCAGGCGTGCACCGGGTGGGGCGACGACCCGGGCCGCGCCGAGCAGGGGCACGCGGACGGTCGCGGTGGCGGTCGGCGGGATGCGTACTGTCAAGGTCAACGAGCCGGCCGCACGGGTCCACTGTGCCGACACCGGGCCCCGGGCCGTGCGCTGGGTGGCGGCGACGTGATCGAGGCCGGCCGGGATCTGCGGGGCGATCATGATCCGGCGGTAGCCGGGCTCGGCGGGCGTGATCCCGGCCAGCTGGGTGTAGAGGGCGGCGTTGACACCGGCGAACATGGCGTGGTCGTGGGTCAGCATCGACGCCGCGTAGGTCCACTGCTCCCACGGGGTGGTGGCGCCGTGCGCGATCTCGAAGCCGAACCCGGGGTAGGTCGTCTGGTTCAGCACGGTCAGGGCCACATCGATGCGGCCCACCGCGGCGAGCGCGTCGACCAGGTACCGCGTGCCGAAGATCCCGGTGTCGAGATGGCCGTCGTTGTCGGCCAGGATCGTGCGGACCAGCCGGTCCCCCACGGCCTGGCGACGGGCCGGCGGGACCAGGCCGAAGGCCAGCGGCAGCACGCTGGTGGTCTGCCGGCCGCTGCCGTAGGTGTCGCCGGCCGCGTTCAGGAAGTGGTCGTTGAAGGCGTTCTTGATCGCGGTGGCAAGACCTTCGAGGTGTACGCCGTCGGCCGCGAACCCGAGCGCCCGCGCCGCCTTGGCCGTGTTCTCGGTCTGCTTGAACCACAACGCGGTGTTCACCAGCGACACCTCGCTGAAGCAGTCGCCGGCCGACGGGCTGCCCATCCCGCCGTTCGCGGCCGGCCCGTGCACCGGCGGGCACCAGTCGCCGAAGCCCTGGTCGGCCGGCCAGATCAGCCCGGGGACGTCGGTGGCGTTGCGCTCCACGAACGCCTTCATCGCCGGGTAGTGCTCGGCCAGCGTGGCCCGGTCGCCGTACTGCTCGTACAGGGTCCAGGGCAGCGAGACCTGACCGCCGGCCATGTCGGGGTACTGGGCCTTGACCTCGTCGGTCGGCAGCGCGGTGCCCGGCGGCAGGTCGCGCAGGTACTTGGCGTAGAAGGCGTCCATGTCGAACTCGCGGGTGGCCGCGTCGGCGTAGGCCTGCACGTCCATCGCCGGTGGGGTGCGCTCGTCGCGGACCGGGGTGTCGGTCGGGGTGGACATCGAGTTGTTCAGGATCGCCCAGCGGTTCATTCGCCAGATCTGGTCGAGCATCGGGTTGCTCGACGCGAAGCTGCCGATCGACGTGACGTCGGCGTGCACCACGCGGCCGTCCAGGCTGTCCAGGGTCGGTGTGCCGGGGAAACCGGTGACCTCGACGTAGCGGAAGCCGTGGTAGGTGAACCGCGGTTCGTAGGTCTCGTCGCCGGCGCCGGCCAGCGTGTACGTGTCGGTCGACCGGGCCGCCCGGTTGGTGACGGTGTCGAGCATGCCGTCAGGACCGAGCTCTTCGGCCGTACGCATCCGAACCTGATCACCGCGCGCACCGCGCACCCGCAACCGTTCCCACCCGGCGATGTTCTGGCCGAGGTCGAAGACGTGAACGCCGGGCCGCGGCTGGGTGAGCCGGACGGGCCTGATCGTCGCGACCACCCGGGTCGGCGGGATCGGGCTGGTCGTCAGGGTTCCGCCGGGCGCGGTGGCGGGCTCGACCGGCGCCCAGCCCGCCTCGTCGAATCCGGGCTCGTCCCAGGGCCGGTGCAGGCGCGCGTCGTACGATTCGCCGTCGTACAGGTCGTCGGCCACGATGGCGTCGGTGTTCCAGGTCCAGCCGTCCGGGCCGGTGGTGATGTCGCGGGTCGACCCGTCGGTGAAGGTCACCCGCAGCAGCATGATCGCCTTCTTGGGGCCGAGATAGCGGAAGGCGTACTGGCTGTAGCGCGCGTTGTAGCCGTTGCCGAGCCACAGCCCGACCGCGTTGGCGCCCCGCCGCAGCTCCGCGGTGACGTCGTAGCTGTTGTAGTAGTTCCACCGCGAGTAGTCGCCGGCCGTCGGGGTGAGGACGCGGTCGCCGACCTTACGGCCGTTGAGGTGCAGCTCGGACAGACCAAGCCCGTAGGTGTACGCGCGGGCGCGGGCCACGTCGCGATCCAGCGTGAACTCGTGCCGCAGCACCGGCGCGCCCGCCGCACCGGAGAGCAGCGTGACGCCGTCGCCCGGACGCAGCTGCCCGTCGGCCACCGGCGTCCGGGGAAAGTTCGGGTCAGGGTCGGTGGCGACGTCGTCGGCGAACCGCTGAACGCCGCCGGGATCGCGTACCACCAGGTTGTCGTAGTCGGCGCGTTCCTCGACCCCGGCCGTGACCGACGCACGGAGGCCGATCGTCCCCGCCCCCGGGATCGCGGTGTCGGTCCGGCTGTCCACCTGAACCCCGTCGACCCAGGTGCGGAACGTGCCGCCGTTGGCCTCCACCCGGAAGTGGTGCCGGTCGGTGACGTTGGCCGGGGTGAGGACCGGGGCCAGGTCGACCTCGGCGAGGTTGGTGAACCGGCCGCCGATGCTGGTGTGCGGCCGCAGCATGACCCGGCCCGGCGTGCTGGCCGCGTTGATCTGCCACAGGTAGAAGGTGGCGGGGTCGGCCGCGCGGAACAGGAAGGAGGCGGCACCGCTGCGGATCGTGAAGTCGGCGTCGAGGCTGAAGTCACGCCACGTGCGGGCGGCCCCCTGATCCGGCGCGATCCACTGCGCGGCGCCCCAGCCCGGATCCTGGGGTGCCGAGTGGGCTGGGGGCGACAGGGTGACCACCATCAGCATCGCGACCACAGCTCGCATGACGGCTCCCTCTGAATCGTTTCAGAGTTGGAGTATATCGACTGATCTCTATGGACTCAACGCCACGGTCGTTCGCGGTCACACCGCGTGCTATGCCGTCGCTGACAGCATTCGGCAGGCGTAGGGGATCCGGTAGGAGCCGTCGGGCTGCCGGTGACCGGACACCTGATCGCCGAACGCCGCCCGCACCGTCGCCATGGTGAACGAAACTGTTTCGTTTCGCTCAGGCTCGCCGGGAGGGCGGTCGTCGATCTGGCCGAGCACGGCGCCGAGCATCGCCGGCCCCGACACCAGCCGCCACAACGCGTCCTCGTCCGGGAAATCGACCTGCCAGCCGAAGAGCTCGGTGGTCACGTCGTGCAGGCCGCCCTCGACGAGCCACGACTCCCGCAGGCCCGGCGTCGCATACTGCTCCAGCCGCTCGGCGAACCCCGCGAACAACGCCGGCAAAAGATCGCCGAGGGCGGTCATCGCCGCGTGCGTGAGGGTGTTGGCGCTGCCCACGTCCCAGGTGGCGATGCTGATCGTCCCGCCCGGCCGCAGCACCCGGGCCGCCTCCCGCACTTCGGCCCGCGGGTCGCTGAACGACAGCATCCCGAACCGGGAAACGACCACGTCCACGCTGTCGTCGTCGAGTTCGAGCCGCTCGGCGTTCATGACCGCGTACCGGACGTCGGCTTCGGCCAGCCCGCGCTGGGCCGCCTTCCGCCGGGCGATGCCGACGAACACTTCCGACGTGTCGATCCCCAGCAGCCGTACCCCCGGATGCCGTTCGGCCAGTGTGAGGCCCGGTTCCCCGGTCCCCGAGGCGACGTCCAGCACGAACGCCCCCGGCACCAGCCCCGGCGTCCGCTCGATCAGCCGCTCGGCCACCGGCCGCATGAGCGGAAGAACGGTGTCGAAACCCTCGGCCATGCGGTCGTAGTCAATCGCCTGCTCACTCACGCCTGAACCATAGGCGGATTCACGGTGTGCGTGAGGGCCGACATTCCTGCCCGCGGCGGTCTCCTCAGCCTGCGGACCCCCACCGCGGGCTCGCTCCTCTGGTCCGCGCGCCCGGCCGCCTTCTTGGCCCACGCACTCCTACCCCACGGCTGTCTCGCGGCTGTCTCGCGGGGCCTCACGGCTGTCTCGCGCGGGGCCTCACGGCTATCTCGCGGGGCCTCACGGCTGTCTCGCGCGGGGCCTCACGGCTGTCTCGCGGGGCCGGGGCTTGAAATCCCCACCCCGGCGGTCATCTCCTGCGCGGGACACCCTTTGCCCCTTGGCCGCGCACCCCAGTCGCCGCAGCGTCTGGGGTGCGTTGATCCCTTTCGTCCGCGGCCTCACCGGCCCGCGGTCGTTGTCACGGGAACTGCATGCGGCGGGGGCGCGGGATGACCGGCGGGGGCAGCGGGAGGTCGTCGAGGTGGCTCCAGTTGAGGACGCCGTTGTCGGTGGACTTGACCTCGCCGAGGCAGGCGCGAAGCAGACCCAGGTGCGGCGCTCCGGCGTAGCCGGCGATCACCACCTCGGGCTTGGGCTCGATCCCGGCGATGGCCGCGCAGATCTTGGCCACCTCACGCTCGTCGACCGCGTCGAGTGGCAGCGGCGTCTCGGCCGGCGGCCGACGCCACGGCGGCCCGAAGCGGCGGAGAAGCTCGCGGGCGAGCCGGCCGAACGAACGCCCGACCTCAGCGTCGCGCATCGACTCCCGGGCCGACTGGCCGTAGCACCACGGCACCACGACATGTCCGTTGATCACCACGAGCTGATAGACCGACTTGGGAACGCTGATGATCTCTGCTCCCGGCAGGGTGCCGAGGAAAAGTACGAGTTCCTCGTACGGGAGCGGCCAACGGGGGTTGCCGAGGATTCGTTCCGTGGTCTGCGTGGTGTGGGGGTGAGCGTTCACTTCACGGTCGATCGCCGTGCTCAACGCCTCGGGAACCCGGGTCCAAAGCTCAGCGGCGACCTTGTCACCGAACTGCTCGACCACCCACTCGCTCGGACCGACCAGAACGTCTGGACGCATTCCGCACCACCACCGTCCGTGTCGCTGGCGCTACTGCTGGCTAGAAGAGTTCCACCTCCGGTGATCGACTGGAAGAGGGAAGTTCACGCTTCCCAAAAACGCCCATGAATGAAATCCAGTCGATCGCTCAATCCGCTGTTGCGACACTGGACCAGCAGCGCTCGGAGCTCGCGAAACATGCAACTTGCACGGCGAACCGCACATGCAAGTTGCATGCCGGCTTCGCTATTCCTCCGAGGAGGTTCATCCAACCGCACCCATATTTCACAGCGGTGTCCACCATGCAAACAAAGCCCCACCACAACTCTGTGCTGCAACAATGCTTCCACCTCGCAAAGATCACGCCCACTCGATCACCCACAGTGGACGGTGATCAAGCCTTCATCGCCACCCTTCACTCCCCCCGGCGATCACCAAGCCCGCTGTCGTATTGCTGACACAGCGCATTTCCAAGCCCACTATGGCACTCCTCAAGATCACCCCCAAGGCAATCAAATTCGGTCACGCAAACAAACTTAAAAATTGCTCTCAGACGCTACATATGACAACCACGCCGAGTGATGCCGCTCGATCCGCGTAGACCACAGGCCGACACGAAAGCCTGCCCCGCCAGAAGCGACCGCGATCAACTGCCGGCCGACCGCACCCCTGAAGCGTTGTCCTCGTCCGCAGCCTCGTAGTCGGCGGCCGTCACCCGCAACCGCGAACCGGTGCCCCGCAACGACTCCGCCGCCGCCCCAATGCCGTCGACCAGCCTGTCCTGCAAGACGTTGAGCAACATGGGCACCATCACGCAGAGCTTCCCGTACGCCTCGTTCCCCGCCCGCGTGGCCGCACCGGCCTGTGCCGCCGTGTCGACCCGCCCCGCGATCTCCTCCACCGTCGCGGCGTGCGCCACCAGGTCACCGGGCCGCACCCCGAACTGGTCAGCCATTGCGCTTCGCATACGAGGCGATCACGGCCTGGCCGGTCTCGGAGTCGGCACCGACCGTCTCCTCCGCGACCACCGTCACGGCTTCGGTCAGCTTCCCCCGCGCCGCCCGGATCGTGGCGAGAATGGCCGCCGCGGTGTCCGCCGCCGGTTGCTTACGGATGCCCTCGGCCAGCTCCAGCCCCGTCACCCCGGTCGCGTCCACAGTGACCGTGACCAGCTTGTCCTCACTCCGCGCCGAAGCCGACAACTCGGCCAGCCGAGACGCCATCTCACGCGCCTCAGCCGCCCGCTGCTCCAGCCCGGCCTGCCAGTCATCCACCCGTTGCTCCGCGGCGTCCAGGTCATCTCCGTCGAACATGCGCCCACGCTAACGACCGGCCGCCCTTCCCGCCGACGCCCTGTGGACAAATCGTGCGTCCGACAGGCCTTCCGCGCGAACATCGACCGAAGAGACGAAGATCGGGCCACCCAGGCGGCAGGTTGTCAGCCCGCGACGCGCAGGGCGAGCCGCGCCAGCTCGGACGCGCGGTAGCCGTCCCAGCCATGCACCACCTTGAGCCACTCCTGCGGAATACCCGACATGCCCCAGCGCGCGCCCAGCAACGCCCCCGCGATGGCAGCGATCGTGTCGGTGTCGTTGCCCGCGTGGACCGCCGCCGACGCCGCCCGGCGGAAGTGATCGTCCTCGGGCGTCCGGACGATCGCTGACCAGGCCGCCTGCAGCGCGGTCACCACGAATCCGTTGTTCGGGAAATGCGCCGGGGCATGCCGCTCGGCTTCGTCGAGCCAGCCGGACCACTGCGCCCGCCGCTCGGCCGGCAGCAGGTCGACACCGGCCCGTACCCCGTCGAAGGTCCCGTGCAGCACGGCCTGGCGCACCGCCTCGCACCAGATCACACACGCCTCGCCGGCCAGCGGATCGAGGTGGGTGAGCTCGCTGACCGCCCGGGCCGCCTCCATCATCCCGGCCGGGTCGTCGAGGTATCGGAGGGCGACCGGTCCGGTCCGCATCAGCGAACCGTTGCCCGCCGACCGCCCGGTCTCGGCGTGCAACTCGGCGGCGGCCCGGGTCATCGCCGCGCCCAAGCCGACCGTGTCCCGGCCGCGGACCGCGTCGAGCACCCGCCGGGTCTGCACCCCGATGTCGGTGGCGCCCTCGGCCCGCCAGCGCAGGAACTTCGAGGCGACCAGGTCGAGCCCGTGCGCCTCTCGCAGGTCGGCACCGGTCGCCGCCACCTCGGCGATGCAGACCGCCATCTGGGTGTCGTCGCTGTATTCCCCCGGCGCGTAGTCACCCAGCCCACCGCCGAACATCAGCGGTTCGCCGTCCAGCGCCCGGGTGCCGAACTCGTACGGCACCCCCAACGCGTCCCCACACGCCGCACCGACCAGTACCCCGGCAACCCGATCGCTCCGCACATCCACCGCGAGAGGCTATCCCGGCGAGCCGTACACCAAACCCGCCGCGCCAACTCAGCCCCCGCCAGGCCAGCCCGCCGCCAGGCCAGCCCGCCACCAGATCAGCCCGCCACCAGATCAGCCCGCCACCAGGCCAGCCCGCCACCAGGCCAGCCCGCCACCAGGCCAGCCCGCCACCAGGCCAGCCCGCCACCAGGCCAGCCCGCCACCAGGCCAGCCCGCCACCAGTAC